>NZ_JBCFOK010000009.1:0-315425 GCF_039605595.1 Streptomyces odontomachicola
TCCCCCGTATGCGCGGCGGCCCGCTGGGGGCTTCCCCCTCCGCCACCCCACCCCCGTGCTGTGGGCAAGGGTTCCGGGGGGGGGTACGGGTGGCCACCGCGGACCCCACCCCCCCCCCCCCCCCCCCCCCGCACCCGCGCCACCCCGCACCCAACGGGGCCGGCGGCCCGAGCGCACGCTGCGCTCAGACCGCCGACCGCTGCCGCTGTGGTCACCCGCCGCCGCGGCGGGAGAGGGGTTACGGCGAAGGCGTCGACGCGCCGACCATCAGCCCGTCCCACCCCTCGACGGAGTCGACGCGGACCGTGTCGCCGTCCTTGACCTCGCCTGCGAGGATCTCGCGCGCGAGCTGATCGCCGATCGCCGTCTGGACGAGGCGGCGAAGAGGACGCGCCCCGTACGCCGGGTCGTTGCCCTCCCGCGCCAGCCACTCCAGCGCCGCCGGCGTGACCTCCAACGACAGCCGCCGCTCGGCCAGCCGCCGCTGCAGGCTGTCGATCTGCAGCTGCGCGATCCGCTCCAGCTCGGGCCCGGTCAGCGCGGAGAACACCACCAGATCATCGAGCCGGTTCAGGAACTCGGGCCGGAAGGAAGCGCGCACAGCCGCCAGCACGTTCTCCTTCTTCTCCGACTCCTTCTCCAGCGGGTCCATCAGATGCTGGCTGCCCAGGTTGGAGGTGAGGATCAGGATCGTGTTGCGGAAGTCGACCGTCCGCCCCTGCCCGTCGGTGAGCCGCCCGTCGTCCAGCACCTGCAGCAGGATGTCGAAGACGTCGTGGTGCGCCTTCTCCACCTCGTCCAGCAGCACCACGCTGTACGGGCGCCGCCGCACCGCCTCGGTGAGCTGGCCGCCCTCCTCGTACCCGACGTACCCGGGAGGCGCGCCGACCAGCCGTGCCACCGAGTGCTTCTCGCCGTACTCGCTCATGTCGATGCGGACCATCGCCCGCTCGTCGTCGAAGAGGAAGTCGGCGAGGGACTTGGCGAGTTCGGTCTTGCCGACACCGGTCGGGCCGAGGAAGAGGAACGATCCCGTGGGCCGGTCCGGGTCGGCGATCCCGGCCCGCGTGCGCCGCACCGCGTCCGAGACCGCGCGCACGGCCTCCGACTGACCGATCAGCCGCTTGCCCAGCTCGTCCTCCATGCGCAGCAGCTTCTGGGTCTCGCCCTCCAGCAGCCGCCCGGCCGGGATGCCGGTCCAGGAGGCGACCACGTCGGCGATGTCGTCCGCGCCGACCTCCTCCTTGACCATGGTGTCCTTGTCCTCGCCGGACTGGGACGCGGCCTCCTCCTCGGCGGCCGACGCCTCCTCCAGCTCACGCTCCAGCGCCGGGATCTCCCCGTACAGAAGCTGCGAGGCGGCCGCGAAGTCGCCGTCGCGCTGGGAGCGTTCGGCCTGGCCGCGCAGCTCGTCGAGCTTCTCCTTGAGCTCGCCGACCCTGTTGAGCCCCTGCTTCTCCTTCTCCCAGCGCGCGGTGAGCCCGCGCAGCTCCTCCTCGCGGTCGGCCAGCTCGCGGCGCAGCCGCTCCAGGCGCTCGACGGAGCCCGGGTCGGTCTCGTTCTCCAGCGCCAGCTCCTCCATCTTCAAGCGGTCGACGGAGCGCTGGAGTTCGTCGATCTCGACCGGCGAGGAGTCGATCTCCATACGGAGGCGGGAGGCGGCCTCGTCCACCAGGTCGATGGCCTTGTCGGGGAGGAAGCGCGAGGTGATGTACCGATCCGAGAGCGCCGCGGCCGCCACCAGCGCGCCGTCCGCGATCTGCACCTTGTGGTGCGCCTCGTACCGGCTCTTCAGACCGCGAAGGATCGCGATGGAGTCCTCCACCGTGGGCTCGGCGACCAGCACCTGCTGGAAGCGGCGCTCCAGCGCGGCGTCCTTCTCGATCCGCTCGCGGTACTCGTCCAGCGTCGTCGCGCCGACCATCCGCAGCTCGCCGCGGGCCAGCATCGGCTTGAGCATGTTGCCCGCGTCCATCGCGGACTCGCCGCCCGCGCCCGCGCCGACCACCGTGTGCAGCTCGTCGATGAAGGTGATGACCTGCCCGTCGCTCTCCTTGATCTCGGAGAGGACGGTCTTGAGGCGCTCCTCGAACTCGCCGCGGTACTTCGCGCCGGCCACCATCGCGCCCAGGTCCAGCGCCACCAGCGTCTTGTCGCGCAGCGACTCGGGCACGTCGCCCTTCACGATCCGCTGCGCGAGCCCCTCCACGACGGCCGTCTTGCCGACGCCGGGCTCGCCGATCAGCACAGGGTTGTTCTTCGTACGACGCGAGAGGACCTGCACCACGCGGCGGATCTCCTGGTCACGGCCGATCACCGGGTCGAGCCCGCCCTCGCGGGCCGCGGCGGTGAGGTCGGTGCCGAACTTCTCCAGCGCCTTGTACGTGCCCTCGGGGTCGGGGTTGGTCACGCGCTTGCCGCCGCGCGACTCCTGGAAGGACGACAGCAGCTTCTTGTCGTCGGCGCCCTGGTCCGACAGCAGCTTCCCGGCCTGGCCGCCCTTCGCTGCCACGCCGATCAGCAGGTGCTCGGTGGAGACATACGCGTCGCCCAGCTCCTTGGCCCGCTGCGAGGCGTCCGCGATCACGGCCAGCAGCTCGCGGTCGGGCTGCGGCTTGCCCACGGTCGAGCCCTGCACCCGGGGCAGCCCGGCGAGCAGCTTCTCGGTGCCCGAGCGCAGCGCGGCCTGGTCGGCGCCGGCCGCGGCGATCAGATCCTGGATGTTCTCGTTGTCCTCGCCCTCCAGCAGGGCGAGCAGGAGGTGGGCCGGGGTGATGTCGGGGTGACCGTCCCCGACGGCGCGGTCGTTGGCCGCGCTGATCGCGTCCCGGCTCTTGTTGGTCAGCTCGGCGTCCACTGTCGTGCTCTCCTCCTATGTCGTTGTCCTGCTGCCTGCCACGAAAGGCGTTCTCTGCTTACCTCAGCATCCAGCAAGTTGAGTCTATTCCACTCAACCTTCGGGGAACTAGATTCGTTCCCATGACGACCACGCATTCCGCGCCCCAGCACACCGACGCCTTCCTGGAGTTCTGGCGGGAGCGCCACTACGCGACGCTCACCACGCACCGCCCCGACGGCACCCCGCACGTGGTGCCCGTGAGCGTCACGTACGAACCCGGCACCGGCACCGCGCGCGTCGTCGCCAGCCGCACCAGCAAGAAGGCCCGCAACGTCGCCGCCGCCGGAGCTGACGGCATGCGCGTGGCCCTGTGCCAGGTGGACGGCCGCCGCTGGGCCACCCTGGAGGGCACCGCCACGGTCCGCACCGCGCCCGAGGACATCGCCGACGCCGAGCGCCGCTACGAGGAGCGGTACGGCCGCCCGCCGCGGCCCAACCCGGAGCGGGTGCTCCTGCACATCGCGGTCAGCCGCACCATGAGCCGCGGCCTCAAGTGACCGGCCGCACCATGTGACAGCACCCCGGGTGAGCGGCCGCAGAGCACGAAACCCCCTCCGTACGCCGTACGGAGGGGGTCGGGGTCATGGGCACGGAAGCTCTCAGTCGCGGCGCTTCTTGGGGCGCCACACCACGAGCGCGCTGGACTGCTGCACGTCCTCGTACGGCACGAGGTCGCGCCGGTAGGAGGCGTGCACCTGCGCCTCGCGCTGCTGCATGGCGGCCGCCGCGCCCTCCACCGCCTGCTGGAGCTCGGCGACCCGGGACTGCAGGGCGGTCACCTGGTTCTCCAGCTCGATGATGCGCTTGATGCCGGCCAGGTTGATGCCCTCGTCCTGGCTCAGCCGCTGGACCTCCCGCAGGAGTTCGATGTCCCGCGCGGAGTAGCGGCGGCCCCGCCCGGCCGTGCGGTCGGGCGAGACCAGCCCGAGACGGTCGTACTGGCGCAGGGTCTGCGGGTGCAGACCCGAGAGCTGTGCGGCCACCGAGATGACGTAGACCGGCGTCTCCTCGGTCAGCTCGTAGGGATTGCGCCTGCGTCCGCTCCGGCCATCCACCGTCAGTCTCCCTTCGCGGCCTTGAACAGCGCCGCCCTCGGGTCCTCCTCGCCCGCCATCGCGTCGCGGTAGGACTCCAGGGTGTCCTTCGCCTTGTCGGTCAGATCCTTCGGCACCGACACCTCGATGGTGACCAGCAGATCACCCCGGGTGCCGTCCTTGCGGTAGGCCCCCTTGCCGCGCGCCCGCATGGTGCGGCCGCTCGGCGTGCCCGGCGGCAGCTTGAGCTTGACCGGCGGGCCGCCCAGGGTGGGGACCTTTATCTCACCGCCCAGCGCGGCCTCGGGGAAGGTCACGGGGACGGTCACCGTGAGGTTGTCGCCCTTGCGCCCGAACACCGGGTGCTCGTCCACGTGCACCACCACGTACAAGTCGCCGTTGGGACCGCCGCGTTCGCCCGGAGCCCCCTTCGCGCGCAGCCGGATGCGCTGCCCGTCGGACACCCCGGCGGGGATGCGCACCTGCATGGTGCGCGAACTGGTCGCCCTGCCCGAGCCCTTGCAGGTCTCGCAGGGGGTCTCGGCGATGAGGCCGCGGCCCTTGCAGTCGCGGCACGGATCGGTCAGCGAGAAGCCGCCGCCCGTGCCGCGCGAGACCTGTCCGGTGCCGACGCAGGTCGGGCACACGCGGGGCGTGCCGTTCTGGTCGCCGGTGCCCGAACACGCCTTGCACGCGGCCGAGGAGGACATCCGCAGCGGAACGGTCGCGCCGTCCACCGCCTCGGTGAAGCTCAGCGTCACCTCGGACTCGACGTCCTGGCCCCGCCTGGGCTGCGTACGCCCGCCCGCGCCGCCCCTGTTGAAGAGGCCGCCGAAGACGTCGCCGAGCCCGCCGAAGCCGCCCGGCGCTCCCGGGCCGCCCGCGGTGCCGCCGGGCTGGCCGCCGCCGAACAGGTCGCCGAGGTCGAAGTTGAAGCTGCCGCCGCCCGGCTGGCCGCCGGCCCCGCCGGGCCGGAAGCCGCCGTTGCCGAACAGCGAGCGCGCCTCGTCGTACTCCTTGCGCCGCTTGGGGTCGCCGAGGACGTCGTACGCCTCGGAGGCGTCCTTGAAGCGCTCCTCCGCCTTGGGGTCACCGCGGTTGGCGTCCGGGTGGTTCTCCCTGGCGAGCTTGCGGTACGCCTTCTTGATCTCGGCTTCGGTGGCGTCCTTGGGGACGCCGAGGACCTTGTAGTAGTCCTTCTCGATGAAGTCCTTGGTACTCATCCCCGACGTCCCTCCTCCCGCTGGCTGTTATTACCTGTCGTACCCGCCGAACGCCTCTCAGCCCTCGTCCGGGCCACCGTTCTCCTCGTCACCGGCCGGCTCCCCGTCTCCCGCGCCCGCGGAACCCGGCTGCGGCTCGGCCACGCCGACCCGCGCGGGGCGGATCGTACGCTCGCCGATCCGGTACCCGGGCTGAAGGATCTGCACGCACGTGGTCTCCGTGACCTCGGGCGAATACGAGTGCATCAGCGCCTCGTGCACGGTCGGGTCGAAGGGCTCGCCCTCCTTGCCGAACTGCATCAGGCCCATCTTGGCCGCGACCATCTCCAGCGACTCCGCCACCGACTTGAAGCCGCCGACGAGTTCGCCGTGGTCACGGGCCCTGCCGATGTCGTCGAGCACCGGGAGCAGGTCGGTGAGCAGATTGGCGACCGCGGTCTCCTTGACCGAGGCGCGGTCCCGCTCGACCCTGCGCCGGTAGTTCGCGAACTCCGCCTGGAGCCGCTGGACATCCTGTGTGCGCTCGTGCAGCTCGCTGCGGGCCTGGTCCAGCTGGGCCACCAGCGAGGCGTCCTGGGCGTCCTGCATGTCGTGCTCGTTTTCTGCGCTCAGGTCCCCGGCCGGGGCCGCCGGGCCGCCCGCCGCCTCGTCGGCGGGGGCGGACCCGGCGGCCTGCGCCGCAGCGTCCTCGGGCTGTGCGGCGGCGTCGGCGGGGACATCGGACTTCTTGTCGAAGCCCGGGGTCTCCTCCGTCACGCGGCACCGTCCTTCGGCTTCTGCTGGTCGTCGTCCACGATCTCGGCGTCGACGACGTCGTCGTCCTGGCCGGACTTGGCGTCACCGGCACCGGCGGCACCCGCCTGGGAAGCGCCCTCGGCACCCTCGGCGCCCTCGGCACCGCCCTGCGCGGCCTGCGCGTCGGCGTACATGGCCTGGCCCAGCTTCTGGCTGGTGGCCGCGACCTTCTCGCTGGCCTCGCGGATCGCCGCGGTGTCCTCGCCCTTGAGCTTCTCCTTGAGGTCGTTGACGGAGGTCTCGACCTCGGTCTTGACCTCGGCGTCCACCTTGTCGGCGTTGTCCTCGAGGAACTTCTCGGTCGTGTAGACCAGCTGCTCCGCCTGGTTCCGCGTCTCGGCGGCCTCGCGGCGCTTGTGGTCCTCCTCCGCGTACTGCTCGGCCTCGCGCATCATGCGCTCGATGTCTTCCTTCGGCAGGCTGGACCCGCCGGTGACCTGCATCTTCTGCTCCTTGCCCGTGCCCAGGTCCTTGGCGGACACGTGCATGATGCCGTTCGCGTCGATGTCGAAGGTGACCTCGATCTGCGGAACGTTGCGCGGAGCCGGCGGCAGGCCGGTGAGCTCGAACATGCCGAGCTTCTTGTTGTACGCCGCGATCTCGCGCTCGCCCTGGAAGACCTGGATCTGCACCGAGGGCTGGTTGTCCTCGGCCGTGGTGAAGGTCTCCGAACGCTTCGTCGGGATCGTGGTGTTGCGCTCGATGAGCTTGGTCATGATGCCGCCCTTGGTCTCGATGCCGAGGGACAGCGGGGTGACGTCCAGCAGGAGGACGTCCTTGACCTCGCCCTTGAGGACACCGGCCTGGAGCGAGGCGCCGATGGCGACGACCTCGTCCGGGTTGACGCCCTTGTTGGCCTCCTTGCCGCCGGTCAGCTCCTTGACCATGTCGGCGACGGCCGGCATGCGGGTCGAACCGCCGACGAGGACCACGTGGTCGATGCCGGAGAGCTCGATGCCCGCGTCCTTGATGACGTTGTGGAACGGCGTCTTGCACCGCTCCAGCAGGTCCTGGGTGAGCTGCTGGAACTGAGCGCGCGTCAGCTTCTCGTCCATGTGCAGCGGGCCCTCGGCGGACGCCGTGATGTAGGGCAGGTTGATCGAGGTCTCGGAGGACGAGGACAGCTCGATCTTCGCCTTCTCAGCGGCCTCGCGGAGGCGCTGGAGGGCCATCTTGTCCTTGGACAGGTCCACGCCGTTGCTGTTCTGGAACTGCTTGACCAGGTGGTCGACGATGCGCTGGTCCCAGTCGTCACCACCGAGGTGGTTGTCGCCGTTGGTGGCCTTCACCTCGACGACACCGTCGCCGATCTCCAGCAGCGAGACGTCGAAGGTGCCGCCGCCGAGGTCGAAGACCAGGATCGTCTGGTCTTCCTTCTCCAGGCCGTAGGCGAGTGCCGCGGCGGTGGGCTCGTTGACGATGCGCAGGACGTTGAGGCCCGCGATCTCGCCGGCCTCCTTGGTGGCCTGCCGCTCCGCGTCGTTGAAGTACGCCGGGACGGTCACGACGGCGTCGGTGACCTTGTCGCCCAGGTAGGCCTCGGCATCCCGCTTGAGCTTCTGCAGGATGAAGGCGCTCATCTGCTGCGGGTTGAAGTCCTTGCCGTCCAGGTCGATCTTCCAGTCGGTGCCCATGTGGCGCTTGACCGACCGGACGGTCCGGTCCACGTTGGTGACCGCCTGACGCTTGGCGACCTCACCGGTCAGGACCTCGCCGTTCTTCGCGAAGGCGACAACGGACGGCGTGGTCCTGGCACCCTCCGCGTTCGCGATGACGGTGGGCTCACCGCCTTCGAGCACACTGACGACGGAGTTCGTCGTACCCAGGTCGATGCCGACCGCACGTGCCATTTCGTGTTCCTCCAGCCAATGTCTTGAGTGAAGCTGACTCAAGAGTGCACCACGGATCGCGGTGCGTCAAAGGACCTTAGTCACCTGGACTCAACTCTCATGCGGGAGTTTTTCGTTTTCGCAGGTGAGAGGCTTAAGACTGCCGTGATGGCGGCTGCGGTACGGGCGTACGCGGGCGATCACTCAGGGTGCCCTCAGCGACGCAAATCACCGCCGGGGCGGCTACAGCGCGCGGCGAACAATGGGTAATCTCGTACGGACTGGATAAGTTACTGCTTAGTAAGAGCAGGCTCGGGCAGGCGAACGCCCGAGCACGCTGCCCCGCAGGTCCGAGGAGCCCCCATGCAACTCGCCGCGATCGTCGTCACGCTGGTGCTCACCGCGGTCGGCGTTGCGCTCTTGGCACGAGCCGTCGCGCAGATCTACCGCTTCGTGAAGCTCGGCCAGCCGATCCCCGCAGGGACGCGCACCGACAGTCCGAAGCAACGCACCGCGACCCTCATCAAGGAGTTCCTCGGCCACACCCGGATGAACCGGTGGGGCGTGGTGGGCGTCGCGCACTGGTTCGTGGCGATCGGCTTCCTCACCCTGCCGCCCACGATCATCAACGCGTACGGGCAGCTCTTCCAGGCCGACTGGACGCTGCCCATCATCGGCGGCTGGCTGCCGTACGAGCTCTACATCGAGTTCATCGGCTTCGCGACCACCGTCGGCATCGCGGTGCTGATGGTGATCCGGCTGCTGAACCTGCCCTCGCGGGCGGGCCGCAAGTCCCGGTTCGCCGGCTCGAAGGCCTGGCAGGCGTACTTCGTCGAGTACGTCATCTTCATCATCGGCCTGGCGATCCTGATGCTCCGCGGCCTCGAGGGCGCGCTGCACCACGTGGACGGCTACGACCCCGCGTACTTCATCTCGTACCCGCTGGTCGCGGCCTTCCACGGGCTGGACATGAGCACCCTTCAGACGCTCGTGTACTTCTGGGCGATGGTGAAGCTGAGCGTCACCATGATCTGGATGATCACGGTGTCCGTGAACACCAACATGGGCGTCGCGTGGCACCGCTTCCTGGCCTTCCCCAACATCTGGTTCAAGCGCGACCCCAAGGGCGGCACCGCCCTCGGTGAGCTGAAGCCGATGGTCTCGGGCGGCAAGGAGATCGACTTCGAGACCGCGCTGGACGACGACAACGAGGAAGAGGTCAGGTTCGGCGCCTCGCAGGTCGAGGACTTCTCCTGGAAGGGCATCCTCGACTTCTCCACCTGCACCGAGTGCGGCCGCTGCCAGTCGCAGTGCCCCGCCTGGAACACCGGCAAGCCGCTCTCCCCGAAGCTGCTGATCATGTCGCTGCGCGATCACGCGCACGCCAAGGCCCCGTACCTGCTGGCCGGCGGCGGCAAGACCATGGAGGGCGAGGAGAAGGCCACAGAGGAGCAGCTCAAGAACGTCCCGCAGTCCGCGCTGGACGAGGCCGAGCGCCCGCTCATCGGCACCGCCGAGGAGAACGGCGTCATCGACCCGGACGTGCTGTGGTCCTGCACGAGCTGCGGCGCCTGCGTCGAGCAGTGCCCGGTCGACATCGAGCACATCGACCACATCGTCGACATGCGCCGCTACCAGGTGATGATCGAGTCCGCGTTCCCGTCCGAGGCGGGCACGATGCTCAAGAACCTGGAGAAGAAGGGCAACCCCTGGGGCCTCGCCAAGAAGCAGCGCCTGGAGTGGACCAAGGAGGTCGACTTCGAGGTGCCGATCGTCGGCAAGACGGTCGAGGACCTGACCGAGGTCGAGTACCTCTACTGGGTCGGCTGCGCCGGCGCCCTGGAGGACCGCGCGAAGAAGACCACCAAGGCCTTCGCGGAGCTGCTCAACATCGCGGGCGTCAACTTCGCGATCATGGGCGGCGACGAGAAGTGCACCGGCGACTCGGCACGCCGCCTGGGCAACGAGTTCCTCTTCCAGCAGCTCGGCGAGGAGAACGTCTCCACCCTCAACGCCGCGTTCGGCGAGGACGACGAGGACCCGGAGACCAAGAAGCCGGCGGCCACGAAGAAGATCGTGGCGACCTGCCCGCACTGCTTCAACACCCTCGCCAACGAGTACCCGCAGCTCGGCGGCCACTACGAGGTCATCCACCACACCCAGCTGCTCCAGCACCTCATCGACGAGGGCAAGCTGGTGCCGGTCACCCCGGTCGACGGGCTGATCACCTACCACGACCCGTGCTACCTGGGCCGCCACAACAAGGTCTACACGCCCCCGCGCGAGATCATCGGCAAGGTCCCGGGCCTGCGCAACGAGGAGATGCACCGGCACAAGGAGCGCGGCTTCTGCTGCGGCGCCGGCGGCGCCCGGATGTGGATGGAAGAGCGCATCGGCAAGCGCATCAACAACGAGCGCGTGGACGAGGCCCTGTCCATCAACCCGGACATCGTCTCCACCGCCTGCCCGTTCTGCCTGGTGATGCTCACCGACTCGGTCAACGGCAAGAAGAACGACGGGAAGGCCAAGGAAGAGCTCCAGGTCGTCGACGTCGCCCAGCTCCTGCTGGACTCGGTCAAGACGCCGGCCGACCCCTCCGACGAGCCCGCCTCGGAGGAGGAGCCGGAGCCCGAACCGGCCAAGTAACCGCATAGCACGGCGGGTTGTCCGCCGCAGCGTACGAACGGAGTCTGCCGGGGAACGGCAGGCTCCGTTCGTATTCGGTCAGTTGTCGGCCCACTAGGACCAACCCGCCATGGGGGATACCGTTCGGCGCCCAACCGCTCTAGCCTCCTGATCAGCGGCAGAGGAGGCGACACCCGGTGTCGGACGGCGCGGCGGAACACGGGGAGCAGTACGGGGACCGCTCTATCCCCGTACAGCGGATACGGCCTGGCGACCATGCCTTCGCGGCATACGACACCGAGCCGGGGCAGTGGGACGTGATCAGCGCGTTCGTGCGGCAGGGCCTGATCGAGGGCGAGAAGGTCCTGGTGTTCCTGCCGCCCGAGGTGACCGGCCAGCACATGCTCGGCCGCCTGGAGGCCCGCACCCCGGCGCTCGTACGCGCCTGGGAGAACGGCCAGTTGGTGCTCAGCAGCATGCGGGCGCTGATCCACCCGGACCGGGACTTCACCGCCGAGCGGCAGTGGCAGCGGCTCATCGAGGAGGCCGACCTGGCCCTCGGCGAGGGATACCCGGCCACCCGCGCGTACATCGACATGGCCTGGGTCGCCGACCTCGGCACCGATGTGGCGGACGTGATGTGGCGCGAGTGCTCGGCCGACCACCTCTTCGAGGACCGCAGGTACAGCGAGGTGTGCGCGTACGACGAGCGCTGGTTCAGCGACGACGTGCTGGAGCGCATGCTGCGCGCCCACCCGCGCACCCTGCTGGACACGGTCGGCTCGCTGCGCAGCGTGAGCGGTACGCGGCAGGGCGCGCCCGCGCTGCGGCTGATCGGCGAGGCGGACGTCTCGACCGGCGAGGACTTCGGGCACGCGGTGCGCACCGCGCTGAAGGCCGGCGCACGGCAGTCGCTCACCGTGGACCTCACCGCGCTGCACTTCCTGGGCGTGGGCTGCGCTGCCGACCTCTTACGCATCTCCGCCGAGGCGGGGACGGGCGTGACCGTGAACTGCACGCCGTTCCAGGCCAGTACGCTCCGCAGACTGGGCTCCGACTCCATCCGCACGCTCACCCTTACCGTCGAGGAGGTCGGCGGATGCTGAGCAATGAGCGCCTGTGCAGACTTCACTTCACCTCCCGCGACCTGCCGCGGGTCCGCATCCAGGTCGAGGAGTGCGCGGCCTGGGCCGGCCTCGGCGAACCGCGCCGCGGCGAGTTCATCGTGGCCGTCGACGCGGTGGCCACGAACGCCGTGGAGCACGCCGGCGGGCACGGCAGGCTGCTGCTGCGGCAGGTCGGGCCCGAGCTGGAGTGCCGGGTGGAGGACTCGGGGCCCGGCTTCTCCGAGGACGTGATCCCCAAGCTGGCGCCCGGTGTGGACGGGGCGCCGAGCGGCCGGGGCCTGTGGCTGGCCCGGCTGGTCACCGACCGGCTCACCGTGGAGTGCGCCAACGGCCACGGCTCGGTCGTCACCCTGGCGATGTGGCTGCCGGGGTACGACGGGGCACGGCAGGTCTCACCGGTCCCCTAGTTCTCGCCGTTCCCCTAGGGGCCACCGGCCCCCTGAGGGGAGGGAAGGGGCCTGCCATCTGGGGGTTTCTCCGGGATCTCCCCTAGGGGTTGTACCGGATCGGCCACAATGCACCGACCGTTGGCCGCTGTCCCGCTGTGCACCCCCGCGAAAGAGGTACGTTCGGATACGTGGCTGGTTTCAGGATCGGACGCGGCCGGGACAACCGGAACGCGCAGCAGCAGAGGCAGTACCCCCCGCCCCCGCAGCAGGCGCCGGGGACACCGCGCGGGCAGCAGCCCGGCCGGCCCCCGCAGGCTCCGCCGCCCCCGCAGTCCGCACCCAGGGCGCAGTGGCCGCAGGCCGGCGGCGCGGGCGGCGCGCGGCACGGTGAGCCCGAGTACCTGGGCGACCCGCGCGGGCACGGCGCGCCGCAGGGCGGCTCCCACAACACGTATGCCGCCAACACCCCTGGTCACACCCAGGCGTTCAGCGTCCCCGACCCGTACGGGCCGACCCAGGGTCAGGGCCAGGGCTACCCCGACGACGGCTACGGGCAGGGCAGCACCTACGGGCCCGGCGGCCCGGGGAACCCCCCGCCGCCCTCCGGGCCGCGGCTGCACTGGAAGCAGCTGCTCAGCGGGATCGTGCTGCGGCCGCACGCGACCTTCTGGCAGATGCGGGACTACCCGGTGTGGGGCCCGGCGCTGATCGTCACCTTCGTCTACGGGCTGCTGGCCGTCTTCGGCCTCGCCGAGGCCCGCCAGGAGGTCTTCAACGCCACCCTGTCGAGCGCCATCCCGTACGTGCTGACCACCGGGATCGCGGTGGTCGTCGCCGGGTTGATCATGGGCGCGGTGACCCACACGCTGGCCCGCCAGTTCGGCGGCGACGGCGCCTGGCAGCCGACCGTCGGACTGTCCATGCTGATCATGTCGATGACGGACGCGCCGCGGCTGGTCTTCGCGTGGTTCCTGGGCGGCACGGCGCCACTGGTGCAGGTGCTGGGCTGGGTGACCTGGGTGTTCGCCGGCTTCCTCTTCACCTCGATGGTCAGCCGCTCGCACGACCTGCCGTGGCCGAAGGCGCTGGGCGCCTCCGCCGTGCAGCTCGCCGCGCTGCTCGCGCTGATCAAGCTGGGCACGCTCTGATCCCTGCCTCTTGAGGGACTGGCCTTACGTGGGCCCCGCCGGACCATCCCGGCGGGGCCCACTGCCGTCTGTCTCCCGGTCTCCCTACGTGAAGCGCTGCTTGTCGGAGCCGTCGCACTGCTCCAGCCTCAGCGGCTCCTGCGCGCCGGTCAGCGTGAGACACAGGCCGCGCGCCGCCCTGGGCCGCAGGGTGCTGCTCTCCCGCACGAAGTGCTGGTTGTCCGCGCCCGTGCAGTCCCAGAGCACCGGCCGCACACCGGCGCGGTAGTCGGCGCCCGGGACGTCCAGGCAGCGGTCCTGGGTCAGCTCGGTGTAGAGGGCTCCGCCGGACGAACCCCCGGCCTGCCACCAGCCCTGATTGCGCTGGTGGCGGCCCTGCGGCCCGGTGCCGCACGCCCAGCCGCCGACCGCGGTCCCCTTACGGGTCCCGGAGCCCCGTACATCCAGACAGCTCCCGGTCCCGACGTTTCTCAGGGGCGTGAAGGCGTCGTCCCAGGCGCCCACGCGGAACGCGGGCTTCCCTGCCCCTACGGGATCGGCGCAGGACGCCTCCCGCACCCCGTCCTTCCCCGCCAGGTACATGCTCGTGAGGCAGCTCGCGAAGGCGGCGTGCCCGCGCGCGTTGGGGTGGAAGGACTGCCGCACCGAGTTGGCATCCGGCGGGAAGGGGTTGGTCAGGTCCACATGCAGCCCGCGGGCCCAGGGGTTCTCCATGCACACCTCGTGCCCGTGGAAGAGCCGCGAAGTGTCCAGGTAGGAGGCCCCGGCCTCGCTCGCCGCCTTGCGCATCCCGGTCTCGAAGGCGGGTACGGCGGCGTTGCGGCCCCAGGCGGAGTCGCTGGTGTACCCGGTGCAGCCCCCGGGCAGCTTGCCCGGGAAGTTCGGGTTGTCCTCGATGTCCGGGCCGATCGGGCTCGGGTAGCCCATCACCACGAGCTGGTAGTCCCCGTCCGCGTACCCGGCGTTCCGCATCACCGTCCGCAGGTCGGCCACCACCTGCTCGACCTTCGGCACGAGGCCGTCCACCCGCTGCTGCCACCCCGGCTCGTACTTCGGCCGGCAGCGCCCCTGAAGCGTGAACCACCTGGTCACGCAGTCCGTCATCACGGGCCCGAACTGCAGGTCGTCGTTGGCACCGGCCATCAGCGTGATCTGCCGCAGCCTGGTGTTCCGCGCCTTGACCGCCAGATTGTCGCTCTGCACCAGCTCGTCGGCGTACTGCTTGCTGCCGCCGATCCTGATGTTCGCCGAACTCGCCCCGGAGCAGGCCACGTTGTACGTGACGTCCGCGCCGATCCCGGTGCGGTGCACCGCGGCGTCGGGGGAGCGGTGGCACCAGTTGTCAGGGCCATCGGTTCCGGGCTCGTAGGTGCCGACGCCCTCCCCCGAGATCTCGCTGTCCCCTAAGGAGATCAGGGCCGTCTTGCGCTGCTCCATGGGCCGCTCCGCCGGATCCCCGTACAGCTTCCGCGCCTCGGCGGCCCGGATCTTCTCCAGCTCGGGGGGCAGCGGGGTGCTGGGCGCCGCCGCGGGGGCGGAGGTCGTGGTGGGGGCGGACGGTGCGGCGGCCCGGGTCTGAGCTTGGGTCTGGGCCTGGGCTTGGGCCTGGGCCGTGGGCGGGAACGCGAGCGCGCCGCCGCCGAGCGCCGTCAGCAGGGCCGCGGCCGCGGCCAGTACCGGTCTTGCACGTGCCATGAGGGTCTCCCTCCAGCAGGCATTCCGCTACCGGCGGTTATTACTAGCCCGTATCGAGAAAAGGAAGACCTCTCGCGCCACTTGGGTCGACGTGCGTCGACTTCCGGCCTTGGCGGTACGGACCGGGCGGCGCGGCCCCATGGGGCGATCGGGCCGATCAGCACACAATTCACCGCTCCCGGCATCCCCCGGCAACGATTGTGTTGCGGGGCAAATCCGCGCGGGGAACCGGTCGTTGATCCGCGCGGAACGGTGCTCGGTCCCGCGGGTCAGGCGGGGCAGTAACGTTCCGCCGCTGGCCGACCGATACCGGAACTCCGCATCACAGGGGCAGACATGGAGACCTCAACGGGCGCCGGGGAGCTGTCACTTGCGACCGTGCACGCCGTACGCACACGGCCACGGGCGCGTGTCCAGCAACAGCCGCCGTACGACCCAGGCCAGGCCGACCCGGCCTCGGCCCACTGGCACGAGGCGCCGATCTACGCCGAGCTGGTCCAGCAGTGGCACCAGCACGGCCGCCAGACCCCCCGCCCGGCCCCGGCCACTCCCCTGCCGCCGGACCCGGGCGGGGCCTACCCGCAGGGGCTGTAAGGGCAGGGATGTCCCGTACGGGGGCCAGGCGCGGGGGACTTGGCCCCCTACGGGACGTCCCGTAGGCCACATCCCGTAGGGGCACAGGAGGCGCGAAGCGCGGCCAGGAGGCGCGGGATCAGTCCGCGCCGCCCCCGATCACGCGTCGGGGACGCACGCGGCGCGGGCTCGTGCGGCGCGTGCTCATGCTCGTGCGGCGAGCACTCACGCGTCGAGGATCTGGCCCTCGCGCCGCACCACCGGGGGCTCCACGCTCCACGGGAAGTTGATCCACTGGTCGGTGCGCTTCCACACGTACTCGCACTTCACCAGCGAGTGCGACTTCTCGTAGATCACCGCGCTGCGGGTGTCGGCGACGTGCTCGGCGCAGAAGTCCTGCACCAGCTTGAGGGTCTTGCCGGTGTCGGCGACGTCGTCCGCGATCAGGACCTTCTTGCGGCTCAGGTCCACCACGTTCGGCACGGGCGGGAGCATCACCGGCATGTCCAGCGTCTCGCCCACGCCGGTGTAGAACTCCACGTTCATCACGTGCAGGTTCTTCACGTCCAGCGCGTAGCCGAGGCCACCGGCGACGAAGAGGCCGCCGCGCGCGATGGACAGGATGATGTCCGGCTCGTAACCGTCGTCGGCGACGGTCTGCGCCAGCTCGCGGATGGCCTGCCCGAAGAGGGGGTACGTGAGATTCTCGCGCTCTTCCGTCACGTTGTTGCCCTTGTCGCCTTGTCGCCCGTGGTGTGTGTGCGGCCCTCTCGGACCTGCGGCCTTCTCAGACCTGCGTGCGGTGGAAGTTCTGGAACGAGCGCGACGGGGTGGGGCCGCGCTGCCCCTGATACCGGGACCCGCACTCGGCCGCCCCGTAGGGGAACTCGGCGGGAGAGGTCAGCCGGAACATGCACAGCTGGCCGATCTTCATCCCCGGCCACAGCTTCATCGGCAGCGTCGCCACGTTGGAGAGCTCCAGCGTGACGTGCCCGGAGAACCCGGGGTCGATGAAGCCCGCGGTGGAGTGGGTCAGCAGGCCGAGCCGCCCGAGCGAGCTCTTGCCCTCCAGCCGCGATGCCACGTCCTCGGGCAGCGTCACGACCTCGTACGTCGAGGCCAGGACGAACTCCCCGGGGTGCAGGATGAACGGCTCGTCGCCCTCCACCTCGATCATCCGCGTCAGGTCCGCCTGCTCGACGGCCGGATCGATGTGCGGATAGCGGTGGTTCTCGAACACCCGGAACCAGCGGTCCAGCCGGACATCGATGCTGGACGGCTGCACCATCGCCGGGTCGTACGGATCGATCCGCACCCGCCCGGTGTCGATCTCGGCGCGGATGTCCTTGTCTGAGAGAAGCACGGACCGAGACTACGCGTACGACAAGGGGCCGGCCCAATCGGACCGGCCCCGCGTCGCTCCGCGCGCCCCGGCGGCCTGTGCGGCGGGGCGCGCACGCCTCAACGCTGCTGCTCTTCTCCCACCGGCACGGCGTTCCGCAGGCGCGCGCACCGCGGACACCGCAGCAGCCGGCCCGGGCCGATCCGCTCGCGGCCGAGGTTCTGCATAGGGAACGACGAGGTGCTGAACACGTGCCCTTCGGCGCACCGGACGACGGTGGATTCCATCGCTTCCCTCTCCCCTGTTACGTGGACGACGAACGGCCACATTAGGGGATGAACCGGGCGCCGACGCCAGCGGCACTCCGCGGCCAACCGTACGCCTCAACTCCCCACCCGCGAGGCCGCTTCCCACTCCCCGGACCAGCGGCCGCAACAGCGAAAAGACCCCTCGCCCTGTGCGGCGGGGGTCGCGGATGGGGTACAGTGTCCGACGTCGAGCCGGAGCCTCATCCGGCTCCGCGCGGGCGTAGTTTAATGGTAGAACATGAGCTTCCCAAGCTCAGAGCGCGGGTTCGATTCCCGTCGCCCGCTCAGATACGAACTCCCAGGCCAGGGGTCTGGGAGTTCTTTTTGTGCGTGGGGACACCTCGACTTCCGCGCCCTCCGCGTGCCCCATCTATTGGAACGTGCCCACCTAAGGCAGCCGATGACGCACCGGGCGTACCGCTTCACGCGCACCACTCTCGAATGACGAGACACATCTGGGGCTGATGCAGCTTTGGGTGACAGGTTCGGTCACGCGGCTTGAAGTGCCGGTGCGGTCATGACGGTTTCGTATTCGATGGGGGTCAGACGTCCGAGAGCGGCCTGTCGGCGGCGTCGGTGGTAGGTGCGTTCGATCCAGGTGACGATCGCGGTCCGCAGCTCCTGTCGGCCGGTCCATGAACGGCGGTCGAGGACGTTCTTCTGCAGGAGGCTGAAGAAGGACTCCATGGCTGCGTTGTCGCCGGCCGCCCCAACGCGCCCTATCGATCCGGCTATCCGGTGCCGCTCCAGCGCCCGGCGGAATGCCCGCGAGCGGAACTGCGAACTGCGATCGGAGTGCAGAACGCACCCGGCCACATCGCCACGCCGGGCCACAGCGTTGTCCAGCGCGGTCACGGCCAGGCGGGATTTCATCCGTTCATCGATGGAGTACCCGACGATCCTCCTGCTGAAGGCGTCCTTGATCGCGCACAGATACACCTTCCCCTCTGCCGTATGGTGTTCGGTGATATCGGCCAGGAAACGGTAGCCGAACTCCGGATCCTCACCATGCGCGTCGAACAGCGCGTTCGCGCGATGTGCTGCTTCGGCCGCGGCGTCGGTGACCGGGCATGTGAGCCAGCGGCAGTAGGACTGGCGGGCGAGCTTGAGGACCCGGCACGCGACCGCGACGGGCACTCCGTCGGCGGCCAGCTCCTTCACGAGCGGGTAGATCCTTTTCCCGGCAGTTGTGCCTGCGAGAGATAGGCGGCGGCCCGGCGCAGGACCTCATTCTCCTGCTCCAGCAGCTTGATCCTGCGGCGGGCCTCGCGCAGTTCCGCATTCTCCTGGCTGGTCACACCGGGTTTCATCCCGCTGTCGATGTCCGCGCGGCGCATCCACTTCGACAGCGTCATCACATGCACGCCGAAATCGGCGGCCGCCTGCTCCAACGTCACCTCCGAATCGCGGTTTCTCGCGACCCGCACGACGTCCTGGCGGAACTCCTCCGGATACGGCTTCGGCACAACGACATCCTTCCCACCCGCCCCACAGGACAAGCCAGTTCAGATGTCACCCGATCGTGCAGCAGCCCCCCTGAAAGCGTCGCTGACTGATTTTTCTGGCGAGCAGTGGTATTCGCCACGGCGACTGCTGGGTGGCTCCAGGAAGGAGGTCCGGGGCGCCCGCAGCGCTCCCGGTGCGGTTCAGTGGCCCACCCGTCCGTCGCTGTCCGCCTGGCACGGACGGGCGGGGGCTTTCGGGACTACCGGCATGGCCGGCAGGTGAGGCCCCGCCCTCATCGGTGTGCCGTACCAGGGGGAACCGTTGTCGGCTTCGTCCATGAGGGCGGGGCGGTCCAGCAGCAGGTGCGGAACGCCTGGCCGATGACGAACCACATGAACCGGAAATGGAGACGATCATGACGGGCCCGGCGAAGGCCGTGACGGCGAACCAGAGGCGTTTGAGTGCGGACGGCTTCCTCGGACCCGCCGTAGCGGGCTTCTCTCCTCCCACCGCCAAGAACCTCCCTCGGAGTTGAGTAGGGGGCGTTGCGCTGGTGTCTCCGCTTCAGTGAGTGGCGTCATCAGGCGAGCACCCGCCGCGTCCGTGCGGGTGGCCTGCGATGACGCCGTTACAGCTCCGAACGGTCAGCCGGTGCCCCTTGACGCGGGCGCCCTCGCGGTCTGCGGCGAGGACCTGGCATACGTCGCACTCGGGGACGGGTACAGGCTCCAGCTCAGTGGTCCGAGCAACCACGCCCGGGGGGACTTGCTCTCCGATGCTCATGGCACCAACCGCCTCAGCCATGCCCTCACACCGCGCAGGATGGCGCAGTTCAAGGGCGAGTACGGACCGATGCCGCCGACGGCGTACGCGGAGCGAGCTATCGAGGCATCGGGGCGGAGACGGCGCAATTCCCACGCCAGAACCTGTTCATCTCGTGCCGTCAACTCCGGTCCAGGCGAGCGCTTTTGGGCATGGGCACCCAGGTGAAAACAGGTACGTCACGACGCGTGACCAGGCGCGTGGTCAGCTGGAGATATGAGCGCGGAGGCGGGAGACGGCAGCGTCTCTGAGGACGCGGAGGACCCGCGCCGTCGGTTCGCAGAGGAGTGCAAGAGCGCCCGCGAGCTGTACCCGGACAAGCCGCTGACACAGACCGACCTGGGTCGGATGACGCGGACTTCCAAGAGCACGATTTCCCGGGTAGAGCGGTACGAGGGTCCGATCCCTCCGGCGTTGCCCGTCCGGCTGGACCAAGTCTTCGGCACGGACGGCAAGTTCAAGCGGCTGTATGAGGAGGCCGTGGCGTCCTCGTTCCCGTCGCTCCATCGGCGGCGTATGGCGCTGGAGCGCTCGGCGGTGATCATCAGGGAGTGGTCGCCGACGATCGTCCCCGGCCTCTTCCAGACGGCGGAGTACGCCCGCTACCTGGTCGAGGGCGGTTCTCCCCTCGCAGGCGATGACGAGGTGGCCAGGTTCGTCACCAACCGGCTGGCTCGGCAGGCAATCTTCGACAACGAGACCCCACCCGACGTGCGCTTGGTCTTATGCGAGTCGGTGCTACGACGCCGCTTCTGCCCACCCGACGTCATGCGCGATCAACTTCAAGCTCTGTTGTCGCGGGGAGAACTGCCAACCGTCAGGGTCCAGATCCTCCCCCTCGACGCTCCCGCCCATCTGTTCAGCGACTGGCCGGTCACGCTCCTGACCTCACCGGCCCAGGCTGTGGCGGTCTGCGGCGAGAACTACCGCACAGCCCGCATCCTGGTTCCCAATCACTTCGTCATCGAGCTGTCCGCCGACAGCCATCGCCAACCGGCCGAACGTCACGGCACGTTGGCGGTGGAGGCGGCGGCGCAGGTGCGCCAGCACACCGCCGAGAAGCACCACCGCCTTGCCGGTCCGGTCACCGTCGAACTCCTCCAGGGAGGGCGTCGGCGCTGCCGGTGCCGAATGCGCGGAAGCCGCCACCTTGGCAGTCTCCGAACTGGGCACGAACGCCGTCTGCCACGCCCATGACTGCTGCCGACTGCGTCTGACCTTCGGGGAGTACGGAGTGACCGTGGAGATCGATGACACCAGTCGGCATCGTCTCCGCCAACACGCCCCCGACAGCGAACGCGGAGGCGGGCACGGCATGCTCTTGGACCACGCTCTCGCCCGTCGGCCGCACACCGTCTGCCGTCGACACGGCGACAAGACCGTCCGCACCATCCTCGCCATCCCCTCTCGGGCCTTTGCTCGGCGGGAAACTCACGGGGGCGCCGCAGGCCAGGCGGGACGGTGAGCGGGCGGGACCGCGCTGAGCGCGTGGCCGACGGTGGGGTAGCAGGAGAAGATCTCCTGTACCTGGACGAGCATCAGCAGGTGCAGCAGCCGGGAGCCGGGGGAGGCCAGCAGGAGCTGACCGCTGAATTGGCGGCACAGCCACTCCAGGGCCAGCAGGCAGTTCAGGCCGCGCGAGTCGCAGAACCGCAGTGCGGTGACATCCAGCACCAGGTACCGGTGCCCGCGGGTGACCATGTCTCCGGCTTGGGCGAGGAATTGGTGCTCGCTGCGTACATCCAGCTCCCCGGCCAGACGCATCACCGCACACTCGGTGCCATCGATGAGGGTGGTCAGCCGCAACGGCGGAGTGCTGCCCGGCATACCGCTGCCTTCACCTCCGCAACTCTGCTGGAGCCTCTTTATACGGAGGCTGCATACCCGTTATGCACCAGATCGCCCGTGCTGGGCGAGTGGCATGTGGCTGGCATCAACATCGGCTGGGCCGCCATGCGGGCGCCGCACCCTCGGAGCGTACGCGCCGAGGCAGGGCACTGGCCCAGCCGGTGGCGACCGATCGTGGCCGGGAGCCGTTGTGCCGGGGTCTGTTAGCGCCTCTGGCCGTTTATTGCATGGCCCTCTTGCGCGGGAGGAGGATGGAGGGTGAACCCCAGGGGAGGGGGTGCGCGGTGGTCGGTGACACCGTTCGGGGGCTTCTCGACACGCTCCGGCACAGCGACGAGGGGGACCTGGCACCGCAGTGGGCCGCCCAAGTCGCCCATGCCCTCGGACTGGACGGTGTGGCGGTCTCGGTGAGTGTGGACGGGCCGGAGCTGGTGTGCTTCAGCGACGAGGCCAGCGCCCGGCTGGAGAACCTGCAGTTCACCCTGGGGGAAGGGCCCGGAATCGAGGCGGCGCGCAGCGGCGTGATGTTCCTGCTGGCCGACGTGCGCGCGACCGCGGAGGCGCGCTGGAGCGGCTTCCTCTCCGAGGTCGGCAAGCTCCCGGTGCGTGCGGTCTTCGCCTTCCCCCTGCGATGGGGGGCGTTGCGGGTGGGGGTGTTCACCGGCTACCGGAGCGAGGCGGGCCTGCTCGGCCAAGGGCACACCGAGGAGGCGCTGGTGCTCTGCGACGCGCTGACGGAGTTCGTGCTGCGCCTGCGGCTGCCCCACCCGGACGGCTCAGGAAGCCCAGGGGATGGGCCCGGCACCATGGACCTGCACCGGGCGGAGGTGCACCAGGCCACCGGCATGCTCTCCGCCCGGCTGGAGGTTCCGCTGGCCACCGCGATGTCCCGGCTGCGCGCGGAAGCCTTCGCGCTGGGCCTGGACATCACCGAGGTCGCCCGCGCGGTCGTCCGCCGCGAGCTGACCCTGACCGCCGACGCCCCTCCGCGCGGCGGCCCCGATGACGGCTCCTCCCCACGGGGGCAGACATGACCATTCCACGCGAGCAGCGGCTGGCGGACACCTTCGTCCTGCTCTCCGACACCCTGGTCCGCGACTTCGACCTGGTCGACTTCTTCCAGACCCTCACCGACCGGTGCGTCGAACTCCTCGACATTGCCGCCGCTGGCCTCTTCCTCGCCCGCCCCGCCGACGACGGCCTGCGCCCGTGCGCCTGGACCCCGCCCACCGCGCGGACCGGCGCGCTCATGACCGTCGCCGTGGACGGCAGCCCCGCCACGGACTGCTTCCGCACCGCCACGCCCCTGACCCCGCGCGCGCTGGGCGAGGAGGACGTCCTCCACCCGGCCTTCCTTCACCAGGCCCGCGAGGACGGCTACACCTACACCGCGGCCGTCCCGCTGCGCCTGCGCACCCAACTCCTGGGCAGCATGCTGATGTTGAACACCGGCATCGGGGCGCCCGCCCCCTCCGATCTGCCGCTGGCCCAGGCCCTGACCGACCAGGCAGCCATCGGCCTGGTCCACCAGCGCGCCCTGGCCGCCGAGCAGGCCCCCAGGCTCCAGCTCCACGCCGTCCTGCACAGCCGCATCGTCATCGAACAGGCCCAGGGCTTCCTCAGCGAACGCCTGACCCTCTCCCTCGACGACGCCTACGGCGCCATGCGCCACCACGCCCGCACACACGGCCAGCGCCTGACCACCGTCGCCACCCACATCCTCGACCACGGACTACGCCCCGCCCCACCACCCCAGGCCCACATCGCGGAGTAGTGAGACGGCCATGCTCCCAGCGTCCGACCGCCCTCCGTCCCTGCCTTGTTCCGGGGCGGACACACCCGTGTGCGCGGGCCGGTTCTCGGCCGTGAACGTGCGGTACGGGCCGAATCCTTGATGACCAAGGGTGAGCAGAATGGATGAGCGGCGCCTTGCTCCGGCCTTCGTGGAGCTGGCCGACAGTCTGGTCAACGACTTCGACCTGATCGACTTCCTGACGCTGCTCACCGACCGCTGCGTGGGCACCCTCGGGGTTGCCGCCACCGGGGTGCTGCTGGCGGACCGGGAGGGGGTGCTGCGCGTACTGGCCTCCTCCAGCGACGACGTGCGGCTGATCGAGCTGCTGCAACTGCAGAACGACAGCGGCCCGTGCCTGACCTGCTATCGCACCGGGAAGCCGGTCACGGTTCCGGATCTCTCCCAGCAGTCCGAGCGCTGGCCGCGCTTCGCGGAGGACTCCCGCAAGCGGGGCTTCACCGGGGTGCAGGCCCTGCCGATGCGGCTGCGGCATCAGGTCATCGGCGCCCTCAACCTCTTCCACACCACAGCCCGGCCCCACGATCCCGAGGTGAGCGAGCTCGCGCAGGCGCTGGCGGATGTGGCCACGATCAGCGTGCTGCAGCAGCGCGCCGCGCAGGACCGGGACCTGGTCAACAGGCAGTTGGAGACCGCGCTGGGCACCCGGGTGGTGATCGAGCAGGCCAAGGGAAAGCTCGCCGAGCGCTACGGGATCGGCATGGACGAGGCGTTCGTCCTGCTGCGCGGCTACGCCCGCTCCAACAACCGGCGGCTGACCGAACTCGCCGCCGCCTTCGTCAGCGGCGCCGAAACCCTCCCGGACTTGCGGCCCAGCCAGCCCGACCACTGACCGCCACGGCGAGCGGGACATGCGCCCCCGTGCGCGTGCCGAACAATCCGGAACGCCGCCGATACTCCTGCGGGGAACTGTTCCGATCAGCCCCCGGCGCGCTCTAGCCTGACGTAAAGAGGGATGGTCCAACGTGCCCTGAGCCGTTGGTGTTTGTCTCTCTTCGTTGGCTCTCCAGACCCCGGAGTCGGCTCAACCGCAGTGCGCCAGTTCGGCGAGACCGGCTGGAGCCGCACCGCCGACGACGCGGCTCCAGCCCATCCTCCCGGCGCTCCAGCCAGGGGTGCCCTAGCGCCCCGCTGCCGTGGAGGACGTCTGCGTGAGGAGCGGGCCGCTTCTCACCCAGGCGGGACGGCTGCCGTCACCGGACCGTGGGCGGCGGCCGTCCTCACCGCCGCGCACCGGCACGAGGCCGGCGCTGCGCACGTCGCACTGTGCACTGCGGGAAGCTGCTGCCTGAGCGGCAGCCCCACTGGAATAGTGCAGCGCGGCGGGGAGGCGGACAAGTGACCGGGACCGCACAGAAGGTGCCGCCCAGGAATGAAGGCCGGGAACCACGGACCGCGCGCCGCGCGGGGGAACGCTAGGCGGCACGTAGCCGGAACCGGTACGGGCGACGGACCCTCACACAGGCGAGGGAGGCGGCGCCCCGTGGCTGAATTGCCGAGTGCCGTCGGCAATGCGTCTGGAAACCGACCGGCCGCACACCGGCTACTGCTGTACGAGAGCGACGAACAGTTCCTGGCTGCTGCGCTGCCCTTCGTCCAGGACGGGGTGGAGGCGGACCAGCCCGTGTTCGTGGCCACGGCACCGCAGAGCACCGCCCTGCTGCGCCGCCACCTGAGCGGCCCCGCCGCACGCGCCGTCGAGATCGCCCCCGCCCGGTGGCACCACACCCCCACCCAGGCGCTGACCGTCTACCACGACAAGGCCCACGCCACCCAGGGACCTTCTCGCGTGCTCAGTGAGATCCCCTGGCACGGGCTCGACCAGGACCAAGCGCGCGAGTGGACCCGCTTCGAAGCCCTTCTCAACCTCGTCCTCCACTCCACGAGGGCGGAGCACCTCTGCGCCTACGACACCCGCTGCCTGCCGGAAAACCTCATCCACACCGCCTACCTCACCCATCCCCTGATCGCCCGGGAAAGCCGGACCGTTCCCAACCCCGCCCACATCGCCCCGCGCGAATTCAGCGCGGCATGCGACTCCGCACCGCCCGCCCACGCGCTGCGAGGAGTGCCGGATCTGCGACCCGCGGCAACTGGCGCGGCTGCGGCGCTTCGTGGCCGAGCATGCACGTACCGCTCGCCTCGACCGCAACCGCCGCGACGACCTTCTGGTCTGCGTGGACGAAGCCGTGGCCAACGCCATCGAGCACGCGGGAGCCGAGGCCGTCTGCCGCATCTGGACCGCGAGGGACGAACTGCGCTGCGAAGTGACAGCCCCCAAGGGCACCCTGGACACCGCGCTGGCCGGATACCTTCCACCCAGCACCTCCCACCTCAACGGCCGCGGCCTGTGGATCATCCGGCAACTCAGCGACGCCGCCGACATGCGCACCGGCACCCACGGCACCACCATCCTCATCCGCATGCGCCTGCCCGCCGCATGATGCGTGAGCGGAAGGGCCGTCAACCGCCCGAACTATGAGGTAACGACCGCAGACCCTTATGAGGCCCCGCTGCGGCAGGGTTCGTCGGAGGAGAACGGGTGGACGTACCGGCCTTCGTTGAAGGGGCGGAACCACGAGGCGAACCCCAGCGGGGTGATGCCAAAGCGGTCGAGCGCTTCGTCCTCGTCGATGCCGTCCTTCGAGTCGTCGTAGAGCCACTCGAAGTCCATGTCCTCATAGATCTCCTCGGCGAAGCAGTCGAGCGCCTGCGAGGGTCCGGCGCTGAGGAGACCGAAGGTTTCCAGCGTGGAGGTTGTCTGGTCCAGGAGGAGCTTGAGCGCCAGCTCCTCTGCGAGGCAGCCGAGCTGCTGGAAGCTCCCGTCGGTGAAGCGGGTGGTCATCGCGAGGACGGTGGTCAGGAAACGGCGCGCGAACTTCGCGTCGTACTGCAGGGCGTAGCGGCTGGGCAGCTCGTCGAGCACCCACATCGGGTGCTCGGTCTCCGCGACGTTCGTCTCCTCCCGCATGAGGACATGCAGGTCCTGGAACAGCTCGTCCACCATCACGACCGTGCTGTGGACCAACGCCCCGGCCGCGACCTTGGCGTCCTCCGGAGCAACACCGACTTCGTAGTCCTCTTCACCGTCGTCGGCCTCGTCGTCCGCGACACCGAAGGCAGACAGGGGGAAGGCTGCGAGATCAGCCGCCAGCGCAGTGAACCTGACCCGCATGTCCTCACGCTCTGCGGCCAGTTCAGCCTCACTCGGGCCCGTCACCTCGGCAGCGCCGGCAAGCGCAGCACGACGGTCCGCGGGATCCGCAGGCGGTGCGTCCGGTCCCTCAGCAGCGTCGAGGCTCTCCTGCGCCAGCTCCTCGTGGAGCTCGACCTCAGACTTCTCGACCGTCCAGTCCGACAGCAGCTCGGAGCGCTCCAGCAGCTCTTCGATGACCGAGCCGACAGCCTCCTCGGCGATCTCCAGCGTCGGTGCGTCGACGAATAGCTTGAGGAGCGCACCGCCGGGATAGACCGCCACGAGGGAGTCGAAGATGTCGACCTCGACACCGTCCGGCCCCTCGATCGCTTCGATCGACTCGATTCCTTCGTCCAACAGCGCCCTGGCACCAACACAGTGCAGCGCATCCATCTCCGGCGCGCCGTCGGAGATGCGGACATCCGCGGTCACGACATACGTCACGGCGTCAGAGTGTCAGGCAGGCGTTGACGACCGCAGGCAAACCGAACACAAACTGCGACCTTGCACCCGCAACGTCTGCTTCGGTCCACCTCCACGTCGGCGCCGGTAGCAGGCTCCCGAGCCCGCCTCCTCGGGCCCGTGCCCCATCCGTGCCCTTCGGGAGGGCACAACGTGTCCCACAGCGGTGCTTCCAGACCCCTTACGAGCACCGCGAGTGACGGATTTCCGCAGGTCAGTACGGTTAGCGGGCATGGAAGCGTCGTTGATTCCCAAGCTCAGAGCGCGGGTTCGATTCCCGTCGCCCGCTCAGAGATGAAGCCCCAGGTCAGCGGCCTGGGGCTTTTTGATTGTCCACACCCCTCCAGAGCCCTCGTGCCCGTTGCGTGCCCGATCTGCCTTGATGAGCCTGCGCGTTGACCTCTATGCGTACCGACGACGGCTTGGCAGGTCGGCCGGGCCCCTGCACCGGCTGAGCCGAGGCTCCGATCTCGCGACATCGAGACGTTCGAGCGTGCGGCACCGCCCAGGTGAAGATCAGCGCATCCAGGAGCGCAGTGTCCTCACCCTCGTATGACTCCAGCTCGCTGGTCTCCGCAGCGCTCTGCTTCGTACACAGCTCCCGAATGGTGGGCGACGAGACGCACCAGGCGACGAGGAGCGTTCAACGACTCCAAGCGCCGGGCTCCATCGAGAGGTGCTACCCGATCGAGAACACAGAGTCATCTAATACGAATAGCTGCAGGTTGCTCTTGCTGGTTAGGAGCCATTGGCTTCCGTGTAGCAGCAGGTGCATAGGCCACCCTACCGGTGAACACGTTTTGCATACAGATCACTACGTGCAGCTACAACCTGCCGCACTCCCTCCCCACCCACGCGAAAGCTGCTGCGCGTTCAATCGATGCCCGGCAAGATATGCATGTGGCGCACTCAGACTCTCAACTACTGCGAATCCGGACTGACAACGGAGACGACGAACTGCGGTCGCTGCTGGCTTGGTTGCAATGGGACGATGCCCTACGGAGTCAGGTCCAGTTGGAACATGCCCCGGTCAAATCGGACGAGATGGGCGGACTAGTCGATGCACTCGCGGTAGCCCTTGGCTCCGGGGGCGTTGCCGCGGCGCTTGCCGGCTCGCTGACCGCTTGGATCTCGCAACGTCGCTCGGACGTGAAGCTCACCGTAAATGCACCAAACGGGCGAAGCGTTGAAGTCGATGCCAAGCGCGTCGATGCCCAAGCGCTAGCGAAGGACATAGAGCGCATTTTGAGCGAAGAGGGAGCGTCGTGACCCGCTTCCCCGATGGCGAACAGTCGCGAGCAGTACTTATTGGCTCCAGCAGTTTCCCTGAGGCGACCGGACTTCCCTCAATCCCATCCGTTAAAGCCAACCTTGAGGGCCTTCAGGCCGTACTCACCGACTCATCAACCGGGATAATCCCTCCTCAACACTCCACACTTCTCGAAAATCCTGTAGCACCGTCAGACGTGGGCCAGGCTCTGGCACAAAGCTCGGAAGCTACAGACATGTTGTTCGTGTACTACAGTGGACACGGCTTGGTTGATGAACGCGGCAGACTCTACCTGGCGCTGTCTTCTACGAAACCCGAGCAAATGCGATGGACAGCTCTCTCCTTCGACACGCTTCGGGACGAAATTGTCGCCAGCCCTGCTAAAATTCGCATTCTCGTATTGGACTGCTGCTTCTCAGGTCGGGCGATTCAAGCCATGTCCGATGACCACAGCGTAATTAGCGGGCAAATCGACATCGCCGGCACCTACACAATGACGTCGACGCCAGCGAACTCAACATCTTATGCGCCAGCAGGCGAAAAATACACAGCTTTCACCGATGCTCTACTAGTTGCCCTCCAGGACGAAGAATCACTCTCGTTGGATGAGGTATTCCGCAAGGTGGAGCTTAAACTCCTCTCACTCGGATTTCCTCGACCTAAACGCCGCGCAATCAACGCAGCAGGGGATATTCTTCTCACCAAAAGCCGCCGAACTACGCCACTCCGGCCCATGGGCGAAGTTCAGCCTGGTCACCAATTCAAGACTCGTCGTCAAGCGCACGAGGCAGGAGTGCATCGCCCTCTTCAAGCGGGTATCTGCGGGACCAGAAAGACCGGAGCAGAGTCCATCGTTGTCTCGGGTGGCTACAAGGACGACGAGGACTACGGCGACGTCATTATCTACACCGGCCACGGAGGTCAAGACACTTCAAGGAACCAAGTCAGCGATCAATCCTTGGACGACCCCGGTAACGCAGCCCTGGTTACCAGCTACCTGGAAGGACTCCCGGTCAGGGTTCTCCGTGGTTGGCAAAGCGCTTCACCTTACGCCCCCATCGAGGGATACCGATACGACGGCCTATACCGAGTAACTACCTACGGCAGCAAGTCCAGCATCGATGGCTTCAAAATCTGGCAGTTTCGACTCGAAGCATGCGAGGGAACTCCCATGCCAAATGAGCGACAACTCACTCTAGGCGATCTCACAGGGTCCGAAATCCAACGAACGGAATCATCGGAGCCGAAGGGAAGCGCCAAGCCCGAACAAGTGGCTACTACCGTACAGCGAATCGTGTGGAGCGGGCCAGCTAATCGCCAGGTTAAGGAGTGGTACGACAATCAGTGCCAGATTTGCAGGGTGCGCATCGAGGTACCTGGCGGCAGCTACTGCGAAGGGGCGCATATTCAGGAACTTGGAAGCCCTCACAATGGCGCGGACAAGACTAGCAACATCCTCTGCCTTTGCCCAAACTGTCATGTATTGTTTGATTCTGGCGCCATTGTCCTTACCGACGACCTCACCGTCATCCGGGGAGGCGAGGAGATAGGTCCTCTAAATACTCATCCTCAGCACGCCATCGATCTAAATTGCGTGAAGCAGCATCGCAACCGATGGCGAGGGTGACGCCCCCTACAACACCACGAGAGCAGACACCAGCACACCGTGGCGAGCTCGGGCGCACGCGACGATGCCAGGAAGTTGACTGCGCATACGCACGTCCGTTTCCCCTCGCCCCAAATCTCCTAAAGTGGTGTCCACAGACGTGCCCGATCCGTGACCGTAGCGTCGGTAAACCACGGTCAACAGCGGGGCGTTGAGGGTGCCGGCCGAGGGGCACGCAAGGCGGCGCGCAGGCCAGCGCTCCAACTGCCTGCCGCCACTGTGATTCCCAAGCTCAGAGCGCGGGTTCGATTCCCGTCGCCCGCTCAGTGATGAAGCCCCAGGTCAGCGGCCTGGGGCTCTTTGGTTGTCCGGACCGGTGGTGGGGTATGGCCGCTCCGCGCGTCAACGGCCCGCAGGCTAGGGGAGGTTGAGGGCCTAGCGTCACCGGTCGGCGAAGGCCGGGTCTCACTCGCAGTCCTCGTCTTCGTGGAACGCCCCCTCCTCGTATGCCTGCTGGCGGGCGTAGTGGTGCCGGTACCGCCACCGGTAGAAGGGGACACCGACTCCTACTGCTCCGACGCCGATGCAGGAGAGCCAGAGGATGTGCAGCCAGGACTGGAGGAGACCGAAGACTCCGCTGGCGGCCAGGAAGGCGACGATGAGGTAGGTGAAGAAGGTGGTGACCTTTCCGACCTTCTGCGGCTTGCCGCTGCCGCCCGCTCCGAAACCCTGGGCGACACCTATATGGCCGCCGGGGCTGCCTCCATGCATCTACTCGTCCCCGGCCTTGAGCATCTGCCGGAGCGTGTACCGGCGCCCGGCGAACAGAGCGGCGGAGATGGCTGCGCACAGGCCCAGCACGGCCAGGCCGCCCCTCCAGTTGCCCGTGGCGAAGCCGTAGACGGCCCAGGCGATCATGAAGCCGGCCCACGGGAACGTGCTCGCCTTCATGGCTGCTGACCCTCCCTTGCCTGCCGATCCGTATGTGCCGCGTTCATCGCTCATCTGCCGTTCTTGTACCAGGCCATGCCGAAGCAGACTGCGGCGATGATGAGCCCGACCCACCAGGGGAGGACGGAGAAGATCCCGTGACCGTGGCCGTGCATGCTGGCTCCTTCTTCTCCTCGTGGGCGCCGGAGTGCGTGCCGTTCACGGGGCGTTTCCGTGACGGCGGGGGGGTTCGGTGGTGCTCATGCGCTTACCGTGCCAGCTGTGGGCGGTGCGTATGCACCGCCCACGCGCCTCTCCGGGGCCGCGCACGCTGCGAACCCTTCCGTGCGCAGGAGAAAAGGGGTGGGTGTCGTGTTGCCCACACCTCCGCACCCGGCATGATTTTCCCGTCAATTAGTTCGCTGGGCGGCTTTGTTGGAGCGGTGCTAGCGTTGATTTTGTTGTTGCTGGGTCTCGTCTCAGGGAGAAGGTGACGACATGATTCAGTATGTTCCGCCGGTCGTTCTGTGTATGGGCCGGGTCGAGGAGTTGACCGGGCAGCTCCGGCACGGGGTGCCCGATCTGCTGGGGCACGGAAACATCCTCTGACGTCGTGTACTGGGCCGGATGCTCGGGGCGGGCCGGGGGCGGAGGGCGACTCGCCTGCCAGGTGAGGGAGTTCGGGGAGCGGCGGCCCGGGGGCGGGGATCACGCGGTGCAGTGGGTTCTCCCGGGGCCGGGTGAAGGAATTCCGCAACCGGCCGCGGGAGCCGCCTTGTTGTTGTGCGGGGGAACGGGGTTCCGGGGCTCGGCTGAATTCGTGGGCCGGGTCGTACGGGAAATCGGGAACGCGCGGTACGGAATTCTGCGGGAGCTTCCCGGGGACGCGTGCGGATGTGTCGTGACGCCGGAACGGGTCGTGGTGTTCCGCGGATTGAGCAGTCCCGAGCAGGTTTTCTTCCGGAGGGTGCCGGACGGGGCCGTCGAGTGGTCCAGTGATCCGCGTGATCTGCTGGGCGGGCGCCTTCCGGAATTCTCCCGGGAGGCGCTGTGGCGCAGTTGCCGCGGCGAGGACGTCTTCGTCTATCCGGGAATGGGGACGCTGCGCGCCGGGGAACTCGCCGCGCTGAAGCTCGGGGGCGCGGGGCGGATCGGGCCCGAGTGGTTCGGGCGACGCGAACGATTCGACCGCCCCGTGCCCCCGGACCTGCCACGCCGGGCGACTCTGCGGACGTACGCGGGGCTGCTGCGGGAGCTGCTGGAGCAGGAGGTCCGGCCGTACGCGGCGGACCGCGGCCCCACCGGCGTGCTGCTCTCCGGCGGCGTCGACTCGGCGCTCGTGCTGGACGCGCTGGTCAGGCAGGGCGCCGAGGTCGTGGCGTACCACATGGGCACGGACGATCCGGCGGCCGACGAGTCGGCGTACGCGCGGGCCGTCTGCGCGCGGCTGGGCGTGCCGCTGGTGACCGTCCCCCGGGCGACAGCGGAGGAGGACTACTTCGCGGGGGAAGGCGGCGCGTGGGACTTCCCGCATCCGTACAACCACGTCTGGCTGCGGTCGCTGGAGCGGGTCGCCGACCGGGTCGCGGCGGACGGCGTACGGGTGCTGCTGTCGGGGCTCGAGGGGGACATGCTCTTCGGGCCGCTGCGGTACGGGCTGTACGACGTGCTGGCCGGGGACGTGCGGCGGCGGGAGAAGTACCGGATGCTCCAGGGCCTGCTGGCCACGCGCTGGGAGCTGCGGCGCATTCTGCGCAGCGCACGCCCCTCGTACTCGCTCTACGCCGACCCCGAGGCGTACGCGGAGGTCGAGCTCGGCAGCGACTTCCTGGTGCCGGTGCCGGGGGCCGCGCCCGAGGAGTACGCGGTGGACTTCGCGCCGCAGGAGCAGACGCTCGGGCTGACGCTCTGGCGGCCGCGCGGCATCGTGTTCGGCAAGCCGCTGGGCTGCCGCGCGCTGCGCGGGCTCGCGGCCCGGCTGCCCGACGCGTACAGGGTGATCCCCTACGGGGGCCGCACCGTGGACAAGCCGGTGCTGCGGCTGGCCGCCGCTGACCGGCTGCCGCCCGAGGTGTGGCGGCACTACGGGCGCACCTGGCTGGCCTCGCCGGACGAGAGCTGGTGCCTCCGGCACCCCGGCGTGCTGGAGCGCATACTCGGCGACCCGCGCTCGCGGCTGGCGGCGGCCGGCGTGGTGGATCAGGAGCGGCTGGCCGGGGTACTCGGCAACCCCGCGGCGCTCCGGCGCAACGCGGAGAGTCTGCTGTGCTCCGCGATGGTCGAACTGTTCCTGCGGGATCTGGAACGGAAGACGGCCGTCAGCCAGTAAGGGGCCTGCCCTCGGGACCCTCAAGGGAGTTGATCCGTATGCCGCTGCTGCGTCTCACCGACGGGACCGTCTTCGACCCGGCGGACGGCGCCGGGGTGCTGCTGGACGGCGCCCAGGGCGTGTACTTCGAGCTCAACCAGGTCGCCACGCTGATGCTGGAGGCCGCGCTGCGCTACGACACCGCCGAGGAGGCGGCCCGGCACCTCGCCGAGCGCATCGACGCGGGCGAGGACACCCTGCGCGAGGGCATCGGCACGCTGGCCGCACAGCTCTCCGAGAAGCGGCTGGTGGAGGAGCGCCCGGAGGTGCGTCCGGGGGAGCGCCCGGAGGAACGCCCCGCATGACCCCCAGGAGACCCGTACGGGAACCCGTACGGGAACCCGCAAGGGAACGGGCCGTCGATCTGTGGGAGTTCCTGCTCAGGGAGCCGGGCCCGGAGCCGCCGCCGGTGCCGCGCCGCGACCGCCTGCGCGCCGCCTCGTACACCGTCCGGGGGCAGCGGGTGCTGCGCCGCGAGGGATGGCCGGGGGCGCAGCGGTATCTGCGCGGGATGCGGGCCGCTGAGCAGGCGGACGGCACGCGTGCGGCGGCGCAGCTGAGCCTCGCGCGCCGCGAGGTCATCCCGTGCCTCACCGTGCTGCGGCTGGTGACGCCGGACGCGCTGTGCCTGCCGCGCTCGTATGCGCTGGTCACGTACCTCTCCGCGCTCGGGCTCCCGGCGCAGGTCGTGGTGGCGCGGCAGCGGACCTCGATCGGCGGGCGGTTCGCCTTCCACGCCTGGGCCGAGCTGTACGGAGAGGTGCTGGCGGACATCCCGGGCGTGCAGAGCGGGTTCACGGTGCTGCAACGGGTGGGTGCGGAGGGCCTGTCGGAGCACGCGCCGGATCCCGTACGGGGCCCCGTACGGGATCCCGTAAGGGACCACCCAGGGGCCGCGCGATGAGCACGCGGGCCGCGGCCGCCGCCCAGCGCAGCGGCACCCGCGAAGTCCTGCGGGTCCTGCGCGGGCAGCGGCGCGGGGTCACGCTGGCGGCGGTGCTGGCGCTGGCCGGTTCCGCGCTGGCGCTGGCGCAGCCGCTGGTGGTCAAGCGGGTGCTGGAGGCGGCGGGCGCGGGCCGGGGCACCGGCGGGCTGATCTGGCTGCTGGTCGCGCTGTTCCTGGCGCAGGCCGCGGTGCAGGGCGTGGCCAGGTACGCGCTCGCGCGGACCGGCGAGGGCGTGGTGCTGGGGCTGCGCCTGGACCTGATCGCGCACATGCTGCGGCTGCCGCTGCGCACCTATGAGCGGTACAGAACCGGGGACCTCATCTCGCGGGCCGGCGCCGATGGTTCGACGCTGCGGGTGCTCATCGCGGAGGGCTTCACGGACGCGGTGACCGGCAGCGTCGGTCTTGTCGGCGTGGTCGTGCTGATGGTGTGGCTGGACTGGGTGCTGTTCCTGGTGGCGCTCGCGGTCATCGCCGTGGGGGCGCTGGTGGTGGTCTCGGTGCTGCGCGGCATCGAGCGGACCTCGCTGCGCGCCCAGCAGGCCACCGGCGCGATGGCCGCCGAGCTCGAACGCGCGCTGGGCGCCATCCGCACCGTGCGGGCCAGCCGCGCCGAGCGCCGCGAGGCCCGGCGGATCGGGGAGCGGGCGCGTGCCGCGTACGCGCAGAGCGTGCGGATGGGCGCGCTGGACGCGGTGGTGTCCCCGGCGGTGATGCTGACCGTGAACGGTTCGTTCCTGCTCGTCCTGCTCATCGGCGGGCTGCGGGTCGCGGGCGGTCAGGGCTCCTTCGCCGACCTCGCCGCGTTCCTGCTCTACATGCTCTATCTGATGAGCCCGGTCGGGGCGGTCTTCCAGGCGCTGAGCAGCATGCGGCAGGGGCTGGGGGCACTGCGGCGGATCAGCGCGATCCTGAATCTGCCGGCGGAGCCGAGCGGGCCGAGCGGGTCGAGGGGCCCGCAGGAAGGGCGTGCGTACGTACGCGAGCGCGGCCCGCACCCCGACGAGCACCCCGCACAACCCCCCGCCCCCGTCCTGGAGTTCCGCGACGTGTGGTTCGGCTACACCCCGCACAGCCCCGTGCTGCGCGGCGTCTCCTTCGCGGTGCCGCGGCGCGGGCACATCGCGCTGACCGGCAGTTCGGGCGCGGGCAAGTCCACGGTGTTCGCGCTGGCCGAGCGCTTCTACGACCCGGACGCGGGGCTGCTGCTCTTCGGCGGGCGGGATGTGCGCGAGTCGCCGCGCGACGCGCACAGGGCGCGGATCGGGCTCGTGGAACAGCACGCACCGGTGCTGTACGGGACGCTGCGCGAGAACCTGCTGTACGCCGCCCCGGACGCCCCTCCCGAGGAACTCGACCGCGTGCTGGAGCTCACCCAGCTCACCGGGCTGGTCTCCCGGCTGCCGCGCGGCCTGGACACCGAGGCGGGCGAGCGCGGCGCCGCGCTGTCCGGCGGGGAGCGGCAGCGGATCGCGCTGGCCCGCGCCCTGCTGGCCCGCCCCGGGCTGCTGCTCCTGGACGAGCCGACCGCGCACCTGGACGCCGCGAACGAGGCGGCGCTGCGCGGGGCGATGGCCCGGATCCCGTACGAGTGCGCGCTGTTGGTGATCGCGCACCGGGGCTCGACCATCCGCACAGCCGACCGGGTCGTGGTGCTGGACGGCGGCCGGGTCGTGGCCACGGGCGCGCACGAGGAACTGCTGGACAGCAGCGCGCACTACCGGGAGCTGACCCGCGCGCGTACGGGATGACGCACGTACGGGACAGCGGGCGTACGGGACAGCGGGCGTACGGGGCGGCGTGCCCGGAAGAAGGCGTCATGGCCGCGCCCATGACAGATGTCAGACCCGATGCACGACCGACGGCACTGCCGCGCGCGGGGGCTCCGGGCGGACGCTGGGGGACATGACCACACAAGGGATCACCGCACAGGGCGGCGCGGCGCGGGGGCGCGCCGCCCGGGAGGGGAACGCGCCGCCCGCCGTCGTCTTCGACGGCGTGAGCAAGAGCTACGGCTCCGTACGCGCGCTCGCGGACCTCTCCGTGACGCTGCACCCCGGCGAGACCGTCGCCCTGCTCGGGCCGAACGGCGCGGGCAAGTCCACCGCGCTCGACCTGCTGCTGGGCCTGCGCAATCCGGACCCGGGCGGAGCCCAGGGCAGCAGCTCCGCCGGCCGGGTGCGGCTGTTCGGCCGGGAGCCGCGGCAGGCCGTGCAGGACGGGCGGGTGGGCGCCATGCTCCAGTCGGGCGGCCTGATGGAGGGCGTGCGCGTACGCGAACTGGTGCGGCTCGCCTGCGACTTGCACCCGCGCGCCTACCCCGTGCGGCAGGTGCTGGAGACGGCCGGCATCACGGAGATCGCCGACCGGATGGCCGACAAGCTGTCCGGCGGTCAGGAGCAGCGGGTGAGGTTCGCGCTGGCCACCGCGGGCGCCAACGACCTGATCGTGCTGGACGAGCCGACGACCGGCATGGACGTCGCCGTACGGCAGGCGTTCTGGGCGGCGATGCGGGCGCAGGCGGCCGACGGGCGCACGGTGCTCTTCGCCACCCACTATCTGGAGGAGGCCGACGAGGTCGCCGACCGGGTGCTCGTGCTCCACCGCGGCCGGCTGCTCGCGGACGGCACGGCGGCCGAGATCAAGGCGCGCGCGGGCATCCGGCGCGTCAGCTTCGCGCTGGACGGCGCCCGGGCCGACGAGCAGGCGCTGCGCGCGCTGCCGGGCGTGACCAGGCTCGATGTGCGGGGCGGCGGCGCAGACGGTGCCCCGCGCGGCACCGTGCGCATGCACTCCTCCGACGCGGACGCGACGGTGCACGCGCTGTACGGGCTGGGGGTCTACCCCCGCGATCTGGAGGTGACCGGGCTGGGGTTGGAGCAGGCGTTCCTCACCCTCACCAGCCAGGCGGACGAGGACGGGGCCGGGGACCACCCCGCGGACGCGGCCGACGTACAGGCCCCCGCGCAGGCCGCCGCGCAGAAGGAGCAGGCCGCATGAAGACCCTGATCAAGCTGGAGATCCTGCGCACCCTGCGCAACCGGAAGTTCATGTTCTTCTCGGTGATCTACCCGTCGATCCTCTATCTGCTGATCGCGGGCAAGGCCCGGGCCCCGGTCCACGGGACGGGGGTGGACATGGCGCTCTACTACATGGCCGCGATGGCCGCCTTCGGCGCGATGACCGCCGTGCTGCTGGGCAGCAGCGAGCGGATCGCCAAGGAGCGTTCCGAGGGCTGGGTACGGCAGTTGCGGCTGACCGCGCTGCCGGGGCGCGGCTACGTGACCGCGAAGATCGCGGCGGCCGCGACCGTGAGCCTGCCCTCCATCGCACTGGTGCTGATCACCGCGGCGGTGGTGAAGGGCGTGCGCCTGGACGCCTGGCAGTGGGCCGCGATCCTGCTGTGCACCTGGGCGGGCAGCTTCGTGTTCGCGGCGCTGGGCGTGGCCATCGGCTATGTCGCGACGGGCGACACGGTGCGCCCGATCACGATGCTCGCCTACCTGGGCCTCGCCCTCACGGGCGGGCTGTGGGTGCCGCTGACCCTGCTCCCGGAGTGGGTGCAGCACGTCGGCGAGTGGCTGCCCGTCCACGCGTACGCGGCCCTCGGCCAGGCCGTCGAGGTGGGCGACCCGCCGCACCTGAAGGATGTGGGCATCCTGGTGGTCTACCTCGTCCTCTTCGCGGGCGCGGCCGCCCGCCTCTACCGCAGGGACACCCGTACGGCATGAAACTCAGGCAGCGCACGAGCCCCGCCGGGGGCGCCGCAGGGAGCCCGCCGGTCCCCTCCGGCGCGGACGGCATGCCCGCGGTCGGCTCCCCGCCGGAGAACCGCAAGCAGACCCTCATCAAGCTGATGTGGATCTGCATCTGGATGCTCTATCTCGGCGCCCCTGTCACCGACCTGCTGCACGGCGGGCACACCGCGCTGGGCATCTGCGTGGCCGGTCTTGGCCTGGCGCTGTTCATCGCGGTGTATCTGAGCCTGGTGTTCCGGCTGCCCTCCCGGTACCCCTCGCGCTGGGCCGTGGGCGCGCTCGGGGCCCTGTTCGGGCTCTCGGTCGTGCTCTCCGTGCTGTTCGGCGAGGAGTGGCTGGTGCTCTTCGTGTACGTGGCGGTGGCCTCGGGCGCGGCGCTGCCCGGCAAGCACGCCTCGGCGGCGATCCCCGTGTGCACCGCGGCCATCCCGCTGATCGGGCTGCTCACCGGGGCCTCGACCAGGCTGTGGCCGAGCCTGGTGATCCCGGCGCTGCTGGGCGGGTTCGCGATGACCGGGGTGCGGCAGATGGTGCACACCACGCGGGAGCTGCGCGCGGCGCGGGCGGCGGTGGCACGGCTCGCCGCGAGCGAGGAGCGGCTGCGGCTGGCCCGCGACGTGCACGACCTGCTGGGGCACTCGCTCTCGCTGATCGCGGTGAAGAGCGAGCTGGCGGGCCGGATGCTGCCTGGACGCCCCGAGCAGGCGGCCGAACAGGTCGCGGACATCGAACGGGTCAGCCGCCAGGCCCTGGTGGACGTGCGGGAGGCCGTCAGCGGCTACCGCCGCCCCACCCTGGAGGTCGAACTCGCGGGTGCGCGCACCGCGTTGGCCGCTGCCGGCGTCTCGGCGCAGCTGCCCGAGGGCGAGGAGCACGCCGAGGAGGAGTACGGGCTCTCGCCGGACTCCGAGGGCGCGCTGGCCTGGGCGCTGCGCGAGGCGGTCACCAACGTGGTGCGGCACAGCGGCGCGACCCGCTGCACGGTGACCCTCGCGGGGCAGGCCGACGGCACGGTCTGCCTGACGGTCACCGACAACGGCCGCGGCCCCGACGGCACGGCCGGGGGCAACGGGCTGACCGGACTCGCCGAGCGGCTGGCCCTCGCGGACGGCGCGCTGGAGACCGGTGCCGGTGTGCGGGGCGGCTTCACGCTGCGCGCGACGGTGCCCTCGACGGCGCCCGCCGCGGGGGAGCGGGCGCACGTACGGTGAACGACGTGATCCGACTGCTGCTTGCCGAGGACCAGGTCATGATCCGCGAGGCGCTGGCCGCGCTGCTCGACCTGGAGGAGGACATCGAGGTGGCCGCCCAGGTGGGCCGCGGCGACGAGGTGCTCGCCGCGGTCCGCGAGCACCGGCCCGATGTCGCGCTGCTGGACATCGAGATGCCCGGCGCCTCGGGCCTGGACACGGCGGCCGAGCTGCGCGCCACAGGACAGAACCTCAAGATCGTCATCCTCACCACCTTCGGGCGGCCCGGCTATCTGCGCCGGGCCATGGAGTCGGGCGCCGACGCCTTCCTGGTCAAGGACGCGCCGGCCGAGCAACTCGCGGACGCGGTACGCCGGGTGCTGCGCGGTGAGCGGGTGATCGACCCCTCGCTGGCCGCCGCCGCGCTGTCCGAGGGGGCGAGCCCGCTCACCGACCGGGAGAGCGACGTGCTGCGCGCCGCGGCCGAGGGCGCGGCCAACGCGGAGATCGCCGAGACCCTGCACCTCTCGCACGGCACGGTGCGCAACTACCTGTCCACGGCGATCCAGAAGACCGGCGCACGCAACCGCACGGAGGCGGCACGCGTGGCCCGCGACAAGGGCTGGCTGTAGCGGCCGGCTCCTGCCGCGGGCTGTGAACGCGGGCGCCGAAAGCGGGCGCCAGCGCGGCTTAGGCGTGACCCCCGTGGCCCCCGCCGTGCCCCGCGCCGTGGTCGAACTTCAGCGCCTCGGGCGGCATCACCACGAAGGGCCGCATCATGCCCATGTCCTCGTGCTCCAGCAGATGGCAGTGGTACATGAAGCGCCCGTACGCGTTGTCGAAGCGCCCCAGCACGCGCAGCATCTGGCCGCCCGGCACGCGGAACACGTCCTTGTAGCCGCGCTCGTTGGGCGCCAGCGGGATCTTCGTACCCGGGTCGAAGCCGATCGGCGTGCGCGTGCCGGCCAGCTCAGGATCGAAGCCGGACACGTCGTACGCGTCCCGTCCCAGCAGTTGGAAGTCCACCAGGTGGATGTGCATCGGGTGCACGATCGGCGCCAGGTTGAGGAAGGACCACTGCTCGTACGTGCCCTCGCCGACGGTGAAGCCGAGGCCGTCGTTGAAGGTGCGCGCGATGCGGCGGTACGTGGTCACCTTGCCGTCCTCGCCGCGGAGTTGGATCACTCCCTCGGCGGGGGCCTCCGCGTGCTCGTCCTCGACCATCTCCCAGATCTCGGGGTGGCCGCCGGCGCCCTTGGTGGGCGGCGGGGTGAGGACGACGAGCCGGTGGCCGTGCGGGATGTCGTGGGTGAACCGGCGGAAGGACCCGGACAGCGCCGCGGGCAGCTCGAACGGGTCCTCCTCCCCCGTCTCGCCCACCCGGAACTCCATGACCTGCGGATACCGCACGTCGTTCGCCGGGTCCGGCACGCCGGGCGCCTCGCCCCTGCCCTTGTCGACCAGCCGCACGCGCTTGCCGGCCAGCACCCTGAAGTCCAGGAGCAGGTCCATGCGTTCGGCCGGGGCGATGGTCAGGGTCGGCAGCTCCCCGTCGAAGTCCACCGGCACCGGGCGCGGCAGCAGCCCGCCGTCGCTGCCGATCTGCTTGATCACGCCCGGCACGGGCTCGCCGTCCTCGTCGATGAGCACGAGGTCGTAGATCCGCGCGTTGGACGCGTTGACCATCCGGAAGCGGTACCAGGCGTCGTCCACGTCCAGGTAGGGCCAGATCGTCCCGTTGACCGTGGTGTAGGGCCCGGTGAACGGGAGCGACACCGGCTTCCCCGTCTCCGGGTTCTTCTCCTGCACGATCACGGTCTTGTGCAGCAGCCGCCCGGTGAGCCGCCCCTCCTCGTCGGTGTCGAGGTTGCGGTCCGCCAGCATCAGCGGGATCTCCCGCTCGCCGCCGGGCAGCCGGAGCGCGTCCTCCTCGTCGTCCCGTACGAGGTAGGTGCCGTAGAGCCCGGTGTGCACGTTCCAGCGCGTGATGTTCATGGCGTGGTCGTGGTACCACCAGTGCACCGCGGCGTGGTCGTTCGGATACTCGGAGAGCTGTGCGTCCCCGAACCCCACGGCGTTGTCGGCCCAGCCGTCGTTGCCGCCGCCGGTCTGCGCCCCGTGCAGGTGCGTGACCAGCCACGCGGGCAGTGCGGCGACGTCCTTGTCCGGCTCGACCCCGCCGCGCCCCGGCTCGGTGCTGGGCGGCGCCTCGCCCTGCTTGGGCAGCACCTCCACCGAGGTGACGGGGTATTCGCTCTCCTTCGGTACGTGGTTGGTCCACGCGATCCTGACGCGCTGCCCGCGCCGCACCTCGATGGTGGGCCCCGGAACGCTGCCGCCGTAGCCCCACATCAGCGTGGGAGGGAGCTGCGGGTGCATGCGGATCCAGGTGGGGCGCACCGCGATCTCGGTCTCGCGGAGCACGTCGCCGCCGCCGGGACGGAGCACCGGCGGAACGGTCAACGGCGCGGCGTACGGCTGGAGTTCCCCCTCCGCCGGCCGGCCGTCGCGGCCCATGAGCTTCTCGGTCTGTTCGGCGATCCTCTCGATGATCTCGGTCACGCTGTTTCCCCGATTTCTGTTGCGTCGCCGCCGCGCGGACGCGGCGGCCCCCCATGGACGGCCTCACGACCGCCCTCGCCCCAGAGGACCGCACCCTCCCCAGAGAAGTTGCCTGAACCAGTCATTCCGGACAGAACTCGACAAGACTCCCCCGAGCCCGCCCCGGAACGGGCACGACCGGAGGCGTAAGGCTCCGGAAAACCGGAAGAGGCGGCGGCCCCGCTACAGCCAGCCGTTGCGGCGGAACCCCCGGTACAGCGCTCCGCAGATCACCGCGATCACCAGGAGGGCCAGGGGATAGCCGTAGCGCCAGTGGAGTTCCGGCATGTGATCGAAGTTCATGCCGTACACGCCGCAGACCATCGTCGGGACGGCGATGATCGCGGCCCAGGAGGTGATCTTGCGCATGGACTCGTTCTGCGCCACGGACATCTGCGCCAGGTTGGCCTGGAGTATCGAGTTGAGCAGCTCGTCGAACGAGGCGATCTGCTCGCTCACCCGCGCCAGGTGGTCGGCCACATCGCGGAAGTAGCGCTGTATCTCGGAGTCCACGAGGCTCAGCGTCCGGCCCGCGAGCGTGTGCAGCGGGCGGTCCAGCGGCGCCACGGCCCGCTTGAGCTCCAGGAGCTCCCGCTTGAGCTGGTAGATCCGCCCGGGGTCGCCGCCGGAGACGGACTCCCGCGCGAACACCTCGCTCTCCACCCTGTCCAGGTCGTCCTGGAAGCTGTCGGCCACCACCACGTAGTCGTCGACGATCTGGTCAGCGATGGCGTGCAGCACGGCGGCGGGCCCCTTCGCGAGCTGCTCGGGCCGCGACTCCAGCTCCTCGCGCAGCGGGCCCAGCGAACCGTGCCCGCCGTGCCGCACGGTGATCACGTAGTCGGGCCCGAGGAACACCGCGACCTCCCCGGTGTCCACCACCTCGCTGCTCGCGGTGAGCTCGGTGTGCTCGCAGTAGCGCACCGTCTTGAACACGGCGAGCAGCATGTCGTCGTAGTGCTCCAGCTTCGGCCGCTGATGGCCGTGCAGCGCGTGCTCGACCGCCAGCGGGTGCAGCCCCAGCAGCTCGGCGATCTCCGCGAACTCCTGCTCCCCCGGGTCGTGCAGGCCGATCCACACGAAGCCCTCGCCGCACTCGCGCATCCGCTTCACCGCGTCGCCCGGCGAGGCGTCGGCGTCCGGCGCCTCCTGCCGCACCCCGTCCACGTACGCCACGGAGTTGACCACCGAGGAGCCCAGCGGCGAGCGCACGGGGTGGCTGAGGTCGACGCGCCTCCTGGGGCGGGGGATGCGCGCCGCCTTCCGCAGGTGACGTGCCATGGACATCCGGGCTCCTTCCGCTGTGCCGCGCCAGTCTGCCAGCACATGCCCGGACGGCATCCGGAGAATCCCCGGTTCCCGCGGGCGGAGGAGCGGAAGTGGAACGGCGGAGGAGCCCCGGGGCGTCAGGCGCTCGCGGCCCGCGCCCCGTCGGAACCGACGGCCTCGGCGACCTGATCCGCCGAGAGGTAGCCGTCGGTGCGCTCGAAGTCGGACAGCGTGATCGCCCGCTTCCCCACGAAGCCCGTCCGTACGAAGTCGTCACCCAACGCCGCGTTCAGCGTCCACAGCGCGGCGGTGCGCAGCCGCGCGGTGGCCGTGCGCAGCGCCCCCAGGTGGTAGCCGCGGCTCACGAACTGGGCCGGGAGCCCGGAGAGTTCGACGCCCAGCGGCCTGGCCACCGCGTCGAAGCCGCCCAGGTCGACGACGAGCCCGAGGTCCTTGTGCCGGTACGGCTCGGCGGGCGCGCCGCGCAGCATCGCGGTGAGGTTGTTCGCCAGCTTCCAGCCCTGCCGCATGGCGTGCTGCGCGGTGGGCGGGCAGATCGCGTCGGGCTCGCCCTTGGCCAGGTCGGGCACGGCCGCCGCGTCGCCGAGCGCGAAGACGCCGTCCGTACCGGGGACGCTCAGATCGGCGTTCACCACGAGCCTGCCCTTGACGGTCTCCCTGTCCAAAGTGCCGATCAGCGGGCTCGCCGCGACGCCCGCGGTCCAGATCAGGGTGCGGCAGGGCAGTACGCGGCCGTCGGTGAAGGTGACGGTGTCCTCGGTGACCTCCTTGACCGAGACGCCCAGCGAGACCTCGGTACCGCGCTGCTCCACGATCTCCATGGCCTTCTTGCCCAGCCGGTCGCCGAGCTCCGGCATGAGCTTGGGCGCGATGTCGATCAGGTGCCACTTGATCAGCCGGGGGTCGAGCCGCGGGTAGCGGCTGAGCGCGGAGTTGGTGAGCCGCTGGAGGCAGGCCACGGTCTCGGTGCCCGCGTAACCCCCGCCGACCACCACGAACCGCAGCCGCGACTCGCGCTCCGCCTCGTCCTGCGTCGCGTCCGCCAGGTCGAGCTGGGCGATCACGTGGTCGCGCACCCCCGCGGCCTCCGCGAGGGTCTTCATGCCGCGCGCGTGCTCGGTCAGCCCAGGGATGTCGAAGGTGCGGGTGACGCTGCCGGGGGTGAGGACCAGGTAGTCGTAGCGCTGGTTCACCAGCTCGCCGGTGATCAGCCGCACCACGCAGACCTTGGCCTCGGTGTCCACGCCGACCACGCCACCCGGGGTGATCGCGGTACGGCGGAGCTGGCGGCGCAGCGAGGGGGCGACGGCCTGCGGGGTGAGCACGCCGGAGGCGACCTGGGGGAGCAGCGGGAGGTAGAGCTCGAAGCTGTTCGGCGTGACCAGGGAGATCCGGGCCTCGTGCGGGGCGAGCTTGCGCTCCAGGCGCCGCGCGCACTCCACTCCGGCGAAACCGCCGCCCACGATCAGGATGCTGGGTCGTTCCATCGCTGCACTCGCCTCGTTCGCCTCGTCGGTCGGCACGATCGGTCGACTCGGCGCCGCAGGTCACAGACGGCATTCCGGCCGTAACGGAAATACCGGGCGACACCGTAAAGGCAGGCTCGCATGGGCCGCTCGGTGCGGCATCTCCGGACCGCTCATCCGACGCGGCTCGGCCCAGCGCTCACCGCGACCGCTCAGTGCAGCATCTTCAGCCCGACCACGCCGCCGACGATCAGCAGCAGGCACAGGATCCGCGCCGCGGTGGCCGGGTCGCCGAGCACCGCCATCCCGTACAGCGCGGTCCCCACGGCGCCGATGCCGACCCACACCGCGTAGGCGGTGCCGAGCGGGATCTGCGAGACGGCGTACGAGAGCCCGGCCATGCTCGCGGCGAGCGCGACGATGAAGAGCAGCGAGGGCCAGAGCCGGGAGAAGTTCTTGGAGGCCTCCAGCGCTGTCGCCCACACGGTCTCCAGGACTCCGGAGACGATCAGAATTCCCCAGGCGACACCCATCTCGGCTTCCTCTCCGCACCGGCTGCACAGTCCCCACAAGTCGATCACCCCTCGCCGCGACCGTCGCGGCGAGGGGTGATCACGTACGGAGAAGCCCAGGTCAGACGCCGATTCCGCGGCCGTCCTCGCGCCAGACCGACACCACCGAGGGGCGTACGTAGGAGCCCTTGCCGTCGGGCCACGCCGAGGCCGGCTTCTCCACGCTCGCACCGTCCACCTCGCCCGGGTGCTGCACGGAGACCAGCACGCGGTCCTCCTGCACCACGGGCCCGCAGGTCTCGGCGCCGGTCGGCATGGTCAGGAACTGCCGCACCTGGCCCCGCCTGTCACCCCGGGTGGCGACGCCGAAGAGGCCGTCGTGCGAGCCCAGCTCGTTGCCGTCGGTGGAGATCCACAGGTTCCCGTACGCGTCGAAGGTGACGTTGTCCGGGCAGGAGATCGGGCTGACCTGGTCCTTCGGGAAGCCGCCGAAGTAGGTGTCGGGCTTCTCGGGGTCCCCACACACCAGGAACAGCCGCCAGGAGAAGCGCTCGGCCGCCGCATTGCCGCCGCGCTCCTCGAACTCCAGCACCGCGCCGTGCTTGTTCTCGTTGCGCGGGTTGGCCTCGTCGGCGGCCGCCTTGCCGGAGGTGCCGCGCGCTGAGTTGTTGGTGAGCGCCGCGTACACCCGGCCCGTACGGGGGCTGGCCTCGACGTCCTCGGGGCGGTCCATCTTGGTCGCGCCGACCTTGTCGCCGGCGATGCGCGCGAAGATGTAGACCTCCTCGGCCGACATCCCCGGAACGTGCGACTCGTCGCCGGTGGCCAGCGGAATCCACTGCCCCTTGCCGTCGAACTCGCCGTCCTCCGGCAGCTTCCCGCTGCCGTCGATCTGGCCCCCCGGACTGTCGCCGGTCAGCTTCGCGACGTACAGCGTGCCCTCGTCCAGCAGGGTCATGTTGTGCCGGCGGGCGAAGCGCGAGGTGCCGCGCATCATGCGCTTCGAGGAGACGAACTTGTAGAGGTACTCGAACTTCTCGTCGTCGCCCATGTAGACCACGGGCCGCCCGTCGGCGGTCAGCCGGACCGTGGCGCCCTCGTGCTTGAAGCGGCCGAGCGCGGTCCGCTTGTGCGGCGTCGCGTCGGGGTCGTACGGATCGAGCTCGACCACCCAGTTGAAGCGGTGCGGCTCGTAGGGCTCCTCGGTCACGTCGAAGCGCTTGTCGAAGCGCTCCCACTTGCGCTCGCTGGCGGCGCCCTTGAGCGCGTAGCGCTCCAGCCGCTTCCTGTGCTCCGCGTCCTTCACCTTCTCGGTGTTGGCGAAGTACATGTCCACGTTCTCTTCGCCGTGCAGCGTGGTGCCCCACGGGGTCGTGCCGCCCGAGCAGTTGTTGAGGGTGCCGAGCACGGTGCGGCCCTCGCGGTCGGCCGACGTACGCATGAGCTCGTGGCCCGCGGCCGGGCCCGTGATGCGGAACGGAGTGGTGGCGGTCACGCGGCGGTTCAGCCGGTGCCGGGGCACGGCGCGGACGGCGCCGGTCTTCCGGTCCTCCTCCACCACGACGACGGAGAGGCCGTGCGCGGCCCAGGCGGTCTCCACCTGGTTCCTGGTCGGCTTCTCGGCGTCGTAGCCGGCGAACATCAGCTCCTCGTCGGTGTACTCGTGGTTCGCCACGAGGATCTGCCGGTTCTCCTCGCCGTCCAGCGGCAGCAGCGACAGGAAGTCGTTGTTGTAGCCGAACTGGCCCTCCTGGGCCTTCCCCGACTGCTTCTCGGGGTCGAAGGCGGGGGCGCCGCGCAGGATCGGGTCGCCCCACTTGATCACGATGTTCTGCGCGTAGCCCTCGGGCACGGTCACCTTGTCCGCGGTGTTCGGCGCGACCGGCGTGAAGCGGAGGCCCCTGGCGGCCTTCGCGTCCCGGGCCGACTCCGCCGCTGCCGCGCCGCCCGCTGCGGGGGCCGCGGACGCCCGGCCGGGGGAGCCCAGCCCCGTGCCGGCCACGGCCGCGGCGCCGACCACCGCGCCGGCCTGGAGCATCGAGCGGCGGGAGAGCGCGCGGTCGATGACATCGCCGACGTACTCGTTCCCGCTGGTGTTGGGCGCCTCGTGGAAGCAGGCGTCGCCGCAGCGGTAACGGCACGTCATGGCCGCTCTTCCGCCGTGCGGGGACCCGAGCATCGGCAGCAGCTTGCGCATGTTTCCTCCGGAAGTCCGTCTCTACGCGGCGCGACGCTATGGGCGTAGATCCGCCGCGGCTCAACCTACGGATGAACTGCCGGTGAACAGGTCAGCCGCGCCGCGGCGAAGGAACGGGTCCGTCCGCCCGCCGGTCACCCAGGGTTAAGGGGAGGAAACCGGCTCCCCGGGGCCGATAGGATTTCGACCATGGCGGCCACTGGATCAGAGCAGAAGGGGAAGCAGACGTACTACGTCTCCACCCCCATTTATTACGTGAACGACGCTCCCCACCTGGGCCACGCCTACACGACCGTCGCAGGCGACGTGCTCTCCCGCTGGCACCGTCAGCGCGGCGAGAAGGTGTGGTACCTCACCGGCACGGACGAGCACGGTCAGAAGATCATGCGCACCGCCGAGGCGAACGGGGTCTCCCCGCAGGAGTGGTGCGACAAGCTCGTCGAGGAGGCGTGGAAGCCCCTCTGGGAGCACCTGGACATCAAGAACGACGACTTCATCCGCACCACGGAGCAGCGGCACACCGACCGCGTGCAGGAGTTCGTCCAGGACCTCTACGACAAGGGCGAGATCTACCAGGGCGGGTACGAGGGCCCGTACTGCGTAGGCTGCGAGGAGTTCAAGACCTACGGTGAACTCCTCGACGGCGAGGGCGAGTTCGAGGGCCAGAAGCTCTGCCCGATCCACAAGAAGCCGGTGGAGATGCTCCAGGAGGAGAACTACTTCTTCAAGCTCTCCGAGTACACCCAGAAGCTCCTCGACCACTACGAGGCCAACCCCGGCTTCATCCAGCCCGAGTCCGCGCGCAACGAGGTCGTGAACTTCGTGCGGCAGGGCCTGGAGGACCTCTCGATCTCCCGGTCGACCTTCGACTGGGGCGTGAAGGTCCCCTGGGACGACAAGCACGTGATCTACGTGTGGATCGACGCGCTGCTCAACTACGCGACGGCCGTGGGGTACGGCACGGACCAGGAGCGCTTCGAGGACGTCTTCCCCGCCGACGTGCACCTGGTCGGCAAGGACATCCTCCGCTTCCACGCGGTGATCTGGCCGGCGATGCTGATGGCCAACGGCCTCCCGCTGCCGGGCAGGATCGCGGCCAACGGCTGGCTCATGGTCGGCGGCGAGAAGATGTCCAAGTCCAACCTGACGGGGATCAAGCCGCAGGACCTGACCGAGCACTTCGGGGTGGACGCGTACCGCTGGTACTTCCTGCGCGCGATCGCCTTCGGCCAGGACGGCTCCTTCTCGTGGGAGGACTTCTCCGCGCGCTACACCTCGGAGCTGGCCAACGACTACGGCAACCTGGCGTCCCGGGTGGCCGCGATGGTCAACAAGTACTTCGGCGGCGAGCTGCCTGCGGCTCCCGCGTACGGGGACGCGGAGCAGGCGGTCATCGACGGTCTCTCCAAGGCGGTCACGGAATCCGACCAGCGCATCGGCGAGGAGCTGGACTTCGCGGGCGGCATCCAGTCCGTCTTCGACTTCATCAAGCTGGTGAACGGCTACCTCACGGAGCAGGAGCCGTGGAAGGTCGCGAAGGACAAGACCGATGAGGGCCAGGCCCGCCTGGCGACGATCCTCTACACCGCGGCCGAGTCCCTCCGCGCCTGCGCGGTCCTCCTCAACCCCGTGATGCCGGAGTCCTCCCAGAAGCTGTGGGACTCCCTGGGCGCGGAGCCCCACCTGGGCGCCCTGGCCGACCAGCGCGTCGCGGAGACGGCGACGTGGGGCCAGCTCCCGGCGGGAGCGACGGTGACCAAGGGCAAGGTGCTGTTCCCGCGGCTGGAAGAGCCGAAGTAGCCGGAAGAGCTACGTCATGCGTGCGGGGCGGGAGTCGTGAACTCCCGCCCCGCACGCATGACACCGCTACCGCCCCTCGGGCTCCCCGTAGAGGGGAAGGCACCCGGTTTCCACGGGTTGCGTGAACGGGGCGGGAAGCGGCAGTTCCTCGCCGTATGTGCCTCGCAAGGTGCCCTGGTAGCTGCCCTCCTTGGGGTGGGTGAACAGCGCCCAGGTGCCGTGCCGGGGGTCCACGACCAGCAGCGTGCGCACTCCCGCCAGGGCGTACCAGTCGTTCTTGGCGGTGATCTCCTTCGCCTTCTCCGACTTGGAGATCACTTCGACGGCCAGCTCGACGTCGCCGGGGTCGGCCAGCCAGTTGTCGTGCGTCTCCCAGTCGGTCGGCAGGACGACGAGGTCCGGCGTGCAGTAGTCGTCAGGGTCGTCCGGCAAGGCGATCGACGACACCTCGTACGCGTCGAGACCCTCCGGGAGCTGGGGGGTGAGCTGGTGGCGCAGGCGCCTGACAGTCCCCGCGTGCTTGCCACACCGGGTCAGGGACATCGTCAGCTTCCCGCCCACGATCTCCACGCGCAGGCCGGTCGCCGTCTCGATCTCCTCCGCGACCCCGCGCAGATTACCGGGGCGGGGGTGCAGGACAGGCAGGGTCACGGGAGTTCGCCTTCGCTCGGCGGCGGGCTGGCCACCGAAGAATCTCATGCGCGGGGCCCGGAACCGCCAGGTTCCGGGCCCCTCATGTCACGCGGCGAACGCTCAGCGCAGCGTCACAGCTTCGGCTTTCGCACCTGCAAGTGGAGTTCCTTCAGGCGCTTCTCGTCGACCTCGCTCGGGGCGCCCATCATCAGGTCGAGGGCGTTGCCGTTGAGCGGGAAGGCGATCGTCTCGCGGATGTTGGGCTCGTCCGCGAGGAGCATGACGATGCGGTCGATGCCCGGCGCGATGCCGCCGTGCGGCGGGGCGCCGAACTGGAACGCGCGCAACATGCCGCCGAACTCGCGCTCCACGTCCTCCTTGCCGTACCCGGCGATCCCGAAGGCCTCGAACATGATCTCCGGGTCGTGGTTCCGGATCGCGCCCGAGGACAGCTCGACGCCGTTGCAGACGATGTCGTACTGGAAGGCCAGCACGTCCAGCGGGTCCTGCTCCTTGAGCGCGTCCATGCCGCCCTGCGGCATCGAGAACGGGTTGTGCGAGAAGGCGATCTCGCCGGTCTCCTCGTCCTTCTCGAACATCGGGAAGTCGACGATCCAGCAGAACCGGAAGCCGCCCTCCTCGAAGTGCCCGGTGCGCTTGGCGACCTCGACCCGCACCGCGCCCATGATCTTCGAGACGTCCTCGAAGTCACCGGCGCCGAAGAAGATCGCGGTGCCCGGCTTCGCGTTCAGCGCGGTCAGCAGGGCCGAAGTGTCCTCGTCCGTGAGGAACTTGGCGATCGGCCCGGTCAGCGCGTTGTCGTCGCCGACCCGCACCCAGGCGAGCCCCTTCGCGCCCTGCTCGGCCGCGAAGTCGCCCATCTGGTCGAAGAACTTGCGCGGCTGGTCGGCGGTGTCCGGCACGGCCAGCGCCCGCACGTGCTTGCCGGCGAAGGCCTTGAAGCCGGACTCGGCAAAGACGTCGGAGACGTCGACGAGCTCCAGCGTGGCGCGCAGATCCGGCTTGTCCGAGCCGTACTTGAGCATCGCCTCGCGGTACGGGATGCGCGGGAACGGCGAGGTGACCTCGCGGCCCTCGCCCAGCTCGTTGAAGAGCTCGGTCATCACGGCCTCGATGACCTGGAAGACGTCCTCCTGCTCGACGAAGCTCATCTCCATGTCGAGCTGGTAGAACTCGCCGGGCGAGCGGTCCGCGCGGGCGTCCTCGTCGCGGAAGCAGGGCGCGATCTGGAAGTACCGGTCGAAGCCGGCGATCATCAGTAGCTGCTTGAACTGCTGGGGGGCCTGCGGCAGCGCGTAGAACTTCCCGGCGTGCAGCCGCGAGGGAACGAGGAAGTCGCGGGCGCCCTCGGGCGAGGTGGCCGAGAGGATCGGCGTCGCCATCTCGTTGAAGCCCTGGGCCACCATCTTCTCGCGGATCTTCGCGATGACCTGCGAGCGCAGCATGATGTTCCGGTGCATGCGCTCGCGGCGCAGGTCGAGGAAGCGGTACTCGAGCCGCTTCTCCTCGTTCACCCCGTCCTCGGCGTTGATCGTGAACGGGATCTGCTCGGCCGCGCCCAGCACCTCGACCGCGGTGACCTCGACCTCGATCTCGCCGGTGGGCAGCTCGGGGTTGACGTTCTCCGCGCCGCGCTCGCGGACCTTCCCGTCGATGCGGAGCGTGGACTCCTTGGCCAGCGAGCTCAGCAGCTCGTTGACCTCGGTCTGCTCGGGGCGCACGACGAGCTGCGTGATGCCGTGGTGGTCGCGGAGGTCGAGGAAGTTGATGCCGCCCAGGTTCCGACGGTTGTGCAGCCAGCCGCTGAGGCGGACGTCGGCACCGACGTCCGTGGCCCGAAGCTCGCCGCAGGTGTGGGAACGGTACCGATGCATCATCTATCCAGTCGCCTAAGCTCAGCCGTCACAAGGGTTTGCCCCTCAGACTACCGCCCTGGACCTCCCCCACTCGCCCCGGTTTCCGCAACCTACATAAAGTGGGGCAATGCGCACCGAGGACGTCTTGGCGGCCGTGCGGACGGGCCTGTGGCGATGGGAGAACGCCACGCACACGGTGACGCTCGACGGCCGCGCCGCACGCCTGCTCGGCCTGCCGGGCACCGGCGGCCCGCACCACAGCACGGCCGCGCTGACCGTCGCGCAGTCCACGGTCCGCGCGCACGTCCACGTCGTCGACTTCGTCGAGCTGCAGGGCATCATCACGCTGGCCGTCGCCGAGGGCACCGTCGCCGAGGCCCTGCTGCGCGTCGTGGACGGCGACGGCGAGGTCGTACGGACGGTCCGGGCGCGGCTCTGCCCGTACGAGGAGGGCTCGGGGTACGGGGGCGGGTACGGGACCGCGTACGGAGGCCGGCAGGGCGGCGGCGGTGCGGGCCGGACCGCCGGGACGGCGGACCCCGCGGCCGAGGCGTACCTGATCGGCACCCTCTCCGAGGTGCCCGAGCCCTCCCCCGCGCAGTCCCCGGTCACCGGCGACTGGCGGCGCAACCGCGAGGCGTTCCTGCTGGACGCGGGGCGGGCGCTGGCCGAGGCGTACACGACGGCCGAGGTGCTGCGGGTGGCCGCCTCGCTGGCGATGCCGGGGTTCTCGCCGGACGGGCTCGCGGTGTTCGGGGTGGAGGGCGACCGGCTGACGCTGATCGGGCAGCACGGGCACGACCCGGGCCAGGTGCAGGCGGCGTTCACGGACATGCCGCTGAGCACCGACTATCCGGCCGCCGAGGTGGTGCGCACGGGGCGGGCGATCTACCTGTCCTCGCCGGAGGAGTACCGCCGCCGCTACCCCACGACCTGGCCCATCGCCGAGCCCTTCGGCCGCCAGTCCTGGGCCTTCCTCCCTCTCGTCGTCGCAGGTCAGACGCTGGGTGCGTGGATGGCAGCGTTCGCATACCCGGTGTCCTTCACGCCGGACGAGCGCGCCGTGCTGACCACCGTCGCGCGGATGCTCGCGCAGGCGCTGTCGCGCACCTCGCAGCACGAGACCGAGCGGGAGCTGTCGGCCGGGCTGCAGGAGACCATGCGCCCGGCCCGCAAGCCGCGGATCGACGGGATGTCGGTCGCCGCCCGCTACATCCCGACCGGGGGCGGGCTGCAGATCGGCGGCGACTGGTACGACGTGATCCCGCTGCCCTCGGGGCGTACGGCGCTGGTCATCGGCGACGTGCAGGGGCACGACGTACGGGCCGCGGGGATCATGGGCCAGCTCCGCATCGCGCTGCGCGCGTACGCCTCCGAGGGGCACCATCCGGACGCGGTCCTCGCGCGGGCCTCCCGTTTCCTCGCCGGGATGGACGCGGCGGAGACCGAGGGGGCGCCGGAGGCGGAGGGCGCGCCGGACGCGACCGGCGGGCTGCTGGACGGCGACCCGCGCTTCGCCACCTGCCTCTACATGGAGGTGGACCCGGTCTCGGGGACGCTGGACATCGCGCGTGCGGGGCACCCCGATCCGGCGATCCGGCTCGCGGACGGCACGGTCTTCGTACGGCCGACGGCGGGCGGTCTGCCGCTGGGGCTCGAATCGGACACCGCGTACCCCACCACCCGGCTCGTCCTCGAACCCGGCGAGACCCTGCTGCTCTGCACGGACGGCCTGATCGAGACCGGCGGGCACGACCTGGAGACCGGCTGGGCGCGGATCGGCTCGGTCTTCGACACGCACTACGCGCGGGCGGCGGGCGAGGCGGACGGGGAGCGCGACCCGGCCGCCGAGGAGGACCTGGAGCGGCTGGCCGACGCGCTGGTGCAGGCCGTGCACGGGCCGCCCTCGCACCACACCACGGGGCCGCTCGCGGACCGGCGGGACGACGACATCGCGCTGCTGCTGCTCTCGCTGCACGGGCCGGCGGAGCGTACGGGCGGGGTCGGGTCGGGGCGGCGCACGGTGCTGACCGTCGCGCAGGCGCAGGCCGACATGATCGCGGACGCCCGGCACCAGCTCCAGTGGATGCTCTACGACTGGTCGAACGAGGACCAGGTGGACGGCGCGGTCCTGATGCTCTCCGAGATGCTCACCAACGTGCTGGTGCACACCGACGGGGACGCGCTGATGGTCGCCGAGATCAGCGGAGTGCGCGGCGGCCGCCTCCTGCGCGTCGAGGTGGCCGACAACAGCGACGAACTCCCCCACCGCCGCCGCCCCGGCGAACTCGCGTCCTCGGGCCGCGGCCTGGTCCTCCTGGAGATGCTCGCGGGCCGCTGGGGGGTGGATCCGCGGGGGGAGGGCAAGAACATCTGGTTCGAGCTGCGCGAGGACGAGGCGCCGCCCGAATGGGGCTGAACGCGCCGTCGGCGCTCAGCCCTGACCCGCCGCTGCGGAACGCGAGTTCAGCGGGAGCCGTCGGCGGTGGGGTGCGCGGCTCGCGCCACGCACCCCAGCGGACCGCAGGTCACCAGCGGGGCCGCGCCTGCAACGCGAAGTGCTCGGCCCGCGGCGTCAGCCGTGGGTCGCGGGGACGCGGCCCAGGCGGCCCGCCTTGAAGTCCTCGAAGGCTTCCACCAGTTCGGCGTGGCTGTTCATCACGAACGGGCCGTAGTGGGCGATCGGCTCGCGCAGGGGCCGGCCCCCGAGCAGGACGACCTCCAGCTCCGGGGTGTGCGCGTCCTGCTGCTCGTCGGCCCGCACGGTGATCGTCTCGCCCGCGCCGTAGACGGCCGCCTGGCCGGTGTGTACGGGGCGGCGGTCGGTGCCCACGGAGCCCTTGCCGGCCATGACGTACGCCAGCGCGTTGAAGTCGGGCCGCCAGGGCAGCGTGATCTCGGCGCCCGGCGACACGGTGGCGTGCACCATCGTGATCGGCGTGTGCGTGATGCCGGGGCCCTGGTGCCCGTCCAGCTCACCGGCGATGACGCGGAGCAGCGCGCCGCCGTCCGCGGTGCTGAGCAGCTTGACCTCGCCGCCGCCGATGTCCTGGTAGCGGGGGTTGGTCATCTTGTCCTTGGCGGGGAGGTTCACCCAGAGCTGGAGGCCATGGAAGAGGCCGCCGGAGACGACGAGCTCCTCGGGCGGCGCCTCGATGTGCAGCAGCCCGGAGCCCGCGGTCATCCACTGGGTGTCGCCGCCGTTGATCGTTCCGCCGCCGCCCTCGGAGTCCTGGTGCTCGAAGGTGCCGTCGATGAGGTAGGTGACGGTCTCGAAGCCGCGGTGGGGGTGCCACGGGGTTCCCTTGGGCTCGCCGGGCGCGTACTCCACCTCGCCCATCTGGTCCATCATGATGAACGGGTCCAGGTGGCGGCGGTGGATGCCGGCGAAGGCGCGGCGGACCGGGAAGCCCTCGCCCTCGTAGCCGGTGGGGGCGGTGCTGACGGCCAGTACGGGGCGGTGCTCGGCCTCCGGCCCGGGGGTGGTGACGCGGGGCAGCGCGAGCGGGTTCTCGACGGTGATGGCGGGCATGAGGGCCTCCCTGGGGTTCGCCGTCCAGTGTAGTTGAACGGTGAACGACCCCGCGCGGCGAGACATTCCCGGGGCCGGCCCCGGACCCCCGCTGGGTGCGTGGTGGCGCGGGCGGGGGGGCTTACGTCCGCTGTGCCCACCCGTTCCGCCCCTGCGGAACGACTGCCCACAGCTCGTGGGGGGGGGCGCAGCACCCCACAGCGGACCGCAGGTCAGAAGCGGATCGGCACCCGCAGCGCGAAGGACTCGCCGCCGTAGGCGGCGCGGTCACCCATACATCCGCCGCATGGCGAAATCCACCATCTCCTCCACCGCCTGCGCATCGAAGACGATGCGGTGGTCGCCCTCCATGTCGAGGACGAAGCCGTAACCCGACGGCAGAAGGTCCAGCACCTCGGCGCCGGTGATCACGAAGTACTTGGACTCCTTGCCCGCGTAGTCCCGCAGCTCCTTGAGCGTGGTGAACATCGGGATCACCGGCTGCTGGGTGTTGTGCAGGGCCAGGAAGCCCGGGGTGTCGCCGCGCGGGCAGTAGACCTTGGAAGCGGAGAAGATCCCCTGGAAGTCCTCCGAGGACATCGAGCCGGTGGTGAAGGCGCGCACCGCGTCCTGGAGGGAGGGCGGAGTGGGCTCCGGGTAGGCCGGCTGACCGTCGCCGGGCCCGGGCGCTCCGTACGGGGGCGGCGCGGTCTGCTGCCCCGCGTACTGCTGCTGGCCATGCTGCCCGTACTGCTGGCCGCCGTGCGGATAGCCCTGCCCCGCGGACGCGGTCTGCTCGTAGCCGTACATGCCGAAAAGAGTAACCAGTCACAGAAGGGCGGTTGGGGGTTGCTTCTTATTACCGACGGGTAGCATCATCAGTGACTGGCTACCACGCCTGAGCGAGCCACCACCAGCCTTACGAGTCACAACGGAGCCGTCGCCATGGGGCACTACAAGTCGAATCTCCGCGACATCGAGTTCAACCTCTTCGAGGTGCTCGGACGCGACACGGTGTACGGCACCGGACCGTTCGCCGAGATGGACGTGGAGACCGCCAAGAGCGTGCTGTCGGAGATCGCGCGCCTGTCGGAGAACGAGCTGGCCGCCTCCTACGAGGAGGGTGACCGCAACCCGCCGGTCTTCGACCCGGAGACCAACACCGCGCCCGTACCCGCCGCCTTCAAGAAGAGCTACCAGGCGTACATGGACGCCGAGTGGTGGCGCCTGGGCATCCCGGAGGAGATCGGCGGCACCACCGCGCCGCGCTCCCTCCTCTGGGGCTTTGCCGAAACGATCCTGGGCTCCAACCCGGCGATCTGGATGTACGCGTCCGGGCCGGCCTTCGCCGGTGTGCTCCACGACGAGGGCACCGAGGAGCAGCACAAGATCGCCAAGCTCATGGCGGACCGGCAGTGGGGCTCCACCATGGTGCTGACCGAGCCGGACGCCGGCTCGGACGTCGGCGCGGGCCGCGCCAAGGCCACCCAGCAGGACGACGGCTCGTGGCACATCGAGGGCGTGAAGCGCTTCATCACCTCCGGTGAGCACGACATGTCGGAGAACATCGTCCACTTCGTGCTGGCCCGCCCCGAGGGCCACGGCCCGGGCACCAAGGGCCTGAGCCTCTTCATCGTGCCGAAGTACGACTTCGACTGGGAGACCGGCGAGCTCGGCGAGCGCAACGGCGTCTACGCCACCAACGTCGAGCACAAGATGGGCCTCAAGGTCTCCAACACCTGCGAGATGACCTTCGGCGCCAACCAGCCGGCCAAGGGCTGGCTGCTGGGCGAGAAGCACGACGGCATCCGCCAGATGTTCAAGATCATCGAGTTCGCGCGGATGATGGTCGGCACGAAGGCCATCGCCACCCTGTCGACCGGTTACCTGAACGCGCTGGAGTACGCCAAGGAGCGCGTGCAGGGCGCCGACCTGGCGCAGTTCACCGACAAGACCGCGCCCCGCGTCACCATCACCCACCACCCCGACGTGCGCCGCTCGCTGATGACGCAGAAGGCGTACGCGGAGGGCATGCGGGCCCTGGTGCTCTACACCGCCTCCGTACAGGACGAGATCCTGCTCAAGGAGCACGACGGCGAGGACGCCTCGGCCGCGCACCGCCTCAACGACCTGCTGCTGCCGATCGTGAAGGGCTACGGCTCGGAGAAGTCCTACGAGCAGCTCGCGCAGTCGCTCCAGACGCTCGGCGGCTCCGGGTACCTCCAGGAGTACCCGATCGAGCAGTACATCCGGGACGCCAAGATCGACACCCTCTACGAGGGCACCACCGCGATCCAGGGCCAGGACTTCTTCTTCCGCAAGGTCGTCCGCGACCAGGGCCAGGCCATGACCGCCCTGTCCGAGGAGATCAAGAAGTTCCTGTCCGAGGCGCAGGGCGGCGAGGACCTGGCGCAGGCCCGCGAGCAGCTCTCCAAGGCGGCCGTGGACCTGGAGGCCATCGTCGGCGCGATGCTGACCGACCTGGCCGCCACCGAGAAGGACGTGAAGTCGATCTACAAGGTCGGCCTCAACACCACCCGCTTCCTGCTCGCCTCCGGCGACGTCGTCATCGGCTACCTGCTGCTGCGCGGCGCCGCCGTGGCGCAGGAGAAGCTGGCGACCGCCTCCGCGAAGGACAAGTCCTTCTACGAGGGCAAGATCGCCGCGGCGAAGTTCTTCGCCGCGAACGTGCTGCCGCAGCTCACCGTGCAGCGCGAACTGGCCGAGTCCATCGACCAGTCGGTGATGGAGCTCGACGAGGCGGCGTTCTGATCCGCAGGGTCTGAACGCGGCGCCGCCGTCCTCCCCGGCGGCCACCCCTCATCCGGAACGTCCCGCTCCGCCCCATCCGGCGGGAGCGGGACGTTTCGCTTCGTATGGCTTCGTATGCTGAGGCATATGAGTTCGAGCCCCCAGCGTCCGGCGCTTCCGCAGCAGCCCTTCGACCGCGCGCACACCGACGGCCTGATCGACTTCCTCGCCGCCTCGCCCACGCCGTACCACGCGGTCGCGAACGCGGGGGAGCTGCTGGAGAAGGCGGGCTTCCGGCAGGTCGAGGAGACCGAGCCCTGGGACTCCTCGGCCGGCGGCAAGTACGTGCTGCGCGGCGGCGCGATCATCGCCTGGTACGTGCCGGAGGGCGCGACGCCCGCCACCCCCTTCCGGATCGTCGGCGCGCACACCGACTCCCCCAACCTGCGCGTGAAGCCGGTCCCCGACACCGGCGCGAACGGCTGGCGGCAGCTCGCCGTCGAGGTGTACGGGGGCACCCTGCTGAACACCTGGCTGGACCGCGACCTGGGCCTCGCGGGGCGGCTGTCGCTGCGCGACGGCAGCACCCGGCTGGTGAACGTGGACCGCCCGCTGCTCCGCGTACCCCAGCTCGCCATCCACCTGGACCGGCAGGTCAACGACGGCCTGAAGCTGGACCGCCAGCGCCACATGCAGCCGGTGTGGGGCCTCGGCACCCCGCGCGAGGGCGACCTGGTGTCCTTCCTCGCCGAGGAGACCGGCCTGGCGGCCGGGGACATCGCGGGCTGGGACCTGATGACGCACAGCGTCGAGCCGCCCGCCTACCTGGGCCGCGACCGCGAACTGGTCGCCGGGCCGCGGATGGACAACCTGCTGTCGGTGCACGCGGGAGCCGCGGCCCTCGCCGCCGTGGCCGAAAGCGGCGGCGGCTCGTACATCCCGGTCCTCGCCGCCTTCGACCACGAGGAGAACGGCAGCCAGTCGGACACCGGCGCCGACGGGCCGCTGCTCGGGAACGTGCTGGAGCGCTCGGTGTTCGCGCGCGGCGGCGGGTACGAGGACCGGGCGCGGGCCTACGCGGGCACCGTCTGCCTCTCCTCCGACACCGGCCACGCGGTGCACCCCAACTACGCCGAGCGGCACGACCCCGGGCACCACCCGATGCCCAACGGCGGCCCGATCCTGAAGGTGAACGTCAACCAGCGGTACGCCACAGACGGCCCGGGCCGCGCGGTGTTCGCTGCGGCCTGCGAGCGCGCCGACGTGCCGTGGCAGAGCTTCGTGTCCAACAACGCGATGCCGTGCGGCACGACGATCGGGCCCATCACCGCGGCGCGGCACGGCATCACGACCGTGGACATCGGCGTGGCCATCCTCTCCATGCACTCCGCGCGCGAGCTGTGCGGCGCCGAGGACCCGTGGCTGCTGGCCAACTGCCTGACCTCGTTCCTGGGCGGCTGAGAAGCCGGACGGCCGGTCCCGCGGGGCGCACGCCGGTGGTGTGTGCCAAGTGGGCGCGTGCTTCCGGCCGTTGCGCGGCGCAGGGGATGTGCGGCCGATTGCCTCCCCTCCGGCCGGGTACCCGGTGCGCCGTACGGGCCCGCAGAGCCAACCGGCGACTCCGGCAGGGGAGGCCATTCGATGGGCATCGTCATCTGCATCGGCATGATGGCCGTGGGCGCGATCCTCACGTTCGCCGTCGACTTCAACACCAGCGCGGTCAACCTCGACGTGGTCGGGATGATCCTGCTGCTGGTCGGCACGATCGGACTGTGCTCCTTCATCAGCATCTTCAAGCGCCGCCGCATGCAGCCGCCGTCCCCGGCGGCCAAGGTGGAGGAGGAGATCCACCGCATCGAGTGAGCGGAGACCTTCACCGAGCCGAGGCGCACCCGTGCCCCGCACCGCATGGTGCGGGGCACAGCCGTGTGGGCGTCCGGGCGCGCGTACGGGTGTGCCGCGGGACGGTCCGTACGTCCCGACACGTCCCGGCAACTGCCGCCGTACGTCTCGCCGTTGGCGTCCCATGTGTACGTCTCAGCAGGTCAGAGCCCTGAGACGTACGGGCTTGTCCCATGGGACGGCGGAGCGCCGGAAACCCCCTGATCCGGCTCACAGGATGGTTCACGTCGCCGAGGAGGCCGGTCGCCGCACCGGCCGGGCGGCCCCACCATTCGCAGGCCGACGCCCGTCGGCCGGACCTCAGGGGGAAGTCCCATGCGCACCACCCAGACCTCACGTATCCGACGTACGGCGCTGAAGCGCGTGCTCCCGGCCGTCGCCGCCGCCTCGGTCGGCATCACCGGACTCGTCGGCTGCTCCTCGGCCGGCGCGGCGGGCACCGACGACGCGAAGGCGGACTCGGCGGCCAAGTCGACGGTCACCAGCCGGGACACCAAGGCGGACGCCGGGAAGCAGAAGGCGGCGCAGGGCGTCAGGAAGATGGCGGCCGGTACGGAGTTCCCGACCTGGGGCACCGACTGGGTGGTGCACCAGACGCCGGACACCAACTCGCCCAAGGTGGGCACGCTCAACGCCGGAGCGCCCGGCAAGGACAAGATCGTCGCCGATCACCAGGTGGACACCGGCAAGAAGGTCTGCGAGGGCGACGCCTGCTCGACCTTCATGGCGCACATCACCGGACCGGTCAACGGCTATGTGACCGTCGTCGCCGCCGACATCCCCGAGGACCGGCTGCCCGGCGTACCGGTGCAGGGCGGCGGCCAGCAGCCCCCGCCGCCGGCGCCCGCGCCCGGCGACCGCGGCGAGGCGCTCAAGCGCGCGGCGACCTGGCTCACCGCCAACAACGGCCGGCAGGTCCCGTACTCGCAGACCGCGCGCTGGAAGGACGGCTACCGCCAGGACTGCTCCGGGTACGTGGCGATGGCGCTCGGCCTCAAGGCGCCGGGCCCGAACACCGTGGGCCTGACCGACCCCGCGTTCACCAAGCCCATCGCGCTGAACGACCTCAAGCCCGGTGACCTGCTCATCGACGCGGCGGGCGACAACAACACGCGGCACGTCGTGATGTTCGAGAAGTGGGACAACCCGCAGCACTCCTCGTACACCGCCTACGAGCAGCGGGGCGAGCACGGCACGGACCACCGCAGCCTGACGTACGGGCTGAAGAACCCGGAGTACAAGCCGGTCCGCCCGGTCGTCTTCAAGGACTGACGCCGGGAACGAGGAGAAGGGGACCAGCGGGCCCGCCGCGCCATCGGGGGAGCGGCGGGCCCGCTTCCGTGTGCGCGGACTTCTTCACTTCACGGCGATGACCGCACGGCGCCGCGGCGACTGTGCTGAAATGCAGTGTTGTGCATGACAAGTCGAACCGCGATGCGGCACCCTCCCGAGCGTCCTCGCGCAGGAAGCCGCTGAGCCCGCTTCCGGACGATCTCGCCCCCGAGGTACGGGACTTCGCGACAGCCCTGCGCCGGATGCACGGCGAGCTGGGCTACAGCCTCAAGGCGCTGGAGGGCCGCCTGCCCGCCAGCCGCTCCTCGCTCTCGCGCTATCTGCGCGGCGAGAGCCTGCCGGACGAACGGCTGCTGGTGCAGTGGTGCAAGCAGTCCTTCACCGGCGAGGACCGCCTGCCGGAACTGGTGGGGCTGCTGCACAGGGCGAACGCGGCGAACGAGGCCGGTGCGGCGAGTGCGGCGGACCAAGCGCCGGTTGAGGAACCCGCCGCCCCCGAACCCGTCGTGCTGAATGCCCCGGAGAGCGCAGGCGGTACGGGCCGTACGCACCGACCCCGCCGCTCCCGCGTCCTGCTGGCCACCCTCGGCGTGGCCGCCGTCGCAGCGGCGGCGGCCGGCACGGTGTACGGCCTCAACCACGGGGACGACGGCGCCGGTTCGGACAAGGGCGCCGAGGGCCCCACCCTGCAGCTCACCGTCTACAACGTGGAGACGAGCTGCCAGCGGAGCCACCGCCGCGAGTGCGCGCTCGGCCTCGCCAAGGACCCGTACGTGCCCTACCGGCCCTCCAACATCGCGGGCCGTGTGTGGCACGACGACCATCTGCGCGCGCTGTGCCGCATCTCCAACGGGACGACCGTGACCAGCGAGGACGGCGGGCACAGCAGCATCTGGTTCAAGGTGGGCTGGAAGGGCGGGAAGGACGGGCACGCCTGGATGCCCGGCATCCGCGTACGCCCCGAGCACCTCAAGGACACCTCGCTGCGGCGCTGCGACACGTGAGCCACGTAACCGCTCTGGGGCCGTTACGCGTCCAAGCCCGCCAGCACCAGCGGCAGCCGGGCCGTCCCGTCCTCCGTCACGCGCACAGGGACGCCCCAGTCCTGCTGGTGGACGTGGCAGGCCGGGTACTCGTTGTCGGGGTCGTCGTCGCAGCTCGCGGCCATCGCGGACACGTGCAGCACGCCCTCCGTGACGCCGTCGGCGAGAGTCACGTCTCGTGCGAGGTCGGTGCCCTGCCCCTCGCCGTCCGCGAGGAGTTCCGGCGGGGTGGCGCTGACCAGGAGGCGGGTCGAGGGGCCGTACCGCTCGTCCAGCTTCTGGCCCGCGGGCGCCTGGAAGACCACGTCCACGCGCAGCTTCCCCGGCGCGACCTCGGTCGCCGCGCGCTGGGTGCGGTGCGCGACGGACTCGACCTCGACGGCCTCCTCCGGCAGCTTGAGCCGGGTCAGCCGGTGCCGCGCGGACTCCACAACGACGATCTGTGACGTGCCGTCCTCGGCGAGCACCGCGTCCGAGGGCTCCCGCAGGTCGGTCGCGAGCGTGGTGACGGCGCCGCTCTCGGGCTCGTACCGGCGCAGCGCGTGGTTGTACGTGTCGGCCACCGCGACCGAGCCGTCCGGCAGCGCGGTGACGCCCAAGGGGTGCTGGAACAGGGCCTGACCCGCGTCGCCGTCCCGGTGCCCGAAGTCGAAGAGCCCGGTGCCGACGGCCGTACGGACGGCGAAGCCCTCGCCGTCGCCCTCGCGCTCGACCCAGCGCAGCGCGCTCGTCTCCGAGTCGGCGATCCACAGCCTCTCGCCGTCGGCCGAGGCGGAGAGCCCGGACGGCTGCGCGAACCACGCTTCCGCCGCCGGTCCGTCGACCAGCCCCTCGTTCGTGGTCCCCGCGGCCGCCGCGACCTCGCCCGTCTCCGGGTCGTACGTCCACAGCTGGTGCACACCGGCCATCGCGATCCACAGCCGGCCGGCGAACCAGGCCAGGTCCCACGGCGAGGACAGCGCGACCTCGCGCGCGGGTCCCGCGTCGGGCGAGCCCTGCCACCACTGCTCGCCGGTGCCGGCCAGGGTCGTGGTCTCGCCCGTGGCCGGGTCGAAGCGGCGCAGCAGGTGGTTCACGGTGTCGGCCACGGCGACCCCGCCGTCCGGGAGCAGCGCGAGGCCCTGCGGCTCGCTGAACCGCGCCGCCTCCGCCGGGCCGTCCTGGGCACCGCGCTCGCCGGTCCCGATGCGGCGTACGACGGTCGTGCCGTCCGCGTCCAGCTCGACGAGCTGGTGCCGGGTGGTGTCGGTGACCAGCAGGTTTCCGCCGCTGCCCGCGGTACCGCCGGCCGGGAGCCGCAGCGCCTTGCCGGGGAAGCGGAGGTCGGTGGGGACCGGCTCGGGGGGTACGTAGGGGCCGTCGCCGCGGTGCAGCGTGCCCTTGGCCGCGTGCTCCTCCTCGAGCTGCTCGACCAGCGCCTCGATGGCGTGCGCGTGGCCCTCGCCCGCGTGCTGCGCGACCACGTACCCCTCGGGGTCGATCACGACGAGGGTGGGCCAGGCGCGGACCGCGTACTGCTTCCAGGTGGCGAGCTCGGGGTCGTCGAGCACGGGGTGGTGCACCTCGTAGCGCTCGACGGCGTCGACCACGGCCTGGTGCTCGGCCTCGTGCACGAACTTCGGGGAGTGCACGCCGACGATCACCACGGTGTCGCTGTGCCGCTCCTCCAGCTCCCGAAGCTCGTCCAGGACGTGCAGGCAGTTGATGCAGCAGAAGGTCCAGAAGTCCAGGACGGTGATCTTCCCCCGCAGGTCCGTGAGGGAGATGTCCTTACCGCCGGTGTTGAGCCAGCCGCCCTTGCCGGTGAGCTCGGGCGCCCGTACGCGCGCGTGTGCAGCCATACCCGTGTCCAACAGCGCGTTCCCGTGTCCGCATTCCCCGGAGGCAACATCTGTCACACCGTGTCAGTGGTGTGACAGAGGCGCGTAACAACGCCCCCTGACGGCTTGGGGTGCGCGGCGGCGGCGTGCTGGAGTGACACGTGTTCGAGGGCCCTCGCACACACACTCTGACCTGATGCGGAGGGAGCGCGCCTTCCGGTGTGCTCCCTCCGCGTACATGCGAAAAGAGGGGAAACATGCGCACGTTCAAGCGCGCGGCGCTGCTCGGCGCCACCGTCGTGGCCGCCACCGGTCTCGCCGTCGGAGGGGCCCAGGCGGCCGAGCAGCACGAGACGATGACGCAGGGCGACTACAAGAAGGACTGCCACACCGAGCAGACCCAGAAGGAAAACGACATGGCGCAGGGCGCCAAGACCGTGATCGACAAGTGCACGCCCGACGGGCCGGGCAGCATGGTGATCCACTGGCACTACGCCTGATACAGAGCGCCTGACACAGCGCTCCGAACGGCGGCCCCGCCGTCCCCTTCACCGGGGGCGGCGGGGCCGCTTTCGTACGCATCGCCGCCCGACGCCTCGTTCCGGGCATCCATGGGCTTCCGGCGTCCGAACCTTTACTGCACGTTGATTGCAGGTACGGACAGCCCACTTCTAGCGTGGCGGCGCAAGCCCGCCGGAGCGAGAGAAGCCATGACCAGCACCGATACGCAAACCCCCGCATCCACCACCGCGGAGGGCTCCGGCTCGGCGCTCTCCCGCATGCGCCGCTCCATCACCCGCGAGGAGTGGACCCGGCTCGGCGGCATGGGCGCCTTCATCCTGGCCCTGCACGTGATCGGCTGGGGCACCCTGGTGTGGATCGTGGCCCCGCAGCACTACAGCGTCGGCACCCAGACGTTCGGCATCGGCATCGGCGTCACCGCGTACACGCTCGGCATGCGGCATGCCTTCGACGCCGACCACATCGCGGCGATCGACAACACCACGCGGAAGCTGATGGCCGAGGAGAAGCGGCCGCTGTCGGTGGGCTTCTGGTTCTCGCTGGGCCACAGCAGCATCGTGTTCGCGCTGGCCGTGCTCCTGTCCCTCGGCATCAAGGGCCTGGCGGGCCCGGTCAAGAACGACAGCTCGGGCCTGCACGAGATCACCGGACTGATCGGCACGACCGTCTCCGGCGTCTTCCTCTATGTCATCGCCATCCTCAACCTCCTCATCCTGGCCGGGATCTGGAAGGTCTTCCGCAAGATGCGCGGCGGGCACTACGACGAGGCCGAGCTCGAGGAGCAGCTCAACAACCGCGGCTTCATGAACCGGCTGCTCGGCCGCGTCATGAAGTCGATCACCAAGCCCTGGCAGATGTACCCGCTGGGGCTCCTCTTCGGCCTCGGCTTCGACACCGCGACCGAGATCGCGCTCCTGGTCCTGGCCGGCTCGGGCGCGGCCTCCGGCCTCCCCTGGTACGCGATCCTGTGCCTCCCCGTCCTGTTCGCGGCGGGGATGTCCCTGCTCGACACGATCGACGGTTCCTTCATGAACTTCGCGTACGGGTGGGCGTTCTCGAAGCCCGTACGGAAGGTCTACTACAACCTCACGATCACGGGGCTCTCGGTCGCGGTGGCCCTGATCATCGGCACGGTCGAGCTCCTGGGCCTGCTCGCCGAGAAGCTGGAGCTGCACGGCGCGTTCTGGGACTGGATCGCCGGCCTCGACCTGAACACGGTCGGGTTCGTCATCGTCGGCCTGTTCTTCGCGACGTGGATCGCGGCGATGGTGGTGTGGCGGGTGGCGCGGATCGAGGAGAAGTGGTCGGCGGACATGCGGGAGTGAGGTTCGCGTGTGTGGTTGCTCTGCGTTGTGACCGCCGGTCGGGTGCGCTTCTGGTTGCTTCCCGCCGCGGCGGGGTCTGGGTTTGTGGTTGCGCCCGGCTTGTGAGTGACGGCCCGCCCTACGACGCTTCGCGCCTCCGGCCGGGCCTTGCTCCGGTCTGCGGCGTCCGGCTGGGTGGCGTACGAGCCGTCGCCCTGCGCTCTCCTCGCCTGCGTTCCCGGGCGGAAACGGCTGTCACGGGGCGGTAATAGGGCGGTACAGCCCTTGGCCGCGGGGGCTCCCCGGTGATCGACTCGCAGTGGTCCGGACCGAATTGACCACTCGACTCGACGACCACAACCGGGGAAACACATGAGCTCGTTCCGCAAGAAGGCCGCCGTCGTGGGGGCCGGCCTCGTCGCCGCCTCCGGCCTGTCCCTCCTCGGCGCGGGCACCGCGTCCGCCGAGGGCGGCCACTACCCGTCCGAAGAGGCGTGCATCCAGTCCATCAAGAACGACGACCACGGCAACGGCCGCTTCACCTGCGAGAAGCAGCCTGATGGTTCCTACACCGTCGTGAAGACGGGCGACTTGGGCTGAGCGCCCCTGCGTGCCTGACGGCCGCCACGGTTTGCGCGCACCGTGGCGGCGGTCGCGTCTACGCCGTGCGGGCGGAGGCGTACGCGACGAAGGCGCGCCACGCGGGGGTGGGGACGCACAGGTGCGGCACAGTGTCGGGGCGCTTCGAGTCCCGGATGTGAACGGTGGGCGCCCCCGCACACCCCGCCACTTCAACGCAGTTGCCACCCTCGCTGTCGCTGTGGCTGGACTTGAACCACTCAAGTCGCTCGCTCATAGCTCTCCCACCATCTGCTCGATGAGCCGCGCAGACCCCTCCGCGCTGAGGGCCTGCATGCGGATCTTGCCATAGCGGCGCAGCAGCGTATTGGTGTCTGCCGGATCCGAAGTGAGGCTGCTGACCATGTGGACTTCCATGTACCCGTAGAGCTCCTGGCTCCTGGTCTCCAACACCACCATAGGCCCGGTCATCGCAGCCGCAGTTACTCGGTCGAAGGGCAATACCTGGACTGAGACGTTACGTTGCTGACCCACCTCGAGCAGGCGCTGCAACTGACGCCGATACGTGTCCCGACCACCTACGGGTACACGGAGCACCGCCTCTGAAAGTACACAGCTGTACTCCGCTAGCGGCGCGGCATCCTGGGACAACAACGCCTGCCGCTCAATCCGCGCCGTGACACGCTGTTCCACAGTCTTGTTGTCCAGCGGCGGGCAGTGGTCCTCGATCAGCGCCCGCGCGTACTCCTCTGTCTGCAGCAGGCCCGGTACGTGTGAGCTCTCGTACGTCCAGAGGCAACTGGCCTGCTGCTCCAGAGCGATGAAGTCCTGCGCTTTCGGCGCGAACTTCTGCGGCTCCTGATACAGCAACCCCGCCTTCAACTTGCCGTTCGCACCGAACAGTTCGTCGCCCCGCTCGGCCATCGCCGGAGGGCACTTGCGGCGGCCCGTTTCGACCGACTTCAAGGTGTCGAGCGAGTAGCCGACCGCCTCAGCCGCGGTTTCCCGGCCTATGCCCACGTCCTCGCGCCACAGCCGGAACTGGTTGCCCAAGTACCGAAAGTTCGCTGGTAGTTCGCCGTTCGCTTCGGACATGGGCGCACCGCCTCCGTGTACAAGGGGTGTACAGGACCCACAACCCGGATTTGTACACCCTCAGTCACTCCCAGATTAGGCACTGCTCCACAACGGTGTCCGTATGACGGACGAACACGTATATGCGGACCCTGTCGCGGACACCCAGCGCGCAGTCGACGAACTGCGCGCGGCCCTCCACGCCGTGGGCCTCACGCTCCCCTCGCTCGGGATCGACCTCATCTCGTACGCGCAGCAGACGCCGGACCCCCTGGTCGCGCTGGGCCGCTGCAACCGCGAGACCGCGCGACGCCTGGCCTCCGTACTGCGAGGGCGGGCACCGCGATGAAGTGGCTCCGCAACCTCCTGACCCGGCGGCCACGAACCGCAGCACCGGAGCCGGCCGCCCCACCACCCGCGTTCAGCCGCCCGAAACACAGCGAACCCCTCCGCGGCGAGGACTCCCCCCTCGTACGCCCCTACCTCGTCGCCCACGAACAACGCATGCGCCGCCGCGAGCTGGCCCTCGCCGCACTGGGCCAGGACCCGCCGGGCCCGACATGGGCACACGGCGTGGAACTCACCCTCAGCAACGCAGCAGCTCACTCCGCCGCCGCGCCTCCCACTCGCCGGGAGCCAGCGGCCGGCACCACTGCCACAGCAGTACGGGAAAGAGCCCGAACGCGATCGGTACGCACACCACCATGACCACCGCCCCCACGCCGCCCAGCCCGGACATCGCGTACCCGACGGTGCCCCCGAACCGCCCCCGGGGCGACGTCCGGCCGCCCTCTCCCGTCCACGCCGAAGCGGAATGCCAACTGCTCGCCGCGCCCAGCAACACCACCACGGGGACGACAGCCCACGCGGGCAGCCCGCTTCCGATCGCGCCCATGGCGATGCCCACCGTCATCGCGCCCACCAGACACGTCATGGCCAGCAGAAACACCACGACCCAGGCCCGCCGGAGCCAGTACGAGGTGCCGCGCCGATACCACGACGTACCCAGCATGCGTACGGGCTCAATGCCGGGACGACCACCTCGCGTTGCGCCCTGGGACGGCATGACTCCGAGCGTGGGGCTCGCGGTTGGGGCCGTGGGGGTGTCCGTGCTCGTGACCGGGATCAATCCCCGGGTCTTCGGGGCGTACGGGGAGCGGACGCGACGGATGAAGTGGGCGTTGTCCGGGGTCACGCCGCGCAGCGCTCCATGGCACGTGCGGCGGTGGATGCTGTGGGGCGCGCTGGGACTCCTCGTGCCGAGCCTCGCGTTCGGGGTCGGTACGCGGTAGCCGTACGCAGTGGGGCGGGGATCGCCAAGGTCTAGCGGAATGCCCGGATTTGGGGTGCGGGGCGTGCGGTGGGCGGCACCGCGCCTGTCGGCGCGCGGGGCGAGCGAGGGATAATCGGAACCGTCAACGCCCCCTAGCATCGTCACTCAAAAGCACTGCCGGGGTGCCCGCACGCAGCGTAACTTGAGAGCACTCAGTCCGCGAACGTCCGTAACGCCCGAGGGGTCCCGTGACCGACCACCCAAGCCTGCAGCCCTACATCGACGCCTGGACCGAGTCCATCGAAGCGATATCCGCGCTGGTGACGCCGCTTGCCGAGGGCGAGTGGAACCGGCCGACCGCTTGCACGGGATGGTCCGTACGGGATGTCGTCTCGCACATCATCGGCATCGAGTGCGAACTGCTCGGCGATCCCCGCCCGATACACAGCCTGCCCCGCGACCTGTACCACGTCGTCGACGACCGCAGCCGGCACATGGAGGTGCAGGTGGACGTCCGCCGGCACCACACGGGGCCCGAGATGACGAGCGAGCTGGAGTACACGGTCATCCGCCGCTCGCGGCAGCTGCGGAACGAGAAGCGGGGGCCGCAGGACGCGGTTCCGCACGTCCTGCCGGGCAAGGAAAAGATCACGCTGGAGCAGCTGCTGCAGCTCCGGGCCTTCGATGTGTGGGTGCACGAGCAGGACATACGCCGGGCTCTGGGCAAGCCGGGCAATCTGGATTCGGCGGGCGCGTACGTCGCACGGGACGTGCTGATCGCCGGGTTGCCGAAGGTGGTGGCCAAGGAGGCGGCCGCGCCGGCCAATTCGGCGGTGGTCGTGGATGTGAGCGGTCCGGTGGAGTTCCTGCGGACCGTGCGGGTTGACGGGGAGGGGCGGGGGTCCGTCGACGGCAGCCCCTCGCTCGGGCCCGCGGTGACCCTGTCCCTGGATTGGGAGACCTATGTGCGGCTGGCCTGTGGGCGCGTGCGGGTCGATGCGGTCGCGGATCGCGTGAAGATCGAGGGCGACGCCCCGCTGGCCACGGCGATCCTCAACAATTTCGCCGTCACGCCCTGAGCAGGTAACGGCCTAGATGAAAACATGTTCCCCGGGCCTCCACGAAGACCCGGGGAACATATCCGCTCTGGCGTGAAGCTACTTCAAAGCCGCCCTTCAGGGCCGCTCTCAATTCCGCCACAAAGGCCGCCGCCATACGACGCCTCAATGCGACGCCTTAATGCGACGCCTTAATGCGACGCCTTAATGCGACGCCTTAATGCGACCCGGAAAATTCGGCCTGGAAGCGCTCATTGCGAGCTATGTCAGTCGTTGCCGACTTCGAGCAGCCAGCCGTCCTTCTGCTCGGTGCACATGAAGCCGGCCTTGTGGCCGTTGTCCGTCAGCTTGTTGCCCTTGTCCATGCATGCCTTGTGGCTGGGGAGGCCGCGGTACTCGTCCGCCGCCTGCGCCGTCGCCGCGGTGGCGCCGGTGATCGCCGCGAGCGAGGCCATGACAACTGCTGCCTTCACGAACCTGTTACGCATTTTGCCTCAATCATGTACGACTCGTGCGAGTTCACGCCGAGCCATGAATTACATCGGTCAGGGGTGCCCAGTCCACTCGAGACGGAAAGCGAATCCGCTTTCTTCCCCCGGCACCCGAGAGAAAACTATCAGTGCCCCCTGCAACGAGAACAGTTTCCTGGCCTTTCTGTTACAGCACCAGGATTTCCATGACAGTCCCGGAACACCCCACACGCGCCCGCCCTGCCCGGCCCCTCGCATAGCTTCTGGTTCGCATAGCTTCTGGCCGAAGGGGTGCTTCACGCCGGGACGTGGACCGCCTCCACCCTGCTCGCCACCACCCGCTCGCGCTCGCGGCGGACCGCCCGCCCCCGCAGGCGGAGGATCTGGGTCACGCCCACCGCCTCCAGGACGAAGATGCTCGCGAAGGCGATGCGGAAGTCGTCCGCGGTGAGGTCCAGCAACACACCCACCGCCAGCAGCGTGGTCATGGACGCCGTGAAGCCCCCCATGTTCACGATGCCGGACGCCGTCCCCTGCCGCTCGGGCGGATTCGCCGGACGGGCGAAGTCGAAGCCGATCATGGAGGCGGGGCCGCAGGCGCCCAGGACCGTGCACAGCACGACCAGGAGCCAGCCGGGCGCCTGGCCCGGCCACGCCAGGACGGAGGCCCACGCCGCCGCCGTCACCCCCACCGTGCCCAGCGCGATCGGCGTGCGCGCCGCGTGGTGCCGGGCGATCACCTGCCCGTACACGAGGCCCACCGCCATGTTGGACAGCACGACGAGGGTGAGGAGTTCGCCCGCCTCCTCGCGCCGCATCCCCTGCGCCTGCACCAGGAACGGCATGCCCCACAGCAGCAGGAACACCATCGCCGGGAACTGCGTCGTGAAGTGCACCCACATGCCGAGCCGGGTGCCGGGCTCACGCCATGTCTCGGCGATCTGGCGGCGTACGTACCCCCGCCCCACCACAGGCGGCGCCGTGGACACCGCGTACCCCTTCGGCTGATCGCGCAGGAAGAGGGCGCTCAGCACGAAGATCAGCACGCCGCCCAGCGCGCTCCCGGCGAAGGTCGGCAGCCAGCCGAACTCGTCGAGCAGGCGGGCCAGTACGAGCGTGGTGACCAGGTTCCCTGCCATCCCGATCAGCGCGGCGATCTGCGCCACCAGCGGCCCGCGCCGCGCGGGGAACCACCGCGAGCCCAGCCGCAGCACGCTGATGAACGTCATCGCGTCCCCGCACCCCAGCAGCGCACGGCAGGCCAGCGCCGCCGCGTACGAGGAGGACAGCGCGAAGCCGAACTGGCCCACCGTGAACAGCACGACGCCCAGCAGCAGCACCTTCTTGGTGCCCCACTTGTCCACCAGCAGGCCGACGGGTATCTGCATCCCCGCGTACACGAGGAGTTGGAGTATGGAGAAGGTGGAGAGCGCCGAGGCGTTGATGTCGAAGCGGTGCGCGGCGTCCAGGCCCGCGACGCCGAGGCTGGTGCGGTAGGTGATCGCGATGAAGTAGACGGCGACGCCCAGGCCCCAGACGGCGACCGCACGGGCACCGCCCGGCGGGTCGACGGGTCCGGGCCCGGGACCGGGTATGCCGCGGGGAGATCCGGACCCCGACGACCCCGCGGAATCGGCGACGCTCACCGCTCATCACCCTGCACCAGACTTCGCACCCGGCCGACGTGCCCGCGCACGGCGTCCGCAGCGGCCTCCGCGTCGCCGGCCCGCAGCGCGGCCAGGATCTCGGCGTGCTCGGTGATGTTCTTGGTGACCCGGTCGGGCAGCGCGTGCATCACCGCGACGCCCATCCGTAGCTGCCGGTCCCTGAGCTGGTCGTACAGCCGGGTGAGGATCTCGTTGCCGGTGGCCTTCACGATCTCGGCGTGGAAGCAGCGGTCGGCCCCGGCGAGCGCCGCCAGGTCGCCCGCCTCCGCGTGCGCCCGCTGCTCGTCCAGGAGCTCTTCCAGGCGCGTGATCAGCGCGTTCGACGGCGGGGTGCACTTGCGTACGGCGTGCTCCTCGACCAGCAGGCGGGTCTCCACCACATCGGTGATCTCCTGCGCGGAGACCGGCAGCACCAGGGCGCCCTTCTTGGGGTAGAGCCGCAGCAGGCCCTCGGCCTCCAGGCGCAGCAGCGCCTCGCGTACGGGGGTGCGCGAGACGCCCACGGCCTCCGCGAGCTCGCCCTCGGTCAGCAGGCTTCCGCCCTCGTAACGCCGCTCCAGCACCCCCTCTTTGACGTGTGCGTAGACGCGTTCGGCGGCGGGCGGCTGCTTGGGAGAGGGGGACGAGGGCGGGGTGGCCGGAGCGGCGGACGCGACAGGCATGTGCACACCTTAGATACAACACGCACGCAAAAGGGAGCCCCGTTCCGCATCGCGGACGGGGCTCCCCGGGACTTCTGCGCGCTGTGTCGCTTACGTCCAGGTCATCAGCCGCTTCGGGCGCTCCAGTACGGCGGCGACGTCGGCCAGCACCTTCGAGCCCAGCTCACCGTCGACCAGCCGGTGGTCGAAGGAGAGCGCGAGGGTGGTGACCTGGCGCGGCTTCACCTTGCCCTTGTGCACCCAGGGCTGCTCGCGCACCTGCCCGAAGGCGAGGATCGCGGACTCCCCGGGGTTGAGGATCGGCGTGCCGGTGTCCACGCCGAAGACCCCGACGTTGGTGATGGTCACCGTGCCGCCCTGCATCGCGGCCGGGCTGGTCTTGCCCTCGCGGGCGGTGGTGACCAACTCACCCAGTGCGGATGCCAGTTCGGGCAGGGTCTTGGCCTGGGCCTCCTTGATGTTCGGGACGACCAGTCCGCGGGGCGTGGCCGCGGCGATGCCGAGGTTCACGTAGTCCTTGCGGACGATCTCCTGATTGGCCTCGTCCCAGGCGGAGTTGACCTCCGGGTTGCGCCGGATGGCCACCAGGAACGCCTTGGCCACCAGCAGCAGCGGGTTGACCCGCACGCCCGCCATGTCCGGGTCCTGCTTGAGGTCCTGGACGAGCTTCATGGTGCGGGTCACGTCCACCGTCACGAACTCGGTGACGTGCGGCGCGGTGAAGGCGCTGTTGACCATCGCCTGCGCGGTGGCCTTGCGCACCCCGCGGATCGGCGTGCGCGTCTCGCCCTCGCGCTGGTGCCGCGCGAGCGGCGACTCGGCAGCCGCCGGCGCGGGCTCCGCCTCGACGGGCTGCTCGGGCTCCGCGACCTGCGCGGGCTGCGGCGGCGCCGCGGCGGCCGTCACGTCCTCGCGGGTCACGATCCCGCCCTCGCCGGTCGGCGTGACCGAGGCGAGGTCCACGCCGAGGTCCTTCGCCAGCTTGCGTACGGGGGGCTTCGCGAGGGGGCGTACGGGGGCTCCGGCGGGGGCGCCCGCAGCACCGGCGGCGGGCTGCGCGGTGGTCTGCGCCGAGTGCCCGTTGAGCCCGGGCGCCGCGCCCGTGCCCGCCGAAGTGCCCTCCTGAGCGGGCGCGCCGGCCTGCGAACCCACCTGCGGCGCGGGCTGCTGGTCACCCCCACGGGGCTTGCGCGGCCGCCGCTTCGTGGAGCTCTGCGAGACCCCGTACCCGACCAGCACGGGCTGGCGGCCCTCGGAGGCGCCCTCCTCGGCGGGGGTCTCCTCGGCAGCGGGAGTCTCCACAGGTCCGTCGGCCCCCTCGCCGGAGGCGGAACCCGTGTTCACCGCGATGATCGGCGTGCCGACATCCACGGTCGTACCCTCGTCGAAGCGCAGCTCGTGCACCGTGCCGTCGAACGGGATCGGCAGCTCGACGGCCGCCTTCGCCGTCTCCACCTCGCACACGACCTGTCCGTCGGTCACGGTGTCACCGGGCCCGACGTACCACTTGAGGATCTCCGCCTCCGTCAGTCCCTCGCCCACGTCGGGCATCTTGAACTCACGGATTCCGGTCGTCCCACTCGCGCTCTCGGTCATCGTCACGGCTCTCCCTCAGTACGCCAGCGCGCGGTCGACGGCATCGAGCACCCGGTCGAGACCCGGCAGGTACTCGTCCTCCAGCCGGGCCGGCGGATACGGCGCGTGGAAGGCTCCGACGCGCAGTACGGGCGCCTCCAGATGGTAGAAACACCGCTCGGTGATCCGCGCGGCGATCTCCGAACCCGTTCCCAGGAAGACCGGTGCCTCGTGCACCACGACCAGCCTGCGGGTCTTCTCGACCGAACGCTGGACCGTGTCGAAGTCGATCGGGGACATCGAGCGGAGGTCCACGACCTCCAGCGAGTTGCCCTCCTCCTCGGCCGCCGCGGCAACCTCCATGCAGGTCTTCACCATCGGCCCGTACGCGGCGAGCGTGAGGTCGGTGCCCTCGCGCACGGTCTGCGCCTGGTGCAGCGGGGCGGGCACGGCCGACGTGTCGACCTCGGCCTTGTCCCAGTAGCGCCGCTTGGGCTCGAAGAAGATGACCGGGTCGTCGCACTCGATGGCCTGGCGCATCATCCAGTACGCGTCCGAAGCATTGGAAGGAGACACGCACTTGAGGCCCGCGACGTGCGCGAACAGCGCCTCGGGCGACTCGCTGTGGTGCTCCACGGCGCCGATGCCGCCCGCGTACGGAATGCGGATCACGATCGGCAGCTTGATCTTGCCGAGCGCCCGCGCGTGCATCTTGGCGAGCTGGGTGACGATCTGGTCGTACGCGGGGAAGACGAAGCCGTCGAACTGGATCTCCACCACGGGCCGGTAGCCGCGCAGCGCGAGCCCGATCGCGGTGCCCACGATGCCCGACTCGGCCAGCGGGGTGTCGATGACCCGCTCCTCGCCGAAGTCCTTGAGCAGCCCGTCGGTGATCCGGAAGACGCCGCCGAGCTTGCCGACGTCCTCGCCCATGATGAGGACCTTGGGGTCGCTCTCCAGGGCCGAACGCAGCGCCTCGTTCAGGCCCTTGGCCAGCGGAAGCTTCTGCACGGTCTGCGGTGCGCCCGACGCGGGCGCTGTGGCGGTCGCCATCTCAGCGGCCCTCCTCGGTGTCGGCGAAGGACGCTTGGTACTCGGCGAACTGCGCGCGCTCCTCGTCCACCAGCGCGTGCCCGTCCGCGTAGACGTTCTCGAACATGGCCATGGTGTCCGGGTTGGGCATGGTGCGGATGGACTCGCGCACGTGCTTGCCCATCTCCTCGCTCTCCGCCTCCAGTTCGTCGAAGAAGGCGGCGTCCGCGAGCCCCTCCTTCTCCAGGTGGGTGCGCAGCCGCAGGATCGGGTCCTTGGCCTCCCAGGACTCGCGCTCCGCGTCCTCCCGGTACCGCGTGGGGTCGTCGGAGGTGGTGTGCGCGCCCATGCGGTAGGTGTACGCCTCGATCAGCATCGGGCCCTCGCCGGTGCGCGCGCGCTCAACTGCCGCGCGGGTCACCGCGAGGCAGGCCAGCACGTCGTTGCCGTCCACGCGCACGCCGGGGAAGCCGAAGCCCGCGGCGCGCTGGTAGAGCGGGACGCGGGACTGCTTCTCGACGGACTCGGAGATCGCCCACTGGTTGTTCTGGCAGAAGAAGACCACCGGCGCGTTGTAGACCGAGGCGAAGGTGAAGGACTCGTTCACATCGCCCTGGCTGGAGGCGCCGTCACCGAAGTACGCGATCACCGCGGAGTCCGCGCCGTCCTTGGCCACGCCCATCGCGTAGCCGGTGGCGTGCAGGGTCTGCGAGCCGATGACGATCGTGTACAGGTGGAAGTTGTTGGTGTTCGGGTCCCAGCCGCCGTGGTTCACGCCGCGGAACATGCCGAGCAGGTTCGTCGGGTCGACGCCGCGGCACCAGGCCACGCCGTGCTCACGGTAGGTGGGGAAGACGTAGTCGTCGTCGCGCAGCGCGCGGCCGCTGCCGATCTGCGCGGCCTCCTGGCCCAGCAGCGAGGCCCACAGACCCAGTTCGCCCTGGCGCTGCAGTGAGGTCGCCTCGGCGTCGAAGCGGCGGGTGAGGACCATGTCCCGGTACAGGCCGCGGAGCTCTTCTGCGGAGATGTCCAGCGAGTAGTCCGGGTGCTCGACCCGCTCCCCCTCGGGGGTCAGGAGCTGTACGAGGTCGGCGCCGTCCTGGCCCGTGCCCTCCGCAGCGGGCCGGCTGGAGCGCGCCGCGTTCTTCCCGGAGGCGGCCTTCCCGGAGGCGGCGCGGGTGTTACGGGTGCTGCGGGTCTTGCTCGAAGCGGTGGTGCCCTTTGCGGCGGTGCCCTTGGCGGCCGCCGGTTTGCCGGCTGCGCGCTTCTTCCCGGTGCCGCCGCCGCGCGCCGCGTCGCGGGCGGCAGTGCTCTCCACGGTCACTTCTGCTCCTCTGTCTGTCCGGCCCCCGGGGTCGCCGGCGGCCTGGGGTCCCCACCCGGAAGGCGAGGGGAGGCTCGCCCTATCCCGTACGGCGCACGGGGTGGGTGCGGCGCGGACGGAATCGAGCGGTGACTGATGTCCCTTTTCCCGATGGCCCGCGGGAGCCAAGCCCAGAACTCCATACACGCACGAAGCCGCCGTGACCTGCAACTTTGTTCGGATATCCAATAAAGAACTCGGAAATCCAAACAACTCGTCCCGATCGGGGACATCACTGGTCACGGGATCGCACGGTCCGCGGACATCCGCACGTTATCCCGCGGCATACGAGTGCGGGAAGGGTTGCGAGGCGCACTGAGGCGCAGCGCGGAGGCCCGTATGTGAGACTGAGCGCGTGCGCGAAGACGGAAAAATCAGGGTATTCCTCCTCGACGACCATGAGGTGGTCCGTCGCGGCGTCCACGACATGCTGTCCATGGAATCGGACATCGAGGTGGTGGGTGAGGCCGGTACGGCCGCGGACGCGCTCTCCCGCATCCCCGCGACCAGGCCCGATGTGGCCGTGCTCGATGTGCGGCTGCCGGACGGGAGCGGGGTGGAGGTCTGCCGCGAGGTCCGTTCGCGCGACGAGGGGATCAGGTGTCTGATGCTCACCTCGTTCTCCGACGACGAGGCGCTCTTCGACGCGATCATGGCCGGGGCCTCCGGCTATGTGCTCAAGGCGATCCGCGGCCAGGAGCTGCTGACCGCGGTACGGGATGTGGCGGCCGGCAAGTCGCTGCTGGACCCGGTGGCCACCCAGCGGGTGCTGGAGCGGCTGCGGCACGGCGGCCGCACGCAGCAGGACGAGCGCCTCGCCTCGCTCACCGAGCAGGAGCGCAGGATCCTCGACCTGATCGGCGAGGGCCTGACCAACCGCGCGATCGGCGAGCGCCTGCACCTCGCCGAAAAGACGATCAAGAATTACGTCTCCAGCCTGCTCTCCAAACTGGGAATGGAACGCCGCTCCCAGGCGGCGGCATATGTGGCCCGCATGCAGGCGGGGCACCCGCAGGAGGGCTCGGGCTCCTGAGAAACCGGGTCGCCGCCGTACGGGGTGCCACCTGGGGTTTTCGGCTCGCTCTCAGTCCGCGAACGCGTTGCGTACCGGGTCGTAATGCGTCGTCCACCACTGGACCAGGGCCGCCGCCGGGGGGAACAGGGGGTCGGCCCTGGGGTCGCTGAGCTGGTAGCGCCAGCGGAGCATCCAGAAGTCGTTCAGGCGCTCCCACCACACGCGGTGCACCGCCGCACCCAGTTCCCCGGCGTCCGCACCGGCCGCTTCGCGGTAGGCCCGCGCGTACGCCCGCACCCGGCGCAGGTCCAGCGTGCCGTCGGGGCGCAGGAAGAAGATGACCGCGGCGCGCACCGCCTCCTCGGCGCGCGGCTGCACGCCGAGCCTGTCCCAGTCGACGATGGCCACCGGGTCGCGCCCCTCACCCGCGCCGCTGCCGTCCGGCGCGTCCTCCCCATACAGCAGGTTGAGCGGGTGGAAGTCGCCGTGCACCCAGCCCGCCACCGGCTCGCCGCCCTCCGGCGGGCGCTGCCCGGCGCAGCGGCGCAGCAGCGCGCGGCGCTCCACGAGCCGCCGCTCGGCGAGCTCGTCGAAGGCGTCCGGCGCCGAGCGCGCCCGCACCCGCGCGAGGAGCTCCCCGATGACCTCGTAGGAGTCCTCCGGGTCGGCGCTGGGGTGGGGCGGCGCCGGCTCCGCCGGTATGACCCGGGCGAGCTGGGTGTGCACACGGCCCAGCAGCGCGCCGAGCCGCCGCGACTGGGTGCGGCTCAGCTCGCAGCCGTGCCGGTGCCGCCCGTCGATCCAGGGGTGCAGCGCGAAGCAGTCGCCGCCGAGCACGGTGACGGTGCCGCCCTCCGCGTCCGGCACGGGCGGCACCACGGGCAGCCCGTGCGCGGCGAGCCTGGCCGTCGCGTGGTGCTGGCGGCCGATGGCCTCGGGTTCCCCGTCCAGGTGGTGCTTCAGGAAGAACCGGCCGCGGGTGGTGGCCAGTTGGTACCCGCGGTTGAGCAGGCCCTGTGCGACGGGGCGGCAGGACAGCGGCTGTCCGGCGGCGTACCGGTCGACGAGCGTGCGCAGGGTGTGCGCGGGGAGCGGAGGGTGCGAGGGCTGCACGGGCGGCATCGTAGAGGATGCGGGCGACCCTGCGTAAAAGACCCGTAACAGCCCCCCGGAGAGAGGCTGTTACGGGTACGGGGCGGAGGCGGCGCCGGGCCGCGTACTCCTTGCTCGCCGAGTGCTCGCCGAGTACTCGCCGAACGCTTGCCGAGTGCCGGCCGCGTGCTAGCCGAGCGGGCCGGCGCCGCCGTCGGCGCCCGCGGTCTGGCCGCTGTCGGTGCCGCCGTCGGTCGGGCCGCCGTTGTTGCCGCCGGTGTCGGTCGGCTGGTCGGTCGGCTGGTCCGTGGGCTGGTCGGTCGGCTCGTCAGTCGGCTGGTCGGTCGGCTGGTCGGTCGGCTGGTCGGTCGGCTGATCCGTGGGCTGGTCGGTCGGCTGATCCGTCGGCTGGTTCGTGGGCTGGCGAGTCGGCTCGTTGGTCGGCTCGTCCGTCGGGTAGTTGCCCGTGTCGCCGGTGCTGGTGCCGTCGTGCTCGGTCGGCGTCGGCGTCGGCTCCTCGGACGTCTTCTCGTCCTTCGGCGAGGAGCTGGACGGCGAGGGCTTGGCCGGGGGCTTGTCGCCGCCGCCGCTGCTGTTCACCGCGATGAAGACGCCGGCCGCGATGGCGATCACCGCGAGGAACGCGATCAGCGCGTACTTGAGGCCCTTGCGCCCACCGCCACCGCCGCGGTGCGAGCCGGTCTCGAAGCCGCCGTCGTCGTCCCGCGGAGCGCCCATCAGCAGCGGCGGACCGAGCTGCGAGGTGTCGCTGTGCGTGGGGTGCTGCTGCGCGCCGGGCACGCCCATGGCCGGGGTGGTGGCGCTCGCGTGGCCGGCGGCCGGGCCGGTGTTCCACATGCCGCCGGTGTGGCCGCCCTGCTCGTGGAGCATCCGCAGCGCGTACTGCGTCAGGCCGCGCATCTCCTCGGCGGACTGGAAGCGGTCGTCGGGGTCCTTGGCGAGCGAGCGCATCACCAGGCCGTCGAGCTCCGGCGGCACCTCGGGCGACATCTCCGAGGGCAGCACCGGGTCGTCCTGCACGTGCTGGTAGACCACGGAGAGCGGGGTCTCGCCGGTGAACGGCGGGCGCAGGGTGAGGAGTTCGTACAGCAGGCAGCCCGTGGCGTACAGGTCGGAGCGGGTGTCCACGGTCTTGCCGAGGGCCTGCTCGGGCGACAGATACTGCGGGGTGCCCATCACCATGCCGGTCTGCGTCATGGTGTTGGACGCGCCGTGCAGCGCGCGGGCGATGCCGAAGTCCATCACCTTCACCGCGCCGGTGTTGGTGATGATGACGTTGGCCGGCTTGATGTCCCGGTGCACGATGCCGTGCTGGTGGCTGTAGGCCAGCGCCTCCAGGACGCCGGACACGATGATCAGCGCCTGGTCGGCGGGCGGCGACTCCGCGTTCAGCAGCAGCTCGCGGATCGTGCGGCCCTCGACCAGCTCCATCACGATGTACGGCGTGATGTTGCCGCCGATCATCTCCTCGCCGGAGTCGTAGACCGCGACGACGGAGTGGTGGTTGAGCCCGGCGACGGACTGTGCCTCGCGGGTGAAGCGGGCCTTGGAGACCGGGTCCTCGGCGAGGTCGGAGCGGAGCAGCTTCACCGCGACCGTGCGGCCCAGCCGCAGGTCCTCGGCGCCGAAGACCTCTGCCATGCCGCCGCGCCCGAGCCGCCGGGTAAGCCGGTACCGGCCGTCGCCGACCAGGCCGTTGTTACCCCACAGCTCCGGCGAATCGGGCATGGAGCCGCCCGTCTCGTCGGGGTCCGGAGGGCCCCCGGCGGCCTGCGTCTGTGCCATCAGTCCTCGCCGTCGATTCGGTCCGCGCGGTGCGCGGGACGTCCTCCCCCGCGTCTCGCCGGGGAGATGCTCACGGGGACGCCGCGTTCCCTTTATCAGAGCGATCCCCGTAGTGGAGGCTACAGGCTCGGGAGAGGTACATGGATGGGGACGGAGGAGCCATCCAAGCGCCCGCGCGGACCCGATGGCAAGTTCGCTCTCCGTGGGCGCTCCACGGGCCCCGCGCCGATCCTGCGCGGCGCGCCCACCGCGCCCGCACCGCGCGCCCGCCCCACCCGCGGCGCCCCGGCACCGCCCCCGCGCCGCCCGCGCGCACGTCTGTGCGCACAGGATGGGCATCCGGTTACGGAACGGGCAACGAGCTTGACGTGTCACCGCCCTTCGGCAGACTTGGGCCAGCATGGGACCACTGGGCCGACTGAGGCCCGGTGGTGAACGGGGCCCTTCGGAGAAAACGCCTGGTCCCCGCAGCCGTAAATCAGCACAAGCAACTTGCACGGGGGCACCGCCGCCGAGGGGGAGCAGTCAAGGATGAGCGACGACGGCGGACAGGCAGCCGCGCAGTATCTGGGGCGCACCATCGGCGGCAGGTTCCAGTTGCAGAGCCTTCTCGGTGCCGGCGGCATGGCCTCCGTCTACCTCGCGTACGACTCCGTGCTGGACCGCCAGGTCGCGGTCAAGACGCTCCACACCGAGCTGGGCCGCGAACAGTCCTTCCGCGAGCGCTTCCGCCGCGAGGCGCAGTCGGTGGCGAAGCTCACCCACACCAACATCGTCTCGGTCTTCGACTCCGGCGAGGACGAGATCGACGGGGCGATGGTCCCCTACATCGTCATGGAGTACGTCGAGGGCAAGCCGCTGCGCAACGTGCTCGACGAGGACATCGCGCAGTACGGCGCGATGCCCACCGAGAAGGCGCTGAAGATCACCGGTGACGTGCTGGCCGCGCTCGAGGTCAGCCACGAGATGGGCCTGGTCCACCGGGACATCAAGCCCGGCAACGTCATGGTGACCAAGCGCGGCGTGGTCAAGGTGATGGACTTCGGCATCGCGCGCGCCATGCAGTCCGGCGTCACCTCCATGACGCAGACCGGCATGGTCGTGGGCACGCCGCAGTACCTCTCGCCCGAGCAGGCGCTGGGCCGCGGCGTGGACGCCCGCTCCGACCTGTACTCGGTCGGCATCCTGCTCTTCGAACTGCTCACCGGGCGGCTGCCCTTCGACGCCGACTCCCCGCTAGCCATCGCGTACGCGCATGTGCAGGAGGAGGCGCCGGCGCCCTCGGCGATCAACCAGGCGCTGCCGCCGGCCGCCGACGCGCTGGTGGCGCGGGCCCTGCGGAAGAACCCCAACGAGCGCTTCCCCAGCGCCGAGACGATGCACGAGGAGTGCGCGCGGGCCGGCGGCTCCGGCGCCGCGCCCTCCATCGTGGGCGGCCCGCCCGCGGCCAACAGCGGCGCGGGCGTGGGCCAGGCGGTCTTCCCGCCGGTCGCCGGCCAGGGCACCCCGCCGCCGCAGGGCGTGCAGCAGCCGTACCAGCAGGGCCAGTTCGGGGGCTTCGGGCCCTCGACTCCGCCCCCTGGCCCCGGCGGCTATCCGACGCCCGCGCCCGCCTCCCCGTACCAGCCGGCCGTCGGCCAGCACACGCCGCCGCCTCCGACCGTGACCCCGGGCGCCGGGGGCGGGGGCGGCGGACGTGGCGGCGGCGGCAAGAACGTCGTCGTGATCGTCGTCTCCGCCGCTGCGGCCGTGCTGGTGGTGCTGGTCGTGCTGGGGATCGTCCTCAACGCGGGCGGCGCCGGCCCGACCCAGGCGGGCGGCGGCGCCAAGCAGGCGCAGCCGAGGGACGACGACGCGGGCGAGGCAGGCAAGGGCAAGTTCAAGCCCGAGGACAAGAGCAAGACCATCGACACCGACGAGTGCACCGACGCGACGCCGGTGTACGACGACAAGTCGAAGGTGATGGTGCCCGAGCTCACCTACAAGAACCTCGCCTCCGTGAAGAAGTGCATCAGCGCCGCCGGGTGGAAGGTCGGCGAGATCACCAGGGAGGACGAGAACGTCTGGGGCAAGAACATGGTGCTGGAGCAGAGCCCGGACACCGCGGACGAGTTCAACCCCAAGAAAGACTCCATCGACCTGACGGTCTCCACCGGCAGGCCGGAGCAGTGAGCCGCGCGCAGCGGTAGACAGCAGCAGACGGCAGGGAACGGCCCCCGGAGCGTGCGCTCCGGGGGCCGTCGTCATGTCCGCGCTCCCGTCACTTCACCGGGCGGCGCACCTCGATCGTGCGGAAGCGGTCGGCGACGAAGGCGGGGTCGCACAGGGCCGCGTTCGCCGCGGGGTTGCCGCCCGAGCCGTGGAAGTCGGAGAAGCCCGCGGTCTGGTTCACGTACACCCCGCCGGTCAGATTCAGCGAGAGCTGCGCGCTCTCGTCCAGGCAGACGTCCTCGACCAGCCGCTCGACCTCGGGCGAGGTGGTCCAGGCACAGACCGTCATGGCGCCCTTCTCGCGCACGGTGCGGCGCAGCAGCTCGGCGGCGGCCGCCGTGTCGTCGACGGCCACGGCGAAGGAGACCGGCCCGAAGCACTCGGCGAGGCACACCGCCTCGCTCTCCGGCTTGGCCGCGTCCAGCCGGACGATCACCGGGGTGCGGACCGTGGCGCCGGGGAAGTCCGGGTTGGCGATCTCCCGTGAGGCGAGGGCGACCTCGCCGAACGAGCGCGCCGACTCCAGGCGCTCCAGCACCCGGTCGCTGACGATCGCGCCGAGCAGCGCGTTGGCCCGCGCGTCGTCGCCGAGGAGCTTGTCCACCGCGCCCGCGAGGTCGTTCACCACGTCCTCGTACGACTTGTGCCCGGCGTCGGTCTCGATGCCGCCGCGCGGGATCAGGAGGTTCTGCGGGGTGGTGCACATCTGGCCGCTGTAGAGGGAGAGGGAGAAGGCGAGGTTGCCGAGCATCCCCTTGTAGTCGTCGGTGGAGTCGATGACGGCGGTGTTCACGCCCGCCTTCTCGGTGTAGACGCGGGCCTGCGGCGCGTTGTTCTCCAGCCAGTCGCCGAACGCGGTCGAGCCGGTGAAGTCGATGATCCGGACCTCGGGCCGGGTGGCCAGCTCCTTGGCGATGCCCTCGCCGTCCTGCTCGGCCGCCAGCGCCACGAGGTTGGGGTCGAACCCGGCCTCGGCCAGCACCTCGCGCGCGGCGCGCACGGTCAGCGCCAGCGGCAGCACCGCGCGCGGGTGCGGCTTGACCAGCACCGCGTTGCCGGTGGCGAGGGAGGCGAAGAGGCCCGGGTAGCCGTTCCAGGTGGGGAACGTGTTGCAGCCGACCAGCAGCGCGATCCCGCGCCCCGCCGCGGTGAACTCCTTCTCCAGCACCAGCGGTTCGCGCTTGCCCTGCGGCTTCTCCCAGCGCGCCTTCGCGGGTACGCGGGTCTGCTCGGCGTACGCGTAGGCCACCGCCTCCATGCCGCGGTCCTGCGCGTGCGGGCCGCCCGCCTGGAACGCCATCATGAACGCCTGGCCGCTGGTGTGCATGACCGCGTGCGCCATCTCGTGCGTGCGGGCGCTGATGCGGGCGAGGATCTCCAGGCAGACGGCGGCGCGTACCTCGGGGCCCGCCGCGCGCCAGGCGGGGAGGGCCGCGCGCATCGCGGGGAGGAGCGCGTCGGCGTCGGGGCGCGGGTACTCGATGCCCATGTCCAGGCCGTACGGGGAGACCTCGGTGGCGGCCCAGCCGTCAGTGCCGGGCTGTCCCGGCAGCTCGAAGCGGGTGCCGCGCAGCGCGTCGAAGGCGGCCTGGCCCTCCTCGGCGCTCAGCGTGCCGTTCTCGCCGTACGCCTTGGGGTGCTCGGGGTGCGGGGTCCAGAACTCCCGGGTGCGGATCGCCTCCAGGGCGCGGTCGAGGGTGGGGCGGTGCTTCTCGGTGAGCTGAGCGGTGCTGCTGCTTCCGGCGGTCACGACGACCAACTCCTCGGTGGGGTCTCGGCGGCTCTGGGAGTGCCTCGGCTGGACTTCCTGCGGACTTCCTGCGGACTTCCTCGGCACCAGATACTGCTACCGAACGATCGGTCGGGACAAGGGGACTCCTAGACTTGCTGCCATGCCAGCGAACAGGGACACCCACAAGCGCGACACCTACACGCCGGACTCACTGCTGACGGTCGCGGTGCGGGTGTTCAACGAGCGCGGCTACGACGGCACCTCGATGGAGCACCTGTCCAAGGCGGCGGGCATCTCCAAGTCCTCCATCTACCACCACGTACGCGGCAAGGAGGAGCTCCTCGGGCGCGCGATAACGCGGGCGCTGGACGGCCTGTTCGCCACGTTGGAGGAGCCCGGGGCGCGGGAGGGGCGTGCCATAGCGCGGCTGGAATACGTCACGCGCCGGACCGCCGAGGTGCTGATGGCCGAGCTGCCCTATGTGACCCTGCTGCTGCGGGTGCGGGGCAACACGGAGACCGAGCGCTGGGCGATGGCGCGCCGGCGGGAGTTCGACCAGCGGGTGGCCGCGCTCCTGAAGGAGGCGGCGGCCGACGGAGACCTCCGCCAGGACGTCGACGTCCGCCTGGCGACCCGCCTCCTGTTCGGCATGATCAACTCCATCGTGGAGTGGTACAGGCCCGCTCGCGCGGGGCGTGACGGCCACGCGGCGAGCGAGGAGGTGGCGGAGGCCGTGGTGCGGACGGCTTTCGCGGGCCTGCGGACCTGAAAGGTCCTCCGCCGCAGCGGCGGGCGACCGGCCTCGGCAGCCGTCGGCGGTGACAGCGCGGGCCGCGCACGAACCGCCGGTCAGACCCGCTCGGCTCGCGTACCGCTGCGGCGGACAAGGGGTTTGCGGTGAGCCGAGGGCGAAGCCCTCAAATCTCCGGTTCCAAGTCGGTTTCCTCGAAGACCAGCAGTGTGCGGGTGCTCAGCACCTCTGGGATGGACTGGATCCTGGTCAGGACCAGGTCACGCAACGCCCTGTTGTCGGGGGTGTGGACCAACAGCAGGACGTCGAAGTCGCCGCTCACCAAGGCCAGGTGTGTCGCGCCGGGGAGCTGCCGCAGCTCCTCGCGCACTGTGCGCCAGGAGTCCTGGACGATCTTCAGCGTGATGTACGCGGACGCCCCGTGACCAGCGCGTTCCTGGTCGATGCGGGCGCCGAAGCCGCGGATCACGCCGTCCTCGATGAGCCGGTTGATGCGCGCGTACGCGTTGGCGCGGGACACATGGACCTGCTCGGCCACCGAGCGTATCGACGCCCTGCCGTCCGAGCGGAGCAGCCGCAGGATGTCCCTGTCGACCGAGTCGAGCGGACGGGCGGGCGGCCGGGACTGCGCCCCTCCGGCCATCTGTTCCTCCGCCATCCCCTGCGGCCTCCCCTCCGTGGACGTCCTGCTGCCATCGAACGCATCCCGGAACCAATTGTCCACAGGCGCCCGACCCCTGTAGTCAAAATGTGCTGGCGACCGAACAATCGGTAGGGGATCACGGGCGGCGAGCGGGCCACCCGTACCCCGCCGACTGACGCATTCCCGCACGAGGAGGTGCTGGACATGACGGTCCTGGAGCAGCCCGGCGACCGGCGGGTCGCGCCGCCCCCGGCCTGGCGCCCGCGCCACGACCCCGCCCCGCTGCTGCCCGACCGCGAGCCGTACAGGCTGCTGGGCACCGGCGCCGACCTGGCGCGGGAGCCCGGCGCCCCGCTGCTGCGGGAGCTGCACGGCTGGCTGGTGCGCGGCCGCCGCTACAACGAGCAGGCCACCGCGCTGACCCGGCAGGGCAGGCTCGCGGTGTACCCCTCCTCCACGGGCCAGGAGGCGTGCCAGGTCGCGGCGGGCCTGGTGCTGGAGGAGCAGGACTGGCTGTTCCCCAGCTACCGGGACACGCTGGCCGCCGTGGCGCGCGGGCTCGACCCCGTACAGGTGCTCTCGCTGCTGCGCGGCGACTGGCACTCCGGCTACGACCCGCGCGCGGCGAGGGTGGCCCCGCTGTGCACCCCGCTGGCGACCCAGCTCCCGCACGCCGTGGGGCTGGCGCACGCGGCGCGGCTGCGCGGCGACGACGCGGTGGCGCTGGCGCTGGTCGGCGACGGGGGCTCCAGCGAGGGCGACTTCCACGAGGCGCTGAACTTCGCCGCCGTGTGGCAGGCCCCGGTGGTGTTCCTCGTGCAGAACAACGGCTTCGCGATATCCGTACCGCTCGCGAAGCAGACCTCCGCGCCCTCCCTCGCGCACAAGGCCGTCGGCTACGGGATGCCGGGCCGCCTGGTGGACGGCAACGACGCGCCGGCGGTGCACGACGTGCTGGCCGAGGCCGTGCGGCGGGCCAGGAGCGGGGGCGGTCCGACGCTGGTCGAGGCGGTCACCTACCGGGTGGAGGCGCACACCAACGCCGACGACGCCACCCGCTACCGCACCGAGGACGAGGTCACCGCCTGGCGCGAGCACGACCCCGTGCTGCTGATGGAGCGCGAGCTGCGCGGCCTCGGGCTGCTGGACGACGCGGGCGTGAAGGAGGCGGGGGAGCGGGCCGAGGAGCTGGCCGCGGACCTGCGGGAGCGGATGAACCGCGACGCGGAGCTGGACCCCGGCGACCTGTTCTCGCACGTCTACGCGCGGCCGACGCAGCAACTGCGCGAGCAGGAGCGGCAGTTGCGCGACGAGCTGGCGGCGGAAGAGGAGCGGCCCGCGGCGGAAGAGGGGGAGCGCGCGTGAGCACGGCTGTGGAGCGGCGGCGGCCCGAGGCCGAAGGCCGCAAACCGGTGAGCATGGCGCAGGCGCTCAACAGGGCGCTGCGCGACGCCATGGCCGACGACCCCACGGTGCACCTGATGGGCGAGGACGTCGGCGCGCTGGGCGGGGTCTTCCGGATCACCGACGGGCTGACGGCGGAGTTCGGCGAGGAGCGGTGCACGGACACGCCGCTCGCGGAGGCGGGCATCCTCGGCAGCGCGGTGGGGATGGCGATGTACGGGCTGCGGCCCGTGGTGGAGATGCAGTTCGACGCCTTCGCCTACCCCTCGTTCGAGCAGCTCGTCTCGCACGTCTCGCGGATGCGCAACAGGACGCGCGGCGCCCTGCCGATGCCGCTCACGGTGCGGATCCCGTACGGCGGCGGCATCGGCGGCGTCGAGCACCACAGCGACTCCTCCGAGGCGTACTACATGGCGACGCCGGGGCTGCACGTCGTGACCCCGGCGACGGTGGCCGACGCGTACGGGCTGCTGCGGCAGGCCGTGGCCAGCGACGACCCGGTCGTCTTCCTGGAGCCCAAGCGGCTGTACTGGGGGAAGGCCGACTTCTCCCTCGACGAGCCGGAGGCCGTGCCGGAGATCGGCCGCGCGGTCGTACGCCGCCGGGGCACCGACGCCACCCTGATCACCTACGGGCCCGCGCTGCCGGTCTGCCTGGAGGCTGCCGAGGCGGCGGCCGAGGACGGGATCTCGCTGGAGGTCGTGGACCTGCGCTCGCTGGTCCCGCTGGACGAGGAGACCGTGGCGGCCTCGGTACGGCGTACGGGCCGGGCCGCCGTGGTGCACGAGTCACCCGGCTTCGCAGGACCCGGCGGCGAGATCGCCGCGCGGATCACCGAGCGCTGCTTCCACCACCTGGAGGCGCCGGTGCTGCGGGTGGCGGGCTTCGACATCCCGTACCCGCCGCCGATGCTGGAGCGGCACCACCTGCCGGGCGTGGACCGGGTGCTGGACGCGGTGGACCGGCTCCAGTGGGAGAGCACCTATGTCGAGCCTGCCGAGGGGGACGGGGACTGATGGCTGAGGTACGGGAATTCGCCCTGCCCGACCTGGGCGAGGGGCTGACCGAGGCCACGATCGTGCGCTGGATGGTGGACGTCGGCGACGTGGTCGCCGTGGACCAGCCGGTGGTGGAGGTCGAGACCGCGAAGGCCCTGGTCGAGGTGCCGTGCCCGTACGCGGGCGTGGTCACCTCGCACGCGGCGGAGGAGGGCGCGGAGCTCCCGGTGGGCGCCGCGCTGCTGACGGTCGCGGGGTCGGAGGGGGCCTCGGACTCCGGGGCCTCGGACTCCGGGGGCGCGGACGCCGACGAGCCCGAGCAGGAGAGTTCCGGGTCCGGGAACGTGCTGGTCGGGTACGGGACGCAGGACACTCCCCGGCGGCGACGCCGTACGGGGCGCCGCGCGGCACCCGCGCAGCCGGCCGAGCCCGCACGGCCCGCACGGCCCGCGAACGGCACCGCGACCGGTCCCGGCCCCGGCCCCGGCCCCGTTCCGGTGATCTCGCCCCTCGTACGGCGCCTCGCCCGCGAACAGGGCGTCGACCTGCGGGAGTTGACCGGCAGCGGGCCCGAGGGGCTCATCGTGCGCGCCGATGTGGAGCGCGCGGCGCGGGAAACGGCGGCTTCCCGTACGGCGGCGGCCCCGCGCACGGAGGCCCCGGCCGAGACCCGTACACCCCTCACCGGCATCCGCGGCGCCACAGCCGCCAAGCTGACCCGCGCGCACACCGAGATCCCCGCCGCGACCTGCTGGGTGGACGCGGACGCGACCGAACTGCTGGCCGCGCGCGAGGCCATGAACGCGGGCGGGCGCACGCGCGTCCCGCTGCTCGCACTGCTCGCGCGCATCGCGGTCGCGGGCCTCGCCCGCTTCCCCGAGCTGAACTCGACCGTGGACACCGAGCGCGGCGAGGTGGTCCGGCTGTCCTCCGTACACCTCGGGTTCGCGGCGCAGACCGAGCGCGGTCTGGTGGTCCCCGTCGTGCGGGACGCGCACGCGCGCAGCACCGAGCAGCTCGGCGAGGAGATCGCCCGGATCACCGGCGCGGCCCGCGAGGGCGCGCTCACCCCGGGCGACCTGTCGGGCGGGACGTTCACGCTGAACAACTACGGGGTGTTCGGGGTGGACGGTTCGACGCCGCTGGTCAACCACCCCGAGGCGGCCATGCTCGGGGTCGGCCGCATCACCCCGAAGCCCTGGGCCCACCAGGGCGAACTGGCCCTGCGCCAGGTCGTCCAGCTCTCCCTCACCTTCGACCACAGGGTGTGCGACGGCGGCACGGCGGGCGGCTTCCTCCGCTACGTCGCGGACTGCGTGGAACAGCCCGCGCTGCTGCTCCGTACGCTCTGAGGTGTGAGGGAGACACCAGAGCACCCGTACGACCACGAACCGTGCGGCCACGAACCGTACGACTACGACGCCGTCGTCCTCGCGGGCGGCGGCGCGCGTCGTCTGGGCGGCGCCGACAAGCCCGCCGTGACGGTCGGCGGGCGCACGCTGCTCGACCGCGTGCTGTCGGCGTGCGCGGGTGCGGCGCGCACCGTGGTCGTGGGGCCGCGCCGCCCTGCGTACCGGCCCGTCGAGTGGGTGCGCGAGGACCCGCCGGGCGGCGGCCCGCTCGCCGCGCTCGACGCGGGGCTGCGCGGGACCACCGCGGACACCGTGCTGGTCCTCTCCGCCGACCTGCCCTTTCTCGGTACGGGGACGGTGCGGGAGCTGCTGGGGGCTGAGCGCGACGGTGCGGGGTCCGAGGACTCTTCGGCGGACGGCTTCGAGGGTGCGGTGCTGTGCGATGCCCAGGGCCGGGACCAGCCGCTGGTCGCCGCGTACGGGGCCGAGGCGCTGCGCCGTGAACTGGCGCTGCTGCGGACCGAGTACGGCTCGCTCGGCGGTCTTCCCTTGCGGCTGCTGCTGCCGGAGCTGAGACTGCGGCGCATCACCGTCGGCGCCCCCGGCGCCGGTGCGGGCCCGTCTGCCGCGCTCGACTGCGACACCTGGGACGACATCGCCGCCGCGCGGGCAAGGATCAGGGAGCATGGCACCGTGCTGGACGAATGGACCGCCGCAGTGAAGGCCGAGCTCGGGATCGAGGACCTCGAGTTCGACACGGCCGCACTCCTCGACCTGGCCCGCGACGCCGCGCACGGCGTCGCCAGGCCCGCAGCCCCGCTGACCACCTTCCTCGCCGGTTACGCGGCGGCCCGCAGAGGCGGCTCGCCCGAGGACGTCGCCGAGTGCGCCCGGATCGCCGCCCGGCTGGCCGAACGCTGGGCGGCCGAGGGCGCCGAGGGCGAGGGGCCGGGTGATGGCGCGGCACCCCGCGGCGACGAGGGAAAGGGCACGGACTCAGGACGATGAGCGGCGCGGACGAGCTCGACGAGGCCATCGCACTGGCCAACGCCCACGGCGACGGAACGGACAAGCGCCGCGCAGGCCCCGGCCCCGCGTCCGGCGCCGGCCCCTCCCCGGACGCGCAGGAGACCCAGCGCCTGGACGTACGCGCGGAGCCCCGGCGTCCCGAACCCCCGGAGCCCGCGCCGTGGGCAGGGCCCTGGGCCGATCCGTGGACCGACCCCTGGACCGAGGAGGACGCGCGGCGCCGCGCCCCCGAGGACGGCAGCCCCTCGGGGTCCGAACCGACCTTCCCCGAGGGGCTGTTCACCGAGAGCACGCCGCGTACCGGGGACAAGCCCCGTACCACCGCGGAATCGGCCGCCGGCGGCCCCGGCAAGGAGCCCGGGAAGGAGCCCGAGCGCGAGGCTTCCCGACGGAAGAGCCCCCGGGAGCTGTACGACGAGGAGCCGTACGACCAGGAGCCCTACACCGACGAGGAGTTCGGCCCGGTCATCGGCCTCAGCCAGGCGGGCGGGTCTCCCGGGCAACCGAGCCCGCAACCCGGCCCGCGACCGGGAGCCCAGCAGAGCCCGCAGCCGGACCCCGCGCCGCACTCCGTACCGGACCAGGGCTCGGCGCACACCCACCAGCCGTCCCCCGCCCAAGCCCAAGCCCAGCCCCAGCCGCAGGCCAAGGCACACGCGCACGCCCACCCCCGCGCGCTCCCCTGGCCCGAGGCGCGGCTGCTCGCCTCCCGTACGGGGCGCGGCCTCGACCCGGTGACCCTCCCCCTCGACAAGGCGCTCCAGCACACCCTCGCCGAACCGCTCGCCGCGCTCACCGACCTGCCCTCCTTCGACACCTCGGCCATGGACGGCTGGGCCGTCTCAGGGCCCGGGCCCTGGCAGGTGGCGGAGGACGCCTCGGAGCACGGCATCCTCGCGGGCGACCGCTCCGAGCCGCGCCCGCTGCAGGACGGTCACGCCGTACGGATCGCCACCGGCGCCCGTGTGCCGCCCGGCACCAGCGCGGTGCTGCGCTCGGAGTACGCGGAGCTGGACGGCGCCCGGCTGCGTACGGCCCACCCGCCGCAGCCCGGCACCGACATCCGCCCGCGCGGCCAGGAGTGCCGCAGCAGCGACCGGCTGCTGCCGCCCGGCACCCGGGTCACGCCGGCGGTGCTGGGCCTCGCGGCGGCCGCCGGGTACGACGAGCTGGCGCTGGTACGCAGGCCCCGCGCCGAAGTCCTGGTACTCGGCGACGAGTTGCTGCACCGCGGGCTGCCCAAGGACGGCAGGATCAGGGACGCGCTCGGCCCGATGATCGGCCCGTGGCTGACCGCGCTCGGCGCAGAGGTGCTGGTCACCCGGCGGCTCGGGGACGACGCCGAGGCGCTGCACGAGGCGGTATCCACCACACGCGCCGACCTCGTGGTGACCACGGGCGGCACCGCCTCGGGCCCCGTCGACCACCTGCACCCCACCCTGGAGCGGATCGGCGCGCGGCTGCTGGTCGACGGCGTACAGGTGCGGCCGGGACACCCCATGCTGCTGGCCCGTCTCCCGGAAGGCGCGCACCTGGTGGGGCTGCCCGGCAATCCGCTGGCCGCGCTGTCGGGGCTCGTCACCCTCGCCGAACCGCTGCTGCGCACGCTCTCCGACCAGGGCCCGGCGCAGGACCCGTGCGTGCCGCTCTCCTCCGAGGTGCACGGTCACCCCCGTGACACGCGTCTCGTGCCGGTCACGTACGCTCCCGCGGAGTCTCTTGCCCATCCCCTGCACTACAACGGACCCGCCATGCTCCGCGGCATCGCGACCGCCGGCCATCTCGCCGCCATTCCCCCGGGAGGCGCCCGAAGCGGCGCCGGTGTACCGCTGTTGACCCTTCCGTGGTGAGGGAGGCGGCGTGAACGAGCAGCACCAGATCGTCCTTCCCCGCCCCGAAGTGGGGCCGATGCGCCAGGTGGTGCGGAGGCTGCTGGCGGCCTTCGCCGTGCTGTGGCTGACGGTGTTCCTGGTGTGGATGGACCGTGCGGACTACCACGACAACGCGGACGGGCACGTCTCGTTCCTGGACTGCGTCTACTACACGACGGTGACCCTCTCCACGACCGGCTACGGCGACATCGCCCCGGTCACCGACGCGGCGCGGATGGTCAACATCCTGCTGATCACCCCGCTCCGGGTCATCTTCCTGATCATCCTCATCGGCACCACGCTCGAGGCCCTCACCGACCGCACCCGCGAGCAGTGGCGCCAGAACCGCTGGAGGTCCAAGTTGCGCGACCACACCGTCGTCGTCGGCTTCGGCACGAAGGGGCGCTCGGCCGCCCAGACGCTGCTGTCGACCGGCGTGGCCCGCGACCAGATCGTGATCATCGACCCCAACCACCATGTGGTGAAGGCGGCGACCGAGGAGGGGTACGCGGGCGTGCTCGGCGACGCGACGCGCAGCGAGGTGCTGGCGCGGGCCGAGGCGCGGCGGGCCAAGCAGATCGTGATCGCCACGCAGCGGGACGACACCGCCGTACTGGTCACCCTGACGGCACGTCAGCTCAACGCCCGCCTCAAGATCGTGGTCGCGGTGCGCGAGGAGGAGAACGCGCATCTGCTCCGGCAGTCCGGCGCCGACTCCGTGATCACCAGCGCGAGCGCGGCAGGCCGTCTGCTCGGTCTCTCCGTCCTGAGCCCCAACGCCAGCTCCGTGATGGAGGACCTGATCCAGCAGGGCAGCGGCCTCAGCCTGAACGAGCGCCCCGTGACCCGGCAGGAGGCGGGCCGCTCCCCGCGCGAGATCAAGGACCTGGTGGTCACGGTCGTACGCGGCCACCGCCTCCTCGGCTACGACGACCCCGCGGCCGACCCCCTCCAACCGACCGACCGCATCGTGGTGATCCACCGCTCCCCGGCCCCCCACCCGGGCGGCGAGCGCACCCCGGGAGCCCCCACCGCAATGGGCCCCGCGGAGGGCCGACGCGGCGGGCCCGCGGAGGGGCGCGGGGGGCGGCGGCCGGAGTAGCCAACGCCCCTCGACTCCGGGGTACGCGGCGTACGCTCGGCCGCATGGGTGCCGACGTTGGTGCACGGCTGCGAGATGTTCGTAAACGACGGGGCATGACACAGCGTGAGCTGGCCTCCGAGTCCGGCGTCTCCCTCTCCCTGATCCGCAAGCTGGAACAGGGGGAGCGGGAGGACACACGCCTGGAGACCGTCCGGGCGCTGGCCGTGGCCCTGCGTGTGCCGACGACGCGGCTGGTCGCGGCCTCGGCCGAGGAGGCCGCCGAGGACACGGCGACCGACCGTTGGGCGCCGGTCCGGTCCGCGCTCTGGACTCCTCTCCGCCGCGACGACCTGGGCGAGCCCCCGACGGTGGAGGGCATGCGCGATGCCGTCGACGCGGTCCTCCCCCTGTTCTCCGGTGACCGCTTCGCGGAGCTGGCCCCGGTCCTGCCTCCCCTGCTGCGGGACGCGGACGTGCTGGCGGAGACGGATCCGGGAGGCCGGGCCGTACGCATGAGGCTGCTGCAGCTCACCGGGTGGCTGCTGACGCAGACGCGCCAGTTCGAGGCTGCCGAGTCCGCGCTGGAGCGCTCCTTGGACGACGCGACGGACCGCCTGCAGAGGGCGGCCACGGTCAACACGATGTGCTGGCTGCTTTTGCGGCGCGGCCAGTTGGCCGAGGCCCGCGAGCTGGCCACCGGCTGGGCCGACGAGGTGGAACCCCGCATGTCCCGAGCCACGCCGCTGGAACTGAGCACGTGGGGCTGGCTGTTGCTGCGCCTGTCCGCCGCTGCCGTACGGGACAACCGGCCCGGCGAGGCCGAGGACGCGCTGCGGCTGGCGCAGTCGGCTGCCGTCGCCATGGGCCGGGAGTTCGCGCCGCAGGACGACTTCCTGCTCGCCTTCGGCCCGGTCACCGTGAAGCTCAAGCGCACGGAGAACGCGATGGTCGCCGACCGCCCCGACCAAGTGCTGAGGCTGGCCGCGAAGGTGCCGACCGACGGGATGCGCCCCACCTCGAACAACCGCAACCGCCACTTGCTCGATGTGGCCGACGCCCACACACGGACACGGCAGTACGGAGAGGCCGTCGACATCCTCTCGGGCATCCGCGCCGCATCCCCTCAGTGGCTCCCGAACCAGCGCTACGCGAGGGACATCGTGAGCCGCATCATCACCAGGCGCCGCACGCTCACGGGGGAGATGCGCACACTCGCCGACGCGGTGGGCGTACCCATGTGACAGCCCGTGGCACTTCCGGCCCATGGCCGCTCAAAGTGCCATTGAGCAGGGCAAGTTGCCCCCATAACGTCGATCTCATGACGAGAGAAGATCGCAGGGAACGGGCGGCGGACGCGCTGCAAAGCGGCGCTGACGCCGCTCGCGCGCTGCAGGAAGCACTCAAGGAAGCGGGCTTCTGCTTCCCCTCCTTGACCGGCGGCTTTCCCGTGGCGAACAGGGGACACGTCGAGCTGGGCGGCCTGGCCGCCGACGAGGCGCTGCGGCTCGCCGCTCATCTGCGGAAGCCGGGCCGGTGACGGACGCCGAGTCGCGGATGACGCTGCGGGTGTCCCGCGACTCCGGCCGTACGTGGGGGCCGCCGCGCGAAGTGCGGACCGCCGGGCAGCCCGGGGGCGGCTGGCTCGCCTCCTCCCGCTACCCGCCCTGCGCATGCCAAAAGTGCGCGCCAAAGCATCGGGCCGAAGCCCGGCAGGCCGCGTCGCCGCCGTCCTCGTGAAGCACCGGCCCGCGCGTACGGAGATTCCGCGCGCCCGGGGAGTAGCGTCGGGCGCATGTATGCGATCACTATTCCCGAACCCGGTGGGCCCGAGGCTCTGGTCTGGGACGAGGTGCCGGATCCCGAGCCCGGTGAGGGCGAGGTCCTCGTCGACGTGGTGGCCAGTGCCGTCAACCGCGCGGACCTGCACCAGCGCGAGGGCAACTACCCGCCGCCGAAGGGCGATCCGCCCTACCCGGGCCTGGAGTGCTCGGGCCGCATCAGCGCGCTCGGCCCCGGCGTCAGCGGCTGGGCCGTGGGCGACGAGGTGTGCGCGCTGCTGGGCGGCGGAGGGTATGCCCAGCAAGTAGCCGTACCCCAGGGCCAGTTGCTGCCCGTTCCCAAGGGCATGGACGTCCGTACGGCGGCGGCGCTGCCCGAGGTGGTCTGCACGGTCTGGTCGAACGTGTTCATGGTGGCCCATCTCCGCCCCGGCGAGACCCTGTTGATCCACGGCGGCGCCAGCGGCATCGGCACCATGGCGATCCAGCTCGCCAAGGCCGTCGGCGCGCGGGTCGCGGTCACCGCGGGCAGCGCGGAGAAGCTGGAGCGCTGCCGCGAGCTGGGCGCCGAGATCCTGATCAACTACCGCGAGCAGGACTTCGCCGAGGAGATCAAGAACGCCACCGACGGGCACGGCGCCGACGTGATCCTGGACATCATGGGCGCCAAGTACCTGGACCAGAACGTACGGGCGCTCGCCACCAACGGACGGCTCGCGATCATCGGCATGCAGGGCGGCCGCAAGGGCGAGATCGACCTGGGCCGGCTGCTGGTCAAGCGCGGCGCGGTGACCGCCACTTCGCTGCGCGGGCGCCCGGCCTCGGAGAAGGCCGCGATCGTCGCGGCGGTGCGCGAGCACGTGTGGCCGCTGGTCGAGGACGGCCGGGTACGCGCCATAGTGCACCGCGAACTCCCCATGACCGAGGCGCCGGAGGCGCACCGCGCGCTCGACGCGGGGGACCACATCGGGAAGATCCTGCTGACCACCTGAGCCACCCGGGCCACCCGGGCCCGGCGCCACATCCCTCCCGAAATGCCGGATTCGTCGCTCTGTGTGAGCCTGGGATGACCGTTGGACGATCCGGCTCGGGAGGGTCGCACCGTGGCGCACCCGCAACGCAGGAACAGCGCGATCACGTTGCTGACCTGCGTTGCGGTGCTCTTCCCCGCGCCGCTGACGGCTCAAGCCGCCGGAGCGTTCCCCACCGGGTCGCAGGACCCGGGGAGCTCGTCCGGCGCCTCGGGCCGGGGTACTCCCTCCCTCTCCTCCTCCACCCCGGCCCCTGGACCCGGCGGCCGGTACCCCGCGTACCGGTCGCCCACGGCGCGGGAGGAGCAGCAGCCCGGCAGCGGGCTGTCTCCTCCCGGCACGCCGTCCGTACCGGAGCGCCCCGCGGCGCCCGACCCCTCCGACCTGCCGGACCCCGACGCGGGCTCTGGCTCGGAATCGGACTCGGGCCCGGACGCGACGGACGGGTTCCCGCAGCCGCCCTCGGAGCCCTCGTTCCCCACGCCGGGGGACAGCTCAGGCGACACCGGCACCTCGACGCCGGGCAGCGAAGGACCCTCCGGCAGCCCCTCCGACGGCGACTCCTCGACGACCGCGCCCTCCTCGCCCGGCCAGGACTCCGGTACGGGGCAGGCGCCTGTGCCCCCTTCGCCGCCCCGGCCCCCGGACTCCCCGGCGCAGCACGGTGACCGCCCCACGCACGCGGACCCCGGCTCGGACCCGTACGGGAAAAGGCCGTCGCACCCGCACACCTCGCGGCGCCCCGCACCCGAGGCGTCCTCGGCCCAGCACCCGGAGCAGCCGCGGCGGCAGAGCACGCGGCCCGGCGCGCACACGCCCTCGGGGCAGCAGGTGCGGCCGCCGCACGCGGGCGACCAGACCTTCGGCAAGCACAACCTCTACGCCTCCGACAGCCCCTCGCCCGGCAGCTCCAACGGCACCGGGGTCGCCTCCGAGCCTGCGGGGGGCCAGCTCCTCCCCGTACTGCCGCTCGGCACGGGCATCGCCTCCATCGGCCTCGGCCTGGCCTTTCTCGCGCTGCGACTGCGCCGCAGGTGACCGCCCGTGCCGCCGCGGGTGACCGCTCGGGCCGCCGCGGATGACCGCTCGGGGCCACGGCCGGGACCACCCGAGGCCGCCGCGGATGACCGCGCGCGGCCGCCCGGGGTCACGGGTGGGACTCGTCCGCCCGCGACCGGACGCGGGGATGCAGAATGGTGGGTATGACACAGCCGAGCAGTGAACGGTCGCAGGAGAGCCCGCAGGTCCTGGTCGTCGGCCCCGACGGCATGGCTCTCGGCGGCACCGCCAAGGGCGGTGACGGTGATGGCGACGATCAGGCTGAGGTCCCCGTGACGGAAATGGTCGAACAGCCGGCGAAGGTCATGCGGATCGGCAGCATGATCAAGCAGCTCCTGGAGGAGGTGAAGGCCGCCCCGCTGGACGAGGCGAGCCGGGCCCGCCTCAGGGAGATCCACACCAGCTCGATCAAGGAGCTGGAGGACGGCCTCGCGCCGGAGCTCATCGAGGAGCTGGAGAGGATCTCGCTCCCGTTCACCGACGAGTCCGTGCCCACCGACGCGGAACTGCGCATCGCGCAGGCCCAGTTGGTCGGGTGGCTGGAAGGACTGTTCCACGGCATCCAGACGGCGCTGTTCGCGCAGCAGATGGCCGCACGCTCGCAGCTTGAGCAGATGCGCAGGGCGCTGCCGCCCGGCGTGCTCCCGGAGGAGGGCGGCCACCCCGAGGGCGGCGGCGACCAGGAGGCCCAGGCACGCCAGGCCCGCACCGGCGGCCCGTACCTCTGAGCCGCACCGCACCACGTCGTACGTGAGCCCCCGCACCGCACCCGGCGCGGGGGCTCACCGCATGGAAGCGCAGGTCACCGGGGCCGCTGCGCCATCCAGTGGTAGAGCGTCATGGCGACGCTGGTGGCCAGGTTGTAGCTGGAGACCTGCGGCTGCATGGGCAGCGCGACCAGGTGGTCGGCGCGCTCCCGCAGCCCCGCAGAGAGCCCGTGCCGCTCGGAGCCGAAGGCGAGCAGCGCGTCGTCCGGCAGCGGACCGGTCTCGCGCAGGTCGGTGCCCTCCGGGTCGAGCGCGTAGAGCGGCCCGGGGGGCAGGTCGCCGGGGTCGCGCCGCTGCACCGCCGTCGCGAAGTGCAGCCCGGCGCCCGCCCGTACGACGGTGGGATGCCACGGATCGACCGTCCCCGTGGTGAGCACCCCCGCGGCGCCGGCCCCCGCGGCGAGCCGCACCACGGCGCCGATGTTGCCCAGGTGGCGCGGGTTGTCCAGCACCACCAGGGGAGCGGCGCGGTCCAGCAGCGGGTCCTCGCGCCCGCCCGGAAAGGCCAGCGCGGCCACCCCGGTGGGGTGCGGCTTGGGCACCAGGTGGCGCAGCCGCTCGGCGGGGATCTCGCCGAGCAGCCCGTCCAGCTCGGCGGTCAGGTCGGGGGCCAGGTCGCCGGCGAGCGCGAGCGCCGCCGCGCGGTCCTCGGCCACCGCGACCGGCACCCGCGCCCCGAACCGCAGCGCGTGCTTCAGCGCGTGGAACCCGTCCAGCAGCACGCACTCCTCCGCGTGCTCACGCCACCGCCGCACGAGGGCCTCCCCGTCCCGTACGGGGTCTCCGCCCCGTACGAGGGCTTCGTCATCCCCCGTCGGCCGAACTGCCGCGCTCCGCCCGTTCTGCCTGGTCCGCTCGCTCACCCCGCAAGCCTACGGCCGCCAGACCGCCGGCCTCCTGGGCCGGACGGGAGCGCTCGGCGCCCTCCGCGCCCGCGCGCTCGCGGCGTGCCGACGGCGTACGGGAGCGCAGCCGCGCGGTCAGGCCCGAGGCGCGGGCGCCCAGCCACAGCAGTGCGCCCGTGGGCAGGAACACCGCGTCGGCCGCGACCATCGCCAGCGAGAAGAAGGGCAGCCCGAGCAGCACCGCGATCGACAGGTGCTCCATGATCATCGCGGCCAGCAGGACGTTCTTGACCCGGCGGTTGAAGAGTGTGAAGGGGAAGGCGACCTGCACCATCACCGTGCCGTAGGTGATCAGCAGGATCAGCAGCCCGCTGCTCGCCAGCCCCCCGGTCAGCTCGGGCCACGGGGAGAAGTAGTCCAGGTGCATCGGGTAATAGGTGGCGGTGCCGTCCTGCCAGCGGGAGCCCTGGATCTTGTACCAGCCGGCCGTGGCGTAGATCAGGCACACCTCCACGACGATGACCAGCAGCGCCCCGTTGTGCGCGAGGTTCGCCAGCATCCGGCAGACCCTGCGGGGTTCCCCGTACGGGTCGAGCCTGCCCAGCGCCCACCACAGGCCGTGCACCGCCCACAGCGCCCAGAACAGCAGCGCCCAGCCCAGACTGAGCGCGCCCACGGCGGAGGCGCCGACCAGCACGGCGCCGAGCACGGACCAGAGCAGGACGCCCGTGGTGTCCCCCGAGCCGGGGTCGGGGCTCGCGGCGGGGTCGGCCGCGCGGCGCCGTTCCCTCCGCGCGTCCAGCGACCAGACCTGGCCGCAGCGGGTGAACACCAGATACATCGACATCAGGTGGATCACGTTGTCGCCGCCGTCGCCCATGAAGACGCTGCGGTTCTGCAGCCCGAGCACGCCGACCATGAACAGCACCGAGGCCGTACGGGTGCGCCAGCCCAGCAGCAGCGCGACGGACGCGGCGATCGCCAGCACGTAGACGAACTCGAACCAGCCCGCGCTGTCCGACCACAGCAGTACCGTGAACGCGTGGTTGTCCGCCACCAGCTTCCTGGCCATGTCCCAGGACCAGGGGCCGTCGGGCCCGTACAGCTCCTGGCGGTGCGGCCACTCGCGGAGCAGGAAGAAGAGCCAGGTCGCGGCGAATCCGATGCGGACTATGGCGGTCTGGTACGGGGCGAGGGCGCCGCTCGTGACGCGGGTGAGCCCGTTCGCCGCCGAGGCCCTCAACTGCTCGGCCCTGCCCGGCCGTTCCCCGGTCGCCTTCGCGGCCGTCGCGGTCGTGTTCGTCTGCGGCCCGTTCACTTGCCGCCCCCCGGTATGTCGGCGCTGGACACCTGCCACCAGGGCTGTGCCCGGTACTCGGTCTTGGTCTCGTACTTCTCGTCGCTCCACGGCGGCGGCGCCACCGGGGTGACCGCCGAGCGCACCTGGACGCGCTCCACCGTGCCGCCCGCGGTCTCGGCGCCGATGCGGCCCAGCACGATGCGCTTGATGTACCGCTCGGACAGCTCTCCGCGCGTGCCCACCGGCTTCCCCTTGGAGTCGTGGGTGTTGCTGAAGAACTCCCAGCCGCGCCGCAGCTCGTTCTGCTGCGTGTGGCTCGGCGCCAGGCTGTGCCGCACCCCCGCGCCGTCCTGCGCCGAGAGGTCCCACCAGCCGGTGCGCGCGGTCGTGCCGTCCTGCCTGGCGACCTGCGCGCGGGCCTGCACGGCGATGTTCTGCTGGAGCGGATTGGGCGCGAACAGCTTCCAGTTCTGCTCGAATTCGGGGAGTACGTAGTCCTGTACGGCCTCTCCGTGCTGCTTGGTGACCGTGTTCTCGGGCGCCACGTGCAGGAAGACCATCGCGAGGTGGACCGCCACCACGACGGTGACGACCGCGACGGCTATCGCCACGACGATGCGGGCCGGCAGCGAGAGCGCGACGATCCCGGGGCCCTCCCCGGCCCCGTCCGCCCCCTCCGGCGCCCCTTGCTGTTCTGGCTGCATGCCCTCCTGCTCTCCGTGCGCTGCGTGTGCGTGCGCCGCGGGCGCCGCCGTGCGGTGCCGTACGTGCCGCTCGTGCTGTACGTGAGGGGCGGGCCGCGTGTGCCAAGAGTGTTCGGGTCCGCTCCGGTGTCCCCTGAGGCTATTCCAGCCTTGACACCCCGTGGGAGCTCAGCCGACCATTGAACCGAACGATCGGTCGGTTGGTGGCGGCGCGGGATCGGGAGCGAGGGGTGGCGATGACGGCGGTGCGGCAGGCGACGGAGCAGCGCACGGCGGAGAACGGCGGGGCCGGGCCAGAACCGGGGGACACGGCGGCCCTGGAGGCGGCCTTCGACGCGGCGGTCGCGGCGGAGGAGCGGATCGAGCCGCGCGACTGGATGCCGGACGCGTACCGGGCCTCCCTCGTGCGGCAGATCGCCCAGCACGCGCACTCCGAGATCATCGGCATGCAGCCGGAGGCGAACTGGATCACCCGCGCCCCCTCGCTGCGCCGCAAGGCCATCCTGATCGCCAAGGTGCAGGACGAGGCCGGGCACGGGCTGTATCTCTACAGCGCGGCCGAGACCCTGGGCACGGGCCGCGACGAGCTCCTGGACAAGCTGCACACGGGCCGCCAGAAGTACAGCTCGATCTTCAACTACCCCACCCTGACCTGGGCGGACGTCGGAGCCATCGGCTGGCTGGTGGACGGCGCCGCGATCACCAACCAGGTGCCGCTGTGCCGCTGCTCGTACGGCCCCTACGCGCGGGCCATGGTGCGGATCTGCAAGGAGGAGTCCTTCCACCAGCGCCAGGGGTACGAGCTGCTGCTGGAGCTCGCGCGCGGCACGGACGAGCAGAAGGCCATGGCGCAGGACGCGGTGGACCGCTGGTGGTGGCCCTCGCTCATGATGTTCGGCCCGCCCGACGGTGAGTCGCCGCACAGCGCGCAGTCGATGGCCTGGCGCATCAAGCGGCACACCAACGACGAACTGCGCCAGCGCTTCGTCGACATCTGCGTGCCGCAGGCCGAGGCGCTCGGGCTCACCCTGCCCGACCCCGACCTGACCTGGAACGAGGAGCGCGGGCACTGGGACTTCGGGGAGATCGACTGGAGCGAGTTCCAGGCGGTGCTGAAGGGCAACGGGCCCTGCAACGAGCAGCGCATGACCCAGCGCAGGCGCGCCCACGAGGAGGGCGCCTGGGTGCGGGAGGCGGCAGCGGCGTACGCCGCGAAGCACGGGGACAGGCCCGGAGCCGGGCACGGGACGGAGGAACGGCGATGAGCGAGCGCACCGACTGGCCCCTGTGGGAGGTCTTCGTCCGCAGCAGGCGCGGGCTCTCCCACACCCACGCCGGCAGCCTGCACGCGCCGGACGCCGAGATGGCCCTGCGCAACGCGCGCGACCTCTACACCCGGCGCTCCGAGGGCGTCTCGATCTGGGTGGTACCGGCCGAGCGGATCACCGCCTCCTCGCCGGACGAGAAGGACCCCTTCTTCGAGCCCGCGGCCGACAAGCCGTACCGCCATCCCACCTTCTACGAGGTCCCCGAGGGGGTGCAGAACCTGTGACCAGCACGGACACCACCGCGCTCGGGCTCGCACCCGAACTCGCCCTCGCCGACGACGCCCTGGTCCTCTCCCACCGGCTCGCCGAATGGGCGGGCCACGCCCCCGTACTCGAGGAGGAGCTGGCCCTCGCCAACATCGCGCTGGACCTCCTCGGCCAGGCCCGCGCGCTCTACGCGGGGCTGAGCGAGCACGGCACCGAGGACGAGCTGGCGTATCTGCGCGAGGAACGGGCCTTCCGCAACTGCCAGTTGGCCGAGCAGCCGAACGGCGACTTCGCGCACACCATGCTGCGCCAGCTCTTCTTCTCCACGTACCAGGAGCTGCTGTACAGCGAACTCGCCGCGCTGGAGCACTCCTCGGCCACCTCATCGGTCGGCCCGCTGGCCACCAAGGCCCTGCACGAGGTGGCGTACCACCGCGATCACGCCGAGCACTGGACGCTGCGCCTCGGCGACGGCACGGAGGAGAGCCGCGCGCGGGCGCAGCGCGCGGTGGACGCGCTGTGGCGCTACACCGGCGAGCCCTTCCGCCCGCTGGACGGCCTCGGCCTCGAAGACGCCACGTGGCAGGACATGGACGCGCGCTGGCTGACCGCCGTCACCGGCGTGCTGGAGCGCGCGACCCTCACCGTTCCCGAGGGCTCGCGGCACGGCGCGTGGAAGGCGGGCGCCGGGCGGGAGGGCCTGCACACCGAGTCCTTCGGGCGGATGCTCGCCGAGATGCAGCACCTGCACCGCAGCCACCCGGGGGCGTCGTGGTGACCGCGCCGGCCCTGGAGGAGCTGCGCGCCGCGGCCGGCGCGGTGCCCGACCCCGAGCTGCCCGCGGTCTCGCTGGCCGAGCTCGGCGTGCTGCGGGACGTGCGCGAGACCGCGCCGGGCCGCGTGGAGGTGGACCTCACGCCCACCTACACCGGCTGCCCCGCCATCGAGACCATGGTCACCGACATCGAGCGGGCCCTGCGCGAACGCGGCGCCGCCGAGGTCACCGTGCGCACCGTGCTCACCCCGCCCTGGTCGACCGAGGACATCACGCCCGAGGGCCGCCGCAAGCTCGCGGAGTTCGGCATCGCTCCGCCGCGCGCACGAGAGGACGCAGGCCCCGTGCCGGTCGCGCTCGGCGTGCGCTGCCCGCACTGCGGCTCGGCGAGCACCGAACTCCTCAGCCGCTTCTCCTCCACCGCCTGCAAGGCACTGCGCCGCTGCACCTCCTGCGGCGAGCCCTTCGACCACTTCAAGGAGGTGTGAGCGCCGGTGAGTTCGGCCCCCACGGGACCCCCCGCTGAACACCGTCTGCCCACGTTCCACACGCTGCGCGTCGCCGCGGTCGAGCGCCTGACGGACGACGCGGTCGCCGTCACCCTCGACGTGCCGCCCGAGCTGCGCGCCGCGTACGGGTACGAGCCCGGCCAGCACATCGCGCTGCGCCGCCCCGGCGAGGACGGCGCGGGCGTACGGCGCACCTACTCGCTCTGCGACCCGGCGAGCCCGGAGCCCGCGCGGCTGCGGATCGGCATCAGGCGGGTGGAGGGCGGTGCCTTCTCCACGTACGCGGTCAAGGAGATGGCGCCGGGCGACCTGCTCGAAGTCCTGCCGCCCACCGGCAGGTTCGTGCTGAAGCCGCGTGCCGGGCGGTACGCGGCCGTGGTCGGCGGCAGCGGCATCACGCCGGTGCTGTCCATCGCCTCGACGCTGCTGCTCGGGGAGCCGGAGGCGCGGTTCTGTCTGCTGCGCGGGGACCGCACGGCGGCCTCCACGATGTTCCTGGACGAGGTCGCCGACCTGAAGGACCGCTTCCCCGACCGCTTCCAGCTCGTCACCGCGCTGTCGCGGGAGGAGCAGCAGAGCGGCCTGCCCTCAGGCCGGCTCGACGAGGAGCGGCTGTCCGCGCTGCTCCCCGCGCTGCTGCCGGAGCCGGAGTCGGTGGACGGCTGGTTCCTGTGCGGCCCGCTCGGTCTGGTCGAGGGCGCCTCGCGCGCGCTGCGCGGGCTCGGTGTCCCCCGCTCCCGCATCCACCAGGAGATCTTCCACGCGGAGGAGCTGCCGCGGGAGCCGAGCGCCCCCGTGGACACCCCGGACTCGGCGACCGTCACCGCCACCCTCGACGGGCGCTCGGGCAACTGGCCCGTCCAGGACGGCGAATCGGTGCTGGAGACGGTGCTGCGGCACCGCGCCGACGCCCCGTTCGCGTGCAAGGGCGGCGTGTGCGGCACCTGCCGGGTACGGCTGCTGGACGGCGAGGTGCGGATGGACCGCAACTACGCGCTGGAGCCCGAGGAGGTCGACGCCGGATACGTGCTGGCCTGCCAGTCGCACCCGGTGACCCCGGCCGTCACGGTGGACTTCGACGCCTGAGCCTCCCCGTACGACTCTCGTGCGGCTCCCGTACGACTCCCCGTACAGCCCGACGGCGCTGTGGACTTCGGCGGCGGCGCGCCCTAACCTGACGCCCCGTCAGACATGTCGGAACCGCACGCGGTACGCGGCAACCGGAGGGGCGAGCAGTGGACTTCACCTTCACCGAGGAACAGCAGGCGGCCGCCGAGGCGGCGCGCGCCGTCCTGTCGGACACCGCGCCGGACGGCGTCCCCAGCCCCGCGCTCACCCACGGCCCGGTCGCCGGCGACTTCGACCGGGCCCTGTGGCGCAAGCTGGCCGACGCCGACCTGCTCGGCCTGTGGGCGGGCCCCGAGCACGGCGGCTCGGGCCTGGACACGGTCGCGCTCTGCCTGGTGCTGCGCGAGGCGGGCCGGGTGCTCGCCCGCGTACCCCTGCTGGAGACGGGCGCAGCCGCCCTGGTGCTCCAGGAGTACGGGACCGAGGAGCAGCGCGCGGCGCACCTCCCGCCCCTCGTACGCGGCGAGCTGGCCGTGACCGCCGCGGCACACGGGCGCACCGGACACGACCCGGCCGAACTCGCCGTCACCGCACGGCCCTCGGCCGGCGGCACGGGCAGCGGCTCCGACCTCGTACTGGACGGCGTGCAGACCCTGGTCCCCTGGGCGCAGACCGCCGACCTCGTCCTCGTACCCGTGCACACCGGCGAGGGCGCGACCGCGCTCGCGCTGCTCGATCCGAAGGCGGAGGGCGTCGGCCTCGCCGAGCAGGTCTCCACGACGGGCGAGCGCTTCGCGGAGCTGCGCTTCGACTCCGTACGGGTGCCGGAGAGCGAACTCCTGCGGGACGCCGGTGCCGTGGACCGGCTGCGCGCGCTGCTCACCGTCGGCACCTGCGCGCTCTCCCTCGGGCTGGGGGAGCAGGTGCTGAGCATGACCGGCGAATACACCAGCAGGCGCGAGCAGTTCGGGCACCCGCTGGCCACCTTCCAGGCGGTCGCGGTGCAGGCGGCGGACCGCTACACCGACCTGCGCGCGATGGAGGCGACCCTGTGGCAGGGCGCCTGGCGGCTCGACCCCGTGGACGTGGCGGTCGCCAAGATCTGGGCGTCCGAAGGGGTGCGGCGCGTGGTGCAGACCGCCCAGCACCTGCACGGCGGATTCGGCGCCGACACCGACTACGCGCTGCACCGCTTCCACGCGTGGGCCAAGCACCTGGAGCTGTCCCTGGGCCCGGCGGGCGCACACGAGGAGGCGCTCGGCGACCTGCTCGCGGCCCGGCAGCCGGCCTGAGCAGCGGGGGAGTCGGCGTTACGCCACGTACGGGACGTCCGTGCCGTCCGCCGTCAGCGGGCGTCCCGCGCCCTCCCACGCCTGCATGCCGCCGTCGACGTTGACCGCGTCCACGCCCTGCTGGATCAGGTACTGCGCGACCTGGGCCGACCTGCCGCCGACCCGGCACACCACGTACACGCGCTCGCTCTCGCCCGCGCGCTCGGTGAGCTCACCGAAACGCCCGACGAACTCGCTCATCGGAATGTGCAGCGCGCCCTCGGCGTGGCCCGCCACCCACTCGTCGTCCTCGCGCACGTCCAACAGCAGCCCGTCAGCGGGCACATCCGCGGCCGCCACCTGGGGCACCTGACCGAACGACATCATCGACTCGCCTTTCCCGCCGCGTGACCGCGGCCGCTCACTTCTCCGCGCCGTCCGCGCCGGGCGTGCCCAGCGCCAGCAGCTTCGCGAGCTGCTCCTCGCGCTCCTGCACCTGCTCGATGAGCTGCTCGGCGATCTCGTCGAGCAGCCCGTCGGGGTCCTCGGGCGCCATCCGCAGCATCTTGCCGATGGCGCTCTCCTCCAGCTCGGAGACCATCTGCGCCAGCATCTCCTTGCGCTGGGCCAGCCATTCGAGCCGCGCGTACAGCTCCTCGGCCTGGCGGAGCTGCTCCATCGCCGGGTGCGGGGGACCCGCCTCCCACTCCTCGGCGAGCTGGGCGAGGGACTCCGCGTTCCCCTCCGCGTACGCCCTGTTGACCCGGGTCATGAACTCCTCGCGGCGCTCCCGCTCCGCGTCGTCCCGCGCCAGGTCGGGGTGCGCCTTGCGGACCAGCTCCCGGTACGCCTTGCGGACCTCCTCGGAGGGGCGCACCCGCTTCGGGGGCTGCACCGGCTGGTCGTTCAGCATCGCGGTGGCCTCCGGCGGCATGCCCTCGGAGTCCATCCACCCGTGGAACAGCTCCTCGACACCGGGCATCGGCAGCACCGCAGCGCGCAGCTCACCGGCCTTGCGCGCGTCCTCGGGGTCGCCGGTGCGCGCCGCGACCGCCTCGGCGATCTGCGCGTCCAGCTCGTCGAGCCGCGCGTACATGGGGCCGAGCCGCTGGTGGTGCAGCCGGGAGAAGTTCTCCGCCTCCACCCGGAAGGTCTCCACCGCGATCTCGAACTCGATCAGCGCCTGCTCGGCGGCCCGCACGGCCTCCGCCAGACGCTCGGTGTCCACGCCCTCGCCCCCGGCGGCGCCCGAAGCCTTCTCGCCGGCGCCGCCGCCGTCCGGCCGGTCCTGCTCCGCTTCCGGATTCGCGTTCATCGGGCCAACCCTAAGGGGTGCGGCTCACACCCCTTCCTCCGCCGCGATGCGCCCCGAGCGCACCGCCCGCACCAGCTCCGCGTGGTCCTCCTCGGTACGGTCCGCGTACCGCACGGCGAAGGCGGCCAGCGCCCCGTCCAGCTCCTCGCTCTTGCCGCAGTACCCGGCGACCGTACGCGGATCCGCCGAGTGCGCATGGGCGCGCGCCAGCAGCGCGCCGGTCATCCGCCCGTAGTCGTCGAGCTGGTCCGCGGCCAGCTCAGCCGGGTCCACACTGCCCTTCCGGTTCCTGAACTGCCGTACCTGGAAGGGCCGTCCGTCCACGCTCGTCCAGCCGAGCAGGATGTCCGAGACGACCTGCACCGCCTTCTGGCCGAGCACCACCCTGCGCCCCTCGTGCGCGACCTCCGGCACCTTGTACCCCGCCGCCGCCAGCCACGGCCGCAGCACCGAGGGCCGCACCTCCTTCACCTGGAGCACCAGCGGCTCACCCCGGTGATCGAGCAGCAGCACCACGTACGAGCGCGTGCCGACGCTGCCGGTGCCCACGATCCTGAAGGCCACGTCGTGGATCGCGTACCTGGCCAGCAGCGGATGCCGGTCGGGCTGCAGCGAGTCCAGATAGCCGCCGGGACCGGCGCCCAGCGAGGCCGCGACCGCCGCCGCCTCCTTGTCCCGCACCCTGCGCAGCACCGGCGGCGCGTCCGTGAACACCCGCGACCCGTCGGGCAGTTCCTCCGTCGCCTTCGCCGCGAACCGCGCGCTGGTGTTCCGCCGCGCCTTCGCGCCGACCTTCTCCAGGGTGCCCAGCAGATCGCGCGCGTCGGTGTGCGAGACCAGCTCCTCGTCGGCGATGGCGTTCCACGCGTCGGCCGCCGGCATCTTCGCCAGCAGCCGCATCGTCCTGCGGTATGCGCCCGCCGCGTCCCGCGCCGCCTCCCGGCACGCGTCCTCGCCGGCCCCGGCCTCGCGCCCGGCCAGCACCAGCGAGGCGACCAGCCGCTTCAGGTCCCACTCCCAGGGCCCGTACGCCGTCTCGTCGAAGTCGTTGAGGTCGATGACGACCTCGCCCCGCGCGTCCCCGTACAGCCCGAAGTTCCCCGCGTGCGCGTCCCCGCACAGCTGCGCCCCGATCCCGGTCGCCGGGGTGCCGTGCGCCAGGTCGTACGCCATGAGCCCGGCCGAACCACGGAGGAACGCGAAGGGGCTCGCCGCCATCCGCCCCACCCGTATCGGCGTCAGCTCGGGCAGCCGCCCCGCGTTGCCCCCCTCCACGGCCTCCACGGCGCTCGGCCGCGCCTCACCGGGCTCCAGCCGCGCGTGCCCCTCACGCGGCACCGACCCGCGCAGCGCCTTGCCCGCGCGCTTCGCCGAGCCCTGCGGCGGCCAGGGCGCGAAGCCCTCCACGTACGGAATGCGTCCCACGGCGCCCTCCCCGTCCCCGGTACCGGCCTCTCCGCCACCGGCGCACCGACGCTACCGGCACCCCGCAGGAGCCGGAACTCCCGGGCGGCGCCGTCCCGTTCGGGTACGAGACCCCGTACGGCGCCCTGGCGCACTCCGAGGAGGAGCGGTCGGCCGCCGAGGACCGCTCAGCCGGGTCAGCCGCGGAACTCCGAGGGGCAGCCCCGCCCCTCGTCCGGCAGATACGTGCCGGCCCAGCGCGCCAGCTCCCCCATCGCGGGCTTCAGCGCCTGCCCGGCCTCGGTGAGCCGGTAGCGCACCCGCAGCGGCGGCCCCTCCTCCACGGAGCGCACGACGAGCCCGAGCTCGGTCAGCTCGGTCAGCCGGTCCGAGAGCATCCGCTCGCTGATCCCCGGGGTCGCCCTGCGCAGCTCGGCGAAGTGCCCGGGGCCGTTCATCAGGGCCGCCAGGATCAGCCCCGTCCAGCGCTTGCCCAGCAGCTGGAAGACCCGCGTGATCCCGCCCTCGGGCTCCGTACACGCCCCGGCGGCCTCCGCGCTCTCCCGCGTCCCTGCCCGCTCCTCAGCCATGCCCCCAGGGTACTGCGGCGAGACAAGGGGGTGCAAAAAAGTAAGTAGCTGTGTTATCAATAGGTACGAAGCCGAGTTACGGCCCCCGGGAGCCTCCGCCCCCGTGGAAACGACAGATCTGGAGTGACCCCGCATGGCCACGCTGCTGCACATCGACTCTTCCGTCTGGTCCCGCGAGGGCTCGGCATCCCGCGACGTCGCCGCCTCGTTCCGCGCCGCCTGGGAGGCCGAGCACCCCGAGGGCACGGTGATCTACCGGGACCTGGCCGCCGACCCGCTGCCCCACCTGGACGGCACGGCCGCCGCAGCGGGCTTCGCCCCGGCCGAGCAGCACACCCCGGAGCAGGCCGAGGCCTTCAAGCTCCGCGACGAGCTGGCCAGGGAGCTGGAGGAGGCCGACGCGGTGCTGATCGGCGCCCCCATGTACAACTTCTCGATCCCCTCCACCCTCAAGGCGTGGCTGGACCAGGTGATCCTCATGGGCCGCACCATGGGCGGGCAGACGAGCGTCGCGGGCACCCCGGCCACCGTGATCACCAGCCGCGGCGGCGGCTACGCGGCCGGCACCCCGCGCGAGAGCTTCGAATTCGCCCAGAGCTACCTGGCCAAGGTGCTCGGCGAGGGCGGCATGGGCCTGGACGTCCACTTCATCGTGCCGGAGCTCACCCTGGCCCCCAGCACCCCCGGCATGGAGTCCCTCATAGAGCAGTCCCGGGCCTCTCGCGCCCAGGCGCACGAGCAGGCGGAGGCCCGCGCCAAGTCCCTCGCGACCCGCGCCGCGGCCTGAGCCCCCGGCGGCCCCCGCTGTGGTACGGCTCACCCCGGGCCCACCATGCGCGGGGCCACCCCGGGACCGCACCGGGGCCGCAATCGGGGCAGCTCGGGCGCCGCGGGGCCCAACTCCCGGCCACACCGCCGCAGATGGGCCCCCGCCCCGGCCGGGCTCCGAGCACTTTCGGACAACGCAAAAAAGGTGCCCCTCCGAGGAGGGGCACCTTTTCTGTGGTGCGCGAGGGGGGAGTTGAACCCCCACGTCCTTTCGGACACTGGAACCTGAATCCAGCGCGTCTGCCTATTCCGCCACCCGCGCATTGGGTGTGTCGCCTAGTCCCTGCCCTGGCGGGCCGTTCCCTTGCCGACGTCGAAAACAGTAGCACGCTGCCGGGGGTGGCTTCACATCCGTTTGCTCAGCGCTCTGCGAGACACTGGCCACAGCCCCCTACGATCCATGCGAGGGTGGTCCGGCGAAACGTGCCGGTGTGAGGGGTGACACTCCAAGCACCCGGCCCCCTCGGGGAACCAGCCGATTTCCCCGCGCGTGGATACGATCAGTAAGCAGTACCGCAGGGCGGCTCGCGCGCGCCCAAGCGACACTGGGAGCCGCACTAGAGGCGACGGCATCTGGGAAGGAGGTGCACCGTGGGAGTTCTGAAGCGCTTCGAGCAGCGACTCGAGGGTCTCGTCAACGGCACCTTCGCGAAGGTGTTCAAGTCGGAAGTGCAGCCCGTGGAGATCGCGGGGGCCCTCCAGCGCGAATGCGACAACAACGCGACCATCTGGAACCGCGAGCGGACCGTCGTGCCCAACGACTTCATCGTCGAGCTGAGCGCGCCCGACTACGAGCGCCTCAGCCCGTACTCCGGGCAGCTCGGTGACGAGCTGGCGGGGATGGTCCGCGAATACGCCAAGCAGCAGCGCTACACCTTCATGGGCCCCATCAAGGTCCACCTGGAGAAGGCCGAGGATCTCGACACCGGGCTGTACCGGGTCCGCAGCCGCACCCTCGCATCGAGCAGCAGCAGTTCACAGCAGCCGCAGCGCGGCCAGGCCGGAGGCCAGCAGGCGCCGGGCGGATATCCGCCGCCCCCCGCCTCGGCGCCCCCGCCCCCGGGCTACGCACCGGGCGCCGGCGCCGGCGCGGGAGGGGCGCTCCCGCAGGCCGAGACGCGGCGCTGGGTCGAGATCAACGGCGCCCGCCACCAGATCTCCGGATCGACGCTGGTGCTGGGGCGCAGCACCGAGGCGGACGTGCGCATCGACGACCCCGGCGTCTCCCGGCGCCACTGCGAGATCCGCGCGGGCAGTCCCGCCTCCGTTCAGGACCTCGGGTCGACGAACGGCATCGTGGTGGACGGACAGCACACCACGCGCGCTACGCTCCGCGACGGCTCACGCATCGTCGTGGGCAGCACCACGATCATTTACCGGCAAGCCGAAGGGTGAAGCGGGGGCAATGTCAGAGCTGACCCTGACGGTCATGCGGCTGGGCTTTCTCGCCGTACTGTGGCTGTTCGTCATCGTGGCCGTTCAGGTCATCAGGAGCGACCTGTTCGGCACGCGGGTCACGCAGCGTGCTGCGCGCCGCGGCGAGGGACAGCGTCCCCAGCAGCGGCAGCAGCCGCAGCGCCAGCAGCAGTCCTCGGGCCGCCGCGGCGGCCGCGGGGGCGGCGGGCGCAACGCCCCCACCAAGCTGGTGGTGAGCGAGGGTTCGCTGACCGGGACCACGGTCGCGCTCCAGGGACAGACGATCTCCCTGGGCCGCGCCCACGACTCCACCATCGTGCTGGACGACGACTACGCCTCCAGCAGGCATGCCAGGATCTACCCGGACCGTGACGGCCAGTGGATCGTCGAGGACCTCGGGTCCACCAACGGCACGTACCTGGGCAGGAACCGACTCACCACACCGACGCCGATCCCGCCCGGAGAGCCGATCCGCATCGGCAAGACGGTCATCGAGCTGCGGAAGTAGTTACAGACATGACGACCGGAGGGTGGGCATCGTGCGGATGTACCCGGAGCCGACAGGCGAGGTGCGCATGAGTCTGTCACTGCGCTTCGCGGCCGGATCACACGACGGCATGATCCGCGAGCACAACGAGGACTCCGGCTACGCGGGCCCGCGGCTGCTCGCCGTGGCCGACGGCATGGGGGGACAGGCGGCCGGCGAGGTCGCCAGCTCCGAGGTGATCTCCACGATCGTCCAGCTCGACGAGGACATCCCGGGCTCGGACATCCTCACCTCGCTCGGCGACGCCGTGACCCGCGCCAACGAGCAGCTTCGCGTCATGGTCGAGGAGGACCCCCAGCTTGAGGGCATGGGCACCACGCTCACCGCCCTGCTGTGGACGGGCCAGCGCCTCGGCCTCGTACACGTCGGCGACTCCCGCGCCTACCTCCTCCGCGACGGGCAGCTCACCCAGATCACGCAGGACCACACCTGGGTGCAGCGGCTCGTGGACGAGGGCCGGATCACCGAGGAGGAGGCGACCACCCACCCGCAGCGCTCCCTCCTGATGCGCGCGCTGGGCAGCGGCGACCACGTGGAGCCCGACCTGTCGATCCGCGAAGTACGCGCGGGCGACCGGTACTTGCTGTGCTCCGACGGTCTGCCCACGGTCGTCAGCCAGCAGACCATCGAGGAAGCCCTCGGCAGCTACCAGGGCCCGCAGGAGACCGTGCAGGAGCTGATCCAGCTCGCGCTGCGCGGCGGCGGCCCGGACAACATCACCTGCATCGTCGCCGACGTCGTGGACGTGGACGGCGACGACACCCTCGCGGGCAGGCTCAACGACACCCCCGTCGTGGTCGGCGCGGTCGCCGAGTCGCAGAACGGGCTCGGCGACGGCCTCGGCGCCATGGCCACCCCGGCGGCCCGCGCCGCCGAACTCGGCCGCGGCGCCGGGCAGTCGGTGCCCCAGCAGGCGCCGGCCGGCGTGCCGCAGGAGGGCTTCGGCCCGCCCGGGAGCGGCGACGTCCCGCCGCCCGGCGGATACGGCCTGGGGTACGCGGATGAGGACCTGTCCAAGCCGCACCGGCGCCGCAACCCCTGGATCGGCAGATCGCTGTGGATCGTGCTGGCGCTGGCCCTGGTCGGCGGCGGCCTCTACGGCGGCTACGCCTGGACCCAGTCGCAGTACTACGTGGGCACGAACAAGCAGAACGTCGCCCTGTACCGCGGCATCAACCAGGAGCTGGTCGGTGTCAGCCTGCACGAGATCTACCGGGACAGCCCCAGCATCGAACTGAAGTACCTGCCGGTCTACCAGCGCAAGCAGGTGCAGGAGACCATCGCGGCCAAGAACCTCACCGAGGCCCAGGACAAGGTCAAGGAGCTGGGGGAGCAGGCGGGCGCCTGCAAGAAGGCCGAGCAGCGCAAGCAGTACGAGGACTTCAAGAAGCGCGAAGAGGCCAAGAAGAAGGAAGAGCAGAAGAAGCACGACCAGGCCGGCGGCGGCGCCTCCGGCAGCCCCCAGCGCCAGTCGGCGGGCGGCAGCGCCACGGCGGGGCAGGCCGCCTTCGTCAGCGACCACGACAGCACTCAGCGGAGCAACGGCTCTCCCACACCCGTCCCCAAGCTGACGGACCGGGAGCAGGACCTCGCCCAGCAGTGCACCGCGCTCTAGGGGGCTCCGAAGCGGTATGAGCAGCACCACCAATACCGGCAGCAACACCACGGTCTCCCCCGGCGGACTGCCCAGCAGGCGCAACACCGAGCTCGCGATGCTGATCTTCGCGGTACTCATCCCGGTGTTCGCCTACGCCAACGTCGGCCTCGCCAAGGACGACAAGATCCCCGCCGGCATGCTCGGCTACGGCCTCGGCCTCGGCCTGCTCGCGGGCGTCGCGCACCTCGTGGTGCGCCGCTGGGCCCCGTACGCGGATCCGCTGATGCTGCCCATCGCGACCCTGCTGAACGGCATGGGCCTGGTCTTCATCTGGCGGCTCGACCTGGAGCCGTCCATCACCACCCCGCAGACCGGCGACGCCGCTGCACCGACCCAGCTGATGTGGTCCGGGCTCGCGGTGGCGCTGTTCGTGGCGGTGCTGGTCTTCCTCAAGGACCACCGCGTGCTCCAGCGGTACACGTACATCTCGATGTTCGTGGCCCTGGTGCTGCTGGTCGCCCCCGTCTTCTTCCCGGCCAAGAACGGCGCCCGGATCTGGATCACCATCCCCGGCGTCGGCTCGCTGCAGCCCGGTGAGTTCGCGAAGATCATCCTCGCGGTCTTCTTCGCCGGATATCTCATGGTGAAGCGGGACGCGCTGGCGCTCGCCAGCCGCCGCTTCATGGGCATGTACCTCCCGCGCGGGCGCGACCTCGGGCCGATCCTCGCGATCTGGGCGCTCAGCCTGATGATCCTCGTCTTCGAGACCGACCTGGGCACCTCGCTGCTCTTCTTCGGCCTCTTCGTGGTGATGCTCTACGTCGCCACCGAGCGCACCAGCTGGATCGTCTTCGGCCTCACGCTCTCGGTCGCGGGAGCCGTCGCCGTCGCCACCTTCGAGCCGCACGTGCAGCAGCGCATCGACGCGTGGCTCGACCCGATGGCCACGTACATGAAGAGCAAGCAGGGCATGGTCGGCTACTCCGAGCAGGCCATGCAGGCGCTCTGGGCCTTCGGCTCGGGCGGCACCATGGGCTCGGGCCTCGGCCAGGGGTACTCCCGGCTGATCGGCTTCGCCGCGAAGAGCGACTACATCTTCGGCACCATCGGCGAGGAGCTCGGCCTGGCCGGCTCGATGGCGATCCTGCTGGTGTACGGACTGCTCGTCGAGCGCGGCATCCGTACCTCGCTGGCCGCCCGCGACCCCTTCGGCAAGCTCCTCGCCGTGGGTCTCGCCTCGGCGCTGGGCCTGCAGGTCTTCCTGGTCGCCGGCGGCGTGATGGGGCTCATCCCGCTCACCGGCATGACCCTCCCGTTCATGGCACAGGGCGGTTCGTCCGTGGTCGCCAACTGGGCGCTGGTCGCGATCCTGTTGAAGATCAGCGACACCGCGCGGCGTCCCGCACCGGCACCCGCGACCAATCCCGATGTCGAGATGACGCAGGTGGTCAGACCGTGACCACGCTGCCCGTGCTCGTTTCCACACGAGGTGCTGACCGATGAACAAGCCGCTCCGACGGATCGCCATCTTCTGCGGGCTGCTTGTGCTGGCCCTGCTCGTCCGCGACAACTGGATCCAGTTCGTGCGCGCCGACGAGCTCAAGACCGACGAGAACAACCGCAGGGTCGCCATCACCCGGTACTCGCAGCCGCGCGGCAACATCATCGTGGACGGCAAGGCGATCACCGGGTCCAAGGAGACCGAGAGCAGCGACTTCAAGTACAAGCGCACCTACAAGGACGGCCCGATGTGGGCGCCGGTCACCGGCTACGCGTCCCAGGCCTTCGGTGCGACCCAGCTCGAAGCCCTGAACGACGGCATCCTCACCGGCGACGACGACCGGCTGTTCTTCAACCGCACCATCGACATGCTGACCGGCAAGCCGCAGAAGGGCGGCAACGTCGTCACCACCCTCAACGCCAAGGCGCAGAAGGCGGCGTACGAGGGCCTGGGCGACAAGAAGGGCGCGGTCGCCGCGATCAACCCGAAGACCGGGGCCATCCTGGCGCTGGCCAACTCCCCCTCGTACGACCCCTCGGACTTCGCGGGGAACGGCGAGGAGGACACCAAGGGCTGGAGCAAGTACCAGAAGAAGCAGGACCCCGAGGACCCGATGCTCAACCGGGCCCTGCGGCAGACCTACCCGCCCGGCTCCACCTTCAAGATCGTGACCGCGGCCGCGGGGCTGGAGAGCGGCAAGTACGACCTGGACTCCAAGACCGATTCGCCGGACCCGTTCAAGCTGCCCGACTCCACCCAGCCGCTCGGCAACGAGGGCAACCACCCCTGTCAGAACGCCTCGATCCGGGTGGCCATGCAGTGGTCGTGCAACACCGTGTTCGCGAAGATGAGCGACGAGCTCGGCGCCTCCGAGATGCAGAAGATGGCCGAGAAGTTCGGCTACGGCAACAAGAAGCTGGACACCCCGGTCCGCGCCGCGGAGAGCGTCTACCCCAAGGACAACCGCCCGCAGAACGCGATGGCCGGCATCGGCCAGGCCAGCAACAGGGCCACCCCGCTCCAGATCGCGATGCTCCCCGCCGCGGTGGCCAACGACGGCAAGCTGATGAAGCCGTACATGGTCGACAAGCTGGTCGCGCCGAACCTCAACGTCATCGAGCAGACCAAGCCGCAGACGCTCAGCGAGCCGGTCTCGTCCGAGAACGCCCAGAAGCTGCAAGAGGCCATGGAGACCGTGGTCAAGCAGGGCACAGGAACCACGGCCCAGATTCCCGGCGTCACCGTCGGGGGCAAGACGGGTACCGCGCAGCACGGTGAGAACAACAGCGAGAACCCCTACGCGTGGTTCGTGTCGTACGCCAAGGGCGAGGACGGCTCCTCTCCCGTAGCCGTCGCCGTCGTCATCGAGAGCTCGGACACGGCCCGCGGCGAGATCGCGGGCAGCAAGCTGGCCGCGCCGATCGCGAAGGACGTGATGGAGGCCGTTCTCGACCGACAGCAGTGACGGTGCTCGGCGCGGCGGCCGCTCTCCCGCCCATGGCGGGGTGACACCGGTCACCGCTGAGCCGCGTGAGCGGACGGGTACCGTATGCCGAGCAGCACACCGCCGTGCCGTACACCGGATACGGACCGGACGAACGGAGAGGCTGGAGACTATGGAAGAGCCGCGTCGCCTCGGCGGCCGGTACGAGCTGGGCTCTGTGCTCGGCCGCGGTGGCATGGCGGAGGTCTACCTCGCCCATGACACCCGCCTGGGGCGGACCGTCGCGGTCAAGACGCTCCGCGTCGACCTGGCCCGCGACCCCTCGTTCCAGGCCCGCTTCCGCCGTGAGGCCCAGTCGGCCGCCTCGCTGAACCACCCGGCGATCGTCGCGGTGTACGACACCGGCGAGGACATGGTCCAGGACGCCCAGTCCGGTGGCGCCGGGGTGTCCATCCCGTACATCGTCATGGAGTACGTGGACGGCTCGACCCTCCGTGAGCTGCTGCACTCCGGCCGCAAGCTGCTGCCCGAGCGCGCGATGGAGATGTCGGTCGGCATCCTCCAGGCGCTGGAGTACAGCCACCGGAACGGCATCGTGCACCGGGACATCAAGCCCGCGAACGTGATGCTGACCCACCAGGGCCAGGTCAAGGTCATGGACTTCGGCATCGCCCGCGCCATGGGCGACTCCGGCATGACGATGACGCAGACGGCCGCGGTGATCGGCACGGCCCAGTACCTCTCTCCCGAGCAGGCCAAGGGCGAGCAGGTCGACTCGCGTTCCGACCTGTACTCGACCGGCTGCCTGATCTACGAACTCCTCACCAACAGGCCCCCGTTCGTCGGCGACTCGCCCGTGGCGGTGGCCTACCAGCACGTGCGCGAGGAGCCCCAGCCGCCGAGCGCCTTCGATCCCGAGATCACGCCCGAGATGGACGCGATCGTGATGAAGGCGCTGACCAAGGACCCGGACTACCGGTACCAGACCGCCGATGAGATGCGCGCCGACATCGACGCGTGCCTCGACGGCCGGCACGTGGCCGCGACCGCCGCGCTCGGCGCCGTGGGCTACGGCGGCGACCAGCCCACCACCGCGCTGCGCGCGCAGGAGGGCCAGACGTCGATGCTGCCGCCGGTCGACGGCGACGACGGCTCGTACGACGACGGGCGCGGCCGCCGCAGGCCGCCGAAGAAGAGCAACACCTCGACGATCCTGCTGGTCATCGCCGCGATCCTGGTGCTGGTCGGCGCGATCTTCATGGGCAAGGCGCTGTTCGGCAACGGCAAGTCGGACAGCGTCGAAGTGCCCCCGCTGGCCGGGCAGTCCTACTCCGCCGCCAAGTCGCTCGGCGAGAACGGCGGCTTCAAGGTCTCCAAGGGCGGCAGCAAGTACTGCGACCAGCCCAAGAACACGGTCTGCGAGACCGACCCGGCCAAGGGCTCCAAGATCCAGCGGGATCAGACGGTCACGCTGACCATGTCCAAGGGCGACGCGCCGGTGGCCGTCGACGACGTGACCGGGCAGCAGTTCGCGTCGGCCCGGCAGACGCTGGAGGCCAAGGGCTTCACGGTGCAGCGCAAGACCACCGAGTCCGACGCCGAACCGGGCACGGTGATGCACCAAGACCCGGTTGGCGGCAGCAAGGTCAAGAAGAGTGCGACGATCACCCTCACCGTGGCCACCGAGGCGAGGATCAACGTCCCGGACGTGTCCGGCAAGAGCTTCGACGACGCCAAGTCCGAGCTGGAGGACGCCGGCTTCTCGGTCGCCAGGAAGGACGTCGACGCCCCGGACAAGGCCGCCGACGAGGTCATCACCCAGAACCCGAAGGCCAACACCCGGCACACGAAGGACACCCAGATCACCCTCACCGTCGCCAAGGCGCCGGACGAGGAGGCCGCCTCGGTGCCCGACGTCACCAACCAGAAGCTCGAGGACGCCAAGAGCGCGCTGGAGGACGCGGGCTTCTCGGTGGGCGACATCACCGGGCCCGACGACGACAAGGCCCGCGTGGTGAGCACCACGCCGCCGGCCAACACCCAGGGCAAGAAGGGCGACGAGGTGGGCATCACCACCCGGCCCGCGGGCCCGGGCGAGGACGAGGGCAACGACGACGGCGGAGGATTCTTCGGCGGCGCCTTCGGCAACTGAGCCGGCGGCCCCGGGCCACGGGAGCCCCCGCACACCGCAAAGGGCGGTTCGGAGTGAGATGCCTCACCCGAACCGCCCTTGGTGTTCCGGCAGTTGCCCCGGCCGCTGCTCCTGGCCGTCGCTCCGGCGGCCGTGCGGCCCCCGCGCCGCCTCAGCTCTGGTGCGCCTCGTAGTGCCGCACCGCGTCCGAGGTGCGGCCGGCCCCGTACACCCGCAGGAACTCGGCGAGTTCGGGGTGCGTGCCGGCGAGCGAGGAGGAGGCGTCCAGGATGTCCGCGGCGTCCGAGACCGAGCGCAGCAGCGCCTGGATCTCCCGCACGACCCGCTTCACCGGGGTCTGCGAGGCGCCGGAACCCGCCGCCTGCTGCGAGTTGTTCAGCACACTGCCGCCCGCGGTGCGCCGTACCTCGTCCATCCGCTGCGTCGCGTCGGCCGCGCTGATCTCGCCGCGCGCGACCTCGCCGGACAGCTCCTGGAGCGCCTGGACCCGCTGGACGACGGCGGGGTTGCCGATCTTTGCACGCTGGCCGCTCATGAGCTGCGACAGCATGGGGGCCGACAGTCCCAGCACGCTCGCGAGCCGGGCCTGGTTGAGTCCCAGATCGTCGATCAGCCTGCGGAAAAGAGTGCCCAGCGGCTCCCCGTACCACTGGCTCTGGAGCTCTCTCGCCTTCGCCGTGGCTTCCTGCTGCGCTGCGTCCATCACGTCTCCCCTGGACTCCCCTTGTCACTTCGCTGACGCGAACTTGCCGTGCATCCTACGGAGCGGCATACGGGCAGGGCGATACCCGGTCGGAATTCCCCGCACGGACCCGGTACTCTTGTGCACAGCGGGGCCTTAGCTCAGTTGGTAGAGCGCTGTCTTTGCATGGCAGATGTCAGGGGTTCGACTCCCCTAGGCTCCACACACGAAAAGCGGCTCCCCCTCGGGGGAGCCGCTTTTCGTTCTCCAAGCGCCATACGCGGTACGGCAATCAGCGCTCCTTGCGCTGGTCGGCCTCCGCCTGCTTGGCCTCGACCTCGGGGTCGAGCACGGAGCGCTCGCCCGCGCCCTCCTGGGCCGAGCCGTCCACCGACGTCAGCGGCGCGCGGTCCACCTCGGTCGCGGCCGGCGGCTCCACGAGCCAGTCCGGGTTGGCCTGCTTGTCCCACCAGCGCCAGGCCGCGTACGCGCCGCCGGCCAGCAGGCCCAGCAGGCCGAGTCGCTTGGCCACACGGCCCGTTCGGGCACGCCGGGCGCGCCGCTTGGAGAGCTTCTCGATCTCCTGCGGGCTGACCTGGCCGCGCAGCGCCGCCAGCGCCGCCGTGCCACGCTGGGTCGCCTCCTCCTTCGCCGGACCCGCGGCCGCGCGGGCGTCGGCCACCGCGTGCTCGATGCGCGGCGCCGCGTAGTCCCGTCCGCGCTCCGCCGCCTCGCGGCCCCGCTCCGCAGCCTTGCGCGCGCGCTTCGCCGCCTTCTTCGCGCGGCGGTCCCACTCCGGCGGCACCTGCTTGCGCGCCTGCGCGATGCGCGGCACCACGTGCTGGTCGTACCCCTCGCGGGCCGAGCTGCGGGCCTGCGAGACCTTCGGCCCGAGCCGGGCGCCCGCCTCCTGCGCGTAGTGCGTGGCGGTGTCCCTGGCGGTCTCCGCGTAGGGCGCCACCACCTCCGCCGCGTGCCGCACGCTCTCCTTGGCACTCCCGGACGCGGCGCGCACGCTGTCGATGCGGGTCACGGGTTTCCTCCTCTTGGTGGCGTGTTCAGTCGTGGTTCGGAGGCTCGCCTCCGAGAAGTCTCTGTGTCGCTTTCCACCAGATTTGCAGATCATGCCTGGTTGCCCCCTTCTCCAGCATGCCGAGCACGGGCATCCGGGGCATCGGGCGCGCCGTCCCTCCCCAGCGTCCGTGGGAGGATCGGGGGAGTCAACGCAGACGGACGGAAGGTAGATCGTGGCTGAGCAGCTTTACGCCACCCTGAAGACCAATCACGGCGACATCGAGCTCCGGCTGTTCCCGGACCACGCGCCGACGACGGTCAAGAACTTCGTCGAGCTCGCCGAGGGCACCCGCGAGTGGGTCAACCCGTCGACGGGCCAGAAGTCCACGGACAGGCTCTACGACGGCACGGTCTTCCACCGGGTGATCAGCGGCTTCATGATCCAGGGCGGCGACCCGCTGGGCAACGGCACCGGCGGCCCCGGCTACGAGTTCAAGGACGAGATCCACCCCGAGCTCGCCTTCACCAAGCCGTACCTGCTGGCCATGGCCAACGCGGGCCCCGGCACCAACGGTTCGCAGTTCTTCATCACCCTGGGCGCGACCTCCTGGCTGACCGGCAAGCACACCATCTTCGGCGAGGTCACCGACGAGAACAGCAAGAAGGTCGTGGACAGGATCGGCGCGACCGAGACCAACCCGCGCACCGACCGTCCCGTGCAGGACGTCGTCATCGAGTCGGTCGCCATCGAGCGCCGCTGACCCCCGCACCGGGGGACGGGAACCGAACCGCCCCGCCCATCCGTACGTCACGTAGGGATGAGCGGGGCGGACCTCGCAGCACGCACGGCGGGTCGGCGGCACGCGGACCTCGCAGGACAGCGGATCCGCGGAGCACGGCCCGCGGCACCACGGAGGGGACGCAGCCATGGAGGAGGAGCAGCAGAGCAGGCCGCAGGAGCCGCAGCGGCCCGCGATGACCTGCTACCGGCATCCTGAGCGGGAGACCGGCATCGCCTGCACGCGCTGCGACCGCCCGATCTGCACCGACTGCATGACCACGGCGTCCGTCGGATTCCACTGCCCCGACTGCGTCAGGGGCGGCCCCGGCGCCGGACACCAGGGGCAGCCCGCGCCCGACAACAGGCCGCGCTCCCTCGCGGGCGGGCTGCTCTCCTCCGACCCGCGGCTGATCACCAAGATCCTGCTCGGGCTCAACCTGGCCGTGTTCGTCGGCGTGCTCGCGCTCGGCGACCCCTTCGTCGCCGACCTGCTGATGTTCGGCTACGGCGTGCAGGACGGCCAGTGGTGGCGACTGCTCACCTCGGCCTTCCTGCACCAGCAGTTCCTGCACATCGCGATGAACATGCTGGGCCTGTGGTTCCTCGGCCCGCCCCTGGAGAGCGCGCTCGGCCGGCTGCGCTTCAGCCTGCTGTACGTACTCTCCGCGCTCGGCGGCAGCGCGCTGACCTACCTCGTCGCCTCGCCCTTCCAGGGTTCGCTGGGCGCCTCGGGCGCGATCTTCGGCCTGTTCGGCGCGACGGCCGTGCTGATGCGCCGCCTGCAGTACGACATGCGCCCGATCCTGATCCTGCTGGCGCTCAACCTGGTCTTCACCTTCACCTGGTCCGGCATCGCCTGGGAGGCCCACATCGGCGGCCTGGTCACCGGCGCCGCGATCGCGTACGGGATGGTGCACGCACCACGGGAGCGGCGGTCGCTGGTGCAGTTCGGCACGTGCGCCGTGATGCTGCTGGTGATCGTGGTGGTGTGCGCGGTGCGGACCGTCCAGCTCACGGGCTGAGCGGCGCGGGCTGAGCCGGCGCGGACGAGCGGCGCGGGCTGAGCCGGCACCGGCTGAGCGCACCGTCCGCGGCGCCCCGGAAGCCGCGCGCAGCCCCCGTACAGCGGAGTTGTCCACAGAGCACGGAGCGTGCTGTGCATGAGCGCGGGAACGTGTGTCCGAGCGGACTCGGACACACGTTTTGCCTGCAAGATCAGGGGAAGCCGGGCGCGGGGCCGTCGGCCCGGCTATCGGACCGGCGTCAACCTCCGCGAAGTTATCCACAGATCTTGTGAAGTTTTCCAGCCCTGTGGATCAGGCTGTGGATAACTCGGTATCGCGATGCCGCGTACCGGGCTACTTCCACTGTGTGGAGACCACGAACCCCGCGGCGATGAAGCCGAAGCCGACCACGATGTTCCAGTTGCCGAAGGCCCCGACCGGCAGCGTCCCGTGCGTCACGTAGAACACCACGATCCAGGCCAGTCCGAGCCCGAACAGCGTCAGCATGAGCGGCGCCACCCAGCGGCGCCCGCTCCCTCCGAGGTCGATCTCGGTCTTCTTCTCAGGCGGGGGCGTGAAGTCTTCCTTCTTGCGGATGCGTGACTTCGGCACGAGGGACTCTCCTGTCGATGCGCTTCGTGACCGCCCTGGCAGCCCTCCCCGAACCGTGCGGCGGCCAGGGAGGAGTGACGATGTGGTGGTCCGTTAGCGTAGTGCTTCGCCGTCGCGGAGGGAGACAAGGGTACGGTGACGAGATCGCTCATCCGTCCGGCGCGGCTCGCCTCGCTCGGGGTGTTCGCACTGGCGGGCCTGATCTTCTGGATCAGCTTCAACACCGCGCAGGGCACCAACATCCGCTCGGACGACTCCATGCTGCGGCTGTCCGACCTCATCCAGGAGCGCAGCCGCAAGAACGCCGAACTCGACTCCTCGGCCGCCGCCGTGCGCGCCCAGGTCGACACCCTCGCGCAGCGCGACAGCGGCGGAAGCCACCAGGACGAGCGGCGACTGACCGGCCTGGAGAAGGCCTCGGGCACCAAGCCGGTCTCCGGATCCGGCGTCTCCGTCACCCTCGACGACGCCCCGCCTGACGCCACCCCCAAGATCCCCGGCGTGCCCGACCCGCAGCCCAACGATCTGGTGATCCACCAGCAGGACCTGCAGGCCGTGGTCAACGCGCTGTGGCAGGGCGGCGCCAGGGGCATCAAGATCATGGACCAGCGGCTCATCTCCACCAGCGCGGTGCGCTGCGTCGGCAACACGCTGATCCTCCAGGGCCGGGTCTACTCGCCCCCGTACAAGATCACCGCGGTCGGCGACCAGGAGAAGCTCCAGCGGGCGCTGGACAATTCGAGCGCGATCCAGAACTACATGCAGTACGTGGACGCGTACGGCCTCGGCTGGAAAGTCGACGAGTCGCAGGCGGTGACTCTTCCCGGTTACTCCGGCACAGTGGATCTCCACTACGCGAAGCCCCTGGAGTGAGCGGCGGTGAGTGACGGCGGTGTCGGCACGTGCAGTGGTCAGGACCCTCAGCGAACTGTGCATCACCGCCGGACTGCTCACCGTCCTCTTCGTGGTGTACGTCCTGTACTGGACGGGCGTCCAGGCGCAGGACGCCGGGCAGGGTGAGATAGCCCACCTCCAGGACCGCTGGGCCGCCGGCGGCCAGGCCGCGGGCGGAGGCGGCGGCGGTACGGATGCGGGAACGGACTCCGGCACCGGCGCGGGCACCGACGGCGCGGGCTCCGGCGCGTCCAACTCCCCTTATCCCCAGGGCAAGTCGTTCGCCGTCATGTACATCCCCCGGCTCGGCGGCGACTGGGCCAAGCCCGTGCTGGAGAACACCCGCAAGCCCACGCTGGCCAAGGGGCTCGGCCACTACACCGGCACGGCCAGGCTCGGCGACAAGGGCAACTTCGCGGTCGCGGGGCACCGCCGCACCCACGGCGACCCCTTCAAGGACTTCCCCCGGCTGCGCCCCGGCGACGCGGTGGTGGTGCGGGACGGCGACACCTGGTTCACCTACCGCATCAACAACCGCCCCTACCGCACCCTCCCCAGCGACACCGGCGTGCTCGACAAGGTGCCGCGGCCCGTGGACCCGGGCGCGGCCCCGTTCGGCGGGCCCGGGCGCTATCTGACCCTCACGACCTGTGATCCGGAATGGGGGAGCAGCCACCGGCTCATCGCCTGGGCGCATCTGGACTCCACACGCCCGGTGTCGCAGGGTGAGCCCGAGGCGCTGAACGGCGACTGACCGGGCAACTGACCGGCTGCGGCCACGCGCTCCGGCGCCGACCCGTACTCTGGGGAACGCCCGCGCGGAGGGCGCGGCGGACGCGGCAGCCGGCGACGGCGGCGGACACGACGGACGGCGGACGGCGGACGGCGAAGGAAGCCGGCGGCAGAAGGGACGGCATCGCGGGATGTACGGCTGGATCTGGCGGCACCTGCCGGGCAGCACGCCCGTGCGGGCGCTGATCGCCCTGGTGCTGGTGCTCGGCATCGTCTTCCTGCTCTTCCAGTACGTCTTCCCCTGGGCCGAGCCGCTGCTGCCCTTCAACGACGTGACGGTCAACGAGGGTGCCGCGGGGGCCGGTTCATGAGCACGCGCATCCTGGTCGTCGACAACTACGACAGCTTCGTCTTCAACCTCGTCCAGTACCTCTACCAGCTCGGCGCCGAGTGCGAGGTCGTGCGCAACGACGAGACCGAGCTGCGGCACGCCGATGAGGGCTTCGACGGCGTGCTGCTCTCGCCGGGCCCCGGCGCGCCCGCGCAGGCCGGTGTGTGCGTGGACATGGTGCGGCACTGCGCCGACTCCGGTGTGCCGGTCTTCGGCGTGTGCCTCGGCATGCAGTCGATGGCCTCCGCTTACGGAGGTGTCGTGGACCGCGCCCCCGAGCTGCTGCACGGCAAGACCTCGCTGGTGGAGCACGACGGCACGGGCGTCTTCAGCGCGCTGCCCTCGCCCTTCACCGCCACGCGGTACCACTCCCTCGGTGTGCCCCGGGAGGGCGTGCCGGACGCGCTGCGGGTGACGGCCTGGACCGAGACCGGCGTGGTGATGGGGCTGCGGCACCGTGAACTCCCGGTCGAGGGCGTCCAGTTCCACCCCGAGTCGGTGCTCACCGAGTGGGGGCATCTGATGCTCGCCAACTGGCTCGCGGAATGCGGCGACCCGGACGCCGTGCGGCGGTCCGAAGGGCTGGCCGCCGTGGTGCACCATGCTTCCGGCCAGGGGACGGCCGGCACGTGACATCGGTGCGCCCGGAGCACGAGGAAGGTGCTCACGGGAGCCCGTACGGGGCCTCGGGGGACGCCCTGGGGGACGACCCGTACGGGCCGGGCGCGCACGGCGGGGCCCCGGGCGCCGAGGCCGAGTTCGCCGAGGCCCGGTTCCGCGCCGCGGTGGACGCACTCGCCGATCCGCTCAACGACCCGCTGCCGGGCGAGCGCGCGAGCCAGGGGCCACAGGCCGACCGGGCTCAGCAGCAACCACAGGCGCGGCCACAGCGGCCACAGCAGCCGCCGCAGCCCCAGCCACAACAGCACCAGCCGCGCCCGCAGCAGCCGACTGGGCCCCGTCAGGCGCGGGACGTCTCCCCGTGGTTCCGCACCCGCGAGAACCCCACGCCCGCGGCGGCGTCCGCGCCGGCGCCTGAGCCGCCGGTCACGCAGGCCCCCGCGCCCGCGCCGCCACCCGCACCGACACCCGCGCCCGCCCCTCCCCCCACGGAGCCCCGTACACAACCCCGTACGGACTCCCCCACGGCGTCCTGGCCCGCGGTCGCCGAGCCCATATCCGGGGGCGGTCCCGCCGTGCGGTGGGGCAGCGGCGCCCCGGAGACGGCCTCGGGGGAGGCCGCGGCCGACGACCGGCGCACGGTCGGTCTCCGCAGACCCGGCGGCCCCGGCGAGGGCGGCCCGGACGCCGACGGCGCCCGCTCCCGTACGGGGAGCCCCGGAGACGCCCCGGAGAGCGTGGGCCGCGCCGCGCGCCGCCGGGCGGCCAAGGCCCGTACGGGATGGCGCGGTTGGGCCGCCAAGCTCCAGGCGACCGCCGCGGGCAGCGGAAGCGGCAGCCGCCGCGCGGGCCCGCCCGCCACCGCCGCGCCGCCCGTCGCCGGCACCCGTCTGGAGGCGCGCCGCGCGGAGCGCGCCCGCAGGGAGGGGCCCGGCATCATCGCCAGCCGCTTCATCGGGGAAACCTTCATCACCCTCGGCGTGCTGATGCTGCTCTTCGTCGCGTACCAGCTCTGGTGGACGAACGTGCTGGCAGGACAGCAGGCGGGCGGCGCGGCCAGCGATCTCCACGACCAGTGGAAGGACAAGAAGCCGGCGCAGGTCGACCCCGAGCGCCGCGCCGGCCAGTTCGCGCCCGGCGAGGGCTTCGCGATCATCCACATCCCGAAGCTGGGCATCGACACCCCCATCGCGCAGGGCGTCTCCAAGGAGCAGGTGCTCGACCACGGCCTGGTCGGCCACTACGACCAGCAGCCGCTGAAGACCGCGATGCCCTGGGACAAGCAGGGCAACTTCGCGCTGGCCGGCCACCGCAACACGCACGGCGAACCGTTCCGGTACATCAACCGCCTGGTCGCGGGCGACGAGATCGTGGTCGAGACGGCGAGCAAGTTCTACACGTACCGGATGACCAACCGGCTGGCCTCCACCTCTCCCTCCAACACCAGCGTCATCGACCCCGTACCGCGGCAGTCCGGCTTCCGGAAGCCGGGCCGCTACATCACGCTGACCACCTGCACTCCGGAATTCACTTCCAAGTACCGTCTGATCGTCTGGGGCAATATGGTCGACGAGCGTCCGCGCAGCCAGGGCAAGCCGGACGCGCTCGTCGGAGGGAAGACGAGCTGAGACGGGCACGGGGCGTCCCCGCAGGCAGGACGCGGCCCGCGCGAGCATGACGAGTACGGCGGTACGGCGAGAAGCGGGCGGTTGAGACGCGGTGGCAGAGACCGGGCACGACGAGGAGACCACCGAGGACACCCGCGAGGACGCCACCGAAGCCCCCGAGGCCTCCGCGGCGCCCGCGCAGCGCGCCGGCCGCGTACGGGGCCGGGTGGCCACCGCCGTCGGCGTGCTCGGCGAACTCCTCATCACCGCGGGCGTGATCCTCGCCCTCTTCGTCGTCTACTCGCTGTGGTGGACCAACGTCCTCGCCGACCGCAACGCGCAGCGCGAGAGCGACCGCGTACGAGAGAACTGGTCGGCGAACAAGGACGAGGGCCCCGGCGCCCTGGACACCCAGGACGGCATCGGCTTCCTGCACGTGCCCTCGATGTCCAAGGGCGAGGTGCTGGTGAAGAAGGGCACCGGGCTCAAGGAGCTCAACGAGGGCGCGGCGGGCTACTACACCAAGCCGGTCAAGTCGGCGCTGCCGCAGGACCGTTCGGGCAACTTCTCGCTGGCGGCGCACCGCGACGGGCACGGGGCCAAGTTCCACAACATCGACAAGATCGAGAAGGGCGATCCGGTCGTCTTCGAGTCGAAGAAGAAGTGGTACGTCTACAAGGTCTACGCGACCCTCCAGCAGACCTCGAAGTACAACGTGAACGTCCTCGACCCGGTGCCCAAGGAGTCGGGCAAGAAGAAGCCGGGCCGCTACATCACGCTCACGACGTGCACGCCCGTCTACACCTCCACGTACCGCTATGTGGTGTGGGGCGAACTGGAGCGCACGGAGAAGGTCGACGCGGACCGCACGCCCCCCAAGGAGCTCCGCTAGCCCACGGGCCCCTGGAGACCCTGAGAGACCCTGAGAGAGGCGCTCAAGCCCCTGAGAGGGGCCCTGAGAGGCCCCGGAGGGGCACACACGCGACGAGGCCCCGGCGCCGTATCGGCGTCGGGGCCTCGTCGGATGTGTGTCGGGTGCTCACACGCCAGAGGAACCTGCGGGCACGGAGTCGGTCGCCTCCGTCCACAGATCCTGCTCGGCGCGATCCGCCTGGATCTGGCGGTACACGAGGAGCCCGCCGACGGCGGCCAGTGCGACCAGGAGGAGCTTCTTCACCGCGCTACCTCGTCCTTCTGAGAGACGTTGGGACCTTCTGGCGCCCGATAATACCCAACCGCCCTGTAACGCAAAGAAGTCGGCCCGACCGGTTTTCGATCTCCGGTCGGGCCGACTTTCGCTGTGCGGCTACCTGGACTTGAACCAGGGGCCTCATCCTTATCAGGGATGCGCTCTAACCATCTGAGCTATAGCCGCCCGCGCTGCACAAGAAGATTAGCGCACCTCAGCCCGTACGCCAAAATCCGTTCCCGGCAGCGGGGAAGAGCCCTCGCGGGCTCCCCTCCCAGGGCTCACTCGTCCTCGGCGAGGGTGAGCTCGACGCCGCCGACGAAGCCGGCGGACAGGTTGTAGATGAAGGCGCCGAGGGTGGCCAGCGCCGTCGCCAGCACCACGTCGATCACGGCGATGACGGTGGTGAACAGCAGCACTCGCGGCAGCGAGAGGAACGACTCCAGATCGAAGCCGCCGCCCTCGGCCGAGCCCGTCGCGTCGCTGATGGTGCCGCCCAGCGCGGTGAAGACGCCCATCGCGTCCATCACCATCCACAGCACGGACACCGCGACGATCGTGCACACACCGAGCGCGAGGGACAGCAGGAAGCTGACCTTCATGACCGACCACGGGTCGGCCTTGGCCACCCGCAGCCGGGCCTTGCGGACCCGCGGGACCGTACGGGCGCCGGTACGGGGCTTGCGCACCCCGCCGGGCGGCTCCGACGGCGGGGCCGGATACGCCTGCGGCGGGTGGTGCGGAGCCTGCCCCTGCTGCCCCGACTCCGCCTGCTGCGGCTGGGGTTGGGGCTGCGGCTGGGGCTGGGGCCGCGAGGACGACCGCGGCTCCGGCTGAGCCTGAGCCTGGGTCTGCGTCTGGCCCTGGACCTGGGTGTCGGCCTGGGTCTGTGCCTGTGCGGACTTCCGCCCCTGCCGGGACTGCTTGCCCTTCTTCGGCTGCCGCTCCTGCTTCTCCTGCTGCTGCGGCGGCTGGTTCTGCGGTTGCGGCTGAGGCTGGGGCTGCGGCTGGGGTTGTGCCCCCGGCCGCTGCCCCTCCGTCTCCTGACGTGAAGCGGACGGCTGCCCGCCCTTCGCTTCCGCCTGCGGGCGCGGCTGCGCACCACTCACGCCGTATCTCCTCGTCGTTCTGGACGGCCAGTCAGTGCTGGGTCAGTCCTGCTCGGTCGACGTGGCGGGAGGCTGCTCCTGCTCGGAGTCCGGCTCGGGGTCCGCCCCCTCGCCTGCCCCGGCCTCCACAGCCGCCTCCACTTCCTCGGCCTCCCGGCCGGCCTCGGCGTTCCGTGCGATGCCGACGACCGCGTCCTTCTTGCCCAGGTTGATCAGCTGAACGCCCATCGTGTCACGGCCCGTCTCCCTGACCTCGCTGACCCGCGTACGGATGACCCCGCCGCCGAGCGTGATGGCGAGGATCTCGTCGCTCTCCTCGACCACCAGCGCGCCGACGAGCGAGCCGCGGTCCTCCACGATCTTGGCGGCCTTGATGCCGAGGCCGCCGCGACCCTGGACGCGGTAGTCGTCCACGTTGGTCCGCTTGGCATAGCCGCCGTCGGTGGCGGTGAAGACGAACGTACCGGCCCGCACCACATTCATCGAGAGAAGCTCGTCTCCTTCGCGGAAACTCATCCCCTTGACCCCGGAGGTGGCACGTCCCATCGGGCGCAGCACGTCGTCGGTCGCGGTGAACCTGATCGACTGCGCCTTCCTGCTCACCAGCAGCAGGTCGTCCTCGGGGGAGACCAGCTCGGCGCCGATGAGCTCGTCGTCGCGGCCGTCCTCCATCTGCCGGAGGTTGATGGCGATCACACCGCCGGACCGCGGCGAGTCGTAGTCCTTGAGCGGAGTCTTCTTCACCAGGCCCGACTTGGTGGCGAGCACCAGGTACGGCATCTCCTCGTAGTCCCGGATGGCGCGGATCTGGGCGATCTGCTCGTCCGGCTGGAAGGCGAGGAGGTTGGCCACGTGCTGGCCGCGCGAGTCCCGTCCGACGTCGGGGAGTTCGTACGCCTTGGCCCGGTACACCCGGCCCTTGTTGGTGAAGAACAGCAGCCAGTGGTGCGTGGTGGAGATGAAGAAGTGGTTGACGATGTCGTCTTCCTTCAGCTTCGTCCCGCGCACGCCCTTGCCGCCGCGCTTCTGCGCCCGGTAGTCGTCGGTCTTGGTGCGCTTCACATAGCCGCCGCGGGTGACCGTGACGACGATGTCCTCCTCGGCGATCAGGTCCTCCATGGACATGTCGCCCTCGAAGGGGATGAGCTGGGTGCGGCGGTCGTCGCCGAACTTCGCGACCAGCGCGGTCAGTTCCTCGCTGATGATCGAGCGCTGCTTCTCGGGAGAGGCCAGGATCGCGTTGTACTCGTCGATCTTCGCCTGGAGCTCGTCGTGCTCCTGCGTGATCTTCTGCCGCTCCAGGGCCGCCAGGCGGCGGAGCTGCATCTCCAGGATCGCGTTCGCCTGGATCTCGTCGATCTGGAGCAGGTCCATCAGGCCCGTGCGCGCGACGTCCACCGTCTCGCTGCGCCGGATCAGCGCGATGACCTCGTCGATCGCGTCCAGCGCCTTGAGCAGGCCGCGCAGGATGTGCGCCCGCTCCTCGGCCTTCCGCAGCCTGTAGCGGGTACGGCGGACGATCACGTCGATCTGGTGGTTCACCCAGTGCCGGATGAAGGCGTCCAGCGAGAGGGTGCGGGGCACGCCCTCGACCAGGGCCAGCATGTTGGCGCCGAAGTTCGTCTGCAGATCGGTGTGCTTGTAGAGGTTGTTGAGCACGACCTTGGCGACGGCGTCCCGCTTGAGGACGATCACCAGCCGCTGGCCCGTACGCGAGGAGGTCTCGTCCCGCACGTCGGCGATGCCGCCGACCCGGCCGTCCTTGACCAGCTCGGCGATCTTCAGCGCCAGGTTGTCGGGGTTGACCTGGTACGGCAGCTCGGTGACCACCAGGCACTGGCGGCCCTGGATCTCCTCGACCTCCACCACGGCGCGCATGGTGATCGAGCCGCGCCCGGTGCGGTACGCCTCCTCGATGCCCTTGCGGCCCACGACCAGCGCGCCGGTCGGGAAGTCCGGGCCCTTGATGCGCTCCATCAGGGCCTCGAGCAGCTCCTCGCTGCTCGCCTCCGGGTGGTCCAGGTACCACTGGGCGCCGGCCGCGACCTCGCGCAGGTTGTGCGGCGGGATGTTGGTCGCCATGCCGACCGCGATGCCCGCGCTGCCGTTGACCAGCAGGTTCGGGAAGCGCGACGGCAGGACCGTGGGCTCAAGGTTCCGGCCGTCGTAGTTGTCCTGGAAGTCGACGGTCTCCTCGTCGATGTCCCGGAGCATCTCCATGGCCAGCGGCGCCATCTTGCACTCGGTGTACCGCATGGCGGCGGCCGGGTCGTTGCCCGGAGAGCCGAAGTTGCCGTTGGAGTCCACCAGCGGCATCCGCATCGACCAGTGCTGCGCGAGGCGTACCAGCGCGTCGTAGATCGAGGAGTCGCCGTGCGGGTGGTAGGTGCCCATGACGTCACCGACGACGCGGGCGCACTTGTAGAAGCCCTTCTCGGGGCGGTAGCCGCCGTCGTACATCGCGTACAGGACGCGGCGGTGCACCGGCTTCAGGCCGTCCCTGATGTCCGGCAGCGCACGCGAGACGATCACGCTCATCGCGTAGTCGAGATACGAGCGCTGCATCTCGGTTTCCAGGCTCACCGGCTCCAGGCGCGCGGCGGCGCCCTCCAGGGTCGGCGGCGCCGGGTCGTCCTCCGGCGGAGTGGGGACTGCGGGGGTCTCGGCGCCCTCGGGGACGGGGGAGTTCTCGTCGGCCATTGGTTAGCTCAAGTCCTTCTCTGTGTGCTGCGGCACGTGCGTCGGGCCGACGTGCTCAGATGTCGAGGAAACGGACGTCCTTGGCGTTGCGCTGGATGAACGAGCGCCGCGCCTCCACGTCCTCACCCATCAGGATCGAGAACAGGTCGTCCGCGGCCGCCGCGTCGTCCAGCGTCACCTGCTTCAGGACCCGGCTGCCCTGGTCCATGGTGGTGACCCGCAGCTCCTCGGCGTTCATCTCGCCCAGACCCTTGAAGCGCTGGATCGAGTCGTCCTTGATCCGCTTGCCCTGCTCGCGGCCGAGCTGGATGAGGGAGTCGCGCTCGCGGTCGGAGTACGCGTACTGGTGCTCGTCGCGGCCCCACTTGACCTTGTACAGCGGAGGCTGCGAGAGGAACACGTGCCCCGCCTCCACCAGCGGCCGCATGAAGCGGAACAGCAGGGTGAGCAGCAGGGTGTTGATGTGCTGGCCGTCGACGTCGGCGTCCGCCATCAGAATGATCTTCTGGTAGCGGAGCTTCGAGATGTCGAAGTCCTCGTGGATGCCGGTGCCGAAGGCCGAGATCAGGGCCTGGACCTCGGCGTTCTGCAGGACCTTGTCGATCCGCGCCTTCTCCACGTTCAGGATCTTGCCGCGGATCGGGAGGATCGCCTGGAACTCCGGGTCGCGGCCCGACTTCGCGGAGCCGCCCGCGGAGTCGCCCTCCACGATGAAGATCTCGCACTTGGTCGGGTCGTTGGACTGGCAGTCCGAGAGCTTGCCCGGCAGCGAGGCCGTCTCCAGCAGGCCCTTGCGGCGCGTCAGGTCGCGGGCCTTGCGGGCGGCGACGCGCGCGGTCGCGGCCTGCACGCCCTTGCGGATGATGTCCGCGGCCTCGTTCGGATTCCGGTCCAGCCAGTCGGCGAAGAACTCGTGCGTGATCTTCTGCACGAAGGTCTTCGCCTCGGTGTTGCCCAGCTTGGTCTTGGTCTGGCCCTCGAACTGCGGCTCGCCGAGCTTGACCGAGATGATCGCCGTCAGACCCTCGCGGATGTCCTCGCCCGTGAGGTTGTCGTCCTTCTCGCGGAGCAGCTTCTTGTCCCGCGCATACCGGTTGATCAGCCCGGTCAGCGCCGCGCGGAAGCCCTCCTCGTGGGTGCCGCCCTCGTGCGTGTGGATCGTGTTGGCGAAGGAGTAGACCCCCTCGCTGTACTGGTTGTTCCACTGCATGGCGATCTCGACCGAGAGCATCCGCTCCTTGTCCTCGGCCTCGAAGTCGATCACCGTCGGGTGGACCAGCTCGCCCTTGCGCGAGTTGAGGTACTTCACGAAGTCGGCGATGCCGCCCTCGTAGTGGTACGTGACGGAGAGCTGCTTGCCCTCCTCGTCCACGTGCTCGGGGCGCTCGTCGGTCAGCGAGATGGTCAGTCCCTTGTTCAGGAACGCCATCTCCTGGAAGCGGCGGGCCAGCGTCTCGAAGGAGTAGTCCGTCGTCTCGAAGATCTCGCCGTCGGCCCAGAAGGTGACCGAGGTGCCGGTCTCCTCCGTCGCCTCGTTCTTCTGCAGCGGCGCCGTCGGCGTGCCCAGCTTGTAGTCCTGGGTCCAGCGGAAGCCGTCGGTCTTCACCTCGACCGCGAGCTTCTGCGACAGCGCGTTCACCACGGAGACGCCGACGCCGTGCAGGCCGCCGGAGACCGCGTAGCCGCCGCCTCCGAACTTGCCGCCCGCGTGCAGCACGGTGAGCACGACCTCGACCGCCGGCTTCTTCTCCGACGGGATGATGCCCACCGGGATGCCGCGCCCGTTGTCCGTGACCCGCACGCCGCCGTCCTCCAGCAGCGTCACGTGGATGGCGTCGGCGTGGCCCGCCATGGCCTCGTCGACGGAGTTGTCCACGACCTCCTGCACGAGGTGGTGAAGGCCACGCTCGCCGGTCGAGCCGATGTACATGCCCGGGCGCTTGCGTACCGCCTCGAGACCCTCGAGGACAGTGATCGCGCTCGCGTCGTACGACGGCTCGTCCGGCCCGGCCACGGGGCCGGACACGTCGGCATCGACGGCTGCGGCATCGACGGCTGCAACGTCAACGGCTTCGGACTGGTTGGTCTCGTTCTCTTGGGGATTGCCGGAATCGGCCACGAAGCGCCCTTTCTGGCACAGCACAGGCCGTCTCCAGGGCATGGCGGAGCGGCTGCGTCGTTCGACATGTTCCGCAACGAGGCGGGTTGCTCTCCAGTGTACCGGGAGCGGCAATGTGAATGGGGGTTTGCCGGTACCTGAGCTCGCATGTGCCGCCCTGAACTGCCGTGTGCCGACTCCCCATATGCGACCAGGGGGGCTGAGCGGCTCACACGGGCGCTCAGCGCTTTGGCTGTCAACGCCGCCGGACCGTGACCGAGGTCACGGCACTGCACCCCGGTCCCAGCGGTCCACACGCCTCACCGGCGGGCGCCGCCGGGGCCTCGCCACGGGCGCCACGACGGCCTCGACTCGGGCGTCTCCGGAGCCTCACGGCAGGTGCCCGGCGCCCTACCCGTAGGTGTCGCCAGGCCCCTTGCTGCCCGGCGCGCGCAGGGGTCCGAAGCGGTTGCCCGGCGCCTCGGGGCCCCGCACCTTGATCATCTTCACGGTGCCCTGGCCCAGGTCCTCGTTCAGCCGGGCCACCAGCCGCGGCGCCAGCAGCCGGAGCTGCGTCGCCCACGCCGTCGAGTCGCAGCGCACCGTCAGCGTGCGCTCCTCCTCGTCGTACTTCTGCGGCTCGCAGTGCTGCGCCACCTCGGGCCCCACAAGCTGCGGCCAGCGCCCCATCACGCCGCCCACGGCCGCCGGCGCCTCCCAACCCCGGTCCGTGATCAGCCTGTTGACCGCCGAGCCCAGCGACACCGGATCGCGCCCGTCCCGCCCCGAACCGGAGCGCAGGCCACCGCCGCGCCGCGCCTGCTTCTTCTGCTGCGCCGCCGCGCCCCGCGCCCGCGCCTGCTCCTTGGCGGCGCGCAGCGCCACCCGCGCCATGTCCACGCCCGAAGGCTCCGGTACGGGGCGCTCCTCGGGACCCGGCGCGCCCTCGCCCTCGGGCGCCGCGCCCCCGGACTCCTCGGGCAGCTCGCCGCTCACGCGCGCACGACCTCGCCCTCGGACACCGCATACCGCGCGCCCGCCAGCACCTGGGGCACGTCCTCCTCGACGGCCGCGGTCACCAGCACCTGCTCGCCGTGCGCCACCAGCTCGGCGAGCCGCGCGCGGCGCTTCGCGTCCAGCTCCGCGAACACGTCGTCCAGCACCAGCACCGGCTCGTGCCCCTCACCGCGCAGCAGGTCGTACGAGGCGAGGCGCAGCGCCAGTGCGTACGACCAGGACTCGCCGTGGCTCGCGTAGCCCTTCGCGGGCAACTCGCCCAGTTTCAGCAGCAGATCGTCCCGGTGCGGCCCGGCGAGCGTGACACCGCGCTCGACCTCCTGCTTCCGCGCCTCGGACAGCTCGGCCAGCAGCCCTTCGTACAGCTCCTCGCGCGAGCCGCCCGCCGGGCCCTTGTACTCCAGCGCCACAGGACCGCCGCCGGGCGCCAGCCGCTCGTACGCCTTGTCCGCCAGCGGCCGCAGTACGCCGATCAACTCCAGCCGCGCGGCGAGCAGTTCGGCGCCCGCCCTGGCCAGATGCTGGTCCCACACGTCCAGAGTCGACAGATCCGCGCCCTTGCCGCCGTGCCGGCGCGCCATCGCGGCCGACTTCAGCAGCGAGTTGCGCTGCTTCAGCACGCGCTCGTAGTCGGCGCGGACACCGGCCATGCGCGGCGAGCGCGACATGATCAGGTCGTCGAGGAACTTCCGCCGCTCCCCGGGGTCCCCCTTCACCAGTGCCAGATCCTCGGGGGCGAACAGCACGGTGCGCACGATCCCCAGCACGTCCCGCGGCTTGACCTGCGAGGAGCGGTTGATGCGCGCGCGGTTCGCCTTGCCCGGGTTCAGCTCCAGCTCGACGAGCTGCTGGCGGTCGCCCTGGCGCACGGCCGCCCGTACGACGGCACGCTCGGCCCCCGCGCGCACCAGCGGCGAGTCGGACGAGACCCGGTGGCTGCCCAGCGTCGCCAGATAGCCGACCGCCTCCACCAGATTCGTCTTCCCCTGGCCGTTCGGGCCGATGAACGCCGTGACGCCCGGGTCGAGGGTCACCTCGGCCCGGGCGTACGAGCGGAAGTCGGCCAGCGAAAGATGAGTGACGTGCACGTCCTGTGCCGACCTCCCCCTACTGACTGGACAGGTGGTTACTTCTTGTCGGCGCCCTCGACGGCGTGGCCGCCGAACTGGTTGCGCAGCGCCGCGATCATCTTCATCTGCGGCGAGTCCTCCTGGCGCGAGGAGAAGCGCGCGAACAGCGAGGCCGTGATCGCGGGCAGCGGCACCGCGTTGTCGATCGCCGCCTCGACGGTCCAGCGGCCCTCGCCGGAGTCGGCCGCGTAACCCCGCAGCTTGTCCAGGTGCTCGTCCGAGTCCAGCGCGTTGACCGCCAGGTCCAGCAGCCAGGAGCGGATGACCGTCCCCTCCTGCCAGGAGCGGAACACCTCGCGCACGTCGGTGACCGAGTCCGCCGCCTCCAGCAGCTCCCAGCCCTCCGCGTACGCCTGCATCATGGCGTACTCGATGCCGTTGTGGACCATCTTCGCGAAGTGGCCAGCGCCCACCTTGCCGGCATGCACCGAGCCGAACTCGCCCTCGGGCTTCAGCGCGTCGAAGACCGGCTGCACCTTGGCGACGTCGGCCGTGGAGCCGCCGTACATCAGCGCGTAGCCGTTCTCCAGGCCCCAGACGCCGCCGGAGACGCCGCAGTCGACGAAGCCGATGCCCTTCTCCGCGAGCTCCTCGGCGTGCTTCTCGTCGTCGGTCCAGCGGGAGTTCCCGCCGTCCACGACGACGTCGCCGGGGGAGAGCAGCTCGGCCAGCTCGTCGATGGTGGCCTGGGTCGCGCCGCCGGCGGGCACCATGACCCACACCACGCGCGGACCCTTGAGCTTGTCCACCAGCTCACCGAGGCCGTGGACATCGGCGATGTCCGGGTTCCTGTCGTACCCGATGACGGTGTGGCCTGCGCGGCGGATGCGCTCACGCATGTTGCCGCCCATCTTGCCGAGACCGATGAGACCGAGCTCCATCAGTGCCCCTTCGTAGCGTTTCGTACCTGAGCCCGAGCGTACGCCCACACCCCTGCGCACACCTGTGGGCTCCACCTGCTCAGACGAGGCCCGATGCACAGGGTGTGGGCAGTCGTTCCGCAGGGGCGGAACGGGTGGGCACGCCCGGAACCGCACCCGCGAAGGGAACGCACCCCCGCACCCAGCCCGGCAAGCGGCGTCAGCCGCTGAGCCGCACCGGCATGCTGCGACTCAGCGAGGGCCGACCCTCGCGCTCCCAGCCGCTCAGCCGCTCAGCCGCTCAGCCGCACCGGCATGATCAGGTACTTGTACGCGTCGTCCGCCTCGGCGTCCTTCGCGGGCTTGCCACTCAGCAGCGCCGGCTTCGTCGACGTCGTGAACGAGAGCTGCGCCACCGAGGAGTCGATCGCGCTCAGGCCCTCCAGCAGGAAGCCCGGGTTGAACGCGATGGAGATGTCGTCGCCGTCCAGGTCGGCGTCCACCCGCTCCACAGCCTGTGCATCGTCGCTGGACCCGGCCTCCAGGGTCAGCACGCCCTGCTCGAAGCTCAGCCGCACCGGGGTGTTCCGCTCGGCCACCAGCGCCACGCGCTTCACGGCCTCCACGAAGGGCGCCGTCTCGATCACCGCGACCGAGTTGAACTCGGTGGGGAACAGCGTGCGGTACTTCGGGAGGTCGCCCTCCAGCAGCCGGGTCGTCGTGCGCCGTCCCGCGCCCTCGAAGCCGATCAGGCCCTCGCCCGAGCCGGAGCCCGAGAGCGCCAGCGTCACGCTGTCGCCGCTGCTCAGCGACTTCGCCGTGTCCAGCAGCGTCTTCGCCGGAACGAGGGCGACCGAGGAGGCGTCGGGGGTCTCCGGCTTCCACAGGAACTCGCGGACCGCGAAGCGGTACCGGTCGGTGGAGGCCAGGGTGACCGTGTCGCCCTCGATCTCGATCCGCACACCGGTCAGCACCGGCAGCGTGTCGTCCCGGCCCGCCGCGATGGCCACCTGCGAGACGGCCTCGGCGAAGACCTGCCCCGGCACCGTGCCGGTGGCGGTGGGCATCTCCGGCAGGGCCGGGTACTCCTCCACAGGCAGTGTGTGGAGTGTGAACTTCGAGGAGCCGCACACCACGCTGACCCGCACGCCGTCGGTGGAGATCTCCACCGGCCGATTCGGCAGGGCGCGGCAGATGTCGGCGAGCAGCCGCCCGGACACCAGCACCGTGCCGTCCTCGTCGACCTCCGCGTCCACCGAGACCCGCGCCGAGACCTCGTAGTCGAAGCCGGAGAGGCTCAGCGTGCCCTCCTCCGCCTTCAGCAGCAGGCCCGCGAGGACCGGCACCGGCGGACGTGCGGGGAGGCTCTTGGCCGCCCAGGCCACGGCCTCCGCGAGTACATCGCGCTCTACCCGGATCTTCACCTTCAGCCGCCTCCTGCTGTTGCCGGCAACTCGCCCTGCTGTCGTTCTGGGCGCCGGGCCGGGAGGCCCGATGCCGAAGACCAGTCTGACGCACGCCACCGACAGCCGTTGCCGCCGTGGGTCAAGTCGAGCCGAGGCGGGCCGGAGGCGAGCAGACCGAGTTGTGCACAGCACCCACTTCGATCCGAACTCCCCGGTCTATATCTGTCGTCGTAGTAATAGGGCTTGTGGAAACCGTGGATAAGCCCGTTTCCCCAGGTCAGAGCCCAAATTTTGTCCACCGGGCCTGTGGGCGCAGCGGTGGATGAACCGGGGTCAGCTGTGGACGCCGGAAAGTTACGCACACCCTGCCCACAGCAGGGCGGTACTTCCCCACAGCTCTGCACACAGGAATCCCCAGCTTTCCCACAGCCCAAACCACCACCTTGATGTGACCGCTTTCACTCCGACCGGTGAGAGGGCGCGTTGCGTTGCCGAACAGTGGACAGCGCTGTGGAGAAGCTGGGGACAAGGTGCCGTTCCCTGTGGGCGGGCGGTGGACAGTGCGGAACCCCCGGCTGTGGGCCGGAAGTTCATCCACACCCTGTGGAGATCGGTTACGCACAATTCCCCAGCCACCTGACCTCCGGGTATGCCGTCCCGACTGCCCTGCCTGTGGATGCCGTTGGGACAACTTACGGGTTCCCCAGGGTGTGGAGGGTGCGAATGCCCCGACGCTGTGGACTACCCGGCCTCTGACCTGTGGATTCGAACAACAAGAAGCCCCCCGGGAGTTGGGCCCGGGGGGCTTCGTCGTGCGCGGTCGTGCGTGCGGCCCTGAGCGGGCCGCGGATCAGCCGTTCTTGATGCGGTTCGTGAGCTCGGTGACCTGGTTGTAGATGGACCTGCGCTCGGCCATGAGCGCCCGGATCTTGCGGTCGGCGTGCATCACCGTCGTGTGGTCGCGCCCGCCGAACTGCCCGCCGATCTTGGGCAGCGAGAGGTCCGTGAGCTCGCGGCACAGGTACATCGCGATCTGCCGCGCCGTCACCAGCACCCTGCTGCGCGAGGAGCCGCACAGGTCCTCCACCGTGAGCCCGAAGTAGTCGGCGGTGGCGGACATGATGTCGCTCGCGGTGATCTCGGGCGTGGCCTCCTCGCCGCCCGGGATCAGGTCCTTCAGCACGATCTCGGTGAGCCCGAGGTCCACGGGCTGCCTGTTGAGCGAGGCGAACGCGGTCACCCTGATCAGCGCGCCCTCCAGCTCGCGGATGTTCCGCGAGATGCGCGAGGCGATGAACTCCAGCACCTCGGGCGGGGCGTTGAGCTGCTCCTGCACCGCCTTCTTGCGGAGAATCGCGATGCGCGTCTCCAGCTCGGGCGGCTGGACGTCGGTGATCAGGCCCCACTCGAAGCGGTTGCGCAGCCGGTCCTCCAGCGTGACCAGGGCCTTCGGCGGCCGGTCGCTGGAGAGCACGATCTGCTTGTTCGCGTTGTGCAGGGTGTTGAACGTGTGGAAGAACTCCTCCTGCGTCGACTCCTTGTCCGCGAGGAACTGGACGTCGTCGACGAGCAGGATGTCCATGTCCCGGTACCGCTTGCGGAAGGTGTCCGCCTTGCCGTCCCGGATGGAGTTGATGAACTCGTTGGTGAACTCCTCCGAGCTCACGTACCGCACCCGCGTCCCCGGATAGAGGCTGCGCGCGTAGTGCCCGATCGCGTGCAGCAGGTGCGTCTTGCCGAGTCCGGACTCCCCGTAGATGAAGAGGGGGTTGTACGCCTTGGCCGGCGCCTCGGCGACCGCGACGGCTGCCGCGTGCGCGAACCGGTTGGACGCCCCGATCACGAAGGTGTCGAAGAGGTACTTGGGATTCAGCCGCGCCGTCGGCTCGCCCGGCCCGGTCGCCGGCGCGGGCTGCGCCGCCAGCGGTCCCGGCGCCCCGCTCGGCGCGGGGAGCTGCGAGGGCCCGTCGTACCGCGGCGCCGGCGGCTGCCCCTGCGGCGGCACCTGATGCTGCTGCCCGTGCTGCTCGTACGCCTGCTGCTCGTACGGCTGAGGCTGCTGGTGCTGCTGAGGCTGCTGAGGCTGCTGCTGTCCGTGCTGGCTGTGCTGCCCGTGTTGGGCGTGCTGCCCGTGCTGCCCGTGCTGTTCGTAGCCGTGCTGCGGGCGCTGCTCGTACGGCTCGTACTGCTGCTGCCCGTGCGGCTGTTGGTCGTACGGGGCCTCGTACTGCTGCGGTGGGCGGTGCTGCTGCGGCTGCTGGTAATAGGTCTCGCGCGGAGCCTGCTGCCACCCGCCGCCCTGCTCGTACTGGGGCGGCTGCTCGTACTGCGGCTGGTGCTGCTGCGGCTGCTGCTCGTACGGCTCGTACGGGGCCGGTGGCGCCTGGGTCTGCGGCGCCTGCGGGTAGTCCGGGTACGCGGGGCGCGCGGTCGGCAGGTCGCGGTTCTCATAGCCCTCGTACCTGTCGGGCCCCTGGCCGCCGCCCTGACCTGCGCCCTGACCTGCGCCCTGACCTGCGCCCTGACCTGCGCCGCCCTGGCCCTGGCCGCCGCTGCTCTGGCCGCCCTGGCCGCCGCCCTGCTGCGCGGGGATGGTGGGCGCCGCCGGTGCGGCGGGCTGCTCGGGCGCGGGCGCGGCGGGAGCCGGCGCGGCCGGCGTGGGGGGCTCCGGTGTGGGGCCCGTCACAGTGATCGCGAGCCGGATGGGCTGCTGGCACTCGCGGCTGAGCGCCTCGCCGACCTTCTGCGAGAGCCGCTTCTCCAGGACGTCCTTGGCGTACTCGTTCGGCACCCCGAGCAGTGCGGTGCCCGACACCAGGACGAGCGGCTGGCACTCGCGGAGCCAGCGCTGGTCCTTGGCTTCGACGCCCTGTCCCTCGGAGAGGAGCTGTTCCAGTACGCGTGGCCACACTGCGGCAAGATCAGCAGGTAGGTCAGCCACGGGGCACGCTCTCTCACTCGCTGGGTGGGGGGTTCACTCGCCGCAGGGCCCGCATCCCACGAATGTGTGGTTCTCGGGACGCTCGGGAAGGAAGGGAAGTTCGGCCACGGTAGTCACGCGGACGTGCGCCATTCAAGTCGTTGTCCACAGGCTGTGCACGAGTGCAGTAGTGGGTGACCCCCGGTGGACGTGGTTTGACCGAATGGCGTAGCCGCGCGTACCGTGACCAGGTCGAGTTGTCGACGGCTATTGCCGCCTGCCTCCGATGGGCAAAGATCCCCGAAGTCACCGACGTCCTCGCGGGATTTCAGAAGCGGTGCACACTCGGGCGTTGCGAGCTACTCGTGGGCGCACGGTGACAGCTGTTCGACACCCCACAAGTCTGTCTCGTGGAGACGCGGGACACGAAGCATTCCTGGAGCCCCCGAGTGAGCAAGCGCACCTTCCAGCCGAACAACCGCCGCCGCGCGAAGACCCACGGCTTCCGGCTGCGCATGCGTACCCGCGCCGGCCGCGCCATCGTCGCGAACCGCCGGAGCAAGGGTCGCGCCAAGCTGTCGGCCTGAGCAGCCTGACCACAGGTCCATGACGTGCTGCCTACCGAGAACCGGCTGAGGCGGCGCGAGGACTTCGCGGCCGCGGTACGGCGGGGACGCAGGGCGGGCCGCCCGCTTCTCGTCGTCCATCTACGCAGCCACACAGGCGACAAGGACCCGCACGTGACGGGGGGAGACGACTCCTCCCCGGCACGTGCGGGTTTCGTCGTGAGCAAGGCCGTCGGCAACGCCGTCATACGCAACCGCGTGAAGCGCCGGCTCAGGCATCTGATGCGCGACCGCTTGAGCCGGTTGCCCGCAGGTAGCCTGGTGGTCGTACGCGCGCTTCCCGGTGCCGGGGAGGCGGACCACGACGATCTGGTCCGCGATCTCGACACCGCGTTGCGGCGGCTGCTTGGAGGGCCTTCGACATGAAGTACCCGCTGCTGTGGTTGATCAAGCTGTACCAGTGGACCATCAGTCCGATGCTCGGGCCGGTGTGCCGGTACTACCCGTCGTGCTCGCACTATGGCTACACCGCCATTCACCGGCACGGCGCTGTGAAGGGCACCGCCCTGACCGCCTGGCGCATCCTGCGCTGCAATCCGTGGTCGCCGGGTGGCGTCGACCACGTACCCGCCCGGAAGCACCCGGTATGGCACCAGCGGATCCGCAGCCGTTGGCAGCAGCACCGGACCCAGTCCAACGCCCAAGGAGCCTGATTCGTGGACACGATCCTGAGTCCTCTCTATACCGCTGTCTCCTGGATCATTGTCCAGTTCCACACGCTGTTCAGTCTGGTCTTCGACGCGAACAGCGGCTGGGCCTGGGGTCTGTCCATCTTCTTCCTGGTCGTGCTGATCCGGATCTGCCTGATCCCGCTCTTCGTGAAGCAGATCAAGTCGACCCGGAACATGCAGGCGCTCCAGCCGAAGATGAAGGCGATCCAGGAGCGCTACAAGAGCGACAAGCAGCGCCAGTCCGAAGAGATGATGAAGCTGTACAAGGAGACGGGTACGAACCCGCTCTCCAGCTGCCTGCCGATCCTGGCGCAGTCGCCCTTCTTCATCGCCCTCTTCCGGGTGCTCAGCCACATCGCCGAGCAGAAGCCGGTCGGCGTGCTCACCCAGGACCAGGTGAACAGCGCGCGTGAGGCCAAGATCTTCGGGGCGCCGATCGCCGCGAAGTTCATGGACAACGCGTCCACGCTGCACGAGCTCGGCGCCACGCTGACCGACGTCCGCGTCGTCACGGTCATCATGATCATCATCATGTCGGCCTCGCAGTTCATCACGCAGCGCCAGCTGATGACGAAGAACACCGACATGACGGTGAAGACGCCGTTCATGCAGCAGCAGAAGATGCTGATGTACGTCTTCCCGGTCATGTTCGCCGTCTTCGGCATCAACTTCCCGGTGGGTGTCCTCGTCTACTGGCTGACCACCAACGTCTGGACCTTCGGCCAGCAGATGTACGTGATCAAGCGCAACCCCACCCCGGGTTCGCTCGCCTTCAAGGAGCGCCAGGAGAAGCTGCGCGCCAAGGGCAAGCTGAAGGAGGACCCGGAGGAGGTCGAGGCGCGGGAGGCCGCCGAGGCCGCGCGCACCCGCCGCCAGCAGCCCAAGCGCCAGACCAAGTCGCAGCGCCAGTCGGGCTCCGCCGGTGAGGCGCAGGCCAGGAAGACGGCTGAGCAGTCCCCCGAGGACGGCGATTCCGCGGCCGTCTCGGACGCGCCCAAGAAGGCGGGCCAGGCGTCGCAGTCCGGCCAGAAGTCCGGCCAGAAGCCTGCGCAGAAGTCCGGCCAGTCCGGCCAGCAGGGCAAGAAGTCCGGGCAGAAGAAGTCCGGTCAGCAGGGCAAGGGCGGCTCGCAGCGTCCCAAGCACCCGTCGAAGAAGTAGCAGAAGGAGTCCACGCCGTGACGGACACGACCGTTCCCTCGCCGTCGGCAGAGGCCGCCCCTGAGGGCACCGACACTCTGACCCGCCTGGAACAGGAGGGGGAGATCGCGGCCGACTACCTCGAGGGTCTGCTCGACATCGCCGACCTGGACGGCGACATCGACATGGACGTCGAGGCGGACCGCGCCGCCGTCTCGATCATCAGCGACGGTTCAGGACGCGACCTGCAGAAGCTGGTGGGCCGTGACGGCGAGGTGCTGGAGGCCCTTCAGGAGCTGACCCGGCTCGCCGTCCACCGCGAGACCGGCGACCGCAGCCGCCTGATGCTGGACGTCGCCGGCTTCCGCGCCCGCAAGCGCGAGGAGCTCACCGAGCTCGGCACCAAGGCCGTCGAGGAGGCCAAGGGCTCCGGCGAGCGCGTGAAGCTCAAGCCCATGACGCCCTTCGAGCGCAAGGTCGTGCACGACGCGGTCAAGGCCGCGGGCCTGCGGAGCGAGTCCGAGGGTGAGGAGCCGCAACGTTGTGTGGTTGTGCTCCCGTGAATGAGCCGGCCGAATCAGCGGAGCAGGCGGAAGAGCAGCCTGCGGAGCTTCCCCCCGCGCCCGACGCGGCGCTGAAGGTCTTCGGCGACCGACTTCCCGAGGCGGTGCGCTTCGGCGAGGTGCTCGCCGACGCGGGCGTGCGCCGCGGCCTGATCGGTCCCCGTGAGGTGCCGCGCCTGTGGGAGCGGCACCTGCTGAACTGCGCGGTGCTCTCGGAGGTCGTGCCGGAGGGCGTGACGGTCTGCGACGTGGGCTCGGGCGCGGGACTGCCCGGCATTCCGCTGGCGCTGGTCCGCCCCGACCTCAAGATCACGCTCCTGGAGCCGCTGCTGCGGCGTACGACCTTCCTCCAGGAGGTCGTGGAGCTGCTGGGCCTCGACCATGTGACGGTCGTGCGCGGCCGCGCCGAAGAGGTGCTGGGCACGCTGCCCCCGGTGCATGTGGTGACCGCGCGCGCGGTGGCCCCGCTGGACCGGCTGGCCGGCTGGGGCGTCCCGCTGCTGCGCCCGTACGGGGAGATGCTGGCGATCAAGGGGGACACCGCCGAGGAGGAGCTGAAGGGCGCGCGTGCCGCGTTGCACAAGCTCGGCGTGGTGGAGTCCTCGGTGGAGCAGGTCGGCGAGGGCGTCGTGGACCCGCTGTCCACCGTCGTACGGGTCGAGGTCGGCGAGAGCCCGGGCGGCGTGCGCTTCGCGGCGAAGCGGGCCAAGGCGCAGAAGGCGGCCCGTTCGGGGCGGAACGCCAAGCGCGGGGGCAGGCGCCGCCGCTGAGGGAGAGCGAGCGGGGCGATTCCGGCGATCAGGGGACGCCCCCTACTCCATAAAACCCCTTAAAACTACGCATACCGGAGTGTCGCGCGGGCCACAACGGCCCGCGCGTGCATCGTGTTTCACGTGAAACGCCGCTCACTCCTGCAAGGAATCATCAGTCGTGGTCGCGCGGCGGCTGGGCCGCGCACCCCCAAGTCTCCGCGCACGTCCCGTTCTGAGGTGGAATCGGCCTCAACTAAGCGGGGTTCGCTGGTTCATGACGCCGAAGACATGGCAGGCTCTGTGCATAGCGAGCCTGATGTCGAGGAGAGTGAACCGTTGCGGTCCGACGCCAACATCGCGGGACCGATGGCCGAACCGGTCCCCGGCCCCCGTTCCGAATCGGTGGAAGTTTCACGTGAAACGCCGCCCCCGATGGACGACACGCCGATCGGCCGCGCCGCCCAGCAGGCAGTGGAGGCGATGAACCGTGCCGGCGAAGGGCTCCCCAGGCCGGAGGAGACCCGGGTCATGGTCATCGCCAATCAGAAGGGCGGAGTCGGCAAGACGACCACTACGGTCAACCTCGCCGCATCGCTCGCCTTGCACGGCGCACGTGTCCTGGTGATCGACCTCGATCCCCAGGGCAATGCGTCCACGGCACTGGGGATCGACCACCACTCCGAGGTGCCCTCGATCTACGACGTGCTGGTGGAGAGCAAGCCGCTCTCCGACTGCGTCCAGCCGGTGCCGGATGTGGAGGGTCTCTTCTGCGCCCCCGCCACCATCGATCTCGCCGGTGCGGAGATCGAGCTGGTGTCCCTGGTGGCGCGGGAGAGCCGTCTCCAGCGCGCGCTCGCAGCGTACGAGCAGCCGCTGGACTACATCCTGATCGACTGCCCGCCGTCGCTGGGCCTGCTGACGGTGAACGCGCTGGTGGCCGGCGCCGAGGTGGTCATCCCGATCCAGTGCGAGTACTACGCGCTGGAGGGCCTGGGCCAGCTTCTGCGCAACGTCGATCTGGTGAAGGGGCATCTGAACCCCGACCTCCACATCTCGACGATCATCCTGACCATGTACGACGGCCGCACCCGGCTGGCGTCGCAGGTCGCCGAGGAGGTGCGGGGACACTTCGGCAAGGAGGTCCTGCGCACCAACATCCCCCGGTCGGTGCGCATTTCCGAGGCTCCCAGCTACGGGCAGACCGTGCTGACCTATGATCCCAACTCCAGCGGTTCGCTCTCGTACCTGGAGGCGGCCAAGGAGATCGCCCTGCGCGACCCGTCCGTGAGCAACGCACAGGCGCAGCAGGCACAGGCACAGGAGCAGAGCACCATGGCGGAGGGGAATCGGTGAGTGATCGACGCAGGGGGCTGGGCCGAGGGCTCGGCGCACTGATTCCCGCAGCACCCAAGTCGGGCGAGGAGGGCGAGGCCGCGACCCCGGTCGGGGAGAACGGCGCCACCTCGCCCAGCGCCGTGCCCGTTCTGGCGCCCGAGCGCGGGGTGGCCGCCGCCAAGGTGGCGGCCCTCGCCGAGGGCGACGCGGAGCGGGAGGAGGCCGCCGCGTCCGACGGGGTTTCCCGTGAAACATCGCGCGCGGACGACTCCAAGGCGGCGAGCGAGGCCGAGGCCGCGGAGCTGGCGGCCGAGGAGAAGGCCACGGGGGCGCACTTCGCCGAGGTGCCCATCGACGGCATCACCCCCAACCCGCGGCAGCCCCGCGAGGTGTTCGACGAGGACGCCCTCGCGGAGCTGGTGACCTCCATCAAGGAGGTCGGGCTCCTCCAGCCCGTCGTCGTGCGGCAGCTGGAGAAGGACCGCTACGAGCTCATCATGGGCGAGCGGCGCTGGCGTGCCTGCCGTGAGGCCGGTCTGGAGCGCATCCCGGCGATCGTCCGCTCCACCGACGACCAGAAGCTGCTCCTGGACGCGCTCCTGGAGAACCTGCACCGTGCGCAGCTCAACCCGCTCGAAGAGGCGGCGGCGTACGACCAGTTGCTCAAGGACTTCGACTGCACGCACGACCAGCTCGCCGACCGGATCGGCCGCTCCCGCCCCCAGGTGTCCAACACCCTGCGGCTGCTGCGGCTCTCCCCCTCGGTGCAGCGGCGGGTGGCGGCCGGGGTGCTCTCCGCCGGTCACGCGCGGGCCCTGCTGTCCGTGGAGGACGGCGAGGAGCAGGACAGGCTGGCGCACCGCATCGTCGCCGAGGGGCTGTCCGTACGGGCCGTCGAAGAGATCGTCACCATGATGAACTCCGAGACGAAGAGCACCCCCAAGCCGAAGGGGCCGCGGGCCGGCAAGCGGGTCTCCCCCGCGCTGGACCACCTCGCGGGGCGGCTGTCGGACCGCTTCGAGACCCGGGTGAAGGTCGACCTGGGGCAGAAGAAGGGCAAGATCGTCGTCGAGTTCGCCTCCATGGAGGACCTGGAGCGCATCGTGGGCGAGCTGGCCCCCGGTGAGGGCGGAGTGCTGAAACAGCAGCTCGCCGACGAGCCCACTGAGGACAAGGAGTCCTGAGGGGTTCGAGGTCCCGCAGAATTCACCGAACGAGCTGTCGCCCCGTGGATACGATGGATCCATGGGGCGACAGCTCGTTCCGCTCACGCTGGACAACCTTCCCGACCTTCCCAAGCGCTGCCGTAGCTGCGTGTTCTGGGAGCTGGACCCGGTCAACGGCGAGGCCGCCGCGCGCACCGGGCGCCCGGACATGGAGAAGGAGGCCTGGATCTCCGCGGTGCTGCTGGAGTGGGGCTCCTGCGGCCGGGTCGTGTACGTCGACGAGGTGCCAGTGGGCTTCGTGCTCTATGCGCCGCCCGCGTATGTGCCGCGCTCCTTCGCCTTCCCCACCAGCCCGGTGTCGCCGGACGCCGTGCAGTTGATGACGGCCTGGCTGATGCCGGGGTTCCAGGGCCAGGGCCTGGGGCGGGTGATCGTGCAGACGGTCGCGAAGGATCTGCTGCGCAGGGGCTTCAAGGCCATCGAGGCCTTCGGCGACGCGCACTGGAAGGAGCCCGCCTGCATTCTCCCGGCGGATCACCTGCTGGCGGTGGGCTTCAAGACCGTACGGCCGCACCCCAGTTATCCGCGGCTGCGGCTGGAGCTGCGCTCGACCGTGTCCTGGAAGGAGGACATGGAGCGGGCGCTGGACCAGTTGCTCGGCGCCGTGCAGAAGGACCCCGTGCTGCGTCCGCTGTGAAGAGTGCCGAGGGGCGTCGCGAGGGGCGGTCTGGGGCGTCGTGGCGTACGGAGCGGTCGCCGTTTCACGTGAAACGGCGCGTGCTCGCGATGTCGGCGCAGGGGTTCGCCTCTCCCCTGACGTGACTGCCACGCTGTTGGACACGGGGCGTGCGGCCGGGGGAATATCGCCCCGGTGCAGGCTGTTGCGGGTACATGTGCGCAGCGGTTCCATGCCCCGCGCAGCGCGAATGACGAGCAGAGGAGAAGCTGTGGCTGGCGCCCTGAAGGAAGTAACGGACGACACCTTCGAAGCGGACGTCCTGAAGAACGACAAGCCCGTGCTGGTGGACTTCTGGGCGACCTGGTGCGGCCCGTGCCGGCAGATCGCCCCGTCGCTGGAGAAGATCGCCGAGGAGCAGTCGGACAAGATCGATGTCGTGAAGCTGGACGCCGACAAGAACCCCGTCACGATGGCCAGCTACGGCATCATGTCGATGCCGACCCTCGCGGTCTTCCACAAGGGCGAGATGGTCAACCAGATCGTCGGCGCCCGTCCGAAGGCCGGGATCGAGAAGTTCCTCGGGGAGTACATCGGTCAGTGACCGACGGGCGGCTCCGGGCCTTCGCACCGGCGCGTACGGCTGCCTCCCCAGCACTGCCCCGCGGCACAGGCCGCGGGGCAGTCGCATGTCGGGGGCCGGTCACGCCGGAAGGGCAACCGGTCACGCGGAAGGGCACCCGGTCACGCCGGAAGGGCACCGGGACCCGGGCAACGGCTGAGCCCCCTCGCCGTGTGGCGAGGGGGCTCAGTGCGTTCGGTGCCGTCGGCGGCCGGTGCCTCAGACCGCGGCGGCGGCCTCCGCTGCCTTCTCCGGCTCCTCGGCCTTCGCGGCGTCCACGAGGGAGGAGAGGAAGCGCTCGGCGTCGAGGGCGGCGGAGCAGCCGGTGCCCGCGGCGGTGATCGCCTGCCGGTAGGTGTGGTCGACGACGTCGCCCGCGGCGAAGACGCCCGGGATGTTCGTACGGGTCGAGGGGGAGTCGACCTGGACGTAGCCCTCCTCGTCGAAGTCGAGCACGCCCTTGAACAGCTCGACCCGCGGGTCGTGGCCGATCGCCACGAACAGGCCGGTGACCGGCAGCTCGCGGGTCTCGCCGTTCGTCGTGTCGCGGAGGGTCAGGCCGGAGAGCTTGCCCTCCTTCTCGTGGATCTCGGCGACCTCGCTGTTCCAGGCGAACTTGATCTTCGGGTCGGCGAAGGCGCGCTCCTGCATGGCCTTGGAGGCGCGCAGGGTGTCGCGGCGGTGCACGATCGTGACCGACTTGGCGAAGCGCGAGAGGAAGGTGGCGTCCTCCATCGCGGTGTCGCCGCCGCCCACCACGGCGATGTCCTGCTCGCGGAAGAAGAAGCCGTCGCAGGTGGCGCAGTAGGAGACGCCGCGGCCGGACAGCTCGTCCTCACCCGGGAGGTTCAGCTTGCGGTGCTGGGAGCCGGTGGAGACGATCACGGTGCGGGCGCGGTGCACGGTGCCCTCGGAGTCCGTGACGGTCTTGATCTCGCCGGACAGGTCGACGGAGGCCACGTCGTCCGGAATCAGCTCGGCGCCGAAGCGCTCGGCCTGGGCGCGCATCTGGTCCATCAGCTCGGGGCCCATGATGCCGTCCTGGAAACCGGGGTAGTTCTCCACCTCGGTGGTGTTCATGAGTGCGCCGCCCGCGGTGACGGAGCCCTCGAAGACCAGCGGCTTCAGCGACGCTCGGGCGGTGTAGAGCGCGGCGGTGTAGCCTGCCGGCCCGGAGCCGATGATGATCACGTTTCGGACGTCGCTCACGGGAGCCTTCCTTGTCTGCCGACTGTGTTCCGGGCGTTCCGGGGGCTCCGGAGAACCGGGGCCTCCGCGGGGCGTTCACCCCACCCAACGGATACTAAAGGGCAGACATTCCCACACCGTCCCTGCCGGGCGACAGCGCCCCGAACGGGGACGGGCGCGTCCGCCGGCTCAGTTCTTCGGGTAGGTGCGCTCCAGCAGCAGCTTGCCGGGATCGGCGGATTCGGCGCCGACGCAGGACTTGTCGACCACGTACACGTCGACCTTGTGCTGGTCCCCGCCGCGGTTCGGGAGCACCACCAGGTAGCCGGAGCCCTTCCCGTAGCGCGCCTTCTCGTCGGTGGCGAGCGGCGACTCCGGGGAGCCCGGTGTGCCGCCGCGCGCCTTGTCGATGCTCTCGCGCACACAGGACGGCACCGTGTCCGCGCCGCCGCGCAGCGGTTTCTCGCCCGCGCTCGGGGTGGCGGGGCTCTGCTTGGTGTCGAGCCGCGGCGTGCGGGACGCCTCGGCGCCGGGGGAGTCCAGGAGCGAGTGCACCTGCTTCTTGAGCGCGGTCTCGTTCGGGCCGCTCGCGGTGGGCTGGCCGCCGCCCATGTTCTGCAGGAGTACGCCGCCGATGCCGAGGACGCCGACGAGACCGGCGGCCGCGAGCAGCATCCGACGCGAGCGCCGGGGCCTGCGGGGGGAGCCGTCGCGGCTCGGGCCGGTGTGGCCGCGCGGGCGGCCGGGGGGCCGTTCCGCCGCCGCCGCGGTGCGGGGGCGGCGCTCGGTTTCACGTGAAACGAGGCGCGCCGCGTGGTCCCCGGAGCGGTCCCCGGCGTCCGTACCGGCGCGGTCAGCGGTGCCCTCACCACTGCCCTCGTACGCCGTGCCGTCCGCGCTCGCGGCCTGCTCCTCGTCGCGTACCGCCGTGCCGCCGGCGCGGATGCGGGCCGCCGCCTCCGCCGCGCTCTCCGCGCCGTCCTCGGGGGCCGTCGAGTCGAGCAGCGCCTCGGCCGCCAGGGCCGCGTCGATGCGCCCCGCGAGCTCGGCCGGCATGGCGGGCGGTCCCGGCAGTGTGCCGAGGACGTCGCGGATCTCGTCCAGCGAGGTCCGTACGTCGGCGCACAGTGCACAGTCGGCGAGGTGGGCGCGCACGTCGGAGGAGCGTTCCGGCGACAGCAGCCCCTCGGCGAGAGCGGAGATCTCGGCGACCTCGGGGTGCTCGTCGGTATCGGAGGCACCGGACGTGAAGGGGGTGGATGTCATGTGGTTCCTCCTCCCTTCACGGCTCCGGATGGTCCTCTGGTGTCCCTTGCCTCTGGGACGGATGTCCCCTGGGTCCGGTTCCTTCCCTTCCCCGGAGGCTGCGTACCCCCTTCTTCTGGGGCATTCGGGCGCAGGTGGGTGAGGAGTGGCAGCAGTCTGGCCCGGCCGCGCGCGCAGCGGCTCTTGACGGTGCCGACGGCGACGTCCAGCACCTCGGCGGCCTCGGCGACCGGATAGCCCTGCATGTCGACGAGGACCAGCGCGGCGCGCTGCTCCTCCGGGAGTTCGCCGAGCGCGGCGATCAACTGCCGGTGCAGATCCTGGCGTTCCGCGGGGACCGCGGCCGACTCGTGTGGGTCCAGGAGCGCGTCGAGGCGCTCGGTGTCGTCGGTCAGGGCCGTACGCCGCGAGGCCGCCTTGCGCGCGCGGTCCAGGCAGGCGTTGACGGTGATGCGGTGCAGCCAGGTGGTGACCGCCGACTGCCCGCGGAAGGTGTGGGCCGCGCGGTAGGCGGAGACGAGGGCGTCCTGCACCGCGTCGGCCGCCTCCTCGCGGTCCCCCAGGGTGCGCAGGGCGACGGCCCAGAGGCGGTCGCGGTGGCGGCGCACGATCTCGCCGAACGCGTCGGGGTCGCCCTCGACGTGGCGGGCGAGGAGCTCTCTGTCGTCGGCCGACGCCGTGTCCGCAGGGTCTGCGGACCGCTCGCCGCGGCGTGCCGTGCCGTCGCCGCGGTCACCGCTCACCGTCTGCCCCTCCCTCTCGTCCTGCGCCGCCTCTCGGGCCGGACGCCTCCCCGCCTTCTTCCCGGCTCACCGGTCAGCTGCGTACCTCGACCTCCGAAAGGCGGCCGCGGTACGCGCCGCCGCCCGTGTCGGACTGCGGCAGCTTGGTCAGCCACAGCAGCACGTACTGCGTCTTGATCGGCTTCTTGGCCTTGAGCGTCAGCGTCTCGGCCGAACCGCTGCTGACCTTGGTGAACGCATTGAGCTGCGTGGGCATCTCGGTGGTGCTCTGCGGCGCCGCGAGGAAGCTCGCCGAGGTCTTGCCCATGAAGTTGGCCTTGATCTGGCTGACCTGCCGCGGCTTGCCGAGGTCGAGGATCAGGCCGACGCCGTCCTTGAGATTCCCGAAGTTGGGCTGGCCGTAGTAGTTGTTGGTCAGCCAGTACGTCGACGGGTCCTTGTCGTGGGCGTCGCCGGTGCTGTCCGGGTTCTCCGCGCCGTCGCCCTGCGGGTCGAAGTCCTTGGCGCCCTCGATCGGCACGATCTTGCCGCCGGGCTTCGCGCCCTGGCCCTGCGCCGTGCTGGTGCCCTCGCCCGGGTTGTCGCCCTTGAGCAGGGTGTCGGCGACCTGCCAGCTCCCCAGGCCCAGCGCGGCGATCAGCAGCGCCGAGACGCTCCACTTGAGGACCTTGCCGGTGCGCCCGGGGAGGGCCGGCGGCGCCTGGGTGTCGGCGGGGCCGCGGCGGCCGTTGCCGGAGGACGCGGTGGCGGCCGCGCCGTCGGCGCCGTACGCGCCCTGCTGGTAGGTGGTGCGCTGGTACGGAGCGGGCGCGGTGTACGCGGGCTCGGGCGGGGGGATGCGGGGCATCGCGGCGACGGCCGCCGCCAGCTCCTCCGGGGTGGTGCAGGGCGGCTGCTCGCTGGAGGCGGTGGCGCCGTCGTTGACGAGGGCGCGCATCGTGAGCGCGGAGAGGCCGCGGTGGACACCGGCGCGCACCTGGTCGGGGGCGACCAGCGAGTCCTTGGCCAGCGAGCCGATGCCGGGCAGCCCGTACGCGTCGTTCTCGTACGGCCAGCGCTGGGTGAGCGAGGCGTACAGCAGCGCGCCGATGGCCTCGGTGTCGGCCTGCTGCGGGGTGTCGCTGGTGATCCCGCGCAGCGCGGCGTTCACGGCGAGCCCCCGCACCCGGTACTGCCCGCTCCCGGTGCGCAGCACGGCCGCGGGGTCGAGGCGCAGATGCGCCAGGCCCTCGCGGTGTGCGGAGGTCAGCGCCTGGGCGAGCTGGCCCGCGAGCTGGTACGCCTCGTGCGGCTCCAGCGGTGCGACGGCGAGCAGCTCGCTCAGCGGGGTGGCGTCGGGCAGCCACTCGTGGACGACGTAGACGAGGTCGCTCTCCTCGACGGCGTCCAGCACCTGCACGAAGCGGGGGTCGCCGAGGAGCGCCGTGGAGCGCGCGGCGGCGAGCACGTGCCGGGCTCTGGGGTGGCCAGCCGGCAGCAGGTGGACGCCGACGGCGCGGCGCAGCTTCTCGTCGACGGCACGCCAGCTACTGAATCCGTCCAGACGGGTGAGGCACTCCTCCAGGCGGTAGCGCCGGGCGAGCTTGTGGCCGCTGTGCAGTTCGGTAGGGCCTTCCGTCGCGGAAGGCGGCATGCCGGAGTCATCGGTGCCGCCTTCGCCTCTGGTGGTGCCGGTGTGGGCCGGGTCCGCAGGGGACCCGGTGCGGCCGTTCGCGTCCGTCGCTCCGTCGGCCGTGGCCCCGTTCTCGCGGGCGGGCAGCGGCGTCTGCTCGCCGCCCGTCTCGGCCACGTCGACGGCAGCCGTACTCCGTTCCGCCACCGTCGTTCCTGCCTCCCCATTCGTTGCGGCCACTCTTCGAAACAGCCGGAAACAATTGTGCCCACAGTCCGCGGCTCTGCACGACACACTGTGGCGGACGAGAGCGGTGCCCGGTCGGCCGCCCCCGGAGTGGGCGAGGCCAGACCGGGCATTCCGGTCACCGGCCGAGGCGGGCGCGGACCATGCCGACCATCGCCGTCATTTCCTCGATCCGCATCCGCTTCGCCGCTAGGACGAAAACCGCGCCCAATACGATCCCTCCCGCGAGCACCGAAAGCACCGAACCGAGCAGGCCGCTGCCGAGCCCCTGGGTGATTCCGTAGACGACGGCCCCGGCGGCCGCGGTCGCCGGGACGCTCGCGCCGGCCAGCCGGATGTACGTACGCAGGACCCGTGAGCCGTCCAGGTCGCCGCCCAGCCGCTTGCTGAGGCGGCGCCAGGCGACGCCGACGCCGATGATGTACGCGAGACCGTAGGAGGCGGCCATGCCGACGACGGCCCAGCGGGCGGGCAGCAGCAGGAAGCAGGCCGCGGAGGCGACCGCGTTCACCGCGGCGACGATCACCGTGTTGAAGAACGGCGTGCGGGTGTCCTCGTACGCATAGAAGGCGCGCAGCACCACGTACTGCACCGAGAAGGGGATCAGGCCCAGGCCGAAGGCCATCAGCGCGTACCCCATGGCCTGCGCGGACTCGGTGCCGGACGAGCCGTAGATGAAGGTGCACAGCGGGACGCCGATGGCGAGGAAGCCGAAGGCGATCGGGACGATGGCGACCGCGGAGTTGCGCAGGCCCTGCGAGATGTCCTCGCGGACGGCCCCGGTGTCCCCGTCGTTGGCGGCGCGGGAGAGGCGCGGCAGCAGGGCCGCCATGACGGAGACGGTGATGATCGCCTGCGGCATGTTCCAGATGAGCTGGGCCTGCGAGTAGGTGGTGTAGCCGGCGCCCGCGAAGCCCTCCTTGATCGCGCTGGAGTTTGCCCAGGTGGAGAGCTGGATGACGACCAGGTTGCCGGCCTGGTTGGCGAGCACGAAGAGGATCGTCCACTTGGCGAGCCTGGCGGCCTTGCCGAGTCCGTGGCCCTTCCAGTCGAAGCGGGGGCGGATGCGGAAGTCGGCGGCCCGGAGGTACGGGATCATCGCGAGGGACTGCACGACCAGGCCGAGCAGGGTGCCGACGCCCAGCAGCCGCACCGCCTCGGGCGGGATGTTGTCCACCGTCAGGTGCGAGTTGGCGTTGGTGCCGTACACCCACAGGAACATGCCGACGGTGCCGAGGATGACGATGTTGTTGAGGACCGGGGTCCACATCATCGCGCCGAACCGGCCGCGTGCGTTGAGGATCTGGCCCATCACCACATGGATGCCCATGAAGAAGATGGACGGCAGGCAGTACCTGACGAAGGTCACGGTGATCTCGTTGGCCTGCGGGTCGCTGGCCAGCTTGACCGACATCATGCGCACGACCAGCGGCGCGGCGAAGACCGCGACGACCACCAGCGCGCCGAGGATCACGGCGACCAGGGTGAGCAGCCTGTTCGCATACGCCTCGCCGCCGTCCTCGTCCTCCTTCATCGCGCGCACGAGCTGCGGCACGAAGACGGAGTTGAGGCCGCCGCCGACGGTGAGCATGTAGAGCATCGTCGGGACGGTGATCGCGGTCTGGTACGAGTCGCCGAGCAGGGCGGTGCCGACCGCGGCGACGATCGCGGCGGAGCGGATGAAGCCGGTGAGCCGGGAGACCATGGTGCCCGCCGCCATCACGGCGCTGGACTTGAGCAGCCCGCCGCCGCCCGGCTTGGCCGGAGCCGCGGCCTCCTCGGCCTCCACCTGCGGGGTCTGCGCCGTGCGCTCCGACTCGGCGAACGCCTCGAGGCCGCTCACGGGCGCCGGGCCGAACTGGCCCTCGCCGTACTGGCCGCCGCCGTACTGCCCGCTGCCGGGGTGGCCGCCGCCGGGCTGGCCGGAGCCGGGGTGCGCGCCGAACTGGCCTTGCCGCGAGCCCTGTTGAGCGCCGTGCCGGTCCGCCGCCTGGGGCGCGCCGTGCTGCGCTTGCTGTGTGCCCTGCTGTGCGCCCTGCGCGGCTCCGTACGGGCCTGCCTGGGGTCCGGGCTGGCCTGGCTGGCCGGCGCGGCCCTGGTCGCGGTAGAGGTGCGCGAAGGCGTCCTGCTGGCGCCCGCGGGCGCGCGGGTCCTCGTGCTCCTCGCCGGGCGCGCGGCTGATCAGCTCGTCGACGCCGGTGAAGCGGACGGTGGAGGGGTCGTCGCCGTACGGCAGATTGCGCGAGGGCCCCGCGTCCGGCTCGGGGGCCGGGGTGGGGGCCCAGCGCTGCGGGTCGGGGGCGTGCGCGCCGGGCTGCGGCTGCTGGTAGAGCGCATGGGGGTCGGGCACGGCGCCGGGGGGCGGCGGGGGGTGCGCCGCGCGGTCGTACAGCGCGTCGTGCACCGGGTCCTGGGAGGAGGGGTCGCGGTCTTCGTACGGGTCGCGGGCGTACGCGTCGTCCACATACGGGTTCTCCGGCGGCTGCTGGCCGCCGGGGTGCCCGCCGCGCGGATCCTGCGGGGGCCCTGCTCCCTCGCCGGGATTCCGGCCCTGGTCACCGTCGTACGGTGCGTTCATCGCTGCCTCTACCCCTGCCCCTGTTCGCCCGGCTGACTCAACGCTCCACTTTCTCACCCGGGGACGACGGGCCGGTGCTTTCCCCGCCGGTGTCGTCCTGGTGTGCGGAGCCGCCGGCGTCCGGGTCCTTCGTGTCCTTGCCCCCGTTGTCCCAGCCTGTGCCGTCCCGGTCCGTACCGTCCTGCCCGCCGCCGGTCTCGCTGCCGCCGTCGCCCTTGTCGTCCACGCCCTCGTCGGACGTGCCCCCGCCCGCGGGCTCCAGCGGAGCGTCCGGGTCGGGCGCCGGGTTTCCGCGGCGCTTGCGCTGGGTGTACATCCGCACGCCGGCGAGCACCACGAGCAGGATGCCGCCCGCGATCACGAGCAGCACCGTGCCGGTGATCGAGGTGACGTTGACCTGGAAGCGCATCGGCTTCCCGTACGGCCTGCCGTCCTTGGTGTAGAGCTGCGCGGTCACGTACGAGCGGCCGTTGGCGTTGGCCGTGGTGTCGAACTTGACCGACTGGCTGTGCCCGCCGTCCACCCGTACCTGCTTCGCCTCGCCCACGTCGAGGCCGATGCGGCGGCTCGACTGGAGCCGGAGCTCGAGGCCGTCCACGCCCTGCACGAGGTTGTTCTGCACGGTGACCGGGATGGTCGCGCTGCGTCCCGAGAGCGTGATCGGCGACTTCTGGATCAGGTGCACCTTCTTGGTGAGCCCGGTCAGATAGCTCTGCACCGACTGCCGGAACTGCTCGGCGCTGCGCGGGTGCCCGCGCCAGGAGTTGGAGACGGCGCGGTCCATCGCGGTGCCGAAGGGGGTGATGACGCGGTAGTCGAGCGTCAGGATGCCCTGGAAGTACTCCAGTGTGCCCTTGGTGTGCCGCAGCTCCTCGTACGCCGACCTGGGCAGCTCCTGCTTGCGCAGTGAGGAGGGGTACGAGGCGGGGCTGGGCACCTGGCGGCTGGCGTTGGGGTCGGGCTTGGCCTTGGCCGCGTCGCTGAGGTCGCTGCCCTCGGTCCAGTGCCCGTTCGTGTTCAGCGCGCTGAGCGCGGCGGCCATCGCCTGGGCCTGCGCCGCGGTGGGCATCCGCTGCGGGGCCACCACGATGTCGCGCTGCTTGGTGGGCACCTGGTCGGTGAGCGCCTGGGTGTCGGCGAGGAACTTCTGCACGGCCTTCGAGGACTGCCCCGGCTCCGAGAGGTCGCCCTCGAAGGCGCGGGAGAGCCCCGCGTCGGCGGCCAGCGCCGTGGTGCCGCCGCCGACGGGGCGGGCCGAGGTGGGCGAGTAGGAGAGCGCGGTGTCCCGGAGGCTGTCGCTGCGCGCGATCACGTTGTGCGCGCCGGCCGAGGTGGCCACGTCGACGATGGAGGAGTCGACCGCGCCCTCCTTGGGCCAGGCGAAGTCGGTGCGCGGCCTGGTGTGCAGGATCGTCTGCACGGTGTCGGAGGCCAGCGAGGTGGCGGGGCGCAGGTGGGAGAGGGCGCCGGGGACGGACTTGCCGTTGTGCGCGAGCGAGGCGAGGTCGGGGTCGGCGAACGGGAGCGCGACGACCTCCTCGCCCTTCACGGAGTCCTGGAGGTCCTCCAGGAACTTCCGCGCATACGCCTGGCCCTTGCCCTCCTTGGTGCCGCCGTCGCCGGTCTCGACCAGATAGCGCTTGGTCATCGCCTCGACCGTGGCGAGCAGATCGGGGTCGAGCACCCAGGTGACCGGGAGGTCCTTGCCGAGGGTCACCATCTGCTGGAGCCGCCCGCCGGGGGCGATCTCGCGGGCCAGCCTGTCGTCGCGGAAGATCGGTGTCTGCTGCTTGTCCGACTCGGTCTGCGCGGTCATGTGCGTCGAGGTGACCAGCGGCCACATGTAGCTGAGCTTGGTCTTGTTCTGCGCGTCGGCGGTCTTCCAGGGGAGGAAGGAGCGCTCGATGCCGAGCGGCTGCTCGTACGGCCGGGCGCGGGTCTTGCCGGTGAGCAGGACGCCGAGCTGATACACCCCGTCCTTGCCGAGGCCCAGCTTGTCGACCGGGATCTTCAGCGAGAAGGAGCGGCTGGCGCCGGGCGCGATCTGGCCGATCTTCTCGGTGTACTTGGCGCCGCCCGCCTGTCTGCCGTCGGCCGCCGGGATGTAGCCCTTGCGCTCGGCCGCCTGGTCGATGTCGCTGCGGCTGTCGAGGGTGGGCCCGACGTGCAGCCCCACCTTGCCGGTGGTGATGGGCGAGCTGCCCTTGTTGGTGAGGGTGCCCGTGACGCTGAGGGTGTCGTCATCGTCGGGGGCGTTGGGGGTGAGGGTGTTGATGGACACCTCAGCCGTGCGCGATCCGCTGCCCTCGCCGCCGGTGGACGGTGCCGTGTGCGCGGCGGCCGTCGCGGGTGCGGCGGGTGCGATGACCCCGCCGAGCACGGGCGCGGTGGCGAGCAGAGCGGTCGCGGTCCTCCGCAGCCACCGGCGGCGGGGAGCGGTCGGGGTGCCCTGGGTCTCAGCCGCCTCGGCCACGCGCTCGTCCGTCCCGTCGTGTCGTGGTGTACGTACAGGTCTCGATGGTCTCGATGGTGGGGTGCTCGTAGTTCTGGGCCCCTGATGGTAACGATGCCTCACCTGTGGAAGTGCCGCGGTGTGCGCCTGTTCGCGACTGTGGCTGGACAGCGGCCCCATGCTGCCGCCCCACCGGGAGCCTCCGGGCGGCGAACAGGTACAGAGCTGTTACGTGGGCGGGGTGCGGGCGCGGGGTGCGGGGCCTTCGCGGGGGAGCCGGACACGTACCCTGTGCTGTCGTGCCGAACGCCAACGAATCCAGCCAGCAGACCCCCGCTCAGAGCCCCGCGCAACCGCAGCGGGTGCGCCCGGAGCAGCACACGAAGGAACAGCTCAGCGCCGCTCAGCGCCGCGCCGTAGCCGAGTTGCTGCGGGTCTCCCCCGTGGCGGACGACCTGGCGGAGCGCTTCCAGCGGGCCGGGCACACCCTGGCGCTGGTCGGCGGCTCGGTGCGGGACGCGCTGCTGGGGCGGCTCGGCAACGACCTGGACTTCACCACGGACGCCCGCCCCGAGGCCGTGCTGGAGATCGTGCGGCCGTGGGCCGACGCCGTGTGGGACGTGGGCATCGCCTTCGGGACGGTCGGCTGCGTGAAGGACAGCGTGCAGGACGGCGTGCGGCAGCGCATGCAGATCGAGATCACCACGTACCGCTCGGAGGCGTACGACCGCACCTCGCGCAAGCCCGAGGTGTCCTACGGCGACTCCATCGAAGAGGACCTGGTGCGCCGCGACTTCACGGTGAACGCCATGGCGGTGTCGCTGCCGGAGAAGACCTTCGTCGACCCGCACGGCGGCCTGGACGACCTGGCGCGGCGGGAGCTGCGCACGCCGGGCACGCCGCAGGAGTCCTTCTCCGACGACCCGCTGCGGATGATGCGCGCCGCGCGCTTCGCGGCCCAGCTCGACTTCGGGGTGGACGAGGACGTCGTCGCCGCGATGCGGGAGATGGCCGACCGGATCGGCATCGTCTCGGCCGAGCGGGTGCGCGACGAGCTCAACAAGCTGCTGCTCTCCGCGCATCCGCGCAAGGGCCTGCGGCTGCTGGTGGAGACAGGTCTGGCGGATCACGTCATTCCGGAGATTCCGGCTATGCGTCTGGAACGGGACGAACACCACCGGCACAAGGACGTGTACGAGCACTCGCTGACCGTCCTGGAGCAGGCCATCGACCTGGAGGAGGACGGGCCCGATCTGACGCTGCGGCTCGCGGCGCTGCTGCACGACATCGGCAAGCCGAGGACCCGGCGCTTCGAGGGCGACGGGAAGGTCTCCTTCCACCACCACGAGGTGGTCGGCGCGAAGATGACCAAGAAGCGGATGACCGCGCTGAAGTACAGCAACGAGATGATCAAGGACGTCTCGCGGCTGGTGGAGCTGCATCTGCGCTTCCACGGGTACGGCACGGGCGAGTGGACCGACTCCGCGGTGCGCCGCTATGTGCGGGACGCGGGACCGCTGCTGTCCCGGCTGCACAAGCTGACCCGCTCCGACTGCACGACCCGCAACAAGCGCAAGGCCCAGGCGCTGTCGCGCGCGTACGACGGGCTTGAGGAGCGGATCGCGCGGCTCCAGGAGCAGGAGGAGCTGGACGCGATCCGGCCCGACGTGGACGGCAACGAGATCATGCGGATCCTCGGCATCGCGCCGGGCCCCGAGGTCGGCGCCGCCTACCGGCACATGCTCGAACTGCGTCTGGAGCACGGCCCCATGGAGCACGACCAGGCGGTGGCCGCGCTCAAGGAGTGGTGGGCGGCACAGCAGGAGGGCTGAGCCCTTCGCGCGGAGCCCGCGCGCACCGAGCGCGACCGTGCCGCCCGCCGACCGCGTACCGGCCTCATCGACCGCTTCGGCTCACCGTTCCACGGCCCCTGTTTCACGTGAAACAGGGGCCGTTCCGCGATGCCGGAACATGGCGAGGGCGACCGCCGCATAGAGCACGGCGACCATCGCGACGAGCGCGGCCGACCGTCCGTCCGCCGGCAGTATCAGCGCGGCCATCCCGGCGGCGGCCACGAACGCGGCGTTGAAGAGCATGTCGTAGAGGGAGAAGATCCGCCCCCGGTACGCGTCCTCGACCGAGGACTGCACGGCGGCGTCCGCGGTGATCTTCGCCCCCTGGGTCACCAGGCCGAGGACGAACGCGGCGAGCAGCACCGGCACCGGCGCGAAGGAGAGCATCAGCGAGGGCTCCACCACGGCGGCCACCGCCGCGCAGCTCGCCAGCCACCCGAACCGGCCCAGCCTGCCGACCGCCCCCGGGGTGAGCAGCGCCGCGACGAAGAAGCCGAGCCCCGAGGCGGCGAGCGCGAGCCCGAGTAGCTGGAGCCCGTCCCGCGCGTCGGCGCCCTCCACTCCCTCGATGCCGCCGGTCCACGCGTACCGGCAGAGCATCAGCACCGTGACGGTCAGCGCGCCGAAGCAGAAGCGCATCACCGTGACCGCGGCCAGCGCGCGGGCGGCGGTGCGCCGCTCGGCGAGGTGGCGTACGCCGTCGAGGAGGCCGCGTGCCGTTCCGACGAGGGCGGTGGACAGCCGCAGGCGTACGGCGACCGGTCCAGGGCCCAGCAGGTCCCGGCCCATGCGCAGCGCGGTGAGCCCGGCGAGCAGGTAGAGGACCGCGGCGACGCCGACCACCGCGGCGTTCGAGCCGGCGCCCGCCGTGGGCAGCGCGAGGCGGACGGCGAAGGCGACGCCGCCGCCGGTGGTGGCGGCGAGCGTTCCGGCCGTCGGGGAGAGGGAGTTGGCGACCACGAGCCGCTCCTCGTCGACCACCCGGGGCAGTGCGGCGGAGAGCCCGGCGAGGATGAAGCGGTTCACCGCGGTGACCGAGAGCGCGGAGAGGTAGAAGAGCCACTGCGGCGGGGAGCCCAGTACGAGGGCGGCGGTGCCGGCGGCGAGCACGGCGCGCAGCAGGTTCCCGTAGAGCAGCACCTGGCGGCGGCGCCAGCGGTCCAGGAGGACGCCGGCGAAGGGGCCGAGCAGCGAGTAGGGGAGCAGCAGCACCGCCATGGCTGAGGCGACGGCCGCGGGGGACGACTCCTTCTCCGGGGAGAAGACGACGTAGGCGGCGAGCGCCACCTGGTAGACGCCGTCGGCGAGCTGGGAGAGGAGCCGGACGCCGAGCAGTCGCTGGAAGCCAGGGAACTGCAGGAGCGTACGGAGATCACCGGCGGCGGACATGGGGCCAGCGTCACATACCGGGGCCGGATTTCCCGCCGGGTGTGCGGCGCCGTTTCACGTGAAACGGCGCCGCACGCGGAGTCGGCCCGGCGTCGGGTCCGAGATCAACTGCCGTGTCCGGAGCGCCTGTTGAAGCCCCAGCGCACCGAACCGGTGCTCGCGGAGCCCTCGGTGTCCTCCGCCGAGGTCCCGCGCCGGCGGCCGCTGAGGAGGGCGAAGACGTCGGGGGCGCGGTCCAGCACGCCGCCTCCGGGGTCGTCCGAGCCGTCCCTGCGCACCGGGTCGCGCTCGGGGTAGAGGGCGTCGCGGACCACCAGGGCGCACAGGTAGAGGGTGCCGAGGACGTGGAGGAGGATCGCGAGCTGGTAGCCGTCGGTGGGCAGGCCCTGGTGCTTGTCGCCGCTGTTGGTGTAGGCGAGGTACATCCAGATCCCGAGGAAGTAGCCCACCTCGCAGGCCTGCCAGACGAGGAAGTCCCGCCAGCGGGGCCGGGCCAGCACCGCGAGGGGGGTCAGCCAGAGCACGTACTGCGGCGAGTAGACCTTGTTGGTGAGGACGAAGAGGGCCACCACCAGGAAGCAGAGCTGGGCCAGCCGCGGGCGGCGCGGCGCGCACAGCGTGAGCGCGAGGATGGCCACGCAGCCGAGCAGCATGAGCACGGTGCCCAGGGTGTTCGCCGCGCCGTTGAGGTCGGCCCCGGTGGACTGGCTGATCAGCAGCCAGATCGAGCCGAAGTCCACGGGGCGCTCCTGGCTGAAGGTGTAGAACTTCGACCAGCCCTCCGGCGCCAGCAGCATCACGGGCAGATTGACGCAGGCCCAGGCGAGCAGTGCGGCGCCCAGGGTGCGCGCGTACACCCGCAGCTTTCCGGCACGCCAGCACAGCGCCAGCAGCGGCCCGAGCAGCAGCACGGGGTAGAGCTTGGCCGCGGTCGCCAGGCCGATCAGCACCCCGGCGGCGACCGTGCGGCTGCGGGACCACATCAGCAGCGCGGCGGCGGTGAGCGCCACGGCGAGCAGGTCCCAGTTGATGGTCGCGGTGAGCGCGAAGGCCGGGGCGAGGGCGACCAGCAGGGCGTCCCAGGGGCGGTTCCTGTGGGTGCGGGCCGCGCACACGGCGACGACGGCGGCGCAGGCCATGAGCAGGCCGGCGTTGACCATCCAGTAGATCTGCTCGCGGTCCTGGATCGATCCGCTGCCCGGCGTCAGCCAGGCGGCGACCTCCATGAACAGGCCGGTCAGCACGGGGTATTCGAGATACGCCATGCCGCCGGAGACGGCGTCGGGGATGCGGTCGAAGTACGGGACGAGGCCGTCGGCGAAGCCGCGGCCCTGGAAGAGGTGCGGGATGTCGGAGTAGCAGGCGTGCACGTACTGGCTGTTCTGGCCGGTGAACCAGCCGCCGTTCCAGCAGGGCAGCTTCTGCACCATGCCGAGCGCGAACATGCCCAGCATCACCAGGGCGACCGTGCGTGCCGGAGACCACCAGTCGCGCCCCGGGGCCGCCTGCCGCCTGCCCGCCGGGCCTCCGATCAGCTCGCTGCCCGCCGCGGCGACTTCGTCCTCCTCGGTGGGCCGGGTCTGCGTGCTCGTCATGGGGCACATCCTGCCGTACGGGGTCCGCTCGCGCGGGAGCTCCCCCGGACGGCGCGGAGCCCCGCCGCGACGGTGCGCGACGGGGCTCCAACCTCCTTGCCCGTCAAGGGCGTTGACCGGTCAGCCGGGTCCGGGGATCACTCCTCGGGACGGTTCGGCGTGGCGCCCGGGTCCGGGCCGCCGAACAGGCCGCCGGGATCGCCGCCGCCGGGGTCGCCGCCGCCCGGGTCACCGGTATCGCCGGGCGAGGGCTGGTCGGTCGTACCGCCGTCGTTGCCCGCGTCCTGGCCCTGGTCCTGGCAGTCCCACGGGAACTTGCAGCTGTCGCTGGGCGACGGCGAGTCCGAGGGGGACGGGGAGTCCGAGGGGGATTCGGAGGGCGAGGGGGAGTCCGAGGGCGTCTCGGTCGGCGTGGGCGTCGGCTTCGGGCTGGCACCCGGGCCGTACGTCTTGTCGCCGATCGGCTCGGGCGTCCTGAACTGCTCCACGGGCTGGCCGCGCAGCGCCGCCTTCATGTAGTCGGTCCAGATCTCGGCGGGGTAGGACGCGCCGTGGATCTGGGCCTGGCCGCCGACCCCGTACATCTTCATGAACTTCTGGATCTTGGCCTGGTCGTTGACCCGCCACATGCCGATCGAGGTGGAGAGCTGCGGCGTGTAGCCGCTGAACCAGGCCGACTTGTTGTCGTCCGTGGTGCCGGTCTTGCCGGCCGCCGGGCGGCCCAGGCCCTTGGCCGTGGTGCCGGTGCCCTTCTGGACGACGGTCTCCAGCATGCTCGTGATGTTGTCGGCGACCGAGGGATCGAAGGCGGTCTTCCGCTGCATCTCGTCCTTGTGGTCGTACTTGGTCTCACCCTCCTTCTTCACGGTGGAGACCGAGTACGGGTCGACGCGGATGCCGCTCTTGGCGAAGGTGCCGTAGGCGTTGGCCATCCGGATCGCGCTGGGCGCCGAGGTGCCGAGCGAGAACGTGGGCGTGGTGCGCGCCAGGTTGTCCTTGGTCAGGCCCGCGTCGAGCGCCGCCTGCCGGACCTTGTCGGTGCCCACGTCCATGCCGAGCTGTATGAAGGGGGTGTTGACCGAGTACTGCATCGCAGTGCGGAGGTTCACCATCCCCTTGTCCTCGTTGCCGTCGTTGCGCTGGTGCCACTCGCGGCCCGTCTTGTTGTCGTGCCAGACGGAGCCGTCGTAGTTCCGCAGCGTCAGCTTGTTGTTGCCGTTGTAGACACTCGACGGGGAGACCGGCTTGCGCTGGTCCCTGGACTGCACCTCGGGCCCGTTGCGGTCGCGCACGCCGTCCCGCATGGCCGCCGCCATCACGAACGGCTTGAAGGTGGAACCAACTTGGACACCGGTGTAGTCGGCGTTGTTGGTGAAGTGTGTCGTCGCGTCGTCACCGCCGTAGATGGCGGTGATCGCTCCGTCGCCCGGCTTCACCGAGGCGCCGCCGAACTGCACGTACTTGTCGACGTTGCGCTGGTTCGGCTTGAGGTTCTCCTTGCGGACCTTCGCGACGGCCTTCTCCATCTGCTCCATGTGGTGCTTGTTGAAGGTCGTCTTGATCTTGTACCCGCCCTTCTTGAGGGCGCGGTCCGTGATGTCGCTGTGCTGGGTGATGTAGTTGTTGGCGAGGTCGACCATGTAGCCCTTCTGGCCCTTGAGCTCGGTCGACTTCTTGGGCGGCTTGGGCAGCGGGAACTTCGTCCACTTCGCCCGCTCCGCCTTGGTCATGTTGCCCGTCTGCACCTCGCGGTCCAGGGTCCACGACCAGCGCGCCTTGGCGCGCTTGAGGTTCTTGCCCGGGGTCGCGGCGGGACCGACGCCGCCCTGCGGGTCGTACATGTTCGGGCCGTTGAGCGTGGAGGAGAGGAACGCCGACTCGCTCGGGTTCAGATCCTTGGAGTCCTTGCGGTAGTACGCCTGCGCCGCCGCCTGGATGCCGTACGCGCCGCGGCCGTAGTAACCGGTGTTCAGGTACCCCTTGAGGATGTCCTCCTTCTTCTGGGTGGTGCCGACCTTTATCGAGATGAACAGCTCCTTGAACTTCCGCATGATCGTCTGCGACTGGTCAAGGTAGGTGTTCTTCACGTACTGCTGGGTGATCGTCGAGCCCGACTGGGTCTCGCCGCCCATGGCCATCCGGCCGACGGCCCGGATGATGCCCATCGGGTCGACGCCGCTGTCCTTCCAGAAGTTCTCGTTCTCCGCGGAGATCACGGCGTTCTGCATGGACTTGGGGATCTCGGACAGATCGACGTTCTGCCGGTTCTGGTCGCCGCCGCCGGCGACGACCATCTGGGTGTTGTCCGACCAGTAGTAGACGTTCTTCTGCTGCTGGGCCGCCTCGTTGGGGTCGGGGACCCCGACCATCGCGAAGGCGACGCCGGACAGCGCGATGATCAGGCCGAGGAAGGCTCCGAACCCGCCCAGCACCTGCTTCCAGGACGGCATCCAGCGCCATGCGCCCTCTTTGTCCGAGCGCGGGTAGTCGATGAACCGCTTCTTGGGCGGCGGTCCCGGCGGCCCTGCGCTGACCCGGCCGAGTTTCGTGGTGTCGTCGGGTGCGGCCCCCGCCCCGGCTGCCGCTCCCGCGGCGCCCGCGGCCGCACGCCTGCGGCCCCCGCCTCTGTTGCGCTGTGCGGCCTTGCGTGCCTCAGCGCGGCTGCCGTACGAGCTCGGGGAAGAGGCCCCGTTGGACGCCCTGTTGGGCGGCGGCGCGGCGCGGCGGCCGGACGATTGCGGCTGCTGCGCCGCGCGCCGGCCGCGCCCCTGCGGCGGCTTTCGACGGTGCTCGCTCATGTTGGAACAGCTACTCCTCGGGCAGGCGCTCTTCGCCTGAAGGTGGCAGTTGACGTCTGGTCCCCCCGAGTACGGCCGCCCACGTTCCGGGGTCCGGCCGCACTGCACCCAGGACGAGGACGCGCACTCGCGTCGCACGGTTCCCAGTGGTGGTCTGCACAGCCGACAGACTACGCAGCGCCAAAACCTTCCTTACGGCACTTTCACCTCAAATGACGCGAGTTGCCTCCCGCGATTCAGCGATGTGAGCCCCTTCACCGAGCCCGCTCTTGTTGCCGCCCGGGCGGCGTTCTATCGTCGAGATGTATCGAGCCGATACATCAGCACGGCACATGCGCGCCCATGCAGCGCGACGCAGAGACCGGCAGGCGTGCGAACGCCAGGCGCAGGAGGAGGTGACGGCGGATCATGAGCAGGCGCTCCGGCATCCTGGAATTCGCCGTACTCGGGCTGCTCCGTGAATCGCCGATGCACGGCTATGAGCTGCGCAAGAGGCTCAACACCTCGCTGGGCGTCTTCCGCGCCTTCAGCTACGGCTCGCTCTATCCCTGCCTGAAGGCGCTGGTCGCGCGCGGATGGCTGACCGAGGAGAGCGGCCCCGCACCGGACGACCCCCGCGCGGCACCGCTCGCGGGACGCCGGGCGAAGATCGTCTACCGGCTGACGGCCGAGGGGAAGGAGCACTTCGAGGAGCTCCTCTCGCAGAGCGGCCCCGAAGCCTGGGAGGACGAGCACTTCGGCGTCAGGTTCGCCTTCTTCGGCCAGACCTCGCGGGATGTGCGGATGCGCGTGCTGGAGGGGCGGCGCAGCCGGCTGGAGGAGCGGCTCGCGAAGATGCGCTCCTCACTGGCGCGCACCCGCGAGCGGCTCGACGACTACACCCTCGAACTTCAGCGCCACGGCATGGAGTCCGTGGAGCGCGAGGTCCGCTGGCTCAACGAGCTCATCGAGAGCGAGCGGGCGGGGCGCGACCGGCGCGAGGGGGCACCGGATCAGCGCCGGGATTCGTCCGAGGACACCACCTGAGGCCCCGTTCCAGGGGCCTCTTCGAGAACACACAGGGAGCAACCGGAATGGGTTCGGTTCGCGTAGCCATCGCAGGCGTGGGCAACTGCGCCGCCTCGCTGGTACAGGGCGTCGAGTACTACAAGGACGCCGACCCGGACAGCAAGGTCCCCGGGCTGATGCACGTCCAGTTCGGCGAATACCACGTGCGCGACATCGAGTTCGTGGCCGCCTTCGACGTCGACGGCAAGAAGGTCGGCCTGGACCTCGCCGACGCCATCGGCGCCAGCGAGAACAACACCATCAAGCTGTGCGACGTCCCGCCGACCGGGGTCACCGTGCAGCGCGGCCACACCTACGACGGCCTGGGTAAGTACTACCGCCAGATCATCGAGGAGTCGGACGCCCCGGCCGTTGACGTCGTGCAGGCGCTGCGGGACGCCGAGGCCGACGTCCTGGTCTGCTACCTGCCGGTGGGCTCCCAGGAGGCCGTCGAGTTCTACGCGCAGTGCGCCATCGACGCGGGCGTCGCCTTCGTGAACGCCCTGCCGGTCTTCATCGCCGGTACGAAGGAGTGGGCCGACAAGTTCACCGAGGCCGGTGTCCCGATCGTCGGCGACGACATCAAGTCCCAGGTGGGCGCGACCATCACGCACCGCGTGATGGCCAAGCTCTTCGAGGACCGCGGCGTGATCCTGGACCGCACCATGCAGCTCAACGTGGGCGGCAACATGGACTTCAAGAACATGCTCGAGCGCGAGCGCCTGGAGTCCAAGAAGATCTCCAAGACGCAGGCCGTCACCTCCCAGATCCGGGACCGCGACCTGGGCGAGGACAACGTCCACATCGGCCCCTCCGACTTCGTCGCCTGGCTCGATGACCGCAAGTGGGCCTATGTGCGCCTGGAGGGTCGCGCCTTCGGCGACGTACCGCTGAACCTGGAGTACAAGCTGGAGGTCTGGGACTCCCCGAACTCCGCCGGCGTCATCATCGACGCGCTCCGCGCCGCGAAGATCGCCAAGGACCGCGGCATCGGCGGCCCGGTGCTCTCGGCCTCCTCGTACTTCATGAAGTCCCCGCCCGTGCAGTACTACGACGACGAGGCGCACCGCCTCGTCCAGGACTTCATCGACGGCAAGGCGTAACACCCGCCTGCCGCAGGGCAGTTGAAGCACCGCCATGAAGCGGGCCCGCCACACCGCGCGTGTTGCGGGCCCGCTTCATGTTCCGGACGGCGGCCGCGTACGAGGTTCCGGACGGCGGTCTCGTACGAGGCGTGCGCGCGGACTCAGCGGTCCACTGTGCGGTCCGTCATCGTCGTGGTGTGCCGCAGGTACGCGGTGAGCTCCTCGCCCACCTGCGGAGGCGGCACGTCGCCCGGCACGAACAGGATCGAGAGCTGCATGTGCGGCGGCTCGGCGAACCAGCGCTGCTTGCCCGCCCACACGAAGGGCGACAGATTCCGGTTCACCGTGGCCAGGCCCGAGCGCGCCACGCTCTTGGCCCGCGAGGTCATCCCGTGCAGCGCCTTCGGGGACTCCAGGCCCACGCCGTGCGAGGTGCCGCCGGCGACGACCACCAGGTGGCCCTCGCCGGGCGCCTTCTGCTGCCGGTACCCGAAGTGGTCGCCCTTGGAGACCTTGGTGACGTCCAGCACCGCGCCGCGGTACTCCGTCGCGCCCTCGTCGCCCAGCCACAGCCGGGTGCCGATCCGCGCGCGGAACCGGGTCTGCGGGAACTGCCGCTGCAGTATGGCGAACTCGTCCGGCTTCAGGTGGCTGACGAACACCGTTTCCAGGGGCAGCCGCGCGGTGCGCAGTCTGTCCATCCAGCCGATGACCTCGTCCACGGCGCTGGAGCCGTCGGTGCGGTCCAGCGGCAGGTGGATCGCGAAGCCCTCCAGGCGCACCCGGTCGATCTCGGCGCTGAGCTTGGGCAGGTCGGCCTCGGTGATGCCGTGCCGCTTCATGCTGCTCATGACCTCGATGACCACCCGCGCGCCGTGGGTGAGGCCCACGTCCTCGGCGGAGGACACCGTGCGGATCGCGCGGTCGGGCAGCGGCACCGGCTCCTCGTCCTTGCGGAACGGGGTCAGCACCAGCAGGTCGCCGCCGAAGTAGTCCTTCGTGCGGGCGGCCTCGTACGTGGTGCCCACGGCGAGGATGTCCGAGCCGAAGCGGGTGGCCTCGTCGGCCAGCCGCTCGTGCCCGAACCCGTAGCCGTTGCCCTTGCAGACCGGGACGAGGCCCGGGAACTGCTGGAGCACCGACTGCTGGTGCCCCCGCCAGCGTTCGGTATCGACGTAGAGGGTCAGCGCCATGGCCGGTACGGCACCTTTCTGCTCGGTCTGCTCGCGGTCTGCTCGTGGTCTGTCGGGTCGTGCTCGGGAGTGCTCAGCCGGGTGCGCTCAGCGGCGGTTCATGTACATGTCCAGCGCCTTGTGCAGCAGCTTGTTGAGCGGGAAGTCCCACTCCCCCAGGTACTCGGCCGCCTGGCCGCCGGTGCCGACCTTGAACTGGATCAGCCCGAAGAGGTGGTCGCTCTCGTCCAGGGAGTCGCTGATGCCGCGCAGGTCGTAGATGCCGGCACCGAGCGCGTACGCGTCCTGGAGCATCCTCCACTGCATCGCGTTCGACGGCCGCACCTCGCGCTTGTGGTTCGCCGAGGCTCCGTACGAGTACCAGACGTGCTCCCCGACGACCAGCATCGTGGCCGCGGAGATGCGCTCGCCCTCGTGCTCGGCGAAGTACAGCCGCATCCTGTTCGGGTCCTCGGCGCGCAGGGCCTTCCACATGCGCGCGAAGTACGCCTTGGGGCGCGGGCGGAACTTGTCGCGCTCCGCGGTGATCTCGTACAGCCGCTGCCACTCGTCGAGGTCGTGCGGGTTGTCCATGTCGCCCTGCACGACCTGGACCCCGGCCTTGTCGGCCTTCTTGATGTTGCGGCGCCAGAGCTGGTTGAAGCCCTTGTGGACCTCGTCGAGCGAGCGCTCGGCGAGCGGCACCTGGAACACGTACCGCGGCTGCACGTCGCCGAAGCCGGCGCCGCCGTCCTCGCCCTGCTGCCAGCCCATCCGGCGCAGCTTGTCGGCGACCTCGAACGCGCGCGGCTCGATGTGCGTGGCCTCCACGTCACGCAGCCGCTTCACGTCCTCGTCCTGGATGCCCTTCTTGATCGCCGAGGCGTCCCAGCGCCGGATGATCACGGGCGGGCCCATCTTCACCGAGAAGGCGCCCTTCTCCTTGAGGTGCGCCAGCATCGGCTTGAGCCACTCCTCCAGGTTCGGGGAGTACCAGTTGATGACCGGGCCCTCGGGGAGGTACGCCAGGTAGCGCTTCACCTTGGGGAGCTGGCGGTACAACACGAGGCCCGCGCCCACGAGTTCGCCGCTGTCGTCGAACCAGCCGAGGCTCTCCGACAGCCACTCGTTCTTCACGTCTCCCCAGGCCGGGACCTGACAGTGGCTGGCCGATGGCAGGCTCTGGACGTACGCCAGATGCTGCTCTCGGCTGATGGTCCTCAGGGTCAGGCTCATTGCGGGACGCTCCTCCGGCGAACTTTTCGGGCCGATCCCCCGGTACAAGGAAGGGGGAAGCTCGCCGGGAAGCCTACTTCGCCCGGAGCCCCGCCCCCGGGCTGGCCCGGAAGCGGGGCTCCGACGGGAGCGCGGTGCGGACCGCGGGCGGCTCAGCCGAACAGGCCGCCGTGCGCCATGCCCAGGTAGAAGCCCACCGCCGCGGCTCCGAGCCCGATGATCAGCACGAAGCGCTCCGCCGTCGTCGCCGAGATGAACTGGCCCCAGGCGCCCGTCACGATCCCGACGAGGCCGATCCACGAGGCCATGATGTTGAGGTCGGGGACGAACCCCGTGACGAAGGCCACCAGGCCCAGCACGATGGTCGCCGCGGCGAGCGAGTTCTCCAGGGGATGAGCCTTGCCGTCGCTGTTGAGCAGGGAGAGGGGGCTGTGCCGTACTGCCTGTGCCATGGCGGCACCTCCTGACAGAGGGCGCGAAGTGTATGCGCCGGTCGGACCCGATGTGCCCAGATTGCGGGCCTCAGCGGACGGATTTCAACCGGAAGCCGCGTCACGGGTACTCTGTACCGTCTGCGTCCTGCGCCGTCTCCACTCGGGAGGGGCCCGCGACGCGGAACGCATCACGACCCTCCTGCCACGGAACGACCGTGGCCGCCGAGTCCAGAGGAGGTGGGTTCACACATGCGTCACTACGAGGTGATGGTGATCCTCGACCCCGACGTCGAGGAGCGCGCTGTCTCCCCCCTGATCGAGGGGTTCCTTTCCGTCGTCCGTGAGGCCGAGGGCAAGGTCGAGAAGGTCGACACCTGGGGCCGTCGCCGGCTCTCGTACGAGATCAACAAGAAGCCCGAGGGCATCTACTCGGTCATCGATCTCCAGGCCACGCCGGAGATCGTCAAGGAGCTCGACCGCCAGATGAACCTGAACGAGTCGGTTCTCCGGACCAAGGTCCTCCGTCCCTCCACCCACTGAGCAGGCGGCTCTCACGAGCCCGCTGCCTCAGTGAGCGGCAGGGACCCGAGTAGCAGTACGCCACAGCAGCCAAGCAGCACCCCGCCGAGAGGTTCCCCATGGCAGGCGAGACCGTCATCACCGTCGTCGGCAACCTGACCGACGACCCCGAGCTGCGCTTCACACCGTCCGGTGCGGCCGTCGCGAACTTCACGATCGCGTCGACCCCGCGGATCTTCGACCGCCAGACGAACGAGTGGAAGGACGGCGACCCGCTGTTCATGCGCTCCTCGATCTGGAGGCAGGCCGCGGAGAACGTCGCCGAGTCGCTGACCAAGGGCATGCGCGTCATCGCCCAGGGCCGGCTCAAGCAGCGTTCCTTCGAGACCCAGCAGGGCGAGAAGCGGACCGTGGTGGAGCTCGACGTGGACGAGATCGGTCCCGCGCTGCGCTACGCCACCGCGAAGGTCACCAAGACCGGCGGCGGCGGACGCGGCGGCCAGGGCGGCGGCTTCGGCGGCGGTGGCGGCGGCCAGCAGGGCGGCTGGGGCGGCGGCCCCGGCGGCCAGCAGGGCGGCGCCCCCGCGGGCGACCCGTGGGCCACTGGCGCTCCGGCCGGAGGCGGCCAGGGCGGCGGTGGCGGCTGGGGCGGCGGCTCCGGCGGCGGCTACTCGGACGAGCCCCCCTTCTGACAGGCCCTCGCGGCCTGACGGACGGATGCGGCTCGATAGCTGCACACTTCTTGAAACTCATTGGAGAGAGACATGGCGAAGCCGCCTGCTCGCAAGCCTAAGAAGAAGGTTTGCGTGTTCTGCAAGGAGAAGATCTCCTACGTCGACTACAAGGACACGAACCTGCTGCGGAAGTTCATTTCCGACCGCGGCAAGATCCGTGCCCGCCGGGTCACCGGCAACTGCACCCAGCACCAGCGTGACGTCGCCACGGCCGTCAAGAACAGCCGTGAGATGGCGCTGCTGCCCTACACCTCGACCGCTCGCTAAGGAAAGGGTGACCGACTGATGAAGATCATCCTGACCAACGAGGTCTCCGGCCTCGGCGCGGCGGGCGACGTCGTGGAGGTCCGCGACGGTTACGCCCGCAACTACCTGGTCCCGCGCGGCTTCGCCATCCGCTGGACCAAGGGTGGCGAGAAGGACGTCGAGCAGATCCGCCGCGCCCGCAAGATCCGCGAGATCGCCACGATCGAGCAGGCCAACGAGATCAAGGCCCAGCTCGAGGGCTTGAAGGTGCGCCTGACCGTGCGCGCCGGCGACCAGGGCCGCCTGTTCGGCTCGGTCACCCCCGCGGACATCGCCGGTGCCGTCAAGGCCGCCGGCGGCCCGGAGGTGGACAAGCGCCGCATCGAGGTGGGCTCGCCCATCAAGACGCTCGGCGCCCACCAGGTCAGCGCGAAGCTGCACCCCGAGGTCTCCGCGAAGGTCGACGTCGAGGTCGTCGCCGGCTGAATGCCGAGCACGGCCTGAGCCGGTCCGCGTGACCGCGCTCGACGCGTGAGGGCCGCGCCTTTCCCTTCGGGGAGGGCGCGGCCCTTTTGCGTGTGCGGGTTTGCGCCTGCGGATGTGCGCGTGTGCGCTCGCCTCGTACGTACGGGGTCGTCGCGTACGTACGAGGCGTACGGGAGCGTGGCGGAGGGTCAGGCGCGTACCGCGCCCGTGACCACCCAGCGGCCCGAGCGGGCGCGCAGCCACAGGGTGATCATGCGGACGGTCATCATCAGGCCGGCGACCGTCCACCACAGGGCCGTGAGCCGGCCTCCCAGCACCGGGACCAGCAGGGCCACGGGGGCGAACACGGCGAGCGTGGCCAGCATCGCCCAGGCCAAATACGGGCCGTCGCCCGCGCCCATCAGGACCCCGTCCAGCACGAAGACGACGCCCGCGATGGGCTGCGTCACCGCGACCACCAGGAGTACGGGAGTGAGCTGGTCGATCACCGTCGGGTCCGTGGTGAACAGCGGCATGAACAGCGGCCGCACCAGGGCCACCGCTGCCCCCAGGACCAGCCCCGAGACGATGCCCCACTGCACCATGCGGCGGCATGCGGCCCGCGCACCCGCCTCGTCGCCGGCGCCGAGGTACCTGCCGATGATCGCCTGCCCCGCGATCGCGATCGCGTCCAGCGCGAAGGCCAGCAGCGACCAGAGGGTGAGGGTGATCTGATGCGCCGCGATGTCCGCGTCGCCGAGCCGCGCCGCGACCGCCGTGGCGATCATCAGGACCGCGCGCAGCGAGAGCGTACGGACCAGCAGCGGGACGCCCGCCTGCGCGCTGGCCCTGATGCCCGCGGCGTCCGGGCGCAGCGAGGCGCCGTGCCTGCGGGCGCCGCGCACGACCACGGTCAGGTACACCGCGGCCATCCCGCACTGCGCGATCACCGTGCCCCACGCAGAACCCGCGATGCCGAGCCCGAACCCGTACACCAGGAGGACGTTGAGCAGGCCGTTCGCGGTGAAGCCGCCGACCGCCACGTACAGCGGGGTGCGGGTGTTCTGGAGGCCGCGCAGGACGCCCGTCGCGGCGAGCACCACGAGCATGGCGGGGATGCCGAGCGCGCTGACGCGCAGATAGGTCACCGCGTACGGGGCAGCCGTGTCGGAGGCGCCGAAGACGCTCACGAGCCAGGGCGCCATCGGCATCGCGGCGGCCGTCACGGCGGCGCCGAGCAGCAGCGCGAGCCAGATGCCGTCCATGCCCTGGCGGATCGCGGAGGGCAGGTCGTCGGCGCCGACGCGGCGCGCGACGGCCGCGGTCGTCGCGTACGCGAGGAACACGAAGACGTTCACGCAGGTCTGCAGCAGGGCCGCCGCGACGCCCAGGCCCGCGAGTTGGGGCGTGCCGAGGTGGCCGACGATGGCGCTGTCGGCCATGACGAAGAGCGGTTCCGCGACGAGGGCGCCGAAGGCGGGGAGGGCGAGCGCGACGATCTCGCGGTCGTGCCGGCGCATGGCGGCGCGGGTCGGCTTCCCGGAGTTTCCGGGGTTCCCGGACGCGTTCCCGGCCGTCCGGGGTCCGGTCGCGGAGGTATCAGGCATGGTTCCGATCCAAGCATCCACAAGTAATGAGTGCAATGGTATAGCGACTATTACGTGCGAGTCGGGGGCGGTGGCGGGGGCGGCCCCCGGGTCGCTCTGCCGGTGCATGTGAGTGAAGACCGCCGAAGAAATTTTCCCGCACAGGGCGTGGATGTTGTTTTCGCAGGTCAGGGCCGTGGCCCGGGAGGCGGTACGGGGTAATCCACAGCGCCGTCCCCCGGTCCGTGCACAGTTGGAGCGCTGTTCTCCACAGGAAGCGGTGTTCTTTCCACAGCACTCCACACCTGCCTGTGGATAACAAGATTGGCGTACCCACGTCCCGGCCATACCGTGGTCCAGCGCCTGCCCTCCGTTCCTCTCTTCTTCACCGCGTTCTCGGTGCCGCGTAAAGCCGCGCGCCGCTGCGCCGGACGGGGCGGGGCCACGGCGCGACTGTCAGTGCCGTGCCGTAGGAAAGAGGGGCACAGCGGCGAGAGGTCCGGTCGAGCGCCATGCCGGACGGGAGGAGGTGGCCGGGTGTGACTCAGCAGCCCGAACACATCGAGAGCCCACCCCCGGAGTTCGCCGAGGAGGAGCACTGGCTGCCGCCGGACTTCGGCCCGGGGCAGGGCCCCGGCGGTCCCGGAGGCCCCGGTGGATCCGGCTCGGGCGGCGGTTTCCCGTCCAGGCAGCGCCGCAACGGCGGCAGCGGCTACGGCGGTGACCAGCCGCAGCACGAGCGCGGCATGGACGGCCCCGGCGGCTTCGAGCGGGTGCCTCCGCAGGACCTGGAGGCCGAGCAGTCCGTGCTCGGCGGCATGCTGCTGTCCAAGGACGCCATCGCCGACGTGGTCGAGGTGCTCCAGGGCAAGGACTTCTACCGCCCGGCGCACGAGACCGTCTATCAGGCGATCCTCGACCTGTATGCCAAGGGCGAGCCGGCCGACCCCATCACCATCACCGCCGAGCTGACCAAGCGCGGCGAGATCGGCAGGGTGGGCGGCCCCGGCTATGTGCAGTCGCTGGTCCAGATGGTGCCGACGGCCGCCAACGCGGAGTATTACGCCGAGATCGTCCACGAGCGCGCCGTGCTGCGGCGCCTCGTCGAGGCCGGCACGCGGATCACGCAGATGGGATACGCGGCGGACGGCGAGGTCGACGACATCGTCAACTCCGCGCAGGCCGAGATCTACGCGGTCACCGAGGCGCGCACCACCGAGGACTATCTGCCGCTCGGCGACATCATGGAGGGCGCGCTCGACGAGATCGAGGCGATCGGTTCGCGCAGCGGCCAGATGACCGGCGTGCCCACGGGCTTCACCGACCTGGACGCGCTGACCAACGGCCTGCACCCGGGCCAGATGATCGTCATCGCGGCGCGGCCCGCGATGGGTAAGTCCACCCTCGCGCTGGACTTCGCGCGGGCGTGCTCGATCAAGAACGCGATGCCGAGCGTCATCTTCTCGCTGGAGATGGGCCGCAACGAGATCGCGATGCGTCTGCTGTCGGCCGAGGCACGCGTGGCGCTGCACCACATGCGGTCGGGCTCGATGACGGACGACGACTGGACGCGGCTGGCCCGCCAGATGCCGGGCGTCACCGACGCCCCGCTCTACATCGACGACTCGCCCAACCTGTCGATGATGGAGATCCGCGCCAAGTGCCGGCGCCTCAAGCAGCGCAACGACCTCCAGCTGATCGTGATCGACTATCTGCAGCTGATGCAGACGGGTGGCTCGCGGAAGCCGGAGAGCCGTCAGCAGGAGGTCTCCGAGATGTCCCGTAACCTCAAGCTCCTCGCCAAGGAGCTCGAGGTCCCCGTGATCGCGCTCTCCCAGCTCAACCGCGGTCCCGAGCAGCGCACCGACAAGAAGCCGATGGTCTCCGACCTGCGTGAGTCGGGCTCCATCGAGCAGGACGCTGACATGGTCATCCTGCTGCACCGCGAGGACGCGTACGAGAAGGAGTCCCCGCGCGCGGGCGAGGCCGACCTGATCGTGGCCAAGCACCGCAACGGTCCGACCGCGACGATCACGGTGGCGTTCCAGGGCCACTATTCGCGGTTCGTGGACATGGCACAGACGTAGGGCTGCTTTCGTACGTCTGGGCCGTGGGCCCACGAGGGCGGTCCCCGGTCACGGGTCCGCGGTCGTGGGCTCATGGGTCCGGCGGCCGGTCACGGGATGTCGAGCAGGATCTTTCCGACGACGCCCGCTTCGAGCGCGGCATGGGCGTCCGCCGCGCGCTCCAGCGGGAAGCGGTGCAGCGGCAGTCCCGCGTCCTCGCCCACGCGCAGCGCGCCGGCTTCCACGGCCGCCGCGACATCGGTGACCGCCTGCCGCTTCGCCGCGGGCCGCACGGTGTAGACGAAGACGCTCTGCCAGCGGAGGTTCGCCGGCAGCGAGGCGAGCACCGGTACGGAGAGGTGCTCGTCCTCGCCGCCCGCGTAGTAGGCCACCACGGCGCCCGGCGCGGTCACCGCGGCGTCGAGGGCCGCGTTGGCTCCCGGCGCGACCTCCACGACGATGTCGACGCCCTCGGGGGCGAAGGCCCGGATCTCCGCCTCCGCGTCCTGCGCGCGGTAGTCGACCACCCGGTGCGCTCCGGCCGCGTGCGCCAGCGTGGCCTTGGCGGGGCCGCTGACCGTGGTGACCACGCGCGCCCCGGCCCACCGGGCGAGCTGGACGGCCGCATTGCCGACCGCGCCCGCACCGCCCGCCACCAGCACCGTCGCGTCCCGCAGAGCGCCGGGCCCGATGCGCCCCGTACCGCCCTCGTGCACGGTCAGCGCGCGATGGGCGGTCAGCGCCGGGATGCCCAGCGCCGCGCCGAGGTCGTACGGGGCGTGGCCGGGCAGCGCGACGGCCTGGCGGTGGGGGACGAGCGTGTACTGCTGCGCCGTACCCCAGGGCCGCTGCCACGCGGCCTCCCAGACCCACACGCGCTCTCCGGCCCGCGCCGGGTCGACCCCGGGACCGACGGCGTCGATCACGCCGGCGCCGTCCTGGTGGGGAACCTGCTCGCCCATGCCGGGCGGCAGCGCGCGCCTGCGGCTGCGCCAGTCGGTGGGGTTGACGCCCGACACATGCACCCGGACCCGCACCTCGCCAGGCCCGGGCTCCGGCACCGCCCGCTCGACGAGCCGCAGGACCTCAGGCCCGCCGGCGCCCTCCCGGATGACGGACTGCATCACTCACCTGCTCTTCCACTAGTGCCCCACACGGAGACGAACTCCCCGCACGGGGCGAACTCCCCCGTACGAGCCCGGTATTCCGCTTGCGCGGCGCGCGCTCGGTGGGGGATCCGCGGGGTTGCACGGCCCGCTCGGTCAGGAGTCGGTGCCGCCGAGGAAGGTCACGGTCTCGGCGAGGGGCGCGCGGGTTGTGCGAGCGGGTCTTGCCGAGGGGTCCTCGAAGCCCATCGACAGGCCGCCGAACAGGATCAGCCCCTCCGGCGGCGACACGACGTCGGCGACGGTCCGGTGGTACACCGACCAGGCCATCTGCGGGCAACTGTGCAGGCCCTCGTACCGGAGCAGCAACATCACGGTCTGCAGATACATTCCGAGGTCGACCCACTGCGCTGAGCCCAGGCCGCGGTCGATGTAGGCGAGCAGCAGGGCGGGGGCGCCGAAGCACTGCCAGTTCGCGGCGACGGCCTCCGCGCGTTTCCCGGCGTCCTCGCGGCGGATCCCGAGTGCGTCGAACCGCTGCGCAGCGGTGGCGGAACGCCGTTCGCGGTACGGGGAGGCCAGGTCCGGCGGATACATCCGGTACTCCCGTTCGTCACCGGGGTCTTCGGCCTCCGCGCGCTCGGCGACGCGCTTCTTGAGCCCCGCCAGGGGCGCGTCGGACAGCACGTAGATGCTCCACGGCTGGATGTTCGCGCCAGACGGCGCCCTGGCGGCGGTGGTCAGAACGCGTTCGAGCGTCGGTCGCGGGACCGGCTCGTCCGTGAAATCGCGTACCGCCCGTCGGGTCGTCACGGCCTGATAGACGTCCACCGGCATGCTCTCCCTCCGCTCCTGGGGCCTCCACCGTGACGACGGCCTGCGTACGGGAAACGTGACAGGAGGCGCGGAAGGCGGGCTCGACCCCTCAGTCGGTGGCAGCCGTCATCGGTACGCACTCCTCGAGCAGGGCCAGGATGTCGTGCCAGGCGCGGTGGGCGTGTTGTGGATGGTGGGCCACTCCGGGGAGGGTCTCGCCGCCCACCTGGGGGTGGTGGAAGGCGTGTTGGGCGCCGCCGTACACGACCAGGCGCCAGTCGACGCCTGCTTCCTGCATCTCGGCCGTGAAGGCCGCGCGGTGGCTCTCGTCCATGATCGGGTCCTCGGAGCCGACTCCGGCCCACACGGGGCAGCGGATGTGCGCGGCCTCGCCCGGGCGGCCCGTGATGAGCCCGTTGACCGTGGCGATCGCGCGCAGGTCGGCGCCGTCGCGCCCGAGTTCCAGGGCGATCGCGCCGCCGGTGCCGTAGCCGATGGCGGCGATGCGGGCGGGGTCGGTACGCGGTTCGGCGCGCAGCACGTCGAGTGCCGCGTGGCCGATGTCCCGCTGCCGGTCGGGGTCGGCGAGCAGCGGGTTCACGTACGCCAGCATCTCCTGGGGGTCGGTGAACCACCGCCCGCCGTTGATGTCGAAGGCCAGGGCCACGTACCCCAGCTCGGCGAGCGCGTCGGCGCGGCGGCGCTGGAAGTCGTTCAGGCCGGGCCCCTCGGGCCCGATCAGGACCGCCGGGCGGCGGTCGGAACCGGCGGGCAGCGCGAGGTGGCTGACCATCGTCAGGCCGTCGGCCGGGTACGTGACGGTGCGCGTGGTGACAGGCGTCATGGGGCTGGACGTTAGCGGCGTAAGGGCCCGGCGGGTACGGGACTTCACCGCTGGCGGAAAGCCTCCTCCGGTGGCGAACAGCCCTTGTGCGTACGGAAGTTGGCGGGTCGGAGGGTGGGGGCCTCGGGGGTTCAGGCGAGGGCCTGGAGGCGGGCGCCGTTGTTCCAGGATTCCAGGAGGCCGCGGTGCACGGCGGTGATGTCGTGGTGCGAGGCGAGCAGCAGCGCGTCGCGGTTGAACGGCGCCGTGGACACGAGCAGCGCCGCGTCGGTGCGCTGCTCCATGCGGGCCGCGTCGTGGAAGGTCTGTACGTCGCTGCTGGTGATGGTCGCGGCGGGTGCCCGGTGTTTGCAGTGGACGACGAGGCGGCGGCCGTCGGCGGTGAAGCCGAGCACGGCACCGCCGGAGACGGTGACGCCCGTACAGCCGTCGCGGCGGCAGAGCCAGGCGATGTGCTCGGCGAACTGCCGCCCGTCCATGGCGTCGAGGGACGCGAGCGAGCCCGCGGCCTCGCGCTCCCACAGCACGCGGTTGAGCCGGGTGATCTCCTCGTGGTGGTCGGTGACGCGGAGGTGGAGCTCGGTGTCGCGGCGCACGGCCTCGTTCAGCAGCGGCAGCACGGCGGTGCCGAGGACCTCGCGGACGGTGGCCTCGGCGATCTCGCGTACCCGCGCCGCGTCGAGCTCCGTGGCCGCCGCCGTGCGGTCGAGGTGGTCGGCGACGGTGCGCTGGATCTCCTGCGAGAGCCAGGCGAGGAGGTCGTGCGCGACGGTGCCTGTGGACGGCGCCGCGGGGGCGTCGGCGGAGTTATCCACAGGGCTGTGGGGAGCGGCGGGGCCCTCTTCCGTACGGCTGCGAGCCTCGGTGTCGAGGAGGTGGGACCGCACCTGACGTGCGACGACGCTGTCGCGGAGCAGCAGCGCGACGTTGAGGACGGTGCGGCGGGTGAAGACGGCCACGTGGCGGCCTGCGTGCTTGTCGAGGGAACTAAGTTCCTTGAAAGCCCTTAGTTCGTCGGCACTCAGGAGCCGGTAGCCGTTGGATTCGACCTCGGAGCGGTGGTCCTTGACGAGCGACTTGATCGCCTCGATGTCGACCTCGAAATACGTCGCGACCATCCGCGTCGTGACATGCACACCGTCCGGCAGCAGCGTCAGCGCCTTGACCTTGTCGAGCACGTCGTGGCGCTCGGCCATGGTGGAGCGGAGGCTGCGGGACTCCAGGAGCACGGTCTCGTTCATGGGTGTTCTCCCTCAAATGTCCGCCGGCGCCCGCGAGTTGGGGCAGCCGTCAAACAGGAGAACGATTCCGGCGCGGGCGAAGGCACGAACAGGTGAAGTGCGGCGAACCGCCGCGCGCCCCCGTGACAGAAGCGGCCGATGTGTCAGGTCCGAGGTGCCGGAGCCGATGTCCGGAACGGGTGTGTCAGAGCAGCATCTTGAAGCCCAGGTGGCTGGCCTCGAAGCCCAGGCGCTCGTAGAAGCGGTGGGCGTCGACGCGGGTGGCGTCGGAGGTCAGCTGGAGGACGGTGCAGCCCAGGCGGCGCGACTCGGTGACGGCCCACTCGATGAGCTGGGTGCCCAGCCCCGTACCGCGCGCGTCGGCGTGGATGCGCACCGCCTCGATGAGGCCGCGGGACGCGCCGCGGCGCGAGAGGCCGGGGATCACGGTGAGCTGGAGCGTGCCGATCACCGCGCCCTCGCGCTCGGCGACGACGAGGTGCTGGTTGGGGTCGGCGGCGATGCGGTCGTACGCGGGCCGGTACGCCTCGGGGCTGTCCGGCGCCTCGCGGCCGGCGCCGAGGTGGTCGTCGGCCAGCATGCCGACGATGGCGGGCAGGTCGCCGGGGGCCGCGGGGCGCACCGTGAGCGGCGCTTCCGCCGCGTCCGGCGCAGGCTGCGGTGCGGACTGCCGTGCGGGCTGGGAGGAGGACGCTGTGCTCATGATCGGCAGCCTACGCCCCGGACCGCCGGGTGTGGCGGGCCCGGGGCGACTGTCATGCGGCCGGTTCGATGGCGCGTACGGCGGCGACCAACGGGGCGAGTTCCGCGCGCTGTTCGGCGGCGTCGAGCGCCTCGCGGAGCGCCTTGTCGTGCGTCGGGCGCGCGGTGTCCAGCAGGGTGCGCCCGGCGGCGGTGACGTCGGTGTAGATGCCGCGGCGGTCGTCGGGGCACAGGTAGCGCGTGAGCAGTCCGCGCTCCTCCAGGCGGTTGACCAGGCGGGTGGTGGCGCTCTGGCTGAGGACGACGGCGTCGGCGAGCTGGTTCATGCGGAAGTGGCCGCCGGTGTCGTCGTGTTGTTCGCTGAGCACGTCGAGCACGGAGAACTCGCGCACGCTGATGCCGTGTTGGGCCTGGAGGGCGCGTTCGATGTGGGCCTCGATGCGTCCGTGCAGGGCCGAGAGCGCGCACCAGCCCTGGGCGAGTGCGGGGTCCGGTCGGGTCATGGCCTCCTCCTCGATGCCGTCGGTGACCAGGGTAGAGCAGTGCTGAAATATCCCGCCTCTGCACGTATTGCGCGTGTGCAACTATTGTCGGGCTTGTTGGATGCATGTGCAAGTACCCAGGTGGGAGGGCTGTTCTCCCCTCGGGGCGGGGTCCTGGCGAGGATGGGCCAGTGGTCAGTGCAGTGGCCAGTGGCCAGTGGTCGAGTGGCCACTCGCCCTGGTCGCTCGGGAGCGGTGTCTCCGCGGCATTCCTGGATAGCGGGCGCCGGGAATTGTGCGCAGGGGAATTCGGGTGCCAGCGGACTTGTCTGTAACGGGCGGTAATTTCCCGCTCGCTGAACCTTCAGTGGCCAGAATCACTGAATTCCACGGAACCACGGACGGGGCTTGTGCAGTGGTGCCATAACGGTATGGTCGAGCGCGCATCGCAGCGTGCGGTATGGGATTCCGCGGCCGATGCCATCAGGGGGTCTGAATAACCGACACGTTCCGATAGCGGAACTGCGCAGAGTGTTCGTGCGCTGAGCTTCCGTGAGAGTTTGAGGCGAGGCAGACCATGACCACCATGTCGTCCGGCAACGGGGGATCCGCGGGCAGCGGCAGCAGCGGAAGCGACGGCGACTGGGGCTGGTTCACCCCGGGGGCAGGGGGCGGATCAGGAGAGGAAGCCGGGGACGAGAGCGTTCCCGCGCAGCGTGTGCCCCCTGAGGGGATACCGGGCGCGGCACGGCCCACCCTCCCCGTAGGGGAAGGGGGTCAGGAAGCGGCGTACGAACACCCCGAGCCCCTGTCAGGGACCACCCCGTCAGGGCAAACCCCGTCAGGGTCCCCCGGAGGCAGCGCCCCCGCGTCGCCCGACGCCGTCCTCATCCGCCGCACCATGGAGGAGATCGAGCCGCAGGCCGACGCGGCCACCGCGTACTTCTACGCGCTGCTCTTCGTCCAGTACCCGCAGCTCCGCGAGCTGTTCCCGGCCTCCATGGGCGAGCAGCGCGACCGGCTGTTCCGCGCGCTGCTCACCGCCGTGAGCCTGGCCGACGACATGGACCGGCTCACCGAGTACCTGTCGGCGCTGGGCCGCGGGCACCGCAAGTACGGCACGCTGCCCGAGCACTATCCGGCCGTCGGCGAGTGCCTGCTCGCCGCGCTGGCGCAGTACGCCAAGCGCACCTGGAGCCCGGAGACCGAGGCCGCCTGGGTACGCGCGTACACGCTGATCTCCCAGGTGATGATCGACGCGGCGGCCGCCGACGCGCGCAGGGCCCCTGCCTGGTGGAACGCCGAGGTGGTCGCGCACCAGCAGCGCACCCCCGACATCGCGGTGCTCACCGTGCGGCCCGACGCCCCCTATCCGTTCCTCGCCGGGCAGTACGCGGGCATCGAGACGCCCTGGTGGCCGCGGGTGTGGCGGCACTACTCCTTCGCCGGGGCACCGCGCTCCGACGGGCTGCTCACCTTCCACGTCAAGGCCGTTCCGGCCGGCTGGGTCTCCACCGCGCTGGTGCACCGCGCGCGGCCCGGCGACGTGCTGCGGCTCGGGCCGCCGGCGGGCTCGATGACCGTCGACCACGGCGCGGGCGGCAACGGGCTGCTGTGCGTGGGCGGCGGCACCGGCATCGCGCCGATCAAGGCACTGATCGAGGACGTCGCCGAGCACGGCGGGGGACGGCCCGTCGAGGTGCTCTACGGGGCGCGGCACGACCACGACCTCTACGACCTGCGGACCATGCTGGACTTGGAGCAGCGGCACGGCTGGCTGAAACTGCACCCCGTGGTCTCCTACGGGCCAGGCCCCTCCGGGGTACGCGTGCTGGAGGGCGAACTCCCGGACGCGGTACGGATGCTGGGCCCCTGGGAGTCCTTCGACGGGTACCTCTCGGGCCCGCCGGGGCTGCTCCGCAGCGGCAGGAACGCACTGGTGGGGTCGGGGATTCCGGAGGACAGAATCCGGCACGACGCGCTGGAGGAACTCGCCGGGCCCGGCGCCTGAGACCGAGGACGACCCGACCCGTACGGGGAGGGGGCGACCCGTACGGGGGCGGGCGCCGGCGTCCCGTAAGGGCGGGCATCGGGCCCGCACGCCGAGCGCGGGCATCGCGTACGACACCCACCGACACCTACCGACCGGGACCTAGGAAGCAGGAGAGAGCGGCGTGGCTGATGTGGACGGAATGCCGCCCGAGGGGTGGCGGCCCGGCAGTGCGGGGGAGCACGAACTCCAGCGGACTTTGGGAACGGAGGGGCGTGCCGACCGCTTCTACGACGAACAGGTGCTGAACCATCTCAACGCGCGGATGCGGGAGTTCGTCGCGCGGCAGGAGATGTTCTTCCTCGCGACGTCGGACGGCAAGGGGGAGTGCGACAGCAGCTTCCGTGCCGGGCCCGCGGGGTTTATCCGCGTGCTGGACGAGCGGACCCTGGTGTATCCCGAGTACCGGGGCAACGGGGTGCACGCCAGCCTCGGCAACATCCAGGAGAACCCTCATCTGGGAATGCTGCTCGTGGACTTCACGGGCGCGCGCATCGGACTGCACATCAACGGCAGTGCCGAACTGGTGGAGGACGCCGAACTGCGGGCCGAGCACGACGACCTGCCGCACGACCCGGTGCCGGGGCGGCGGGCGCAGCTCTGGGTGCGGGTGACCGTGGAGGAGGCGTACATCCACTGCGCCAAGCACATACCGCACCTCCAGAAGGCGCCGAAGCGCACGGCGCGTGACTGGGGGACGGACGACTACAAGCGCAAGGGCGGCGACTTCTTCGGTGCCGCCAGGGCGCGCAAGGAGCAGCGGGCGCAGGAGGAGCAGGAGCCCGTTCCTGCCGAGCCCGTTCCTGCAGAGCCCGCACCCGTAGGGGGACTGCCGGGGCAGTGGTCGGGGCCGCCGTCAGGGGCGCCCGTTCCGGAGCGCGAGCCGGAGGCCGCGCCGCACGCCGCGCCGGAGCCCGAGCCGACTCCCGTACCGGAGCCCGCTCCCGTACCCGAGCCTGCCCCCGTACCCGCTCCGGTGCCCGCGCTCGCGCAGCGCGGGGCCCTGCCGGACGATCCCGCCGCCTGGCGGCAGCGGGCCGAGCAGGCGCTCGCCGAGGCGCAGCGGCGGGGTTCGGCGGGCGAACAGACCGCGTTCCAGGGCTGGTTCGGCTGACGGGCCTGGCTGCCGAGGGCCCCTGGGGGACTCAGGTCCCCCAGGGCCCTTAGGTGAGGTCGGGGGCGAGCAGGGTGAGGACACCCTCGATGTTGGCCCGCAGGTAGTCCCGCAGGGTGGGCGGTACGAGGTCGACCGAGTCGATCCCTTCGCGCGTGAAGGGGATCCGCACGATCTCGTACTCGCCCTCGGGCTCCTCCACCTCGGGCCCGTGTCTGCGCGAGGGGTCCATGGAGGCGAGCCGGCACACGAAGAAGTGCTGCACCTTCGCGCCGTGCCGCGGGTCGTTGGGGAAGCGGGAGTTGTGCACGGTGTCGACGAACGCGGGGACCACGTCGGTGACCTTGGCGCCCAGCTCCTCGTCCATCTCGCGGTGCAGCGCGTCCACGACGGTCTCGTCCACGCCCGGCTCGAAGCCGCCGCCCGGGGTGATCCAGTAGGGGTCGTGTCCGGGCTTGGTGCGCTTGATGAGCAGCATCTCGGGCGGATGCGGTGCGTGCGGGCCGATCGGCGCTCCGTCCAGGAGGATGCCGCGAGCGGTGCGCTTGACCACCGTGACCTGGGGACTTACTGGGGTCATGGAGGAGGTTTCGCCCGTGGAGGTGCGGGTCAAACCCCTGCGGGGCGAAGCGACTCGCGCACCGCCCGCCCTACCTCCCCTGCCTGGGGGCTCCCCCGTACCGCACGGCCTTCCCCGCGCGCCCCTCACACCCGCCCCGGACCTCCCCCGACCGGTGTCCGGGCTCACCACTCCGCCGCGGCGCGCAGCAGCCACTCGTGGGCGCGGGCGATGTGCGGATGGGAGAGGGTGCCGGTGCGCACGGAGAGGAAGTAGGTGCGCAGGGGCGGTACGGACGGCTCGTACAGAGGCACCGCGCGCCCCTCGTGCAGCGCTCCGGCGGCGAGATAGCGCGGTACCACTCCCATGCCCGCCCCCGCGGTGATGCACTCCAGCACGGCGCGCAGGTCGGGCGCGATGACCGCGCCCGCGTGGGTGGGGGAGCTGTCGAAGACGGCGTTCCAGTAGCGCGTGGCCAGCGGCATCGTCTCGTGCACGGAGACCACGGGGATGCGCTGGAGCAGCCCCGCGACATGGCGGCGGGCCCCGCCGGACGGTGGGGCGGCATCGCCTTCGCCCTCGCCCCTCTCCGTACGCAGGGGCACGGGGCCGCCGAGGCGTTCGAGCCAGCGGGGGGCCGCGAGCAGTACGTGCTCCTCGTCGCAGAGCGGGGTGGTGGTGAGCAGGTCGCCGCGCGGGCGGTGGGTGCTCAGGGCGATGTCGTAGTGCCCGGCGAGCAGACCGGCGAGGCTCTCCTCGGCGGCGCCGAAGGCGACGCGGAACTGCATGCCGTGCTCGACCAGCGGCGCCAGCGCGGGCAGGGCGCGCTGGGAGAGGAACTCGGGCGGCCCGGTCAGATGCACCGTACGGGCGGCCGAGTCCTCCTCGTCCGGTGAGGTCTCGACGATCTCCACCAGGGCGTCCAGGTGCGGCGCGACCTTGTGCGCGAGCTCCTGGCCGACCGTGGTGGGGGTGACGCCGCGCGGCCTGCGCAGGAAGAGCGGGCGGCCCAACTGGTCCTCCAGCGCCCGGATCTGGCCGGTGACGGCGGGCTGGGAGAGGCCCAGCAGCGCGGCGGCGCGGGTGAAGGAGCCGGCCCGGTGCACGGCGAGGAACGTGCGGAGCAAGGCCAGGTCCATGCTGCCTCCGACGCGTGGCGTGCTGCCTCCGGCGGCCTGTCACCGACCGGGCTGCAACGATAAATATCCCGATAGGTACACGTCGATACAGTGATTGGACACTGACGCAGGGTCAACTAGCCTTGTCTGCGCGGTTCTTCATGCGGAGCGTGAGGTGAGGGGCCGAGGGTGGTTCGGGGCCCGAGGGGGGAGCTTCGAAGGCCCGTGTTCACACGGGGACGACGGAGGCCCGGCGCCGCGACGGGGGGTCGTGACGACGGGCCTCCGGTGTGGCCGGGGTCAGTGCGAGGTCAGTCGGCCATCGGCAGATAGACCTTGTTGCCCGCCGCCGCGAACTCCTTCGACTTGGCGAGCATGCCCTCCCTGATCTCGTCCTCGCTCAGGGTGCCGTCCTGGTCGGAGCCGAACTGCTCGGTGATGCTGTGACTGATCTTCATCGAGCAGAACTTGGGCCCGCACATGGAGCAGAAGTGCGCCGTCTTGGCGGGCTCGGCGGGCAGCGTCTCGTCGTGGTACGCGCGCGCCGTGTCCGGGTCGAGTGCCAGGTTGAACTGGTCCTCCCAGCGGAACTCGAACCGCGCGTCGGACAGCGCGTCGTCCCAGTCCTGCGCCCCCGGGTGCCCCTTGGCCAGGTCGGCCGCGTGCGCCGCGATCTTGTACGTGATGACGCCGGTCTTCACATCGTCGCGGTCGGGAAGACCCAGGTGCTCCTTCGGCGTGACGTAGCAGAGCATCGCGGTGCCCCACCAGCCGATCATCGCGGCGCCGATCCCCGAGGTGATGTGGTCGTACGCCGGGGCGATGTCGGTGGTGAGCGGGCCCAGCGTGTAGAAGGGCGCCTCCTCGCAGACCTCCTGCTGGCGGTCCACGTTCTCCTTGATCTTGTGCATGGGTACGTGGCCCGGGCCCTCGATCATGGTCTGCACGTCGTGGGCCTTGGCGATCCTGTTGAGCTCGCCGAGGGTGTCGAGCTCCGCCATCTGCGCCTCGTCGTTCGCGTCCGCGATCGAACCGGGGCGCAGCCCGTCACCGAGCGAGAAGGTGACGTCGTACGTCCGCAGGATCTCGCACAGCTCGGAGAAGTGCGTGTAGAGGAAGCTCTCCTGGTGGTGCGCGAGGCACCAGGCCGCCATGATCGAACCGCCGCGGGAGACGATGCCCGTCTTGCGGCGCGCGGTGAGCGGCACATAGCGCAGCAGCACGCCGGCGTGCACGGTCATGTAGTCCACGCCCTGCTCGCACTGCTCGATGACGGTGTCCTTGTACACCTCCCAACTCAGCTTCTCCGCCTGCCCGTCCACCTTCTCCAGCGCCTGGTAGAGGGGAACGGTGCCGATGGGGACGGGGGAGTTGCGCAGCACCCATTCGCGGGTGGTGTGGATGTTGCGTCCCGTGGAGAGGTCCATGACCGTGTCGGTGCCCCAGCGGGTCGCCCAGGTCATCTTCTCCACCTCCTCCTCGATGGAGGAGGTGACGGCCGAGTTGCCGATGTTGGCGTTGACCTTCACCAGGAAGTTCTTGCCGATGATCATCGGCTCGATCTCCGGGTGGTTCACGTTCGCCGGCAGGACGGCGCGGCCCGCGGCGATCTCGTCGCGCACGAACTCAGGCGAGCACCGCTCGCGCACCGCCACGTACTCCATCTCCGGTGTGACCAGCCCGCGCTTGGCGTACGCGAGTTGGGAGACGGACAGCCGCTGCCCGTCGTCGCCGATGCGGCCGCGGCGCGGCTGCCGCGGGCGTCCGGGGAACACCGCGTCCAGGTTCTTCAGGCCGCCGCGGGGGCTGGTGTGCTTGAGCCCGTCGTCCTCGGGGCGCAGCTCACGGCCCGCGTACTCCTCGGTGTCGCCTCGTTCGATGATCCAGTTCTGCCGCAGCGGGGTGAGCCCGCGGCGGACGTCGGTTTCGATGTTGGGGTCGGTGTACGGACCGGACGTGTCATAGAGCGTCACGTCCTTCCCGTTGGTGAGGTGCACCTGGCGGACCGGCACCCGGATGTCCGGGCGCGAACCGCTCACATAGCCCTTGTGCCAGCCGATTTGGCGGGTGTTCTCGCCGTTTGTGCCCTCATCGGAGGCATGCTGGGGCGTGCGTGCATCCTGCGTGGTCATGTGACCCACTCCCTACGCCGGCATTACCCGGTAACAGGTTCTGCGGTCGACGCAGCCTTCTCCGCGGCCTTCTTGGCCCTTCTGCGGAGGTCAGCGCCCTCTCAGCCCCGTGCTCGGAGCTCCCGCGATGTGCAAAGACGTCTGCAACGCTAGCGGCACACGGGGTGCGATGAACAGGGGGCCCCGGCGTTCTTGCGATGATCTGGCGGTGACCCCGACACCAGAGCCCCCCGCCCACGGCCGGGAGCCCGGCCCCGCCCCGGGAGCGCCCCGCGGCGGAAGGACCCCACCCCACGGAGGCCACACCCAACCGCCCGGAGGCCAGGGGCCAGGACACCCCGCGCAGGCCGGAGCACCAGGCCAGGGCCACGGCCCCGCGTACGGAGGAGCCCCCGGCCCCCCGCAACCCCCGGGCCACGGCCACCCGCAGGGCCCCGCACCCAGCGGAGCCCACGCGCAGGGCAGCCACGGCGGCCACCCCCACGGAGCCCCCGCGCAACAGCCCGCCGCCCACGCACAGGGCAGTCACGCGCACGGCGGCCACGCGCAGAGCCACCCCCACGCACACGGCGCCCCGCAAGGCCACGCGCACGGCAGCGCACACGACACCCCCGCCCCCGCCCCGGGCGGCTCACACGGCCACACCCACTCCCACTCCCACGGCCCCCCGACCCCCGTCTCCCGCCATCTGCGGAAGGTCATCGCCGCGGTGCTCATCCCCTTCGCCGTGGCGGTGCTCGCGGGGCTGGTGGCGCTGTGGCCCGGTGGCACCCCGGCGGGGCATCAGCAGCACACCGGCGTGGGCTTCGACCGGCCCACCTTCCCCGCGCAGGTCACCGAGCTGGAGAAGGTCGACTGCTCCGACGTGAACGCCCAGCAGCCGCCGAGCCAGCCGGGCGCGGGCGGCCCGTCGGGGCAGCCGGGACAGCAGCCGGGGTCAGGGAAGGGCGACGCCTCCTGCCAGAAGGCCCATGTGAAGGTGACCGGCGGGAAGGACACGGGGCACACCTTCACCGAGGTCGTCACGCCCGACGCCACCCGCACCTACACGGAGGGGCAGAAGGTGGTGGCCGCCTACGCGGAGAAGGCGCCCCGCCAACTCCAATACAGCGTGGTGGATGTGGACCGCGACGTGCCGCTGCTGCTGCTCGCGGGGATCTTCGCGCTCGCCGTGGTGGTGGTCGGCCGGATGCGCGGGGTGCTCGCGCTGGCCGGCCTGGTGCTGAGCTTCGCGGTGCTGACTCTCTTCATCCTGCCCGCGATCCTCCAGGGCTCCAATCCGTTGCTGGTGGCGGTCATCGGGGGCAGCGCCATCATGCTGGCGACGCTCTATCTGTGCCACGGCCTGTCGGCCCGCACCTCCGTCGCGGTGCTCGGCACCCTGACCTCACTGCTGCTGATCGGGCTGCTGGGCTCCCTCTTCATCGACTGGACGCAGCTCACCGGCAACACCGACGATCAGACGGGACTGGTGCACAGCCTCTACCCCGGCATCGAGGTGCGCGGGCTGCTGCTGGCCGGGGTGCTGATCGGGTCGCTGGGCGTGCTGGACGATGTGACCGTCACCCAGACCGCCGCGGTCTGGGAGCTCAAGGAGGCCGATCCCGGGGCGAGTTGGCGGAAGGTCTACGGCGCGGCGATGCGGATCGGGCGGGACCACATCGCCTCCGTGGTGAACACCCTGGTGCTGGCCTACGCGGGCGCGGCGCTCCCGCTGATGCTGCTCTTCACCATCGCGCGCAGCAGCGTCTCCATGGTCGCCACCAGCGAGGTGGTGGCCGAGGAGATCGTGCGTACCCTCGTCGGCTCCATCGGGCTCGTGGCCTCGGTGCCGGTGACGACGCTGCTGGCGGCCCTGGTGGTCTCGGCGGACCGGCGGTCCCCCGCTGCGGCAGGCGGGGAGCCCGGCGGAGATCCCGGCGGGGTGCCTGGCGGCGAGCCCGGAGCGGAGGCCGCCGCCGGGCCCGCGCCGGTCACCAGTCGCCGTGGCGGGAGGAGGAGGAAGAAGAAGTGAACTTCTTCACCACGAAGACGAGTCCGCCGACGAGGGCGACGAACAACAGCACCTTCACCAGCAGCCCCACGAGGAAGCCGACGAGGCTGCCGATCAGGCCGCCGAAGACCACCAGCGCGATCACGGGTATCGCGATCCACTTCACCCACCAGGGCAGTCCGGCGAGAAAACCCTTGCTGTCCATGTGCGTTGCCCCTCTTCCCAGTTGATGTTGCCGGTAGCCGTCCGGCGGTCGGGCGTGCTGTCCGCCGTCGCTGCCCTATGACCTCAAGGCTAGGCAACCGGGGAGCCCGCCGGGAGGGTGTCCAGCCCCCGTTGAACCCTGATCTGTCCCCTAGGGGATCCGGGGCCCCGGGCCCCTCCGTCTCAGCCCTCGGGGGGAGAGAAGACCACCATGACCCGCAGGTCCTCGGAGATGTGGTGGAACCTGTGCGGCGTACGGGCCGGCACGTACACCACGCTGCCCCGGGCGACGCTGGTCGTCTCCTCGCCGACGGTGATCCAGCCGCGGCCGCTCATGACGAGGTAGATCTCGTCCTGCGCGTGCGGCTTCTGCGGGTCGGTGCTGCCCGCGTCGAGCGCATAGAGCCCGGCCGACATGTTGCGCTCCCGCACGAACTGCAGATAGGCGCCGTCGTTGGCCGAACGCTGCGCCTCCAGATCCTCCAGCCTGAACGCCTTCACGAGTCAGGTCCCCACCCTCTCACCGCCGGATTCCGCGCCCCGGCGTGCGTGCTCCCGGTTCGCGGTGACCGCGTTTCCTGCGCTCTCCGATTTCCTGCGACGATCGCAGCATGACGAATTTTCTCATCAAGACCGTCGCCAACGCCGCGGCCCTCGCGGTCGCGATCTGGCTGGTCGGTGACATCACGCTGACCGGTGGCAGCACCGGTCAGCAGGTGCTCACCCTGGTGCTCGTCGCGCTGATCTTCGGCCTGGTCAACGTCGTGGTCAAGCCGATCGTGAAGCTGTTCTCGCTCCCGCTGCTGGTGCTCACGCTCGGCCTGTTCACGCTGGTGATCAATGCGCTGATGCTGCTGCTCACCTCGTGGCTCTCCGACAAGGTGGACCTCAGCTTCCACGTGGAGGGCTTCTGGACCGCCGTGCTCGGCGGCCTGATCATCTCCATCGTGTCCTGGGCGCTCAACATGATCCTCCCCGAGAGCGACTGAGCCCGGGACCGGGGCCCGCAGCGAGCGACCCCCGCCGACCCCCGACCCCCACCACCCCTCCGTACGAGATGGAAAGCATGTACAGCGTCTGTTTCGTCTGCACCGGCAACATCTGCCGCTCCCCCATGGCCGAGGCCGTCTTCCGCGCGCGCGTCGCGGACGCGGGCCTGGACGGGCTCGTCGAGACCTCCAGCGCCGGGACCGGCAGCTGGCACATCGGCGACCCCGCCGACCCGCGCACCAGCGCGGTCCTCGGCGCGGCCGGCTATGAACTCGACCACACGGCGCGGCAGTTCGGGCCCGACGACTTCGCGCGGCACGACCTGGTGATCGCGCTGGACGAGGGCCACGAGCGGGAGCTGCGCGGCATGGCCCCCACCGAGCAGGACGCGGCGAAGGTGCGTCTGCTGCGTTCGTACGACCCCGACGCCTCGGCCGACGGCCGCTGCGGCCTGGAGGTCCCCGACCCGTACTACGGCGGCACGGCGGCCTTCGACGAGGCGCTGGAGCTGGTCGAGTCGGCCGTTCCCGGGCTGGTCGCCGAGGTCGCGGCCGAGATGGAGGAGCGCGAGCAGCTCGTCGAGGGGTCCGGCTGATGGCCGCCGGGACCGGGCTCGCCGCGCGGGTGGCCCGGCTCGCCGGCGCGCGGGAGCCCGCCGGCGGGGCGCGGCCCGTGAGCGGCGGCGACATCTGCGACGCGTACGTGGTCGAGGTGGACGGCGTACGCGGCGAAGCGGCCGGAGAGGGCGGCGCGCGGCGGGTGTTCGCGAAGACGCGGGACGGCGCGCCAGACGACTTCTTCGCTGCCGAGGCCGCGGGACTGGCCCGGCTCGCGGGGACCGGCGCGGTCGCGGTGCCCGAGGTGCTGGCCGCCGAGCCCGACATGCTCGTACTGGAGTGGATCGAGCCCGGGTCCCCCTCCCCCGGGCAGGCCGAGCGCCTGGGCAGGGAGCTCGCCGCGCTGCACGACAGCACGGCGGAGCCGTACGGGACGCCCGGGCAGCCCTGCTACCTGGGCCCCTTGCCGCTGCCCTCGCCCGAGGAGCCGGTCACCGAGCCCGCGCAGTGGCCCGCCTTCCACGCGGCGTACCGGCTCCTCCCGTTCCTGAAGCAGGCAGCCGACCGCGGCGCGATCACCGGCGCCGACGCCCGCGACGTGGAGCGGCTCTGCGAGGAGCTGGACGCGGGCGGCGGCGGGCTCACCGGCCCTCCGCAGCCGCCCGCGGTGATCCACGGCGACCTGTGGGCCGGCAACGTGCACTGGGCCGCCGACGGCCGCGCCCGGCTGATCGACCCCGCCGCGCAGGGCGGCCACCCGGAGACCGATCTCGCGCTGCTCCAGCTCTTCGGCTGCCCGCAGCTCTCCCGTATCCTCGCCGCGTACGACGAGGTACGCCCGGTGCCGGGGCGTGCCGATCGTGTTCCCCTCCACCAGCTCCAGCATCTGCTGCTGCACGCCGCGCTGTTCGGGCCGGGGTACGGAGCGCAGTGCGGGGCCGCGGCCCGGGCCGCACTGGGCTGAGCGCCGGAAGGCACCGGTAAGCGCTGGTAGGTGCCGGTAGGCACCGGTAGGCACCGGTAGGCACCGGTAAGCGCTGGCAAGTACCGGTAAGCACCGGCCCGCACACCGCAAGCACTGGAGCACGACATGAGCACCGAGAACCCCGAGAGCCCCGTGAACGCCCCAGGTCCGGGCCGGGACAGCGACGCGACCCGGGTCGTGCGCGCCGGCCTCCCGGAGGAGGAGGCGTACGCGCCGCCGCTCCCCGGTCCCGTCTTCGCGGCGCACTTCCATCTGCCGGGCGACCCCGCGGGCGCCCCGTACGCCTACGGCCGGGACTCCAACCCGACCTGGACCGGCCTGGAGAAGGCCATCGGCGAGCTGGAGGCGCCCGGCGACGAGGACGTCGAGACCGTCACCTTCGCCTCCGGCATGGGCGCGATCTCCGCCGTGCTGTTCTCCTTCGCCAAGCCGGGCCAGACGGTCGTGCTGCCCAACGACGGCTACAACCTCCTGATCCCCCTCCGCGAGCGCCTGGAGGGCCTGGGCGTCGAGGTGCGCACGGCGCCGACCGCGAAGGACGCCCAGCTCGACGTGCTGGACGGCGCCTCGCTGCTGTGGATCGAGACGCCCTCCAACCCGGGGCTCGACGTGTGCGACATCCGCCGGCTCGCGGACGCGGCACACGAGCGCGGCGCCCTGGTCGCGGTGGACAACACGCTGGCCACCCCGCTCGGGCAGCGGCCGCTTGAGCTGGGCGCCGACTTCGCGGTGGCCAGCGGTACGAAGGCGCTGACCGGCCACGGCGACGTCCTCCTCGGCTATGTGGCCTGCCGCAACGCGGAGCTGGCCGCCTCCGTCCGGCACTGGCGCAAGATCGTCGGCGCGATCCCGGGGCCCATGGAGGCCTGGCTCGCGCACCGTTCGCTGGCCACACTCGACCTGCGCACCGCGCGCCAGGCGGAGAACGCCGTCGCGGTCGCGCAGGTCCTGAGCGAGCGCCCCGAGGTCACCGACGTGCGCCACCCCGGGCTGCCGGGCGACCCCGCGCACGAGCTCGCGGTGCGGCAGATGCGGCGCTTCGGGTGCGTGGTCTCCTTCACGCTGCCGGACAAGGACTTCGCCGAGCGCTTCATGGAGGAGCTGCGGCTCGCGGGCAACGCCACCAGCTTCGGCGGCGTACGGACGACCGCGGAGCGGCGCGGGCGCTGGGGCGGCGACGCGGTGCCTGACGGCTTCATCCGGCTGTCCCTCGGCGCGGAGGACCCCGCCGACCTGGTGGCCGACCTGCGCAGGTCCCTGGACGCGGCGGCGGGCTGAGCAGCGCGGACACGCTGAACGACCGCACCGCGCAGGGCAGTTGAAGCAGCGAACCCCCTAGGGGCTCCCGGGGGCGTGCGTACGCCTCCCCGCGAGCCCCCCGGGGGTCAGTGCTCGGGACCCCCGTAGTCCGGGCTGCTGTAGTCCGGGCTGGAGAAGCGCGGGCGGGCCCCGTCGTGCGCGGGGCCCGGCTCGGACGACGGGTGGCTGGAGAAGTCCGGGTGCGAATAGCCGAGCCGGGGAGTGCGCTGGACCTCCTCGTCGGGCTCAGGCTGCGGCGGCACATAGGCCACCGGGGCCTGCCCTGGACCCTTCGGGTCGGCGAGCGCCTCGCGCAGGAACGGCAGGATGCCCCGCTCCAGCAGCGCCTCGCGCCATGCGGCGCGCGCCTCGTCGACGGCGTCCGCTGGGCCCTCGGCCGCCGCGTCGTCGTCGGCGCCGCGCGGCGCCCGTATCGAACTCGCCCCGTTCCGCACCGCGGTGATCAGCAGCGCGAACATGCCGAGCACGACCCCGGCCAGCGCCAGCAGCGCGAAGACCCAGCCGATGCTGCGCATCGGCGCGGCCACCGTCGGCTCGGGCGTCATGATGTGCAGCAGGTAGCCGAGGGTCAGGAAGATCGCCGCCGCCGTGCCGGCGAGCACCGGCGCGAGCACCGAGACGATCGCGAGCAGCCCGGCGCCCCCCGCCTCGGCCAGTCCCTCGCCCATCGCGCCGGCCAGGCCGCCGACGCCGCCGCGTCCTTCGCCGCCCGCCTCGGCGCCCTCGGACGGACCGGCGAGCGAGGCCTCGGCCGGACCGACCGCGACCGGGGGCGCGTGCCCGTCGCCGCCGCCGGGGTCGGGGAGGGGTACGGGGCGCCGTGTCTCGTCGCGCAGTCGCACGAACCTGTCGTACTCGGCGGCCGCGCACGCGCAGATCGCCGTCGCCGCGCTCAGTGCCATCGTGCGCAGCTGTTCCGTATTGAGCCGCTGTCCAATCGCCGCCAGATCGCTCCGGCGGTGTGCGGTACGCAGAGCTTCATCGAGGACCCGCTCGAACTCGGGCCGGTCTTCGAGGAGCAGATGCGGAGCGCTGTTCATGTGCATCCCCCGATGCTCCGTAGGGCCGTATGGGGTCTCCTCCGGCTCGAACGGGATCGAGAACCGGAGGAAGGCCGGTCGACGGGCGGGGCGGTATCACGACAGACATCGGACACCCGTTGTGGCAGGACCGATGGTAGAGGGCGTCCGGCGCTCCGTGACAGGTGAATTCGGCAAATCGCTCTCCCCCCTGCGCCTGACCGGACTCCGCATCCCGCGCGCCACTTCCGTACGCCGTGGGTACGCCTGCCCCCGGAACGGCTATTCAGCCAGGGGAAGTTGGGTGACAAGGAGTTTTCCGGCCATCGTCACGCCCCCGTCCATGGCGACGGCGAGCCCGTCCGCGTACACCATCGGGCCGTTGACCTCGGGCGGCGTCTCCTCACCGTTCTCGTCCTCGCTGCCGACCTCGCCGAGCAGATACGGAATCGGGCTGTGACCGTGCACGATGCGCTCGCCGCCGAAGGCGTCCAGCAGCTCGCGCGCGGTCCGCGCGCCCGCCGCCTCGTCGCGGAAGGCGAACCGCTTGGTGAACTTGCGGAACAGGTCCCAGGTCTCGTCCGCGTCGTTGCGCTGCAGCGCCTCGGTCACCGCGTCGTTGACGGCGTCGATGGTGTCGCCGTACTCCCGATAGCAGGTGGCGTCCGAGTGCACCAGCAGATGGCCGTCGGTGAGCGCCATCGCGTCCAGCCGGGAGATCCACTGGACGTGGTGGTCCTCCAGGCGCTCCATGTCGCTGCGCTGCCCGCCGTTGAGCAGCCAGGCCGCCTGGAACGAGGCGGTGCCCGCGCCGGAGTGGACCGGGGTGTCCCCGAACCGCTTGGCGCCCAGCAGCAGCAGCTCGTGATTGCCCATCAGCGCCTTGCAGTAGCCGCCCGCGGCCGCGGCCTCGGCGGAGAGCCGCATGACGAGGTCGATGACGCCGATCCCGTCGGGCCCGCGGTCGGTGAAGTCGCCCAGGAACCACAGCCGCGAGGTGCCCGCGATCCAGGCGTCCTCCGCGTCGATGATCCCGGCCTCGCGCAGCGCGGCGCGCAGCTCGTCGAGATAGCCGTGCACATCGCCCACGACGACCAGCGGCCCGTCGCCCTCCTCCTGCGCCGCGGCGGGCGAGGGGGTGTCCACGAGGGTCGGCTCGGGCTCTGTCGCGCCCTCGCCGAGCACCGGGAGATCGCGCTGCGTCGGCGTGTATCCGTCCTGCTCCGGGGCCTGTTGAGGCTCCTCGGCCGCCTCGCCCGCCTCGTGGGCTCCGTGCGCCTCGTGTCCGCCGGGGACGCCCTCGTCCTCGCCGGAGAGCAGGGGCGCCGCGTGCTGGTCTTCGGGCATCTGCTCGCGCACCGCCTCCGGCTTCTGTACGTGCTCGGAACCGTCCCCCGACATGTCGGGCCACGGCAGCCTGGGCCACGCCATCCGCTCGCCCTGCTCCCGTCCCTGCTCCCGCGCCCGGGTCCGCTCCCGCCCCCGCTCCTGGACCTGTCCCCGCGCCTGCTCCTGCGTCCGTTCCCGTACGTGCTCCCGCGCCTGCTCCTGCGGTTGCTCCGGCGCCTGCTCCCGTGCGGTCTCCGCCGCGGGTACGTCCTGCTGGCGCGGCACCAGTGCGCGGGGCACCGGCGCCGTGGGCATCTCGTCCGGCGGCGGCTTCCTGTCGGCAGCGTGGAGCACGGGGATGGACTGCGGATGTCCCGTACCGGTCCCGGCGGTGGTCCGCACTTCGCCGTCCCGTGCACCGGGTCCCTGACCGGCCCCCTGAGTCATCGACCCCTCCACCATCACCGTCACGCGCCGCCGTGCACCTGCCGGGCCGGCACTGGTCGTAGGCGGGCCCCGGTGCGTTCGCCCATCATAGGAATGCCGGTCGCGGCTTGTGACGCACCTGGGGGTGGCAATTGCGGCCGGGCCCCCACCGGGCGGGTATTTCTCCTGTTTTCTGCGGTTACTCGCCCGGCCCGATCGCCGCCGCTCAGCCCCCCGGCCGGTCGGCGTGCGGAGCGGAACGGGGCGCGTTGACCTTCGCGGGCGCCGGTGAACGCTGCGATGAGGTACGGACGATGAGGTCGGTCGGCATCACCTGCTGGGTCGGCATGCCGTTGTCGATGCCCTCGATGGCGTCGATGAGGAGCTGGATGACGGTGTTGCCGATCCGGCCCGGTTTGAGGGAGAGGGTCGTGATGGGCGGTTCGGTGCTGGCGTACACGCTGGACTCGCTGCAGCAGACCAGCAGCAGGTCGTCGGGGACCCGCAGGCCGTAGCGCCGGGCGGCGGCGAGCAGGTCGGTGCCGTTCGGGTCGAAGAGTCCGTACACCGCGTCCGGGCGGTCAGGACGGGCCAGCAGCCGGTCGGCGGCCACGGCGCCCGCGCACGGGTCGTGCGCGGGGTAGGTCTCGTACACAGGGTCCTGTCCCGCGCGTTCGCACCAGTCGAGATAGGCCGTCGTGGACAGCCGCGTGTAGGTGTCGGTGCTGGTCCCGGTGAGCAGTCCGATGCGGCGCGCGCCGGACTCGGCGAGGTGGTCGAGCAGTCCCGTGACGGCCTCCTGGTGGTCGTTGTCCACCCAGGCGGTCACCGGCAGCTTGCCGCTGGGCCGCCCGTCGGAGACCACCGGGAGTCCGGAGCGCACGAGCTCGGAGACGACCGGGTCCTCGTCGGAGGGGTCGATGACCACGGTGCCGTCCAGCGCGACGTTGGACCACACGTCGAACGGGCTGTGCCGGGAGGTCGCGGGGAGGATCACCAGGGCGTACCCGCGGGCGAGCGCGGCCGAGGTGGCGGCACGGACCATCTCGGCGAAATACGCGAACTCGGTGAAGGTGAACGGTTCTTCGCCATAGGTGGTGACCGTGAGGCCGATCAGCCCGGACTTCCCCGTGCGCAGGGTCCGGGCCGCCGCCGAGGGGCGGTAGCCGAGGCGCTCGGCGACCTCGCGGACGTGCCGGCGGGTGGCGTCGGGCAGTCTGCCCTTGCCGTTGAGGGCGTCGGAGACAGTCGTGATGGAGACGCCGGCCGCCGCGGCGACGTCGCGGATGCCCGCGCGCCCGTTGAGCCGGCTTCCCCCTCGCCTCGCGTGGGGGGACGGCGTTGTCCGGCCCACCTGATGCTTCTCTGCTGCTGTCATGGCGAACCGATCGTAGGCCCGCGAAAGGGGCGCGGCAGGCCGGTCGCGGAGCCCGTTGAAGGGTACGTTTCTGCATGAACATCGGCCACCAACGACCATGGAAACACTGGAAGTTGGCCGGTCAGGCGGGTGCGGCATGTGCCACGAGCGCGTGCCTTCCCGAAGGATCAGGGAGAGCGGAAAGTGGTCTCAAGTCACCTTCACGAGCGATGCGCGCCACCGCTTCCGCCACCAGCGTGAAGGTGCGCCGGGGGCGTGGGTGCTTTCTCTGTACGCCCCTGACGGCATTCCTCTTAGGGTGTGCAGTATTGGAGCCCACGGGACGGTCATAGGAGGACCAGCGGTGAGCGAGAACACCCCGAAGCCGAAGCTGCGCAGCACCCTCGACGGTATCCCGGCGTATGTGCCGGGCAAGCCCGCGGCCGCCGGCGGCCCGGTCGCCTACAAGCTGTCCTCCAACGAGAACCCGTACCCGCCGCTGCCCGGCGTGCTGGAGTCGGTGACCGGCGCGGCCGGGAGCTTCAACCGCTATCCGGATATGGCCTGCACCGTTCTCCTGGACGAGCTGTCCCGGCACTTCGGGGTCCCGCGCGAGCACCTGGCCACCGGCACGGGGTCCGTGGGCGTCGCCCAGCAGCTGCTGCAGTCCACCGCGGGTCCGGGCGACGAAGTGATCTACGCCTGGCGGTCCTTCGAGGCGTACCCGATCATCGCGCAGATCTCCGGGGCCACCTCGGTGCGGGTGCCGCTGACCGAGGGCGAGGAGCACGACCTCGACGCGATGGCGGACGCGGTCACCGAGCGCACCCGGCTGATCTTCGTGTGCAACCCCAACAACCCGACGGGCGTGGCGATTCCGCGCGCCGACCTGGAGCGGTTCCTCGACCGGGTGCCGGACGACGTGCTGGTGGTGCTGGACGAGGCGTACCGCGAGTTCGTACGGGACGAAGACGTGGTGGACGGTCTGGAGCTGTACCGGGACCGGCCCAACGTGTGCGTCCTGCGCACCTTCTCCAAGGCGTACGGGCTCGCGGGGCTGCGGGTCGGCTTCGCCGTCGCGCACGAGCCGGTGGCCGCCGCGCTGCGCAAGACCGCGGTGCCCTTCGGCGTGAGCCAGCTCGCGCAGGAGGCGGCGGTCGCCTCGCTGCGCGCCGAGGACGCGCTGCTGGAGCGGGTCGAGCACCTGGTGGTCGAGCGTGACCGGGTGAGCAGGGAGCTGACCTCGCAGGGATGGACGGTCCCGGTCTCGCACGCCAACTTCGTGTGGCTGCGGCTGGGGGAGCGCACCGGGGAGTTCGCCGAGGCGTGCGAGCAGGCGGGCGTCACGGTGCGCCCCTTCCAGGACGAGGGCGTGCGGGTCTCCATCGGCGAGACCGAGGCCAACGACATCTTCCTGGAGACCGCCGCGTCCTTCCGCAAGACCATGAGCTGATCCGCGCGGCGTCCAATATCAGGTGACCGGCCTCCCTCGGTAGAGGGGGGCCGGTCCTTTCTTGCGACAAGTGGTCTGCCATCATCTCTTGTGAATGTGAACGCATTCACGACCGCTGTTGCGGTTGGGGACTTAGCCGGACAAAACCGGCACAGTACACGGGAGCACGGCGCGGCCTAAGGAGAGTCACGTGGACCTAGCTCTGGCGCCGGAGACACTGGCGCGCTGGCAGTTCGGCATCACGACCGTCTACCACTTCCTGTTCGTGCCCCTGACGATCTCGCTCTCGGCAATCGTGGCCGGACTGCAGACGGCGTGGGTGCGGACCAACGACGAGAAGTACCTCAGGGCCACGAAGTTCTGGGGCAAGCTCTTTCTGATCAACATCGCCATGGGGGTCGTCACCGGCATCCTCCAGGAGTTCCAGTTCGGCATGAACTGGTCGGACTACTCCCGGTTCGTCGGTGACATCTTCGGGGCGCCGCTCGCCTTCGAGGCGCTGATCGCCTTCTTCTTCGAGTCCACCTTCATCGGGCTGTGGATCTTCGGCTGGGACAAGCTGCCCCAGCGGATCCACCTGGCCTGCATCTGGATGGTCTCGATCGGCACGATCCTGTCGGCCTACTTCATCCTGGCCGCCAACTCCTGGATGCAGCACCCGGTCGGCTACCGCATCAACGAGAAGGCGGGCCGCGCCGAGCTCACCGACTTCTGGAAGGTGCTGACGCAGAACACCGCGCTGGCCCAGTTCTTCCACACCATGACCGCGGCGGCCATCGTGGGCGGCGCCTTCGTGGTCGGCATCGCGGCGTACCACCTGAAGCGGAAGAAGCACGTGCCGGTGATGCGGACCTCGCTGCGGATGGGGCTGGTCACGCTGGTGATCGGCGGTCTGCTGACGGTGGTCAGCGGGGACCGGATCGGCAAGATCATGTACGACCAGCAGCCCATGAAGATGGCCTCGGCCGAGGCGCTGTGGGACACCCAGGCGCCGGCGCCGTTCTCGATCTTCTCGTACGGGGACGTCGCGAAGGGGCACAACAAGGTCGCCATCGAGGTCCCCGGCGTGCTCTCGTTCCTGGCGCACGACAACTTCCACGAGGCCGTGCCCGGGATCAACGACACCAACAAGGCGCTCAAGGAGAAGTACAAGGACACCGTCGGGCTCGACGACTACCGGCCCAACATCCCCGTCGCGTACTGGGGCTTCCGGTGGATGATCGGCTTCGGGATGGCATCCACCGCGATCGGCGTGGTCGGGCTCTACCTGACCCGCAGGAAGCTGTGGCTCTCCGAGCGGCTGCGCACCGGGCCCGAGGACGTGCCGCGGCTCGCCCTCACCAAGGACCGCGAGCTGAGCGCCCGTTGGGGCAAGTGGTACTGGCGTGCCGCGGTGTGGACCATCCCGTTCCCGCTGATCGCGAACTCCTGGGGCTGGATCTTCACCGAGATGGGCCGCCAGCCGTGGGTGGTGTACGGCGTGCTGCCCACCTCCTCGGCCGTCTCCCCCTCGGTCTCCCAGGGCGAGGTGCTGACCTCGATGATCGTCTACACCGCGCTCTACGCCGTGCTGGCCGTGGTCGAGGTGAAGCTGCTCGCCAAGTACGTGAAGGCGGGCCCGCCCGAGCTGACCGAGTCCGACCTCAACCCGCCCACGAAGATCGGCGGCGACGACCGCGATCCCGACAAGCCGATGGCGTTCTCGTACTGAGGCGTACGGGACTGAGGAGTGCGTGATGGAACTGCATGACGTCTGGTTCGTCATCATCGCCGTGCTGTGGACCGGCTACTTCTTCCTGGAGGGCTTCGACTTCGGCGTCGGCGTGCTCACCAGGCTGCTGGCCCGCAATCGGCCCGAGCGGCGTGTACTGATCAACACCATCGGGCCGGTCTGGGACGGGAACGAGGTGTGGCTGCTCAGCGCGGGCGGCGCGACCTTCGCGGCGTTCCCCGAGTGGTACGCCACCCTGTTCTCCGGCTTCTACCTGCCGCTGCTGCTGATCCTGGTGTGCCTGATCGTGCGCGGCGTGGCCTTCGAGTACCGGGTCAAGCGCGAGGAGGACGCCTGGCAGACCCGCTGGGAGTGGGCGATCTTCATCTGCTCGCTGCTCCCCGCGTTCCTGTGGGGCGTGGCCTTCGGCAACATCGCGTACGGCGTGAAGATCGACGCGAACATGGAGTACGCGGGGACCTTCCTCGACCTGCTCAACCCGTACGCGATCCTCGGCGGGCTGGTGACGCTGAGCCTCTTCACCTTCCACGGCGCGGTGTTCACGGCGCTGAAGACGCTCGGGGAGATCCGCACCAGGGCGCGGAAGCTGGCCACCGTGCTCGGGCTCGCCACGGCGGTGCTGGCGGTGGTCTTCCTGGTCTGGACGCAGGCGCACACCGGCGGCACCGGCAGCCTGGTCGCGCTGGTCGTGGCCGTGGTCGCGCTGCTCGCGGCGCTGGGCATGAACCTCGCGGGGCGCGAGGGCTGGTCGTTCGCCTTCTCCGGGGTGACCATCGCGGCGGCCGTCGCGATGCTCTTCCTGGCGATGTTCCCGGATGTGATGCCCTCCTCGCTCAACCCCGAGTGGAGCCTCACGGTGTCCAACGCCTCGTCCACTCCGTACACGTTGAAGATCATGACCTGGTGCGCGTGCATCGCGGCGCCGCTCGTCATGCTCTACCAGGGCTGGACGTACTGGGTGTTCCGCAAGCGGATCGGCACCCAGCACCTCGCCCAGACCCCCTCGCACTGAGGGCTCGCGGGAAACCGAGGAGGCCGTTTCACGTGAAACCCGTCGATCCGAGGCTGCTGCGGCACGCGCGCGCCACCCGTGGATTCCTGGTGGCGTCCGTCGTGCTCGGACTGATCGGGGCCTGCCTGGTCATCGGGCAGGCGATGCTCATCGCGGAGATCGTGACCGGGGCGTTCCAGCGGGGCGCCTCGGCCGCCGACCTGCGCACACCGCTGCTGCTGCTCGCGGCGGTCGCGGTCGGCAGAGCGCTGGTCTCCTGGCTGACCGAACTCGCCGCGCACCGCAGCAGCGCGGCGGTCAAGTCCGAGCTGCGTACGAGCCTGCTGGAGCACGCCGGACGGCTCGGGCCCTCGTGGCTGGCCGGCCAGCGCACCGGCGAGCTGGCGAATCTGGCCACCCGCGGCATCGACGCGCTGGACGGCTACTTCGCGCGCTACCTCCCGCAGTTGGGGCTCGCCGTGGTGGTGCCTGTGGCGGTGCTGGCCCGCATCGTCACCGCTGACTGGGCCTCGGCGCTGATCATCGTGATCACGCTGCCGCTGATCCCGCTGTTCATGGCGCTGATCGGCTGGGCCACGCAGAGCCACATGGACCGCCAGTGGCGGCTGCTCTCGCAGCTCTCCGGCCACTTCCTGGACGTGGTGTCCGGGCTGCCGACGCTCAAGGTGTTCGGCCGGGCCAAGGCGCAGGCCGAGAACATCCGGAAGATCACCGCCGAGTACCGGAGGGCCACGCTGCGCACGCTGCGCATCGCGTTCCTCTCCTCTTTCGCGCTGGAGCTGCTGGCCACCATCTCCGTCGCGCTGGTCGCGGTGACCATCGGCATGAGCCTGGTGTACGGGAAGCTCGACCTCTACACGGGCCTGGTCGTGCTGATCCTCGCGCCCGAGGCGTACTGGCCGCTGCGGCAGGTGGGCGCGCAGTACCACGCGGCGGCCGAGGGCCTGTCCGCCGCCGAGGAGGTCTTCGCCGTGCTGGAGACCCCGGCGCGCGCCGAGGGCGGCGAGCCCGTGCCGGCCGTGCGGGACGGCGCGGAGATCGCTCTGGAGGGCGTGCGGGTACGCCACGAGGGCCGGGCCCGCGACTCGCTGCCGGAGACCACGCTCACGCTCCGGCCCGGCGAGACGGTGGTGCTCACCGGCCCCTCCGGGGTGGGCAAGTCCACGCTGCTGCGCGCGGTGCTGGGCTTCGAGCGGCCCGACGAGGGGCGGGTGCGGGTCGGTCCGGCCGACCTCGCCGAAGCCGACCTCGCGAGCTGGCACCGGCAGGTCGCGTGGGTGCCGCAGCACCCGCACCTGTTCGCGGGGACCGTGGCCGACAACGTACGGCTGGCCGCTCCGGACGCGTCCGACGCGGCCGTACGGGAGGCGCTGGACGCGGCGGCTGCGCACGAGATCGACGCCGGTACGGAACTGGGCGAGGGCGGTTCAGGGCTCTCCGCGGGCCAGGGCCAGCGCATCGCCCTGGCCCGAGCGTTCCTGGCCGACCGCCCCGTACTCCTCCTCGACGAGCCGACCGCGGCCTTGGACGGCGCGACGGAGGAGGCGGTGGTCGAGGCGGTACGGAGGCTGACGCGGGGGCGGACGGTCCTCTTGGTGGCCCACCGACCAGCACTTTTCGCGGCAGCGGACAGGGTGGTCACGCTCGCCGAGACTAGTTGTGGGCGTTCGTTCCGTCGGGGCGGAACGGGCGGGCACAACGGCGTGCACTCGCCAGCGCAGCGCACCCCCGCACCCGCCCAGGCGCAGGCGGCGCCAGCCGCCCCCGCCCCCGAGCCGGAGGCTCAAGAGACGCAGGCTCAAGAAGCGGAAGCTCAAAAAGCAGGCGCAACCAGCATGTTGGCCCGCGTCCGCGCCACCGGACGCCCCCTCTACGCCCGCTTCGCCCTCGCCCTCACCCTCGGCGCCCTCGCCCTGGGCAGCGCCGTCGGCCTCATGGCCACCTCCGGCTGGCTGATCTCCCGCGCCTCCCAGCACCCACCCGTGCTCTACCTCCTGGTCGCCGTCACCGCGACCCGCGCCTTCGGCATCGGCCGCGCCGTCTTCCGCTACGCCGAGCGCCTGGTCTCGCACGACGCCGTACTCCGGGTACTCGCCGGCCTGCGCGTCTCGGTCTACACGCGCCTGGAGCGCCTGGCGCCCGCCGGCCTGCGGCGTACCCGGCGCGGCGACCTCCTCTCCCGGCTGGTCTCGGACGTGGACACCCTGCAGGACTACTTCCTGCGCTGGCTGCTGCCCGTCGCCGTGGCCCTCGCGGTCGGCCTCGGCTCGGTCGGCTTCACCGCGTGGCTGCTCCCCGAGGCGGGCGCGGCCCTCGCGGCGGGACTGCTCTTCGCGGGCGTCGCGGTGCCCGCGCTCACCTCCGTACTGGCCCGCCGCACGGAGCGCCGTCTCGCGCCCGCGCGGGGCCTGCTGGCGACCCGTACCGTCGATCTGCTCACCGGCACGGGCGAGTTGACCGTGGCCGGGGCGCTGCCCGCGCGGACCGCGCGCGCCGGGGAGGCCGACGCGGCGCTGACCGGGATCGCCACCCGTTCCGCCGCGGCCACCGCGCTCGCGGCGGGGCTGACCGCGCTGGCCTCGGGGCTGACCGTGGCCCTCGCGGCGTGGGCCGGAGTGCTCGCGGTGCACGACGGGCGGCTGCACGGCGTGGCCCTCGCGGTCGTGGTGCTCACACCGCTCGCCGCGTTCGAGGCGGTCAACGACCTGCCGACCGCGGTGCAGCACAGGCAGCGGGTGCGCCGCTCCGCGGAGCGCGTGCACGAGGTGCTGGACTCCCCCGAGCCGGTCGCCGAGCCCGAACACCCGCGTACCGCTCCGGAGTCGCCGTTTCCCGTGAAACTGCGCGGGCTCACCGTCCGGCACCCGGGGCAGACCGGGGCGCCCGCGCTGGACGGCTTCGACCTGGAGCTGGAGCGGGGCCGCCGGGTCGCCGTCGTCGGGGTGTCCGGCGCGGGCAAGTCGACGCTGGCGCAGGCGATGCTGCGCTTCCTGGACCCGGAGTCGGGCGCGTACGAGCTCGGCGGCGTACCGGCGCGCGAGCTCGACTCGGACGCGGTGCGCGAGGCCGTCGGTTTGTGCGCGCAGGACGCGCACGTCTTCGACAGCTCGCTGCGCGAGAACCTGCTGCTCGCGCGCAAGGGCGCCGACGAGGAGGAGCTGCGCGCCGCGCTCGCCTCGGCCCGCCTGGAGGAGTGGGTGGACTCGCTGCCCGAGGGCCTGGACACCCGCGTCGGCGAGCACGGCGCGCGGATGTCCGGCGGCCAGCGGCAGCGGCTCGCGCTGGCCCGCGCGCTGCTCGCCGGCTTCCCCGTCCTCGTACTGGACGAGCCGGCCGAGCACCTGGACCTGCCGACCGCCGACGCGCTGACCGGCGATCTGCTGGCCGCGACCGAGGGGCGTACGACGGTGCTGATCACGCACCGGCTGGCCGGTCTCGACGCGGTGGACGAGGTGATCGTGCTGGACGGCGGGCGAGTGGCCGAGCGCGGGTCGTACGAGGTGCTGGCCGCGGCGGACGGGCCGTTCGCGCGGATGCTGGAGCGGGAGCGCGCGGTGGCCGGAGCGGTGCCGGGGTCGGTGGAGCTGCGGGCCGGGGCGTAGCCGCGGACCCCGGAGGTCCCTCGGGGGCGGTCGGCGGCTCGGTCGGCGGCTCGCTCGGATTCGCCGACTTTCTCCCGCAAACCGGACCTTTTAGGCTCGCCAGCATGTCCCCCAGCTCAGGCCGCGTACGCAGTACGGGGCCCGCCGACGCGCAGGCGGCCGACCGTGCGGCGGTCACCGCGACCACCGAGCTGGCCAGCCTGTCGCTGGACTCGGCAGCCCGGCTGCCCCGGCTGCTGGAGGCCATGGTCAGCATCGGTACGGGGCCCGAACTGCACAGCACCCTGGACCGGATCGTGGAGACCGCGGCCCGGCTCGGCGACTGCCGCTACGCGGCGCTCGGGGTGCTGGCCGACGACCCGGACGACGGGCTCAAGGACTTCGTGACCTGCGGGATGTCCGAGGAGCAGGTCTCCCGCATCGAGCACTACCCGGACGGCAAGCACGGGCTGCTCGCGGTGGTCATCGAGCAGGAGGAGCCGCTGCGGCTGCACGATCTGATGGCCGATCCGCGCTCGTGCGGCTTCCCGGCGAACCATCCGCCGATGCACAGCTTCCTCGGCCTGCAGGTCAAGGTCGGCGACGAGGTGTTCGGCAACCTCTATCTGACCGAGAAGCGCGGCGGGGACTTCACGGCGAACGACGTACAGCTCCTGCGGGTCCTCGCCACCCAGGCGGGCATCGCCATCGGGAACGCCCGGCTGTACGAGGCCGCGCGGCAGCGCGAGCGCTGGATCGACGGCAACGCGGCGATCACCACCTCGCTGCTGGCCGGCGACGGCGACGACGCGCTGGCCGTGATCGCCGAGCAGGCCAGGACGCTGGCGGAGGCGGACGGCGGTCTGGTGCTGCTTCCCACGGAGGAGGACGCGGAGGGGGAGCCGGGCGCCGACTCCGCTTCCGGCTCCGGCTCCGGCGGGGAGGGCGCGAAGCGCGGGCAGCAGGTGGTCGCCGCCTCGGCCGACCGCGCGCAGGGCCTGATCGGCACGGTGGTGCCGGCGGACAACGAGCTGCTGGGGACGCTGGAGTGCGGCGAACCGGTCTACCTGGACGACGCGGCGAGCGACCCGCGCATCCAGACCGGCGCGGGCCGTAGGTACGGCCCGGTCATGATGCTCCCGCTGCGCAGCGGGAGCCGGGTGCGGGGCGTGCTGGCGGTGGGCAGGGAGCGCGGCGGCAAGCCGTTCAGCGAGGCGGAGAAGGAGCTGGCCGCGCAGTTCGCCGCGCAGGCCGCGCTCGCCCTCGTACTGCTGGAGGCGCAGCGCGACAGGGAGCGGCTCGCGGTGTACGAGGACCGCGACCGGATCGCCCGTGACCTGCACGATCTGGTGATCCAGCGGCTGTTCGCGACCGGGCTGCGGCTGGAGAGCGCGCAGCGCAGGACGGTGGTGCCGCAGGTTGCCGAGGACGTCGCCAAGGCGGTCGACGAGCTGGACGCCACCATCGCCGAGATCCGCACCGCGATCTTCGCGCTGCGCCAGCACCCCGAGGAGGCGCCCTCGGGGCTGCGTACGCGGGTGCTGCGGGAGGTCGGGCTGGCCGCCGTACCGCTCGGCTTCAGGCCCTCCGCCTCCTTCGACGGCGCGGTGGACGCGCTGGTGCCGGAGCACATCGCGAAGGAGCTGGTCGCGGCCCTGCGCGAGGCGCTGTCCAACGCGCACCGGCACGCCGGGGCCTCCCGCATCGAGGTCGCCGTCGACGGCACCGCCGAACTCCCCGGCGGCCGCCCGGCCGTCCGCCTCACCGTCGCCGACGACGGCCGCGGCATGCCGGAGGGCGGCCGCCGCAGCGGCCTGCGCAACATCGCCCGGCGGGCGGAGAGCCTGGGCGGGGAGACGCATTGGGGGCCGGGTCTGGGCGGCAGTGGTACGAGCGGCGGCGGTACGGGTGGTGGCGGTGCTGGTGGCGGCGGTACGAGCGGTGCCGGCACCACGGTGAGCTGGACGGTCCCGCTGGACGGCGCGGCGGGGTGAGCCGCCGCGCGGTGCCCGGCGGCCGGCCGGTCAGCCGTTCAGCAGCCGCTCGATGACCGCGGCGACGCCGTCGTCCTCGTTCGAGGCGGTGCGGTGGGTGGTGGCGCCCAGCACCTCGGGGTGCGCGTTGGCCATCGCGTACGAGGTGCCGGCCCAGCCCAGCATCTCCAGGTCGTTGGGCATGTCGCCGAAGGCCACCACCTCGTCCGGCGCGATGCCCCGCTCCTCGCAGCAGCGCGCCAGCGTGCTGGCCTTGCTCACGCCGCGGCCGCTGATCTCCAGCAGCGCGCTGGGGCTGGAGCGGGTGAACTGCGCGTACGCGCCCGCCACTTCGCGCCCCAGCCGCAGGAACGCGTCGGGGTCCATCTCCGGGTGGTGGGCGAGCAGCTTCAGCACCGGCTGCTCGGCGATGCCCGCCTGGCCGGGGCCGGTCAGGCAGGGGACGTCGGAGAGCAGCTTCTCCGCCGCGGCGACCATCGCGCCGGGGTCGTGGTGGAAGGGCGGGTACGTCGGCTCGTAGTGGATCCCGCCGGTGCGCTCGACGGCGAAGCTGACGCCGGGGGCGGCGAGCCGCAGCGCGCGGACCACCTCCAGCGCGTCCGCGCGCTCCAGGGGCCTGAGGTCCACCACCTGGCGCCCCCTGTGCAGGTCCACCACGGCGGCGCCGTTGGCGCAGATGGCGAGGCCGTGGCCGTGTACGTGATCACTGACCACCCCCATCCAGCGCGCCGGGCGTCCCGTCACGAAGAACACCTCGATGCCCGCGACCTCGGCCGCGGCGAGCGCGGCGACCGTGCGCCGGGACACGGACTTGTCCGAGCGGAGGAGGGTTCCGTCGAGGTCCGTGGCGATCAGTCGCGGTTCCGGTCGCGGTCTCGGTCTCGGGGAGGCCGGGGGGTCCGGCGGCGTCGTCGCGGTCACGCGCACCATCTTCCCGCATATGCCGGAACAGGCGTGCGAAAGGGTGCCCCGATGAGCGCGCGCGCCGCACTTTGGCGCAATCGCGGCGTGCGTCGGCGCGCTCCGGGTTGGTGCGATCCAGGTCTGGGCGGGAGCGCCTCTTTACGCCGCATTCAGCCGGGAAGGTGGACAATCGGAGGCATGGCACCGGCACGTACGCGCTTCGCCCCCGACCGCGGCCTGACGACCCGCATGGTGACCACCATGTTCCTCATCGGGCTGCTGTACGTGGTGTTCGTGGGGGTCCTCTTCGTCGTGATGGGCAAGGCCTGGCCGCTGGTCGTGGTGATCGCGGGGGCGCTGTTCATCGCCCAGTTCTGGTTCAGCGACAAGATCGCGGCGTTCAGCATGGGCGCCCGCGAGGTCACTCCCGAGCAGGCGCCCGAGCTGCACGGCGCGGTGGACCGGCTGTGCGCGCTGGCCGACATGCCCAAGCCGCGGGTGGCCATCGCCGACACCGATGTGCCCAACGCCTTCGCCACGGGCCGCAACCGCAACAACTCCCTGGTCTGCGCGACCACGGGCCTGATGCGCCGACTGGAGCCCGAGGAGCTGGAGGGGGTGCTCTCGCACGAGCTGTCCCATGTCGCGCACCGCGACGTCGCCGTGATGACCATCGCCTCCTTCCTCGGCGTGCTGGCCGGGATGCTGACCCGGATGGCCCTGTGGGGCGGCCTCGGCAGGGTCGGCCGGCAGAACAACCAGGCCGGTCTCATCCTGATCCTCGTCCCCATCGTCAGCGCGGTGGTGTACGCGATCAGCTTCCTGCTCACCCGCCTGCTGTCCCGCTACCGCGAGCTGTCGGCCGACCGGGCCGGCGCCCTGCTGACCGGCCGCCCCTCGGCGCTCGCCTCGGCCCTCACCAAGATCAGCGGTGAGATGTCCCGCATCCCGACGAAGGACCTGCGCAAGCAGGAGGCGTTCAACGCCTTCTTCTTCGCCCCCGCGCTCTCCGGCGAGAGCATGGCGACGCTGTTCTCCTCGCACCCGCCGCTGGAGAAGCGGCTCGCGCAACTCGACCGCATCTCAGGCCAGTTGGGAAGGTGAAACGTGGGCTTCCTGGACACGCTGCTCGGCCGCAGCAAACCCGTACGCCCCGACCTCGACCGCCTCTTCGCGCTGCCCGCCGCGGCGGTGACGCTCCAGGCGGCTGAGGGGTACGTGCCGACCGGCGCGGGCTCCGTCTGCTTCGCGAGCGTGGAGGGCGGCGCGTTCGCCCGGCTCCAGAAGGAGGTGCGGGAGCTGCTGGACGCGGACGCCGGGTCGGACGCGCCCGTGGAGTTCAGCCAGGACGGCTACGGCTACACCTGGCTGCTCGCGCGGCAGCCGGACGGCGGCCTGTCCGCGCTGGTCAACGACCTGCACGCGGTCAACACCCTGCTCCAGGACGCGGGCTTCGGGCCCCAGCTCCTGTGCTCCCTGGTGGGCTTCCGCCCGGAGGAGGACGACGGCACCGGGAAACAGCCCCCGCTCGCCCTCGTCTACCTCTACAAGCGCGGCACCTTCTACCCCTTCGCCCCCGTGCCCGGCGCCTCGGAACAGCGCGACAACGCGCGCGAACTCCGCGTCCGCGGCCTGCTCTCCGACGACCTCCGGGTGGAGGAGGACCTCTCGCGCTGGTTCCCGGTGTGGGGGGCGCCGGGGCTCTGAGCGCCTGTTCTCAACTCCCGTGTGCGGGGCTGCTGTTGGGCCCGATGGCGGGCCCGCTGTTGGGTCCGCTGTTGGGCCCCGACGCCAGGCGGTCCATGGTGCGGGCCCGCACCTCGCGCTCGACGGCGGCGGCGATGAACTCCGCGATCCTCTCCTCGTCTTGGGCTTCGGCGCTGGCTTCGGCATCTGCCTCGGCGCCGTGCCCGCCCACCAGCTCGCGTACGGCCGCGACGGTGTCGGCGGGGAGGCGGACGCGGGTGTGCGCGGGGTCCTCCCCCGCCTCGTCGAGTACGTCGTCCCGTACGCCCTGACCTGCGGAATCGGTAACGGAGGCGACCGTACGCAGGTGGTCGCGGAGGTTGCGGGTGGCCAGGGTCCGCATGGCGCGGGCGAGTTCGGCGTCGACCGTCTGCTGGGCCAGCGGGCGCAGTCTGCGCACCAGGTCGGCGGCCTCGTCGGCGTCCTCGTCCGAGGGGCGCTGGCCGAGATAGCGCACGAAGACGTGCTCGTTGGTGAAGTCCACGAAGCGGGCCGCGATGTGCTCCACCTGGGACCGCAGCTCGCGCAGGTGCTCCGTGACGGCCAGCAGCGGCACCCCCGCGCGGTGCAGCTCGACGGCGACCTCCAGCTCCTGCGGGCTCGGCACCAGGAACTCGTCCGGCTTCCCCGCGCGCGGCACCAGCACCCCGAGGGCGACCGCCTCGGCGACGGCCTCCTCGTCCTGCGCGCCGCCGAACAGCCCCGACAGCTCCTCGCGGGTCAGCCGCCCGGCCTCCTCGTCCGTCCAGGGACCGTCCACCTCGGCCACGAGCCCGAGCACGCCGCCCAGCCCGCGGCCCTCGTCCCATGCCTGGAGCAGCTCCTTGATGGAGGCCAGGGTGTAACCGCGGTCCAGGAGCCCGGCGATCTGGCGCAGCCGCGCCAGGTGACCGTCGTCGTACACGTTGGCCCGGCCGCGCCGCTCCGGCCTGGGCAGCAGGCCGCGGTCCTGGTAGGCGCGGATCGTGCGCACCGTGGCACCGCTGTGGTGCGCCAGGTCCTCGATCCGGTACTCGGATCCGTACGGGGACAGGGACATCGCGGCTTCCTCCACTCCGTGCGCTGCGGGGCCCGCGACCGGCCGCGCCCCTGCGGCGACTCCACCGCCCTGTGCGGCGAACCCACCCGCGAAGGATGGTACGAGCGCCGGAAGCCGCACCACATCGCGGCTCCCGGCACGGGGTCGGGCGGCGCCGGACCCCGCAGGACCCGGCGCCGGCACCCCGCCGATGTCCTCACACCGGCGGCTTCACCCGGGCCAGCGCCCGCAGCGCGCGCGGGGCGAGGCGCGAGAGCAGGTGCGCGCCGCGGGCCTCCGGGGTCACCGGCACCACCGCCCTGTTGCGCACCACGGCGCGCAGCACGGCGTCGGCGACCTTCTCCGGCGGGTAGTTGCGCATCCCGTACATCCGGGAGGCGCGCTCCCTGTGGCGGCTCTGCTCCTGCTCGTCCGCGCCCGTGAAGCGGGTCGTCTTGGTGATGTTGGTGTTGACCAGCCCGGGGCAGACGGCGGAGACGCCGATGCCGCTGCTCGCCAGCTCGGCGCGCAGGCACTCGCTGAGCATCAGCACCCCGGCCTTGGACGTGGCGTACGCGGACATCGCCCGCGATGGCTGGAAGGCCGCGGCCGAGGCGGTGTTGACGATGTGGCCGCCCTGCCCGCGCTCGGCCATCCGCCGCCCGAACTGCCGGCACCCGTGGATGACGCCCCACAGATTGACGTCCAGCGTGCGCCGCCAGTCCTCGGCCGAGGTGTCCAGGAAGGAGCCGGATATGCCGATGCCCGCGTTGTTGACCAGGACGTCGACCGTGCCGTACTCCGTGGTCACCTTGTCGGCGAGCTTCTCCATGGCCTGCTCGTCGCTCACGTCGACGGCCTCGGCCCACGCCTCGGGCGCGCCCACCAGCCGCGCCATGTCGGCGGTGCGCGCCGCCGCCTCGGCGTCCAGGTCGACGGCGACGACCCGGGCGCCCGCCTCGGCGAAGGAGAACGCGGTCGCGCGCCCGATCCCGCTCCCGGCGCCGGTGACCAGCACGAGCTGCCCGGCGAACCGGTCCGCGTAGGGACCTGAGGGCGCCGTCTCCTCGCGCGCCGGTATCCCGTCCACGTGCGAGGACACGAACTCGCCGATCCACGCCACGAGTTGGTCGGGCCGGGTGCGCGGTATCCAGTGCTTGGCCGGAAGGGTGCGGCGGGTCAACTGCGGGGCCCACAGCTCCAGGTCGTCATAGAGCCGCTCGCTCAGGAAGACGTCGCCGGTCGGCGTGATGAGCTGCACCGGCGTGTGCGCATAGCAGTCGGTGCGCGGGCGGGTCAGCCGGGAGCGGACGTTGTCCCGATAGAGCCAGGCGCCGTGTGCCGCGTCCTGGGGCAGCGAGGCGGTCGGATATCCGGAGGAGGGCGGCAGCTTCTCCACGCGCTCCAGCATCTTCGGCCAGCGCTTGCCGAGCGGTCCCTTCCAGGCGAGCTCGGGCAGCACGGGGGTGTGCAGTGCGTACACATACCAGGAGCGGGCGCCCTGGCCCGCGGCCTGGGCGAGCCTGCGCGGGGTGGGCCGGGAGACGCGCTTCTTGATCCAGTGGCCGAAGTGGTCCAGGGAGGGGCCCGACATGGAGGTGAAGGAGGCGATGCGGCCCTCGGTCTCGCGCACCGTCGCGAACTCCCAGCCCTGCACCGAGCCCCAGTCGTGGCCGACCAGGTGCACCGGCTCGTCCGGCGAGACCGCGTCCGCGACCGCGAGGAAGTCGGCGGTCAGCTTCTCCAGCGTGAAGCCGCCGCGCAGCGGCTTGGGCGCGGTGGATCTGCCGTGCCCGCGCACGTCGTACAGCACCACGTGGAAGCGGTCCGCCAGGCCGCGCGCGACCTCGGACCACACCTCCTTGCTGTCCGGATAGCCGTGCACCAGCACGACCGTCGGCCGCCGCGCGTCGCCGAGCTCGGCCACGCACAGCTCGATGCCCTCCCGCGTGCGGACCCGGCTCTCCCGCGCCTCCGCCAGTCCGGCGAGCCCCGCGGGGCCCTCGCCCGGCCGGCCCTCGGTCTCCGTGCTCATGCGGCCTTCGCCTCCTCACGCCAGCGCCGCACATGCGGCAGATCGTCATCCAGCCAGAAGGCGCTCTCCTCGGGGTCCCGGGAGTCGGTGACGACCAGGATCTCCTCGAACTTCGCGCCGGTGCCGCGGAATCCCAGATGCGGCTCGACCGCCCACAGCCCGGGCCGCGGCGGGTGGTCGGAGAACCTGTACGGCGACCAGAGCGGGGACCAGCCGTCCCTGTGCCCGTGCAGCGCGTCCTTGGCCAGGCCCTTCAGCGAGTTGGTGCCGAACCCGAAGACGGTCGGCGACCAGCGGCGCTCGGCGACCCGGTCCACCTTGTGCGCGATCACGCCGAAGGGATAGGCGCGGTGCCTGTTGGCATACCCCTGGCGGACCATGAGCCGTTCGACGTCCTCGTAGATCGTGCGCAGCGTGCGGCGCTCGCGCACCCCGCGCAGGATCAGCTCGCGGTGCGCCTCCAGGTCGGAGAGCAGCCGGTCGTGCACGCGGTTGGGGCCGAGGCATCCGGAATAGCCGATGTCCGCGGTGTGCCCCTTGTATATGGGGGCCATGTCCAGGATGAAGGGCATCCCGGGCTCCAGCCTCCTGTTGGTCGGGAAGAACTGGAGCGGCACCTTGAACCCCGTGAACGCCGTGCGGTCCCCGAACCACGCGAAGGGCAGGTGGAACCAGTCCCGCACCCCGCGCTCGCGCAGCCACTCGCGCTGCATCCGCGCCGCGTCCCGCTCGGTCACCCCGGGCCGCAGCTGCGCGGCCACCGCCTCGGCGCACGCGTAACTGAGCTGCTGCACTTCCCTGAATCCGGCCAGCTCAGCGGAGAGCCGCCGGTCGTTCGCTGCTACGGGCATCGCCAACCGTCCGTCCCAGAGCGCAACTTGACACTGATGAATGTGACAACGCCGCGTGGCGGAGTCAAGGGGTGCGCAAAACCTGTGGATACCCGGGGTAACGCGCCCGTCCTCCGCCGCTGGGCCCACCCCCTAGGGGTTCGTAGCCCCTGGGACGGATGCGGATCCGGCCCCGGGGGCTGACGTGAACGCGGCGGGTCGGCACTAGCGTCGGGGGTGTGACTGTCATCGCTACCGAAAGCCTGACCAAGCGGTACCCACGGGTGACCGCGCTGGACCGGCTCTCCGTGGACATCACACCGGGCGTGACCGGCCTGGTGGGTGCCAACGGGGCCGGGAAATCGACCCTGATCAAGATCCTGCTGGGGCTGTCCCCGGCCAGCGAGGGCAGCGCCTCCGTCCTCGGCATGGACGTGGCCAGGGACGGCCTCGCCATCCGCGAGCGCGTCGGCTACATGCCGGAGCACGACTGCCTCCCGCCGGACGTGTCCGCGACGGAGTTCGTGGTCCACATGGCCCGGATGTCCGGGCTGCCGCCGACCGCCGCGCGCGAGCGGACCGCCGACACGCTGCGCCACGTCGGCCTCTACGAGGAGCGGTACCGCCCCATGGGCGGCTACTCCACCGGCATGAAGCAGCGCGTGAAGCTGGCGCAGGCCCTTGTCCACGACCCGAAGCTGGTGCTCCTGGACGAGCCGACCAACGGGCTCGACCCGGTCGGCAGGGACGAGATGCTCGCCCTGATCCGCCGTGTGCACACCGACTTCGGCATCTCCGTGCTGGTCACCTCGCACCTGCTCGGCGAGCTGGAACGTACCTGCGACCACGTCGTCGTGATCGACGGCGGCAAGCTGCTGCGCTCCTCCGCCACCGCCGAGTTCACCCGCGGCAGCTCCGTGCTGGCCGTCGAGGTCACCGACTCCGAGCGGCACCCGGACGGCACCGAGGCGCTGCGCACGGCCCTGACCAGTGCCGGAGTCCCCGTACTCCCGCCGCAGCAGCCCGGCGCCCCCGGCGAGGCCGCTCCCGGAGCAGGCCACGTGCTGCTGATCGAGGCCGCCGACGAGGACGCGCTGGGCGGCGCGCTGGACGCCGTACGGGACACCGTCGCCGACCTGGGCCTCGGCCTCGTCCGCATGGAACAGCGCAAGCACCGCATCGCCGAGGTCTTCCACGACGACGGCGCGGTCCAGGGCGCCACGCAGGGCGCGGCCCCGCAGCAGATGGCCGCGCAGCACACGGCGCCCGGCACGAACGAGGGGAGCGGCGATGCCGTCTGAGTCCCGTACGGGGGCAGCCCTGACCGCCCCTGATGAGAACGTGATCCACAACATCGGCTACCGCGGCTACGACGGGCCCCGCCTCGGCCGCGGCTACGCGCGCCGCTCGCTGTTCGTGCAGTCGCTGCGCGGCGCGTACGGGATCGGCAGGTCGGCCAAGTCCAAGGTCCTGCCCATGCTGCTGTTCGGCGTGGCCTGCGTGCCGGCGGCGATCGTGGTGGCGGTCGCCGTGTTCACCAAGGCCAAGCAGCTGCCGGTCGACTCCAGTTCCTACGTGCTGACGCTGCAGCCGGTGATCGGGATCTTCCTGGCGGCCGCCGCGCCCCAACTGGTCTCGCTCGACCTGCGGTTCCGCACCGTTCCGCTGTACTTCTCGCGCTCCATCACGCACGCCGACTACGTCCAGGCGAAGCTGGCCGCGCTGTGGGCCGCGCTGATGATCTTCATCGCGACGCCGGTGCTGATCCTGTACGTGGGCTCGCTGCTCGCGAAGATGGAATTCGGCGCGCAGACGGAGGAGTTCGGCCAGGCGCTCGCGTTCTGCCTGCTCTTCTCGCTGCTGCACGCGGGCGTCGCGCTGGCCGTCGCCGCGCTCACGCCCCGCCGCGGCTTCGGCGTGGCCGCCGTGATCGCGGTGCTCACCATCCCGTACATGCTGGCCCAGTCCCTGCAGGGGATCGCCGTCGTGCAGGGCCACGAGGGCGCGGCCGGCTGGCTCGGGCTGGTCTCGCCCGGGACGCTGATGGACGGGATCCAGTTCACCTTCCTCGGGGGCGACTCCAACTTCCCGAACAACGTGGAGCTCGCAGGCGGCCAGGCGCCGTTCTACCTCCTGCTGTTCGCCGCGCTCGTGGCCGGCGCCTACGCGCTCCTGCTGCGCCGCTACCGAAAGGCCGGGCTGTAACCACCATGACCACGCTGCACATCGACCACGCCTCCCGCTGGTTCGGGAACGTCGTGGCGGTCAACGACATCACCATGAACATCGGCCCGGGCGTCACCGGCCTGCTCGGCCCCAACGGCGCGGGCAAGTCCACGCTGATCAACATGATGGCGGGCTTCCTCGCGCCCTCCACCGGCACGGTGACCCTGGACGGCACCCGCATCTGGCGGAACGAGGAGAGCTACCGGCACATCGGCCTGGTCCCCGAGCGCGAGGCCATGTACGACTTCCTCACGGGGTGGGAGTTCGTGCTGGCCAACGCCGAGCTGCACAAGCTGCCGGACCCGCGGGCCGCGGCCCAACGGGCCCTGGCCACCGTGGAGATGGAGCAGGCCCAGGGCCGCAAGATCTCCACGTACAGCAAGGGCATGCGGCAGCGCGTGAAGATGGCGTCCGCGCTGGTGCACGACCCCTCCGTGCTGCTGCTCGACGAGCCCTTCAACGGCATGGACCCGCGCCAGCGCATGCACCTCATGGAGCTGCTGCGGCGGATGGGGGCCGAGGGACGCACGGTGCTCTTCTCCTCGCACATCCTGGAGGAGGTCGAGCAGCTCGCCGCGCACATCGAGGTGATCGTCGCGGGGCGGCACGCGGCCAGCGGCGACTTCCGCAAGATCCGCCGGCTGATGACCGACCGGCCGCACCAGTACCTCGTGCGCTCCAGCGACGACCGCAGGCTGGCCGCCGCCCTGATCGCGGATGCCAGTACCGCGGGCATCAGGCTCGACTGGTCCGACCGCGCCCTGCGCGTCGAGGCGATCGACTTCGCCCGCTTCACCGAACTGCTCCCGCGCACCGCCCGCGAGCACGGCATCAGGCTCTACACGGTCTCGCCCTCGGACGAGTCCCTGGAGAGCGTCTTCTCCTACCTCGTCGCGGCCTGAAGGGAGCACGGGAATGTACGACAAAACAGTCGCGCGGCTCACCTACCGGGCACTGCTGGGCAGGAAGCGCGCCCTGCTGCTGAGCGCGCTGCCGGTGCTGCTCGTGGTGGTCGCCGCCGCGGTGCGCGCCATGACCGGCATGGACGACTCGGTCGCCACCCAGCTCCTGGGCGGCTTCGCGCTGGCCACGATGGTCCCGCTGATCGGCGTGATCGCCGGGACCGGCGCCATCGGCCCGGAGATCGACGACGGCTCGGTGGTGTATCTGCTGGCCAAGCCTCTGAAGCGGCCGACGATCATCGTGACCAAGCTGCTGGTGGCCATAGGCGTGACGGTGGTCTTCTCCGCCGTGCCCACGCTGATCGCCGGGTATCTGCTCAACGGCAACAGCCAGCAGATCGCGATCGCCTACGCCGCCGCCGCTGCCGTCGCCTCGGTCGCCTACAGCGCGCTCTTCCTGCTGCTGGGCACCGTCTCGCGGCACGCCGTGGTGTTCGGCCTGGTGTACGCGCTGATCTGGGAGGCCCTGGTGGGCAGCCTCGTGCCGGGCGCCAGGACCCTCTCCGTACAGCAGTGGTCGCTGGCGCTCGCCGAGAAGATCGCGGGCGGCGGCGCGCAGATCACCTCCGAGGTGGGGCTGCCGGTCGCGGTGGTGCTGCTGCTGGTCGTGACGGTGGGCGGCACGTGGTTCGCGGGCCAGAAGCTGCGCTCCATGACGCTCGCGGGCGAGGAGTGAGCGCACCCGCCTGAGCCGGAGGGCCCGTGCACCGCGCCTGGGCCCGGAGGGGCTGCGCACGGGGCCGATGACCGGGTACGAGGGGCGCCCGCTGGATGAGACGGCGGGCGCCCCCGGTGCGCTCGCGACTACCGTGGCGGCATGTCGTCTGCGAGCCGCTACACCTATCTCGGTCCCGAGGGGACCTTCACCGAGGCCGCCATCCGCACCCTCCCCGAGTCCGCCACGCGCGAGCTGGTCCCGATGGTCTCGGTGCCCGCGGCCCTGGACGCGGTGCGGGGCGGGGAGGCCGCCGCCGCGCTGGTCCCGATCGAGAACTCGGTGGAGGGCGGCGTCACCGCGACCCTCGACGAGCTGGCGCGCGGCCAGCAGTTGATGATCTACCGCGAGGTGCTGCTGCCCATCGCCTTCGCGCTCCTGGTGCGCCCCGGCACCGCGCTGTCCGACGTGAAGACGGTGACCGGGCACCCGGTCGCGCAGCCGCAGGTGCGCAAGTGGCTGGCCGAGCATCTCCCGGACGCAGCCTGGGAGTCGGCCGCCTCCAACGCGGACGGCGCGCGGCTCGTGCAGGAGGGCCGCTTCGACGCGGCCTTCGCGGGGGAGTTCGCGGCGGCCACGTACGGTCTTGAGCCGCTGGTCACCGACATCCACGACGCGGAGAACGCGGCCACGCGCTTCGTCCTCGCCGGCCGCCCGGCGCGCCCGGCCGCGCCCACGGGCGCCGACAAGACCTCCGTCGTCTTCTGGCTGCGCGACGACCATCCGGGCGCGCTGCTGGAGGTGCTCCAGGAGTACGCCTCGCGCGGCGTGAACATGATGCGCATCGAGTCCCGCCCCACCGGCGAGGGCATCGGCCGGTACTGCTTCTCCGTGGACTGCGAGGGCCACGTCTCCGACCGCCGCGTCGGCGACGTGCTGATGGGGCTCAAGCGGGCCTGCCGCAACGTGCGGTTCCTCGGCTCGTACCCGCGCGCCGACGAGGTGCAGCCGACCCTGCGCTCCGGCACGAGCGACGAGGACTTCCTGGAGGCGGCGGACTGGCTGACCCGCTGCCTCGACGGCCGCGGCTGAGACCGCCGTGGCCGGGAAGCGACGTCCCCAGGGGCCCGGTTGTCCACAAAGTTATCCACAGGCTCCGGTGTCTGACTGTGCACGGCTGGGGACAGCGAGCGGTCAGTGTCGACAAAACCGCATGATGACCTCCGCGCCGTCCACAGAGCTCCGGGGCCCCTCTCGTCACCCCAATTCCCTTGATCAACACTTTGGCGTGAAGCAATCCCGCTCGAATGAGTGGGTATTGGGGGTTTGGGCAGGGAATTCCCCGTGGATCAGAATTCCGTTCGGAGCCTGTGGCTCCGACTTCCACAGGGGGTTCCGCGAGCCTGTGGAAAACTCTGTGAACGGCTCCCCGGTTGTGGATAAGTCCGTGACCCGAGCTTCCCAACTCCCGCCGCTCAGCGGCCTGATCGGTCCATCTCCGGACAGCGGACGCACCCTTGCGTGGGGCCGGGGAATTCCGCTTGACGCGCCTCACGATACGCTGCATTGAGTTGCAAATCGGGCATAAGGGTTCTCGCGTCGCCCCGTTTCCGAGCTGCCTCGGGCACGTACGGGAAAGCCCCCGGAGAAGATCATCCACCGGTCCCGGAAGAAGCCGGAGAAGATCATCGGCGGGCCGCCGCGCGCCGTCCCCGCCCCCGCCGGGAACGGAGTCGAGCCGTGCGCCGCCCGCCCGGTACCCTTGCCGCGTGATTGACCTTCGCCTGCTTCGTGAGGACCCCGACCGTGTGCGCGCCTCCCAGCGCGCCCGTGGAGAGGACGTCGACGTCGTCGACAAGCTGCTCTCCGCCGACGAGCGGCGCAGGTCGTCCGGTGTCCGCTTCGACGAGCTGCGCTCCGAGCAGAAGCAGCTCGGCAAGCAGATCCCCAAGGCCGAGGGCGACGAGAAGGCCGAACTCCTCAAGCGCGCGGGCGAGCTGTCCGCAGCGGTGAAGGAGGCCGACGCCGCGCAGAACGAGGCCGAGGCGGAGACCGAGGAGCTGCTCCGGCAGCTCGGCAACCTCGTGCACCCCGAGGTCCCGGTCGGCGGTGAAGAGGACTTCACCGTGCGCGAGACGGTCGGCGAGATCCGCGACTTCGCCGCCGAGGGCTTCGAGCCCAAGGACCACCTGGAGCTCGGCCAGCTCCTCGGCGCCATCGACACCGAGCGCGGCGCCAAGGTCTCCGGGTCGCGCTTCTACTACCTCACCGGCGTCGGCGCGCTGCTCGAACTCGCCCTGGTGAACGCCGCGATCGCGCAGGCCACCGCGGCGGGCTTCACGCCCATGCTGACACCCGCGCTGGTCAAGCCGCAGGCCATGGAGGGCACAGGCTTCCTCGGTCAGGCCGCGCAGGACGTGTACCACCTGGAGAAGGACGACTTCTACCTCGTCGGCACCTCCGAAGTCCCGCTCGCCGCCTACCACATGGACGAGATCATCGAGGCGGACAGGCTGCCGCTGCGGTATGCCGCGTTCTCGCCCTGCTTCCGCCGCGAGGCCGGTTCGTACGGCAAGGACACCCGGGGCATCTTCCGGGTCCACCAGTTCGACAAGGTCGAGATGTTCTCCTACGTCGCGCCGGAGGAGTCCGAGGCCGAGCACCTGCGCCTGCTGGAGTGGGAGAAGCAGTGGCTGACCAGCCTGGAGCTTCCGTACCAGGTGATCGACGTGGCCACCGGCGACCTCGGCTCCTCGGCCGCGCGGAAGTACGACTGCGAGGCGTGGATCCCCACCCAGGGCAAGTACCGCGAGCTGACCTCGACTTCGGACTGCACCGAGTTCCAGTCCCGGCGCCTGTCGGTGCGGATGCGCGAGGGCAAGAAGGTCCGGCCTCTCGCCACCCTGAACGGCACGCTCTGCGCCGTGCCCCGCACCATCGTCGCGCTGCTGGAGAACCACCAGCAGGCCGACGGATCGGTCCGGGTCCCCGAGATCCTGCGGCCGTATCTGGGCGGGCGCGAGGTGCTGGAGCCGGTCGCCAAGTGACCGCCGCCGCCCCGACGACGGAAGCCGTCACGCCGCTCCCGCCCTTCCCGTACAAGCTGGTCGCCACCGACCTGGACGGCACGCTGCTGCGTAGCGACGACACCGTCTCCGGTCGTACGAGGGACGCGCTGGCCGCCGCCACGGCGCGCGGCGCCGCGCACATCGTGGTGACGGGGCGCGCCGTGCCCTGGACCAAGAGCGTGCTCGCCGACCTCGGTTACCAGGGGCTCGCGGTGTGCGGCCAGGGCGCCCAGGTGTACGACGCGGGCGAGGGCCGGCTGCTCACCTCCCTGACGCTGGACCGCCGTGTCGCGACCCACGCGGTGGCCGCACTGGAGGCGGAGACCGGCCCGCTCATGCTGGCCGCCTCGCGCGACGGGGTGGACGGCGCGGTGCTGGTCGAGCGCGGTTACCGGGTGCAGGAGGGGCCGCTTCCCGTGGTCCCGGCGCACGACCGTTCCGACCTGTGGGCCGAGCCGCTCAACAAGCTCTACATCCAGCATCCCGAGCTGGGCGACGACCAGTTGACGAAGATCGCGCAGGCCGTCGTCGGCGACGCGGTGGGCGTGACGATGGCCGGCGAGGGCGTGGTCGAGCTGCTGCCGCTGGGGCTCAGCAAGGCCAGGGGCCTGGCGCTGGCGGCCAGGCGGCTCGGGGTGCGCGGCGCGGACACGATCGCCTTCGGCGACATGCCGAACGACATCCCGATGCTCGGCTGGGCGGCGTACGGCGTCGCGATGGCCGACGCGCACGAGGAACTCCTCGCGGTCGCCGACGAGGTGACGGCCTCGAACGACGAGGACGGCATCGCCCTGGTGCTGGAGCGCCTCCTCTCCGCATGACGGCCCCGGCTCGTACGCTGGCCGCATGAGCGGGACGAGCGGCAGCGCGGTGGGCGGCGGCGCGGCGAGTGGCGGCGCCGCGCGCTGGCTGGACGAGGAGGAGCAGGCGACCTGGCGGGCCTTCCTGGGCGCTTCGCAGCGTGTACGGGAGGCGCTGGACCGCCAGTTGCAGCGGGACGCGGGCATGCCGCACGCGTACTACCTGATCCTGGCGATGCTCTCGGAGACCGAGGGCCGCACCCTCACCATGACCGAGCTTGCCCGGCGCACCCGCTCCTCGCCGAGCCGGCTCTCGCACGCGGTCTCGCGCCTGGAGGCCAAGGGCTGGGTGCGGCGCGGGCGGCACGAGGACGACCAGCGCACCACCCTGGCCACGCTCACCGACGCGGGGATGACGGAGCTGGAGGGCACCGCGCCGGGGCATGTGGAGCAGGCCAGACAGGCGCTCTTCGACCACCTCAGCCGGGAGCAGGTGGAGCAGCTCCACGCCATCTGCCGGGCGGTGCTTGAGGGGTCGGAGGACGGGCCGCTCCCGACCTAGGCCGGCGCTGGGCTAGTCCGGTGCCCGGCTAGTCCGGTGGCGGGGGCTTCGAGGGTTCGCCGTACATCTCGGCCAACTGCCGGGCGGCGCGCGCCAGTTCCTCCCGCGCCTCCGCCGGCTCCAATGCCTCCGCGTCGGCGCCGAACTGGAGGAGCTGGCGCACGGCGGGCAGCGCGGGGAACGCCAGCCGCACGGTGACCCACTTCCCGGCCGCCTCGGCCGAGTCGTCGCAGGCGGCCTGTGGCGGCGGCCCGTCCAGCGCCCAGGACATTATCCGCAGGAACATGTCGAGCCTCCCGCGCCTGACCCGCGCGGTGACCCGTACGACGGCCGGGCGCTCCTCGACGCGGCGGCGCAACTGCTCCCACACGTCCGCGAGTTCCACACCGTCGCGCCTGTGCACGGGTGCGTCGGTGACGGTGGCCGCGGCGATCCTGTCGGCGCGGAAGAGCCGGGGAGCGCCGCGCCGGTCGGCGACGAGATACCAGACGCCCGCCTTGGCGACGAGGCCGTAGGGGTCGACCGTGTACTGCCGCTCCGTGGTCGCTCCGCCGTGCCGATACCGTATGCGCAGCCTGCGGTCGGCGAACACGGCGGTGTTCAGCACGTCCAGGTCGACCGCGGCGCGGGGTCCGGCCCGCCACCTGTCGGGGTCCACGAGGATGCGCCTGCTGGTCAGCTCCGCCGCCGGGCGGTGCGCCGCGGGCAGCGCGGCCATGATCTTGCGCAGCGCCGAGCCGAACTCCTCCCCGAGCCCGAGCGCCGAGTGCGCCGACTGGATGGAGTGCGCACCCTGCGCGGCCAGCACGAACAGGGCCCGCGCCTCGCGCGAGGTCAGCCCCGTGACATCGGTGCGGAAGCCGGGCAGCAGGGCGATGCCGCCGCGCCGCCCGCGCTCGGCGTATACGGGGACGCCGGTGGTGGAGAGCGCTTCGATGTCCCGGTAGATGGTGCGGACCGAGACTTCCAGGCGGCGGGCCAGCTCCTCGGCCGAGACCCGGTCACGGGTCTGGAGGAGCAGCAGGATCGAGAGCAGGCGGTCGGACTTCACTTTCTCGATGATGCGGGAAAACCTGACGGCAGACGTCAGGTTTTTGCGGGATTCTCCTTCTCGCCGGGGGCGCGGGGCCTCCGGGACCGACTTCGGGAGGACCCGTCATGACCGCTGAGAAGACGATCGGGGAAGCCACCGTTGCCGCCGTCGCCGCCGACCCGCGGCCTCAACTCGCGCGTGCGGTCCGGCAGATGGCCGAGGTCGTCGCCGGGGTGCGCGCGGAGGATCTGGGGCGGCCGACGCCGTGTGCGGAGTACGACGTGCGGGGGCTGCTGGCGCACATCATCGGCGGCACCCACGCGTGGGCCGAGCTCGGCGAGACCGGCCGGGACAAGGAGATCGCGCACGAGGGGTATGAGCAGGAGCCGGAGGGCGGCTGGGCCGGGGCATACGAGGAGGCGTATGCGCGCTTCGAGGCCGCCTGGGCGGACGACGCGAAGCTGGACCGCGTCGTGGTGGTGCCCTGGGGCACGATGCCGGGGCGGGCGGCGCTCGCCGGCGACCTGATGGAGATCGTCACGCACTCCTGGGACCTGGCGCGCTCCATAGGCCACACCGGCGCGCTCGACCAGGAGCTCGGCGAGGCGGCGCTGAGCGCGGCCCGGCGCGCGCTTCCCACCGAGCGCCGCGGCGAGGGCGTGCCCTTCGACGCCGCGCGCACGGCCCCCGAGGGCGCCGACGCGTACGGCAGGCTGGCCGCCTGGCTGGGGCGCCCGGCGGACTGGACCGCGGCGTGACCGCACCGCGGCGTGACCGCACCGCGGCGTGACCGCACCGGGGAGGTGAGGCTCGCTCAGGGAGTGACGACCGTCCAGGGGCGGACGGTCCACTCCTCCACCACGCCGTTGAGGACGTAGGGGTCGTTCTCGGCGAAGCGCTCGACCGTGCCGCGCTCCTCCGTGTTCCAGATCAGCAGCCCGCGGTCGACCGGCTCGGCGAGGGCGCCCGCGAGGAGGAGTTCGCCGCGCGCGTGCGCCTCGCGGATCAGCCCCAGGTGCTCCTCGCGGTAGGGGGCACGGCGCTCCACGACGTCCTCCGGATACCGGTATTCGAGTACGAAGTACGGCACACCGCTCCCCTTTCCCTCGACCCTCTGCTGCTCAACAGACCTCTGTCGAAAGGAGGTTAACCCTGGAACGTCAACCCTCGAACAGCGCCTGACCCACGTACTCCCCCTTCTTCGGGCCACCCGGCACCGCGAAGAGCGCGCTCGCCTCGTGCCGGATGAACTTCGACAGCGCGTCGCCGCGGTCGAGCCGCCGCTGCACCGGTACGAAGCCGCGCAGCGGGTCGGCCTGCCAGGCGATGAACAGCAGGCCCGCGTCCGGCGCCCCGTCCTCGCGGAAGCCGTCGTGGAAGGAGAAGGGCCGCCGCAGCATGGCCGCGCCGCCGTTGCTGTCCGGCGAGGTGATCCGTACGTGCGCGTCCTCGGCGATCACCGGGGTGACCCCGTCGGAACGGGTCTTCTCCAGGTCGGGGTCGGTCTGTTCGGTGCCGCCGGTCAGCGGGGCGCCGTCGGACTTGCGGCGGCCGATGACCTTCTCCTGCTTCTCCAGCGACTGCTTCTCCCAGTCGTCGAGCAGCATGCGGATGCGGCGGACGACGGCGTACGAGCCGTTCGCCATCCATCCGGGGCTGCCGTCGGAGGGGACCCAGATCCGCTGGTCGAAGTTCTTCTCGGAGGGCTTGGGGTTGTTGCTGCCGTCGACCTGGCCCATCAGGTTGCGCACCGTCATGGGGTGGGAGGTGGCGCCCGGTGAGCGGTTGAAGCCGTTCATCTGCCAGCGCAGCCGTGCCGCGTCACCCGCCTCGCGCTGCAGCGCGCGCAGCGCGTGGAAGGCGACGAGGCCGTCGTCGGCGCCGATCTGGATCCACAGGTCGCCGCCGGAGCGCTCCTTGTCCAGGTGGTCCGAGGAGAACTCCGGCAACGGGTCGAGCTGTGTGGGCAGTTGATCCTTCAGCCCGGTCTTGCCGAAGAGGCTGCGGCCGAAGCCGAAGGTGACGGTGAGCGAGCAGGGCCCGGCGTCCAGCGCGATGCCGGTGTCGTGTTCGGGCGACTGCGGCGCCCTGCCCTCCATCAGTTGCCGCGCGGTGTCCGACCAGCGCCGCAGCAGCGCGGCGGCCTCCTTGCGCCCCGCGCCGGGCGCGAGGTCGAAGGCGATCAGGTGCCCGTGCGCCTGCTGGTGCGTGGTGATCCCCGCCTGGTGGGTGCCGTGGAAGGGCACCCGGTCCGAGCCCAGCGTGGTCAGCGCGGTGGGCGGGTCGTCCGCCGCGGCGTAGCCCGCGGCGCCGCCCACCGCGCCCAGCGCGAGGCCCCCGGCGCCCGCCGCGCCGACGGTGCCGAGCAGCCTGCGGCGGCTGACGGTGTGCGGTTCGTGGTCGTGCTGCGTCATGTTCTGCCTCTGTGGCTGTGACTGTGGCTGGGGCTGTGACTGGGGCTGTGACTGGGGCTGGGGGTCAGGGGAGCCGCACCGTCTTGTTCACGGTCACCTGGTCGATGTCGGAGGTACGGATGGTGAAGGCGACGCGCCAGGTGCCGGGCATGGGGAGCTGCACCCCGTTCGCCTCCCAACGGCCGCCCGGGGAAGCGGACTTGCCCTCGCTTCCCTTGCCGTCCTTGCCGCTCGCGTCCTCGCCCTTGCCTGGCTTGACCGGCTTCGGGCTCACGTTCAGCGGGCCGATCTTCTGCGCGGGCAGGGTGAAGGCGACCTTGACCTCGGGGGCGTCCACGGGCTTGCCCGAGGGGTCGGTCGCGGTGACCCGCAGCGTGTTGTCGCTGCCCGAGCGCCCGGGCGAGAGCCGCAGCTTCGCGGTTCCCTTGCCGCCCGAACCTCCGGTGTCGAAGGGGATCTTGAGCTGTACGGGACCGCTCTGCGCGGGCGCCTCCGAGCCCCCGCCGGCGCGGGTGGCCGCCTCGGTGCGGGCCGGTTCGGTGCCGGTGAGCACCGTGGTGACGGCGAGGAGGACGACGGCGATGCCGGCTTCGGCGAGTACGGAACGGCGGAGCCCGCTGCGTTCCGGGTCGGCGTCCCTGTCCCGCTTGCGCCGCGCGGTCTCCACCGCGGCGCGCTGGCGGGCGAGTTGGGCGGCGCGTTCGGGGTCCTCCCCCGCGCCGGAGCCCTCGTACGAGGCGGCGCCCGCGACCGCTATCGCGGGTTCCCGCTCCGTACGGGGTGCGGGTTCGGCGGCCTCGGCGGACGTACCGCTCGCGGCGCCCCGCTCGGGTTCCGCCAGCCGGGACGTCCAGCGGCGGGATATCCAGGCGACGCCGACCAGCAGCGCGACCAGCGCCACCTTCACGATGAGCAGTTGGCCGTACGCGGTGTCCGCGAGGGCGCCCCAGGAGCCGACCTGCCGCCAGGACTGGTAGATCCCGGTCCCGGCGAGCACCAGCACGCTCCCGAACGCCATCCGTGAGAACCGCCGCACCGCCGAGCGTGGCACCCCGCCCTCGGGCCCCTTGTAGAGGGACGTCAGCAGCGCGGCCAGACCGCCCAGCCAGCCGGCGACGGCGAGCAGATGGAGCACGTCCACCGGCATGGCCAGCGCGGTCTGGATGCCCGTCGAGGCGTGCTCGGCCATGGCCCAGGTCGCCGCGAGCCCGGCGGCCACCACACCGCCGCCGAGCGACAGCCCGTACAGCAGGTCACGCCGCCGCGTGGGATCACCGGCGCCGCCGCCGTCCTCGCGCTCCGGGGCCGACTCGCCGTCCTCGGAGCCCTGCTGGCCGCCGCCCCGCTCACGCGCGCCATCCCGCTCACGCTCGCCGCCCCCCTCCCGCTCGCCGGCCACCTTCGCGTACGTACCGAAGAGCACGGAGACGAAGAGGGCCGCCGCGCCGAGCAGCAGGAGGCGGGAGACCAGGGCGGTGCCCGGCTTGGTGCCCACGGCCGCCTTGAGCGCGGACAGGTCGAAGACGTCGGCCAGTTGGCCCGAGCCCGTGTAGGGGCCGCGCAACAACAACATGGCGAGCGTCGAGACCGTCAGCGTCAGCCATCCAGCGGCCACGAGGCGCTGCACGGAACGCTGCCGCGCCCCGCCGGGCCAGCAGGCCAGCACGAAGGCCGCGCCGCCGACGAGCAGGACGAAGCCCGCGTATGCCGCGTATCTGCCGATGCCGTAGAGCGCGCCGACCACGCCGCCGCCCGCGTTCTCGTCCTGCTGCGGCACCTGCGCCGTGGTCTTGGAGGGCGCCCCGATGGAGAACGTGAAGGCCCCCGAGACCGGGTGGCTGTCGGCTGACACGCCCTGCCAGGCGACCGTGTAGGTGCCCTTGCCCAGTCCCGGCTTGAGTGCGACGGAGCGCGCGGTCTCGCCCTTCTCGCGGACGGGACCGTGGTCGGCGCGTTCGCCGCGCGGCCCGAGCACACGTACCGACCCCTCGGACATCGCGATGCCCTCGGAGAAGCGCAGCGTGACCTCCCGCGGCGCGCTGTCCACCACCGCGCCCTTGGCCGGATCGCTGCCGGTCAGCGCGGCGTGCGCGGAGGCGGGCGCGGCGCCGCCGAGCACGCACAGCAGCCCGCCGAGCGCGGTGGCCAGCGCCGAGGCGAGCAGCCGCGCGGGCCCGCTGCGGCCCGCGCGGGGCGAGCCCATGGGGTACGCGGTCGCCGTCACCGGTACCTCATTTCCCCTGCCCGGGCGCGAAGTTGGCGGCCTCGACCGGGACCGTCACCTTCACCGGGTCGGACTTCTCGAAGTGCAGGGTCAGCGACACCTTGTCGCCCTTGACGGGCTTGCGCTTCAGGTCGTGCAGCATCAGGTGGTTTCCGCCGCGGTCGAGCTTGAGCTCGCCGTTCGCGGGCACGGTGAGGGACTTCACCGGCTCCATCCGGCCGCCCTTGGTGCGGTGCATCTGCACCTGCTTGGCGAGCGGGCTGCTCACGGAGGTCAGCTTGTCCGCCTCGTCCCCGGTGTTCTTCACGGTCAGGAAGCCCCCGGCCATGCTGTCCATCGCGGGCTGCGGCACGTAGCCGTCGCTGACCTTGAGCTCGGGGCCGCCGGAACCGCATCCGGCCAGCCCGAGGGCGAGCGCCCCGGCGATCGCCGCGGTGGCCGTGGCGGTGCGGCGCCTGGCGCTGATCAGGGGGTGGCGGCGGGTCACGGGGTCTCTCCCTTGATGAGCTTCGGCAGGTCCTTGGAGAGGACCTCGGCGGTGGCGTTCTTGTCGTCGGTGTAGAGGTAGTGCGCCTTGTCGTCCTTGGGCGAGAAGGCCAGGAGCTGCTTGCCGTGCGAGGAGACGACGTCCCCGTTCTTCTTCTTGTACGAGGGCTCGATGCCGATGCCCACGCTCTTCGCGGCGGCCTGGATCGTGTCGAAGTCGCCGGTCAGGCCGGTGACTCCGGTGCCCTGCGCCTTGAGCCACTTGCCCAGGTGCTCGGGGGTGTCCCGCTTCGGGTCGGTGGTCACGAAGACGACCTGGAGCTTCTTCTGCTCGCTCTTCGGCAGCTTCCGCTTCGCCAGATCGATGTTGCTCATGATCAGCGGGCAGGCGTCGGGGCAGTTCGAGTAGCCGAAGTACAGCAGCGTCGGCTTGCCCTTGGTCTCCTTGACCAGGTCGTACTTCTCGCCCTTCGTGTCGGTCAGCGTCAGGTCCGGCTTCACGAAGGGGTTGTCGAGCTTCACGCCGCTCTTCTGCTGCGGCGCGTCGGACGCCTTGGGCGCGTCCACGACCGCCGCGTCGCTGTCGCTGTCCCCCGAGGAGCAGGCGGACAGCACGAGCGCGGACGCCGCGGTGAGGGCCGCGGCGGTGAGGCGTACGGAGCGGCGGCGGTTGTTCTTCACGGTGTGCATGGGGTTCCGGTCTTCCCAACGGTGCGGGCGGCGCGGCCCCGCCGGGACACGGCGTACGCACGCGGTTCGCGTACGCGTGCCGTGTCCCGGACGGGAACCGCACCGCGGGTCGTCAACGGACGCGTCGTCGGACGGTCCTGGCTCAGGAGGAGCGGCGGCGCCCGGCGAGCACCCCGAAGGCCACTCCCGCGACGCCCACGACGATCCCGACGACCCCGAGCACCCGCGCGGTGTTGTCGGTGCCGTCCGAATCGCCGCTCGCCGCCTGGCTTCCTGCGGCCTGCGTGTTCTTGCCGTCCTGCGCGCCGGCCCCGTGTCCGCCCGCGGCGGCCGGGGTCAGCTTGAGCGTCGGGGCCGGGTTCTCCGGTTCCGGCTGGCCCTTCTGCTGCGGCTCGATCCAGCGCACGACGTCGCCGTTGTCGTACGTCTGGAGCGCCTTGAAGACGAGCTGGTCCTGGCCCTTCGGCAGCTCGCCCATGTTCACGGGGAACTGCTGGAACCGGCCGGGCTCGATCTTCCCGCCGGACCAAGTGATCTTCGTGACGGCTTCCTTGATCTTCTCGCCGTGCATCTCGATCGGCTTGTCCAGCTTCTTCTTGCTGATCTTGATCTTCCAGCCGGGCACCGGCTCGGGCATCACCGTGGCGAGCGGGTGGTCCGTGGGGAAGTTGACCTCGACCTTGCTGGTGGAGGCGTCGTCCTTCTCGTTGGGGACCTTGAAGTCGACGGTGCTGAAGCCGCCCTGCTCGGCCTCCTCCGGATCGACGGTGACGTGCGCGAACGCGGGCGCGGCTGCCAGCAGCACGGCCGCGGCGCCCACGGCGCCGACGGTTCCGGCGCGCCGCGCACTCTGCTTGCGAGGGGTCTTCATCTGGGGTTCTGCTCCCGACAGACGGCACGGACCGGCCACGGCCCGTGCGACGGATGACAACAGGAACGGACAAGGAACGAGGGACCGCGAGGCGTCCGCTGCACGCGGGACAGCACCTCGCGGACACGCACGCACACGCCGTTCCGCCGTCGCCGCCAGTACGGGAGGCCGGCACGGGCTCCGTGCGGGAGACCGGCACGGGAGATCCGTACGGAAGACCCGTACGGGAGAGGGGACCGGAGTGTGCGTCAGACCGCGAGCACGAGCTCGCCGGCGGACCGCGGCGGTCCCCGTCTGCGCACGGAGTGGTCGAGCAGCACCGAGGGCGGATGCGCGGAGTCCTCGTACGAGAGCGCCCTGGTGACCCTGGCAGGGGCGCGCGGCAACAGACCGGCGCGCAGCGCCCGTTCATAGCCGAGCGCGGCGCGCAGCGCGCGCCCCGGCAGCAGCCGGTGCACGGGCAGAACGGGCAGCTCGGCCAGCGCGGACAGCCGCACGAGCCGCCACAGCGCGGCCTCTCCGCAGCGCAGCAGCACCCCGAGGGCCAGCGCGGCGAGCAGGTGCCCGAGCAGCATCGGCCCGTCCATCAGCGAGAGCGCCGTGCGCGCGGCTTGGCGCAGGCACTCCACGACCGGGCCGCCGGCGGCGTCGTGCGCGGCCTGGGCGGCGCCGGCTCCGGCTCCGGCCCCGTGGCCGCCGTGTGCGGCCCGGCCGGTCAGCGCCGCGGCCTGGTCGGGGGAGATCCCCGCGTCGGAGACCACCTGGTGCGCGCGCGCCTCGGTGAGCGGACCCGAGGCGTGCTTGCTGCAGAGCATCCGCGCCGCGAGTTCCATGACGGGGCTCTGCCCTGTACCCCGTACGGGGCGTGCCTGCCCGGCGCCTCCGGCGGAGAACAGCAGGTGCAGGCCGAGCTGGCCGACGGTCAGGAGCGCCGCGATGCCCGGCAGCGAACGTTCGCGCCCGGCCAGCGGCGCGGCCACCGCGAACACCATCGCGAATCCGGCGCCCAGCGCCCACGGCGCGATGCCGCAGCCGCCCGCGACCGCGTGCCCGGCGGCGGACAGCGCGACGCAGGCCGCGGTGAACACCGCGGCCCGCAGCAGTCTGAGGTCCGCCCCTGCAGTCATGGCCGCGCCATCATCTCACCGGCCGCGGCGCGCACTTCCGGCAGGGGGCGGGACACATGTCCGCTTTGAGTGGTGAGCGCCCGGTTCTCCGCCGTGGGCCGAACGAGCGTCATCCCCGAAGTGACGCGCGTAGCGCGCGGCGCCGCAGGCAATACGTATCGGTAGCGCGCGCCGGACCCTGCCCGGCGCCGTGCGGCGAGCCGACGCCGAGACCCCTGGAGGTCGGAGCATGAGCGTGTGGTGGTCACTTCAGCTACGGCGCGAGGCTGCGAGCGTGCCGCTGGCCCGGCGACTGCTGCTGGGGGCTCTGGAGTCGGCGGGGGTCGACGACGAGATCGCCTACGAGCTCTCCGTCGCGCTCACCGAGGCGTGCGCGAACGCCGTGGAGCACGGCGCCCGCGTCTCCGACGGCTCCCAGGACGCCTTCCGCGTCACCGCCTACCTGCACGGCGACCGCTGCCGCATCGAGGTCGCCGACTCGGGGCCCGGCTTCCGCGGGAGACCCTCGCGCCTGGCGCGCAGGGCCCGCGCCCTGCTGCCGGCCGACCGCTCGCGCGAGGCGGAGTGCGGCCGCGGCCTCTACATGATCGAGTCACTCACCGACCACGTGCGCACCCACGACCGCCCGGGCAGGGGCGGCGCGGTGGTCAGCTTCGACAAGACCCTGAAGTGGCAGGAGAACGGCGACCGTTCCCTGCTCAAGGCGGGCTGACCCCCTCAGAGGCTCACCCGTCCCGATACCGCAGCAGCAACATCGCGGCATCGTCGTGCAGCCGCTCCCCGCCCACGTACTGCTTCAGGTCCTGGCGCACCGCGTCGAGCGCGGTCTCCGGGTCCGGGTCCTTGAGCAGGTGGCCGCGGTCCTCCAGCGGATAGAACTCGCCCGCGCGGTCGCGGGCCTCGCTGACCCCGTCGGTATAGAAGAGAAGCTGGTCACCGGGCACGAACGGCACCCGGTGCGGAGTCGGCGCAGGGCCGCCGTGCAGCGCCAGCAGACCCAGCGGCAGGGCGCGCTCCGGCGGCTCCGCGTAGTCCACCGAACCGTCCGGCCTGATCACCATCGGCGCCGGATGCCCGTAGTTGAGCAGTACGGCGCGATCGCGCTCGCGCACTTCGGCCAGCACCGCGGTCACGAACTTCTCGCCCAGCAGATGCCGGTCCAGCGCCCGCTCGAGCCGGTCGCCGACCGCCACCAGATCCGGTTCGTCGTACGCGGCCTCGCGGAAGGTGCCGAGCACCACCGCCGCGGTCTCCACCGCTTCGAGACCCTTGCCCTGCACGTCGCCGACCAGCACCCGCACACCCGCCGGCGAGACCACGACCTCGTACAGATCGCCGCCGATCCGCGCGTCCGCGACCGCCGAGGTGTACGAGACGGCCGCGCGCAGATGTCCGGCGCTGCGCGGCACCGGGCGCAGCAGCACGCGCTGCGCCGCCTCGGCGATGGAGCGGACGCTGGCCAGCTCCTCCTCGCGCCGCTGCCGCATCACGGTCGCCGCGAGCCCGGCCACGGCGACCCCGGCGACGGAGATCAGGGTGGCCCAGCCGCGCCGCTCCCCGTACTGCCCGTTGTAGAGGATCAGCACATAGGAGAGCAGCAGCGCGAGGGCGCCGATCAGCGCGGTGCGGCGCAGATCGGCGACGAGCCCGGCGAAGGCGGGACCGAGCGCGAGCATGGGGGTGAGCCCCATGCCCGCGCCGGCGAGCATGTCGGCCAGGACGATGGCGCCCATCGCGAGGAAGGGGAAGGCGGACAGCAGTCCTGGCCGGAACAACCGGGTGACCAACGTGTGCTCTTTCCCTCTTCCTCGGCGGGAGCTCCGGCGCCGGCCGGCGCCGGAGCCGGGGCTCAGCCCTTCAGCCCCGCCATCCATGCTTCGACGTCCGCGCTCGAACGGGGCAGCGCCGAGGACAGGTTCCGGTTGCCGTCCTCGGTGACCAGGATGTCGTCCTCGATGCGGACGCCGATGCCGCGGTACTCCTCCGGCACCGTCAGGTCGTCGGCCTGGAAGTACAGGCCCGGCTCCACGGTCAGGCACATGCCCGGCTCCAGGGTGCCCTCGGCGTAGGTCTCGCGGCGCGCGACCGCGCAGTCGTGCACGTCCATGCCGAGCATGTGGCCGGTGCCGTGCAGGGTCCAGCGGCGCTGGAGGCCGAGCTCCAGGACCTTCTCCACGTCGTAGTCGAGCAGGCCCCACTCCACCAGCTTGGTGGCCAGGACGCGCTGCGCCGCGTGGTGGAAGTCGAGGTAGTCGGCGCCCGGCTTGACCGCCGCGATGCCCGCCTCCTGGGCCTCGTACACCGCGTCGTAGATCTTCCGCTGGAAGTCGGTGAAGCGGCCGTTGATCGGCAGGGTGCGGGTCACGTCCGCGGTGTAGAGCGTGTGGGTCTCCACGCCCGCGTCGAGCAGCAGCAGGTCGCCGGAGCGCACAGCGCCGTCGTTGCGCACCCAGTGCAGCGTGGTCGCGTGCGGGCCCGCGGCGCAGATGGAGCCGTAGCCGACATCGTTGCCCTCGACGCGGGCGCGCAGGAAGAAGGTGCCCTCGATGTACCGCTCGGAGGTGGCCTCGGCCTTGTCCAGGGACTTCACGACGTCCTCGAAGCCGCGCACCGTGGAGTCCACGGCCTTCTGCAGCTCGCCGACCTCGAAGGCGTCCTTGACCAGGCGCATTTCGGAGAGCACCGAGCGCAGCTCCTCGTCGCGCTCGGCGGTGACCTTGTCGGTCAGCGCCTTCTCCACGCCCGCGTCGGAGCCGCGCACGACGCGCACCGGGCCGCCCTTGGAGCGCAGCACGTCGGTGACGGTGCGCACGTCCTCGCAGGGCAGGCCGTAGCGCTTCGCGCCCTCGTCCAGGCTGTCGCGGCGGCCGACCCACAGCTCGCCCTGGCTGTCGAGCCAGAACTCGCCGTTCTCACGGTCGGAGCGGGGGAGCAGGTAGAGCGTGGCGTCGTGCCCGCCGCTCTCCTTGGGCTCCATGACCAGGACGCCGTCCTCGGTCTGGTTGCCGGTGAGGTAGGCGTACTCCACGGAGCTGCGGAAGGGGTACTCGGTGTCGTTGGAGCGGGTCTTGAGGTTGCCCGCAGGGATCACCAGGCGCTCGCCGGGGAACCGCTCCGAAAGCCGCGCCCTGCGCTGTGCCGTCTCCGCGGCCTGCGCCACGGGCTCGAGGTCGTGCAGCTCGGTGTCGGCCCAGCCGGTCCGCATGTTCTCGGCGAGCTCGTCGGAGACACCGGCGTACAGACCGTTCTTGCGCTGCTTGATCGGCTGTTCCTCAGCGGCGTCCGCCACGTGTGCCTCCTCAGTTGTGTAAGACCGTCCTCCATCGTATGGCCGCGTGTAAGCAGGAAGACAGTCACACACCTGTGACATTTCCGGCTTCGGCCGCCGGAACGGCTGGAGAGGGGGCAGACGGTACGGGAGGCCCGCTAAAACCGGCGTCAGCGCCGACGCCGATGCAAGCGCCGGTTCCCGACGCCGGTCAGAACTTCGCGGCCAGCAGCACGACGTCCTCGGGGTGGTCCTGCGCTGTCGCCTTGCCGTCCGGCAGCAGGGTGCGCAGTACGTGGTCGACCAGCGCCTCGGGTTCCGAGCGGGTGGCGGGCGGCGCCGTCGCGACCGCCGAGTGCAGCCGCGAGAAGCCGCGCTCCAGCTCGCCGCCCGCGCGGTGCAGCAGCCCGTCGCTGTAGAGCAGCAACGTTTCACCTTCGCCGAGCGCGAGCTCCACGCTGGGCGCCTCCCAGCACGCGAGCATGCCGAGCGGAGCGGACAGCGTGGTCTCCACGAACTCGGTGCGCTCGGGCCCCGTCACCAGCGGCGGGCAGTGTCCTGCCCCCGCGATGGTGATCTTGCGCTGGGCCGGCTCCGCGTAGCCGAACAGCGCCGTCGCCGACCTGGCCGGCTCGGTCAGCCGCAGCAGCAGCTCCAAGTCGGAGAGCACCGCGACCGGGTCCTCGCCCTCCATCACCGCGTAGGCCCGCAGTGACGCGCGTAGTCTGCCCATCGCCGCGATCGCGCTCGGTCCGCTGCCGGTGACCCCGCCGACCGAGAGCCCGAGCGCGCCCTCGGGGAGCGGCAGCACGTCGTACCAGTCGCCGCCGCCCTGCGGCCCGGCGCTGTGCCGCACGGCGAGCTGCACCCCGGGCACCCGGGGCAGCCGCGCGGGCAGCAGGTCCTCGCGCAGCTCGGCCAAGTCCTCGCGGGCGCGAGTGAGTTCCAGCATCCGCGTGATGTGCTCGGCGGCGTGCCCGATGTACATCCCCAGCAGCCTGCGCTGCCGCTCGCTGGGCTCGGCCGGCTCGTCGTAGAGCCAGACGGCCGCGGCGATCCGGCGCGCGTCGGGGGTGCTCAGCGGTACGGCGTAGCTGGCGGCGTAGCCGAGCCGGGCCGCCACCTCGCGGTGCCGGGGGTCGAGGGTGTCGTCGGTGGCGATGTCGGGGTACGAGATCTCCGGCGGCGGGCCCTGCGCGTTCGGCTCGTTCTCGTCGCCCGCCTCGTCCTTTTCCTCCGCCTCCGCCTCGTACGTGCCCGGCTCGGGGAGGCCGTCGAGGAGGCGGGTGTAGGCGGCGGAACCGCGCGGGACGGTCTCGATGTGACCGATGTCGGCGCGCCCGAGGCCGAGGCCCACGGTGCGCTCGGGCCCCCTGCCGTCGGCCGGCTCCAGGGCGACGAGACCGCGCTGCGCGCCGACCAGGGTGGCCCCGGCCCGCAGCAGTTCGTGCAGCGCATCGTCCAGGGTGGAGGTCCGGGTCAGCCGGTCGAAGAGCTCCTGCAGCGAGCTGAGGTCGGTGATCCACTCGGCCATCCGGTCATGGGTGGCCTCGGGGTGCGCCGCCGTCTGCCCGGCGTGCTGCTCGGGGGACTGCTCCGCGCGGGACTCGGGGGAAGCGGGCGCAGTTTGTTGCGGAGGGGAAATGGCAGGTTTGATTCCGGCCACTTTCTGCGGCCTACGGGAGCTCATGGGCGCGGGCCTTCGTTGCGGTTCATAACCCTCAATAGCATCGCAAACCCCCATGTCATGCTGCTCCGCTACCAGTGCTTCCAGATGTACACGCCCTGATGAGGCCATGTCCAGCATCGTTCGGGCGCGACAAATGGTGTCGACGGTGCTGCGGTGACTGCACGCGGGCAGGCCGGTTCAACGCAAAGTTGGCGCAAAATGTTCCCCGGGAAGCGGGAGTTGCTGTCGACTGGGGCCATTCCGCAAACCCGCGTGCAACGGGCTGCCCGCGGTGACTCCGGGGAGCGTTGGCGCGGCTCTCGCGGGTACGGAACCCGGTGGGAGGCCTCAGCGTCCATAGATGAGGCGGCCCCGCCCCACTCCCGTAACCGCGGAATGCACCAAGCAAGCAGGGTGGCAGAACGACGTAGCGCAAGCGCCATATGCGCGCCACCCTCCGCCATGTTCCACGCTCGGCCTGCGGCATGATGCGCTGCTCTGTACGCGCAGTGATGAAAGATCAACGTGGTGTGATGGGCTAGACGATCTCGGACGAGACGATCCGTTGGCGTTTACGGAAAGGAACGAGCGCATATGCGCGAGATCCTCGGAAGGCGACGCATGACCCGGTCATCGCTGCGCGATGCGGCGCTCACCTGTGCCACCCGCTGGCAGTGGCCCGTCGTACCCGGCGCGGCCCTGGCGGCCTCCCCCGCATCCGCCGACGCACCGCAGCCGCAGTCCAAACGCCGTTCCCGCAAGGGGAGTCGGGGCGCGGGCTCGGCGGCGCCCCGACCGGCGGCGCCGGCCTGCTCCTGCCCCGATCCGGGGTGCGTGGTGCCGGGCGCCCACCCCTTCGACCCGGTGCTGCTCGCGGCGACCACCGACGCGCGGATGGTGCGCTGGTGGTGGACCAACAGGCCGCAGGCGCCGGTGATCCTGGCCACCGGCGGCAGCGCGCCGTGCGCCCTCAGCCTGCCGGCGGTGGCGGGCGCGCGGGCACTGGCCGAATTCGACCGGCTCGGCGTGCGCACGGGCCCGGTCGTGGCGACGCCGACCCGCTTCTCGCTGCTCGTCGCGCCGTACCGTCTTGAGGAGCTCGGCGACCTCCTCTACGCCTGCGACTGGGTGCCCAGCTCGCTGCGCTTCCACGGCACCGGCGGCTACGTCGCGCTGCCGCCCTCGCAGACGGGTCCCGGACAGGTCCGCTGGGAGCGGCAGCCGGCCGTGAGCCGCGAGACCGGCGGGAAGCCCTTCCTGCCGCGCATGGAGAGCCTGTTGGAGACCCTGGTCGAGGCCAGCGCGACCGCGCCCGACCCGGAGACCCTCAGCTACTGAACGCCCCCGCTCCCGGGGGCGCGGGGGCGCACCGCGATGCTGCGGTGCGCCTCGCTCGTACGGGTGGAGACCGCCGGAGTTGTACGGGAAACGGGCGGTGGTGTGCGCGGAACGCGGCGTTCCTGCCGATAGGTTCGCCCCACTCCGTCCCCCTCGCGCACTCGCGCGCCTTCCGCTCCCCGAGGGTCCCGCCATGCCCCAGCCGCAGCAGCCCCCTTCCCCAACGGCGACCGGTTCCAGGATCCGGCTGATCGCCCTCTCCGGGGCCGTCGTGCTCGCCGTCGCGCTGCCGCTGGCCGCCGCCGTAGCAGGACCCTCCTCGCCGACGTCCCCGTCCTCCGACGCGGCGCGCTCTCCCCGCCCCTCGCCGGCGCCCTCCTCCACCAGGCCGCTGCTCGCCGCGGGCGGCCCCGAGGCGCCGCACGGCCACCACGAGCCGGGCAAGGGGGACGCGGGGAAGAACGGCGCCGACCCCGGCGAGCTGCTCTCGGACGTGGGCTCGCAGTTGCCCGACGGCGTCGCGGGCGACGGTCGCCCCGTGACCTCCTGCGGTCCCGAACTCACCGCTCCCCAGGGCGTGCAGGCGCAGACCTGCGTGCTCAGCGAGGGCGGCAGGACATGGGCGCGCGCGTACTACAGGAACGCCACCGACGACCCGCTGCACGCCGTCCTCACGCTGATGCGCCCCGACGGCCACACCCTCCAGGCGTACTGCGAGCTGCCGGTCAGCGGCGGGCCCGGCACCTGCGAGACGCCGCGCAGGACGACGGTGGGCGGGGGCGTGCTCTCGCCGGACAAGGGAAAGCCGGGGTATTCCGCGGTGCTGGAGATCGCGGACCGGGATCAGGAGAAGATGCTGCTGCGGGTGGGCAGCAACTCCAAGAGCGCGGGAAATGGCGGGGGCGCGGGAAGTAACGCGGTCAACCACCGGCAGCGCTGAGGAAGTTGGACGGGAGTATAGGCTTCCGGCCATGAAGAAACCCGGTCGCTGGCGACGGGGGATGCACCAGCGACCGGGCACTTAGAAAGGTAACAAGAGATCTGCCGTTCGCAAATTCGATCGCGCAGATCCGGACGCCGATTCTCTTGCCAGAGAGGCAAGTTGGCGACCCCGTGTGACCGGGGTCACCGCCTTGATTCTCCACAGAAACGTTGCCGAATCGCCCGATAACGCTCAGCTCAGCGTCACCTGTCGGTTGGTGAGACCACTGCGCGCCCTGCGCTCGTCGGCGGTAAGCGGCGCGGCTGATTCCAGGGCCTCGGCGAGCCGCTCGGCGAAGGCCGCCGCGGGCTTCTCGCACTCCTCCGCCGTCATTTCGCTCGGCAGGTCCCACACCGGAACGGTCAGGCCGTGCGCCCGGAACGAGCCCACCAGGCGGGTCTCGCCGCCCAGCGAGGAGGCCCCGGACGCGTGCAGCCTGGCCAGCGCGTCGAGCAGCTTCTCCTCGGGGTGGTCCATCACCCACCGCAGGTGGTTCTTCTCCGGCGTCTCGCACCAGTAGGCGCCGCTCACCCCGGAGAGCCTGGCGGTCGGAACAGCGGCCGAATTCGCACGCTCCAGGGAGGCCGCGACCTCGCCCGTCGCCTGCTCCGCGTCCTCCAGCCAGAACTCGAAGCCGCTGTGCACGTCCGGCACCAGCGGCGCCTGCGGGTCCAGCAGGTCCTGGAGCCGCGGCCCGTCGGGCGCGGGGCGCCCGGCGTCCACCGGGTTGCCCGGCGCGGTCTCCAGCGCGCGCTGGAGGGTGTTCGCGAGGTCGCGGCTGATGTCGCCGGACGGGGTGTCGTTCTGGATGCCGAGCAGCACCTCGCCGCTGTCCCTGCGCAGCGCGGGCCACGCCATCGGCAGCACCGTGGCGAGGGTCACCGAGGGCACGCCCTCCGGCAGCCCGTCCTTGAGGGTGAGCTCGGCGGTCGCTGCGGGCACCAGCTCCCGCATCGCGACCCAGTCGCACTCGCCGGGCAGTCCCTCGAAGGGACGGTGCACCAGCTCGGTGACGGCGTGCGCGGCGGCCCGGCCGTGACATGCCTTGTACCGGCGGCCCGAGCCGCACGGGCAGGGCTCCCGCGCCCCGACGACGGGCACCTCGCCGTCGGTGTACTGCGGTGCGGCGGCCTTGGTCTGGGGACGGCGCTTCTTGGCCATGGCGTGCGGCTCTCCCGGTGTGCGGGGCGAGTTGCCCTCGGTTGCATAGGTCTCGCCGTGAGCGTAGTCGCTGCGCGGGCGCTCTCCCGCGCCGCGACGGGATCCGCGTGTATCAGGGGGCCGACACCGTGACCCGGGCCCCGTACGCCGTTACGTGGCGACCGCCCGCTGCCGCGGGGTGCTCAGCGCGGCGTTCAGCGGGGCGTTCAGCGGGCGCTCAGCGAGGTGCTCAGCGCAGGTCCAGGTCCTCCACCGCTGCCAGGTCGAAGGGGAGGCGGGCCGGCGAGTGCAGGGTGCCGGTGAGGTCCGTGCCGTTCGCGTGCTCGGGCCCCGCGGGGGCCAGCACCGCCCAGACCGTCACGCCCTTGGTGTCCGTACCGGGATCGGCCGCGCCGAACTGCCGTACGTCACGGACGTCTTCCTCCACGCCCCACTCACGGGCGAGCGCCGTGATGATGGCGAGCCCCCGGCCGCCGCGCGCGGTGACCGAGGGTGTGGCCGGAAGCGGACGGGTCGGGCCGCCGCCGTCCGTGACCGAAATCCTTAGACCGCCGTTTGTCTCGCGCCGCCATGTGGCCCGTATTGACCGGTCGTCGCTCAACGGGCGCGCATGTCTGCACGAATTGCTGAGCAGTTCCGACAGAATCAGAACGGCGTCGTCGACGAGCGCCTCCGGGGCGCCGGCGGAGAGCAGCTCCCCGCGCATCCTGCGCCGTGCCTCTCCCACACCGGCCGGACCATGGGGCACGGCCATGGTCGATGAAGCAGGCACCTCCTGTGCCACCACCAACGCCACCCCCGAGACCTCCTTTGCCCCACGCCAGGGGATGAATGCCCCAGGGACATGGAAGGGAAACCGGCCATGCACGGTCTCTTGACGCACTCGCAACGATCGACTGCGAACCGAATGCGCCGGTGCACCCCAGGTATGTGCGCTACGCGTCTCCGTATCGCACACGCGTGAAGTGCCAAGGAAAAGGGGCTCATTCGGGCAGCATTGTCAGAACGGCCCGCCCGGCCCCCGGCCCTGATCCTCCTGACCCTGGTCCTCCCCGCCCCCCGACATCCGCTCCCGCACCCGCCGCGGCCTGTTGGTGATCACCGCGTCCACCCCCAGCCGCAGGCACAGGTCGATGTCCTCGGGCTCGTTCACCGTCCATACGTGCACCTCGTGACCTGCCCGGTGCGCGCGCTCCACATACTCGGGGTGGGCCCGCAGAATCCGGATTCCGGGCCCTGCCACGCTCACACCCGCCGGCAGCCGCCCCTCGCGGTGCCTGGGGAGCAGGAGCTGCATCAGAAACACCGTCGGAATGTCCGGCGCCGCCAGCTGCACCCGGCGCAGCGACCGTGCGGAGAAACTCATGATCCGTACGGGTGTGTGGCGGGACGGCAGCTCGTACTTCCGCAGCAGCGCGAGCAGGCGTTCCTCGACCCGGCCCGCCCAGCGCGTCGGGTGCTTCGTCTCGATGGCCAGGCCGACGGGCCGCGGGGCCTCGGCGACCAGCCGGAGCAGCCGCTCAAGGGTCAGTACGGAGGTGCGCTCGGGATCGCCGGGACCGCCCGCGTCGTGTTCGAGGTCCGGGGACTCGTACGGGTCGGCGTCCGGCCACTCCTTCCAGGAGCCGAAGTCCAGCGCCGCCAACTCGGCGAGTTCCAGCGCCGATACGGCACCGTGCCCGTTGGACGTGCGGTCCACCCTGCGGTCGTGCACGCAGACCAGATGGCCGTCGGCCGTGAGCCGTACGTCGCACTCCAGGGTGTCGGCGCCGTCCTCGATGGCCTTGCGGTAGGCGCTGAGGGTGTGCTCGGGAGCGTCGTCGGAGGCGCCGCGGTGCGCGATGACGGCGGCGCGTCCCGCTGGGGCGGTCTCCGACCCGGCGCGGATCTCATAGCTCACCGGGTTATCGTGCCACCGGGCCCCGGATGGACGCTCCCGAGAGCCACAGCGGATGCGGCCGTTCTGCACGGCATAAAGGATGGCTGCCCACGGACGCACGGCGGTTTACGCCCGTCTGACAGGCCATGGGGGAGGCTGTACATGCGAACCCGACTACATGAACGCCTGTCCCTGCCGTGTCGTGTACCTGAGGAGAGAGTTGTGAGCACCGAGAACGAGGGCGCTGCCGCCAATCCGGCGACACCGGAGGAGCCCACGTCGCCTGCGGTGCCGGAGTCCGGTGCGTCGGACGAGCGGGCGCGGGAGTCGCAGCGGGAGCCGCAGCAGCAGTCGCAGGCGCAGTCGCACGTGCCGCAGTCGGACGAGCCGCAGGAGCCTTCGCGGACCGGCTCCGGTCCCGGTCCCGACCTCGGCAAGCAGACGCCCGGTACGCCTCCGCCGCCTCCGCAGGAGCCGCCGCATCAGCCCGGTGCGGGTGCGGGCGCCGGTGCGGGTGCCGGCGCTGGGGAGACTGCGCAGTGGGGCGCGTTCGGCTCGGGTCCCGCCGGTCCCGCCGGCCCCGGGCCCGGTCCCGGCGGTCCGTACGGGCACGGTGGTCCGTACGGCGGTGGCCCCGGTGGCCCCGGCGTGCCGCACGACCCGTGGGCCGCGCCGCCGCCCGGGCCGCAGCCCCGGCGCGGCCGCCGCGGCGGGCTGGTCGCGGCCGCGGTCGTGGTGGCCTTGGTCGCGGGCGGCATCGGCGGCGGCGTCGGCTATCTCGCGGCCGAGCGCGGCGACGGCGGCAGCACCACCATCTCCGCCGGCGGCTCCGACCCCCAGGCGCTCAACCGCTCCCCCAAGTCCGTCTCCGGCATAGCGGCGAAGGCGCTGCCCAGCGTCGTCACCATCAAGAGCGCGGGCAGCAGCGAGGAGGGCACAGGCACCGGCTTCGTCTACGACAAGCAGGGCCACATCGTCACGAACAACCACGTCGTCGCCGGCGCCTCGAACGGCGGACGGCTGACCGCCACCTTCTCCGACGGCAAGAAGTACGACGCCGAGGTGGTCGGCAAGGCCCAGGGCTACGACATCGCCGTGATCAAGCTCAAGAACCCGGACGGCCACAAGCTGGACCCGCTGCCGCTCGGCAAGTCCGACAACGTGCGGGTCGGCGACGCCACGATCGCCATCGGCGCCCCGTACGGCCTGTCCGGCACGGTCACCACCGGCATCGTCAGCGCCAAGAACCGCCCCGTGGCCTCCAGCGACGGCCAGGGCGCCAGCGCCTCGTACATGAACGCGCTGCAGACCGACGCCTCCATCAACCCCGGCAACTCCGGCGGCCCCCTGCTGAACTCCCAGGGCGCGGTCATCGGCGTCAACTCCGCGATCCAGTCGGCCGGCGGCGACACCCTCGGACAGTCCCAGTCCGGCAGCATCGGCCTGGGCTTCGCCATCCCGGTGAGCCAGGCGCAGCGGGTCGCGGCCCAGCTGATCAAGACCGGTACGCCGGTGTATCCGGTCATCGGCGCCACGGTGACCATGGAGGAGAAGGGGCAGGGCGCCACGATCGCGCAGACCGGGCAGGGCGGCAGCGAGCCGGTCACCCGCGGCGGTCCGGCGGACAAGGCCGGCCTCAAGCCGGGCGACGTGATCACCAAGCTGGACGACACGACGATCGACAGCGGCCCGACCCTGATCGGCACGATCTGGACCCACCAGCCGGGCGACAAGGTCAAGTTGACCTACCAGCGCGGCGGCGAGGAGCACACCACCGACGTCACGCTGGGCGCCCGCAAGGGCGACCAGTGATCCGAACCGTTCCCGCACCAGCCGCCACAGCAGCTAGGCTGTCCCCGCGTCACTCCGCGAGTGACGCGGGGAGGTGTGCCCGAGCGGCCTAAGGGAACGGTCTTGAAAACCGTCGTGGTGTCAAAACCACCGTGGGTTCAAATCCCACCGCCTCCGCCGAGGCCAGCGAACCAGCAGGTCAGCAGGGCCGCCCCTCTGGGAGGGGCGGCCCTTCGGCGTTCACGGTGTCTCACCCCGTTCCGCGTCTATCCCGGCTTTGACCAGTGCGTGTGGGCCATCTGTGGGCCAGGATCGGCGCTCAGCTCTCCGCCTCCAGCTCCTTCGCAATGAGCTGGTTGGAGCGGGACTGGTTGCCCCGGAGGATCTTGGCGTAGAAGCGGAACAGCACCGCGATGCTGTGGCCCGCACGCCGCGCTACCTCTACGGGGTCCACTCCCGCCTTGATCCACAGGGAGACTCCGGCGGCTCGCGCTGAGTACGGCACGTCGGCAAGAGGTGTGGCTGCCTCTTCCTTCGTCAGTACCTTGCTCCGGGCCTCGTCCCAGAGGTCGCAATACTCGTTCGAAGTGACGCGGCCCCCGTTGGCTCCCCGGAAAAGGCGGCCGTCCGACGCTGTGCCGTACCGGGCGATGTGCGCTCGCAGCATGCGCACCAGGACCGGCGGGATGGGAACGGAGCGGGTGGCGCCGCGCGCTCGCCGCTTCAGGCCCCGGGTGTCGTACGACGAGCCGTCGTCGGTCCACCCGCCGCCCACCTCCGGACGGCTCTCCCCGAGCAGCAACTCCCCCCATTCGTCTGCCGATTCCTCGTCGTCCGGCGGCAGGAGGCAGTCGGCTTCCTTCAACGAGGCGGCTTCCGCCGGCCGCATCGCGGCGTAGTACAGGCAGCCGAAGAAGGCTTCCAGGTGCTCACCGCGGGGCCCTATCGCGCGCACGGCGGCGATGAGCGAGCGGGCAAGCTCAGGGCCGGGGACCCAGCGGAAGTCGATCTCGTCGTCGACCTCCGGCGGAGTCCAGTCGATGCGGCGCAGAGGGTTGGTGGACAGGAGTCCCTTCTCCTCGACCGTGTAGCGCAGGAAGTTGCTGAGGACCATGCGCTTCCTGCGGGCGGTGTTCTCCGCAGCGGGCTTGCCGTTCTTCAGCAGCGACAGGGCGTCGAGCGCAGGCCGCAGCAGCTCGGGCTGCTCCAGCGCGTTGACCTTCATGGAGTTCTCCGCGAGCCACGTCAGGGCGGCACGGATGTCGGCCGGCGGTTCTTCGGCCTGGTGGCGGGGGACGAGTTCGCCGGACTCCTGCCTGACCGCGCGGAACGCCCACTGGTAGAGAGCGTCCCGCATCACCTGGCGGTCCGGCGCCCCACGGGTGCTTGTGACCAGCGTCGGCACCACGATGGCGAGCGCTTCGGCGATCCCCGCCCGGTGCTTGGCGGCATGGCGCGGCCACTTCATCAGCACGTACGCGGTCGCATGCTCGAACCAGGTGGGGGAGCTGAGCGCAGCCAGCTCCTTCGCGGGGAGGCCGGACTCCTCGTCGAACTGCTCGCCTTCCCGCAGAGCAGTCATCAGCTCAGAACGGCGCCCGTCGGCTTGAGGCTTGAGCTTGTAGCTCCTCGAATGCGAGCGCTCACCGACGCGCCAGCGCAGTTCCCACGGCTTCGGCCTGCCGCTCCTCTTCCGAATCGTCCAGACGTCAACGTCGTACGTGAGCATGCCTCTCCTAGAGAAGGGGGGGGGCCGGGCGGCGGGCGCCGCGCGGGGGGGTTTGGGTGTTTGTGTTGGGGGGGGCGGGGGGCGCCCCCGGCCCCCCCCACCGCCCCCGCGGGTGGGGTGCACGGCGGGTGGGGGGTGGGGGGGGTGGGGGTGTGTTGTGGGGGGGGCCGCGGGGGGGCTCGGGATTGCCCCCGCCGGGCCCGCCGGGTCCCCAGCCCCCCCGGCCGGGGGGGGGGCCGCGCCCCCCCCTGTCGGGGGCGCCGGCGGGGTCGGGCGGCACACCGGGGGGGGGCCGGGCGGGACTTCCACACCCCGCCCGGCCCCCGGCCGTTGTCATGAGCGAACGCGCACGAGCAAACGCCGGCGCGCATACGCGGCCGCTACTCCGCCGCGTTGATCAGCGCCCGCGCCTCGTCCACGTCCTGCCCGATCCGCACGAGCAGCGCGTCGAGGGAGTCGAACTTCTCCTGGCCCCGGATGTACGCGAGGAAGTCCACCGCCGCGTGCATCCCGTACAGATCGAGGCCCACGCGGTCGATGGCGTACGCCTCGACGGTGCGGTCCGTGCCGTCGAACTGCGGGTTCGTGCCCACCGAGACGGCGGCCGGCATGGCCTCGCTCGCCGCGGCGCCCTCGCCGGTGTCCCACACCGTCAGCCAGCCCGCGTACACGCCGTCGGCAGGGACCGCGGTGTGCGGCAGGGTCTCCACGTTCGCGGTGGGGAAGCCCAGTTCGCGGCCGCGCTGCGCGCCGCGCACCACGGTGCCCTCGACCCGGTGCGGCCGCCCCAGCACCTCGGCGACGCCGGTCATGTCGCCCGCCGACACCAGCCGCCTGGCCAGCGTGGAGGAGAAGGGCTCGCCGTCCCCGGCCTGGCCACGCTCGTACAGGTCGACCACGATCACGTCGTAGTCGTACGTCTCCCCCTGCTCGGCGAGGAAGGCGACGTCGCCCGCGGCCTTGTGCCCGAAGCGGAAGTTGGGGCCCTCCACGACGCTGCGCGCGTGCAGCTTGTCGACCAGCACCTTCACCACGAAGTCGGCCGGCGACAGCTTCGAGAACTCCTCCGTGAACGGCAGCACCAGCACCGCGTCCACGCCCAGCTCGCCCATCAGCTCGGCGCGCCGCTGGTGTGAGGCCAGCAGGGGTGGGTGGCTGCCGGGCCGTACGACCTCGCTCGGGTGCGGGTCGAAGGTGACGACCACTGCCGGTACGCCCAGTTCGCGGGCCCGCTGCACCGTCCTGCCGATGATGAGCTGGTGCCCGCGGTGCACCCCGTCGTACGAGCCGATGGTGACGACGCTGCGCCCCCACCCCTCCGGGATGTCCTCCAAGCCACGCCAGCGCTGCACGTCTGCTCCTCGCCGATGCCGATATTCGCCGGTCCAAGGGTGCCATGCCGCGGCGCCGCGCTCTGCACGGACCCGGGGTGCGCCGACCCGTACGCCGCCCCCGGCCCGCCACGGAGGTGACCGCTAGCCGCGCCCCTCCCCCGGCACCGCCCCGGCCAGGTTCTCGCACATGCGCCGGGCGCTCGGGCCGACCACCGCGGTCCACTCGTCCGGCGCGCTCTCGGTCCATTCGCGCATCGCACCCGCGAAGCCCGGCACCTCGCGCGCGAGCCCCACCAGCCGCCGGTCGAAGAACGCGGCGCCCTCGGCCGTACGCGTCATCAGCAGCCCGATCCGGCGCACGAGCTCCCCCTCTCCGACGCCCTCCGGTTCCCGCCGCACGGCGGCGGACAGGGCCGCGTCCAGTACGGAGGGTTCGCGCTCGGTCGCGAGCAGCGTCTCCAGCAGTTCGTCGCGCAGCGCGCCGGCGCCGCCGCCCAGCGCCCCCGCCAGCCCGGCGCGCAGCTCGGCGTGGCGGCCGTTGAGCAGGTCGGACACCAGCGGATGCAGCACGGCGCGCGCGGTGGCCCCGTGCGCGAGCCTGCGCCGCAGGTAACCGGCGACGGCCTCGCCCGCGGTGTCCGGGCTCAGCTCCGCGTACTCGCGCACCAGCAGGGCCGCGCGCCGCGCTATCGCGGGCGTGCGCACCTCGGCGAGCACCCGCAGCACCTCGCGGGCCGCGCGGTCGTCCCCCTCCCCCGGTCCCGCGCTCCGCGCACAGCCGTGCAGCCGCGCCTGGAACGCGCCGAGCACCGCCTCGGGGTGAGTCGCGAGCGCGGCGCCGAGCGCCCCTGCGAGCTCCCGCGTGCCGCCCGCGGTGAACTCCCGTACGGCGGCGTCCAGATACCCGTTCCTGCTCTCCGGGTCCCGCACCAGCACCGCGAGCGCCGAACCGCGCAGCGGGCCGCCGTGCCGCAGCAGGGCGAGCGCCGCGTTCCGCAGCAGCGCGCGGTCGGCGTCCGTGGCCACGTGCCGGGCCGTACGCACGCCGAACGCCGCGGCGGCCGCCCGCCGTTCGCCCTGCGCGTCGTGCGCCCACCGGTCGACGGCGCGGCTCATCGCGGAGGGCTCGTCGTGCGCGAGCTCGGCCAGCAGCTCGTCGGCGCGCGGGTGCGCCGCCGCCACCAGCGCCTCGGTGAGCTCGTCGGGCGCCCGGCGCCGGTGCGTGTGCAGCAGCGCCTGCGCCGCCTCCGCGACGGTCGGCGCCCGGCAGCCGTCCCCCGCCTCCTCCCGCCACAGCGGCCGCAGGTCGCCCAGCCACCCGCAGAGCAGCGGCTGTACGAGGACGGGCTCGGCCGCCAGCAGGTCGCCCGCGGCGTCCAGGAAACGGTCACCGCGGCCGTCACCGCGCCCGCCCGCGCCGTCGGCGGGGAGCAGCCGCCGCAGGAGCTCCAGCCGGTCGGCGACGGGCAGCGGCAGACGCCGCCAGAACCACGGCCCGAACTCGCCCGGTATGCCCACGCATCGGCCCTCCCCGGCCCCGGCCGATGCGGCGAGCCGCTCGGCCAGCACCAGCAGGACCCGCCGGTACGGGCGCGCGTCCGGCACCCGCAGCAGGGTCTCCCCCAGCAGGTGGGCGGCCCACCACTCGGCCTCACCCTCCGGGCCCCCGGCGCCGGGGCCCTCGCCGCCCGGTCCCTCGTCCACCGGGCCCTCACCGCCCGCGCTCCCGCCGCGCGCGCCCTCACCACCCGGGGCCTCACCACCCGGGGCCTCACCGCCCGCGTCCTCACCGCTCGGGATCCCACCCCCCGCTCCCGCGCCGCACACCCGGGCCAGCGACCGCAGCCGCCGCTCCAGTTCCTCCGCGCCCTCGCGCCGTCCGCAGATCAGCAGGGCCTGCACCACGGGTCCGATCCGGTGCCGGGGCACCTCGGCGCCCGCGCGGCCCGCCACCCGCTCGTGCACCAGCGAGTCCAGCGCGGCGTCCAGCTCCAGGTGCTGCCCCTGCAACCAGTCGGCGAACTCCTCGTCGGCGAAGCGGTACCCCTCCCCCGCGGGCACCAGCAGTCCCTCGGCCAGCGCCGCCGAGGCCCAGCCGCCGGCCCACGGGAAGACCTCCTCGAACGCCGCCCTGCTCAACTGCCCCTCGCCGGGCCCGAGACAGCGCCGCGCGGCCTCGTGCACCTGCCCCGCGACCCGCGCGGCCAGCCGCCGCACCGCGCCGGCCCGGGTGACCGGCTGCCCCGTCGCCGCGAGCCGCACCGCGATCCGCAGGCAGGCGAGGTCGAGATGCGCGGAGAACACCTCCGTACGAGACGGCGGGGCAGCAGCATCCGCCTCGTCCACGCCATCGGCCGCCGGACCCGCGCCGACCGACCCCACACCGCACGGACCCCCGCCGTCAGCCCCCTCCCGCACCTCCGACAGCATCCGCAGCACCAGCGGATGCCCCGCGTCGGCCGGGCTCAACTCGCCCTCGGCCAGGCCGTACTGGCCGCGCGCCCGCGCCGCCTGCCCCGGGAGCAGATCGCCCATCCGCACGCACGGCGGCAGCAGCCCCGCGCCGTCCAGCTCGCCCCCGGCCGCCCCGTACAGCATGTCCCGCGGGAACAGCGCGCCCGCCAGCTCCCAGAACTCCGGCCTGCACGCGAGCGCCAGCCGCGCCCCCGCTGCGCGCAGCCAGCTCGCGGTGCCAGCGGCCCAGCGGCGCAATGCGTCAGGGGTACGGTGCGGGATCTCCTCGGGGGCGTCCACGAGCACCAGCAAGGGGCGCCCGGCGTCCCGCGCGAGCCGGGCGACCACGTCGGGGTTCACCTCGCGCGGATCACCGACAAGGGCGGCAGTCCTGACCCCCGCAGGCCCCTCGGCAGCCCCCTCGGCGGGCGCTCCCTCCGCCGGCTCGCCGCCCGACGCGGCCACCACCCGCCCGGCCTCCTCCAGGGCCCGCGCGACCGCGTCCCGTACGCCGTCGTCCCCCGCGCACAGGTCGGCGCCGCGCAGCCACACCGTCGGCGCGGGCTCGGCGCCGCGCGCCCGCCGCGCGGCCAGCGACGCCAGCTCCGTCGTACGGCCCGTCCCCGGCTCTCCGACCAGCGCGGCCACCGAGGCTCCGCTCGCGCCGAAGTCCCGCAGCGCGTCCGCCACTTCGGGGCGCGGCACGGGCCGCCCGGCCCGCTCGACGGCGCCGGCCACCGAGGTCGCGGTGAGCTGGAGCGCTCCGGCGAGGTTCAGGTCGGCGCCGAATCCGGGGACGGTCGCCCCGTTGCGCGCAAACGGCCCCGCCAGCGGCCCGTCCGGCTCCCACAGCGCCGCGGCCCGCAGCGGCACCGCATACCCGGCCCCGCCACCGCCCCCGGCGCGCTCCCCACGCTCCGCCCGCTCCCCCCGCTCCGCATGCAGCGCCGTGCCCAGCACGCCCAGCACCGCGCCGCTCTCCGCGTCCAGCACGGGGGTGCCCGACGCCGTCCTGCTGAGCCGGAGCTGGACCGCGAGCGCCTGGGGCAGCGCCAGCTCCAGTACGTCCTCCAGCGGGTGGTAGCGCTCCGTCGAGGTGTAGGTGACGCGGGCCGTGCCGGCCAGCCGCGCGTCCAGCCACTCGCCCTCCCACAGCCGCACCGGCGTACCCCCTGGCCGCGCCCGCTCGGCGCCCAGCACCAGCGGCTCGGGGCACAGCCCCTCCGTACGCAGCACCGCCAGGTCCCAGCCGGGCAGCACGGTGATGTCGCTGGCCTCGGCCAGCCAGGAGAGCACGCCCTCGCGGGGCCCCTCGGCGCCGTACGCCCCGTCCTGACCCGTACGCCCGTCGGCCCCCGACGCGGGAGCGGGCGCGTGCACGACGGCACGGCTCAGTCCGTCCACCGCCTCATGACTGGTGATCACGGTGCCCGCCGAGTCGGCGAAGAAGCCCATCCCGCGCGCTCTGCCCGCCAGGTCGCAGATCCGTACCAGCGTGGGCTCCCCACGCACCGCCCTCATCGACGCAACCCTCCGTGCCCGTACCGCCCTCAGACGGTACGGCGGAGTTGATCAGCGGGGACAGCCCGTCGGACGAACGCGCCCCCGTCCGCGCCCGGTCCTCACTCCGAGCGCCTGCACGATGGGGTGAAACCGCGTCACCTCCTGGACAGACACATCAACGCGAGGAGGGGAGCCGTGGGGCACGTCCTGCGTCCGTCCCACGGCGCACAGGTGAAGAGCCCGGGTGCCGCGCGGCAATCACCGCACGGCACCCGGGCTCTCAGCTCTCCGGGACTCTCAGCTCTCGGGGAATCGGCCTCCGCTCGGGGAGCGCAGCCTCCGCACCGCTCAGGCGAAGACGGCGAGGCTCCTGGCCTTGCCCTGCTTCTCCTCCACCAGCGCGAGGAAGCGGTCCTCGGGGCCGAAGACGGCCACCGGGCCGTCCCCGACGGACGACGGCATGCGGAGCTGCACGCCGTTGCCCAGCAGCCGCGCGCGCTCCGCGTCCACGGTCCAGCGCGGGAACGCCGCGGCCGCCGCCTCGCCCAGCGGCAGCAGGGACACCCCGTCGCCGTCGGCCTCGGCCTGGAGCTGCTCCAGCGTGCGCGCCTGGTCCAGCTTGTACGGGCCGACCCGGGTGCGCCGCAGCGCCGTCAGATGGCCGCCGGTGCCCAGCGCCCCGCCCACGTCCCGCGCGAGCGCCCGTACGTAGGTGCCCGAGGAGCACACGACGGATACCAGCAGGTCGGTGACCTGCGTACCGTCCTCGGCCGTCTCCTCGCGCACGTCGTGCACGGCGAACGAGGACACCGTCACCGGGCGCGGCTCGGGCTCCACGTCCTCGCCCTCGCGCACCCGCTTGTAGGAGCGCACCCCGTCGATCTTCACGGCGCTGACCTTGGAGGGCGCCTGCATGATGTCGCCGGTCTGCTCCGCGACCGCCGCGTCGACGGCCGCGCGGTCAAGGCCCGAGGCGCCGCGGCTGGCGGTGAGCTCGCCCTCCGCGTCCTCGGTGACCGTGTCCTGCCCGAGCCGGATCGTCGCGACGTACTCCTTCTCGGTCAGCGCGAGGTGGCCGAGCAGCCGTGTCGCCTTCTCGACGCCGATGACCAGCACGCCGGTGGCCATCGGGTCCAGCGTCCCGGCGTGCCCGACCCTGCGGGTGCGGGCCATGCCGCGCAGCTTGGCGACCACGTCGTGCGAGGTGAACCCGGCGGGCTTGTCGACGATGAGCAGCCCGCCGGGGCCGTTGTCCTTCTTCTTCGCCACGGGTCAGGCGTCCCCGCCGCGCGTCTCCCCGGACTGCCCGGACTCCCCGGACTGCTCCGAGTCCTCCGCGGCCTCGCCCTCCTCGTCCTCGGCGGGCTTGCGGTACGGGTCGGAGCCCGCCGCGTAGTCCGCGCCGGACGACGCCTTGCGCACCTCCTCGTCCGAGGCGCGCGCCTTGGCGAGCAGGTCGTCGATGGTCCTGGCGTTCTCGGGCAGCGCGTCCGGTACGAAGGTGAGGCTCGGGGTGTGCTTCACCCCTGCCGCGGCCCCCACGGCGGAACGGAGCACGCCCTTGGCGCTCTCCAGCCCCGCGGCGGCCGCGGTCCGCTCCTCGTCGTCGCCGTAGACCGTGTAGAAGACCGTCGCCTCCCGCAGGTCGCCGGTGACCCGGGTGTCCGTGATGGTCACGTGCGAGCCGACCCGGGGATCCTTGATCCCCCGGTGCAGCTTCTCCGCGACCACCTCACGGATGAGGTCCGCCAGCCTCTTGGCCCGTGCGTTGTCGGCCACTGGTCCGCTCCTTGCTCCATGCCATAGCGGGCCGTCCTCCGCGAGGAGGCCCTATTCGTCTTCGTCGGTGTGGAACCGCCGCCGCACCGACAGCAGCTCCACCTCGGGCCGGGCGGCCACCAGCCGCTCGCACCGGTCCAGTACATCGGTCACATGCCCCGGGTTCCCGGAAACCGCCGCGAGTCCGATGGTGGCGCGGCGGTACAGATCCTGCTCGCCGGTCTCCGCCACGCTCACCGCGTACTTCCGCTGGAGCTCGGCGACAATCGGGCGCACGACGGACCTCTTCTGCTTGAGCGAATGGACGTCGCCCAGGAGCAGGTCGAAGGAAAGAGTCCCTACATACACCCGGAGATCGTACGAGAGACGGCCGGGGCCGATCGACGGAGTTTTCCCCCTCCGCCGACCGGCCCCGGCCGGGTGCTGGATCAGCCGCGCGGCTTCTCCCGCATCTCGTACGTGGCGATCGTGTCGTCGATCTTGATGTCGTTGTAGCTGCCGAGGTTGATACCGCCCTCGAAGCCCTCACGGATCTCGGTCACGTCGTCCTTGAAGCGGCGCAGGCCCTCGATGTTGAGGTTCTCCGCCACGACCTTGCCGTCCCGGATGAGGCGGGCCTTGGTGTTCCGCTTGACCTCGCCGGAGCGGATCATGACACCGGCGATGTTGCCGAGCTTGGAGGAGCGGAAGATCTCGCGGATCTCGGCGGTGCCGAGCTCCACCTCCTCGTACTCCGGCTTCAGCATGCCCTTCAGTGCCGCCTCGATCTCCTCGATGACCTGGTAGATCACCGAGTAGTAGCGGACGTCCACGCCCTCGCGCTCGGCCATCTGCGTCGCGCGCCCCTCGGCGCGGACGTTGAAGCCGATGACGATGGCGTCCGAGCCGGTCGCCAGGTCGATGTCGGTCTCGGTGACCGCACCCACACCGCGGTGCAGGATGCGCAGGTCGACCTCTTCGCCGACGTCGAGCTGCATCAGCGAGGACTCCAGCGCCTCGACCGAGCCGGACGCGTCGCCCTTGATGATGAGGTTGAGCTGCTGCACCTCGCCGGCCTTGAGCACCTTGTCCAGGTCCTCCAGCGAGACCCGGCGGGTCCGCTTGGCGAACGCGGCGTTGCGCTCACGCGCGGCGCGCTTCTCGGCGATCTGACGGGCCGTACGGTCCTCGTCCACCACCAGGAAGTTGTCGCCGGCGCCCGGGACGTTGGTGAGACCCAGCACCAGGACGGGGGTCGAGGGACCCGCCTCCTTGATGTTCTCGCCCTTGTCGTCGAGCATCGCGCGGACCCTGCCGTAGGCGTCGCCCACGACCATGGTGTCGCCGACCCTGAGCGTGCCGCGCTGGACCAGCACGGTCGCCACGGCGCCGCGCCCGCGGTCGAGGTGGGCCTCGATCGCGATGCCCTGCGCGTCCTGCTCCGGGTTGGCCCGCAGGTCGAGCGCCGCGTCCGCGGTGAGGACCACGGCCTCCAGCACGGACTCGATGTTCTCGCCCTGCTTCGCGGAGATGTCGACGAACATCGTGTCGCCGCCGTACTCCTCAGCGACCAGGCCGTACTCGGTCAGCTGACCGCGCACCTTGGTCGGGTCGGCGCCCTCGACGTCGATCTTGTTGACCGCGACCACGATCGGGACCTCGGCCGCCTTGGCGTGGTTCAGCGCCTCGACCGTCTGCGGCATGACGCCGTCGTTGGCCGCGACCACCAGGATCGCGATGTCGGTCGACTTGGCACCGCGCGCACGCATGGCGGTGAAGGCCTCGTGACCCGGGGTGTCGATGAAGGTGAGCTTGCGCTCCTCGCCGTTCACCTCGGTCGCGGCCTGGTACGCACCGATGTGCTGGGTGATGCCGCCGGCCTCACCCTCGATGACGTTGGTCTTGCGGATCGCGTCCAGCAGGCGGGTCTTGCCGTGGTCGACGTGACCCATGACGGTCACGACCGGGGGCCGCGGCATGAGGGCCTGCTCGCCGCCCTCGTTCTCGCCGAACTCGATGTCGAAGGACTCGAGCAGCTCCTTGTCCTCCTCCTCGGGGCTGACGATCTGAACCGAGTAGTTCATCTCGTCGCCGAGCAGGTGGAGCGTCTCGTCGGAGACCGACTGGGTCGCGGTGACCATCTCGCCCAGGTTGAACATGACCTGGACCAGCGACGCCGGGTTGGCGTTGATCTTCTCGGCGAAGTCGGTGAGCGAGGCACCGCGGGAGAGGCGCACGACCTCGCCCTTGCCGCGCGGCAGCATCACGCCGCCGACCGACGGCGCCTGCATCTGCTCGTACTCCTGGCGCCTCTGCCGCTTCGACTTGCGGCCACGGCGGGCCGGACCGCCGGGACGGCCGAACGCGCCCTGCGTGCCGCCGCGGCCACCGGGACCGCCGGGACGACCGCCGAATCCGGGACGGCCGCCACCGCCGCCGCCCGGACGGCCGGCGAAGCCGCCGCCGCCACCGGGACGGCCACCGCCGCCACCGCCGGGACGGCCCTGGAAGCCGCCGCCACCGGGACGACCGCCGCCGCCGGGACGGCCACCGCCGCCGGGACGACCGCCGCCGCCACCGCCGGGACCGGGGCGCGGGCCCGCGGCCGGACGCTGCGGCATCATGCCCGGGTTCGGGCGGTTGCCGCCGCCGGGGCGCGGACCGCCCTGGCCCTGGCCCTGACCCTGGCCGCCGCCCTGCGGACGCGGCATGTTGCCCGGGGACGGACGACCGCCGCCCGGCGCCTGCGGACGCGGGCCGCCCTGGCCCTGACCGCCCTGGCCCTGGCCGCCGCCCTGCTGCGGACCCGGCTTCGGGCCCTGGCCCGGCTTCGGCGCACCGCCCGGCTTGGGCGACTGCGGGCGCGCCATGCCGGTCGAACCGCCGGAGGTGAAGGGGTTGTTACCGGGGCGCGGGCCCTGCCCGCGGCCGCCCGGCTTGGGCGCCTGACCCGGCTTCGGGGCCTGGCCGCCGCGGCCGCCCTGGCCCTGGCCGCCCTGGCCCTGACCCTGGCCGCCCTGCTGCTGCGGACCCGGCTTGGGGCCCTGGCCGCCCGGCTTCGGCGCACCCGGCTTCGGGGCCTGCTGCCCCGGCTTGGGGGCCTGGCCCGGCTTCGGCGCGGCCTCGGAGGAGGCGGCCGGCGCGGTGAACTCGGGCTTCGCGGGGCCCGGCTTGGGCGCCTGCGGACCCGGCTTCGGCGCGGCCGGGGTCACCGGGCCGCCCTCCTCGCCGGAGTCGCCCTTGGCAGCCGGGGCCTCGGGGCCCGGCTTGGGAGTGGGTGCCTGGCCCGGCTTGGGAGCCTGGCCGGGCTTCGGGGCCTCCTGCCCCGGCTTCGGTGCCGCGCCGTCACCCGGCTTGGGTGCGGCGGGCTTGGCGGCGCTCTTCTTCGGCGCCGCGGGCTTGGCGGCGGACTTCTTGGCACCGTTGGTGCCGCCCGCCTCCAGCGCGTCGGTCAACTTGCGGACAACCGGCGCCTCGATCGTCGAGGACGCCGAACGGACGAATTCCCCAAGTTCCTGGAGCTTGGCCATGACGACCTTGCTCTCGACCCCAAGCTCCTTGGCGAGCTCGTATACCCGGACCTTAGCCACTTCGCTCCTTACGGCCCGGGGGATCGTCCGCCGGACCTTCGCTACTTATGCATGGGCGTACTCATCGCGTACTCATCGAGTGCTCATCGCAATCTCGACCTACTTCCGACTCGCGAGGTACCTGCTCTCCCGCACGGGGATTCCGAGCGGGCTGTCTTACGGTGTTGCCTGTCCGATCCGCTGCATGTGCTCGCGCAGCTCCACGGTGTCGAACGGCCCCGGGCCCCGGAAGGCCCGGTTGAACGCCCGACGGCGCACGGCCTGCTCGACACAGGCCGCGTCGGGGTGCAGATACGCACCCCGGCCGGGCAGCGTACCGCGAAGATCGGGGACAATTCGCCCCCCGGTCAGCACTACCCGCAGCAGATCGCGTTTGCCCGAGCGTTCCCGGCACCCCACACACGTGCGCTCGGGGCATGCTCGGTCGCGCGTCCGGTCAGACACTGCTTAAGTCTACCTCCCCGAGCGCCCGAACCCCTTGGGGGGTAAGGGCCCTACCGGAATTTTCAGCCCTGTTCCGCGATGTGACCCTGCGCTCCTCCGGCGTCCGGCGCCGCGGCGTCCGCGGTGTCGGGGCGGATGTCGATCCGCCAGCCGGTCAGCCGCGCGGCCAGCCGGGCGTTCTGCCCTTCCTTCCCGATGGCCAGCGAGAGCTGGTAGTCGGGAACGGTCACGCGCGCCGAACGGGCGGCCAGGTCGATGATCTCGACCTCGCTGACCCGGGCCGGCGAGAGCGCGTTGGCCACCAGCTCGGCCGGGTCCTCCGACCAGTCCACGATGTCGATCTTCTCGCCGTTGAGCTCGGCCATCACGTTGCGCACCCGGCCGCCCATCGGGCCGATGCACGCGCCCTTGGCGTTGAGGCCCGAACGCGCCGAGCGCACCGCGATCTTGGTGCGGTGGCCGGCCTCGCGGGCGATCGCGGAGATCTCGACCGAACCGTCGGCGATCTCCGGGACCTCCAGCTCGAAGAGCTTCTTGACCAGATTCGGGTGGGTGCGCGAGAGCGTCACGGACGGACCGCGCACGCCCTTCACCACCCGCACCACGTAGGTGCGCAGGCGGGTGCCGTGCTTGTACTCCTCACCCGGGACCTGCTCCTGCGGGGGCAGGATGGCCTCCAGGCGGCCGATGTCCACCAGCACGCTCTTGGGGTCCTTGCCCTGCTGCACCTGGCCCGCGACGATGTCGCCCTCGCGGCCCTGGTACTCGCCGAAGGTGACCTCCTCCTCGGCGTCCCGCAGGCGCTGCAGGATGACCTGCTTCGCGGTGGTGGCCGCGATCCGGCCGAAACCGGTCGGGGTGTCGTCGAACTCGCGCGGCTCCGCGCCCTCTTCGAGGTCCTCGCGGCCCTCCCTGGCCCACACCGTCACGTGACCGGTCTTGCGGTCCAGCTCGACCCGCGCGTCGCGGTGGCTGCCGTCGGTGCGGTGGTATGCGATCAGGAGGGCCGATTCGATCGCCTCGACCAGAAGATCGAGGGAGATCTCCTTCTCCCTTACCAGCCCGCGCAGGGCGGTCATGTCGATGTCCACGGCTACGCCTCCTTCGTGCTCTCGTCATCGGCGGCCGCGGACTCGTCGCGCTGCGCCTGCTGCGCGGCCTTCGGGTTGAACTCGATCTCCACGCGCGCCTTCGCGATCCCGCCGAACGGGAGGCGGCGCCGCGTGGGCTTGCGCCCCTTGACCCCGGGCACCTCGAGGTCGAGTCCCTCGTCGTCCACCGACACGATGCGGGCGGTCAGCTCGCCGCCGCCCTCCTCCTCGGTGAGCTGCGCCTTCATCAGCCGCCCGACGGCGCGGCGGTAGTGCCGCTGCTCGGTGAGCGGGCGCTCGGCGCCGGGAGAGGTCACCTCGAGCACGTACGGAGCGCCGCCCATGACGTCGGACTCGTCCAGCGCGGCGGACAGCTCGCGGCTGACCTCGGCGCAGGTGTCGAGCTGAACTCCCTCGTCGGAGTCGACGACGACGCGGAGAACTCGCCGCTTGCCTGCGGGGGTCACTTCGATCTCTTCGAGATCCAGCCCCCTCTCGCCGACAAGCGGTTCCAGCAGTCCGCGCAGCCTCTCGCTCTGGGTGGTGCTCATCCGGGTGACTCCTCGGCCGCGTGTGCTGTTGTAGGGGACCTGAAACTCGGGGGGCGGTGTCTGCGGGGGCGCAGGGCGCCGGGGCGTGCCCCGTCAAGACTATCGTCTGCCGCGGGCGCCGCCGACCAGACCGGGGTATCCGTCGCATGTGCCCGTGATGTGTGGGACGTACGGGTATGAGCGCAGGTCGGCTGGGGTGGCCCGTGGGGCGGCGCGCGGCCGCACCGGTACGCTCACCGGGCGGTGATCACCGCCACACGTGGACTTCGCTACGCCCGGGCTGAGCAGCCCGAGTTCAGGAGCTCAGCAGCATGCGACCGTCGCCCGCACCGCCGCCGACGCCAGAGCGGGCAACGCCCGTGCCCGCCGCGTACGAGGGTCACGAGGGCGCCGACGCGGCGCACGGGACCGCGCGGCCGCGCCGCCGCTCGCTGTTCGCCGCCGCGGGTGCCGTGACCGCTCCGCTCCTGCTGGCCGGGTGCAGCGGCGGCGGGGACGCGGACGACGAGAGCTCCCCCGAGGCCGCGCGGATGAGGGAAGCAGCCGCCCGCCGCAGCCGCGCCCTGCTCGCCCGCTACGACGCGACGCTGGAGCGGCACGAAGGCCTGGCGGAGCGGCTGCGCCCGCTGCGCGCCGCGGTCGCCCAGCACGCCGGGGCCTTCGGCGGCCGTACGGAGAAGGGCGGCGCCAAGGGCGAGAAGCCGCCCGAGGTGCCGGAGGATCCGGACAAGGCGCTGGAGGCGCTGGTCAAGGCCGAGCGCGCCACAGCCGACGCGCACACCAAGGCGCTCGTGGACGCGCCGCCCGAGCTGGCGCGGCTGCTCGCCTCGGTGGCCGCGGCGGGCGCCGCGCACGGGTACCTGCTGGGCGAGGCGGGCCGGAGCGGGGACGGAGGAGAGGCGGCGTGAGCAGCGAACTCGATGCGGCCGAGGCCGCGTTGGCCGCCGAGCACGCGGCGGTGTACGGCTACGGCGTGGTCGGCGCGCGGGTGGAGAAGGACCGGGCAGGACAGGCGCGGGAGGGCTACGACGCGCACCGGGCACGCCGCGACGCGCTGCGCAGGATGGTGCGGGAGCTGGGCGGTGAGCCCGCGCCTGCGGCCGCCGCGTACGCGCTGCCCTTCGCGGTGCCCGACGGCGCGGCCGCGATGCGTCTGGCGGCCGAGCTGGAGGACCGGGTGGCCGTGGTGTACGCGGACCTCGTACGGGCCGGGAGCGCGCGTCACCGGCGGGACGCGGCGGCGGCGCTGCGCGAGGCGGCGGTCCGGTCGGTGCGGTGGAAGGGCGGCGGCGTAGCCTTCCCTGGGCTCACCGAACGAGGCGGCGCCGGCTCTCCGGGCCCGACCGGGTCGGGTACTCCGCGCACCGGCTCGTTCTGACCCGCACCCGTTCCCGACCCGCGCCCGCCTCGGCCCGCGGCCCCGACGACAGACCGCACGCCCCCTCACCGGAATCGGAAGCACCGCACGAACCCTCGCTGGGAAAGGCCCCGTTGACCGCATGACCTCCGCACTCTCCTCCGAACCCCCGCAGCGGCTCGTGCGCTCCCTGGGGGCGCTGGGGCGCCAGGCCGGCGCGGACGTGGCGCGCGCGGGCGACGACTGGCTGGGCGCGCTGCCCGGACTGCTGGAGCGGTCGCTGGAGCGCTGGGACCTGACCGCCGAGCGGTTGGTCTCGCCCGGCGGGCGCAGCAGCCTGGTCGCGCTGGTGCGGCAACCCGACGGCACCCAGGCCGCGCTGAAGCTGCTGGCGCCGGGCCTCGAACCGGCCGACGCCCGCGCACGGCGCGAGGCCGCGGCGCTGACCTGCTGGAACGGCTTCGGCGCCGCGCGGCTCCTGGATTCGGAGCCCGAGGACGGCGCGCTGCTGCTGGAGCGGCTGCACGGCGAGATGTCCCTGCGCTCGCTGCCCGAGGCGAAGGCGATGCTGGAGGCGGTCTCCGCGGCGCGGCGGCTGTGGGTGCCGCCGGGGGAGAACGCGGCCGAGCACATCGAGACGGTCGCCGGGCACACCGAGGCCGAGGCCGGCTTCATCCGCTCGGCCGCGCCCGAGGAGGCGCTGCCGCTGGTGGACGAGGCGCTGGAGCTGCGCGGCGCGCTGGTCGCCGACGAGCCCGAACGGGTGCTGCTGCACGGCGACTTCCGGCAGGGCGCGGTGCTCGCCGCCGACGCCGAGCGCGCGCGGTGGCTGACGGTGGGGCCCGAGCCGCTGGTGGGCGAGCGGGCCTTCGACCTGGCGAGACTCGTACGGGACAGACTGCACGACCTGGTGGCCTCGCCGGGCGGCCCGGCCGCGACCCGCCGCCGCCTCACCAAGCTCGCCGACTCGCTGGACGTGGACCGCGAGCGGCTGCGCGGCTGGACGCTGTACCGCGCGGTGGAGTCCGGCGTACGGCAGCTCGCGGGCGGAGCACAGCGGGACGGCGAGCTGCTGCTGGAGTTCGCGGGCTGGCTCTGAGGGGCGGCGCCGCACACCACGTACGCAGAAACACGTACTCAGCACACACGAAGGGCCGGGGCGAACCCCGGCCCTTCTCACCTCTCGTGCCTCAGCCGACGAGGCGGGCGATCGCCTCGTCGACCGGCAGCTCCTCGCGCTCGCCGGTGCGGCGGTCCTTGAGCTCCAGCAGGCCGTCCTTGACGCCGCGGCCCGCGACCAGGATCTTCGGCACGCCGATGAGCTCGGCGTCGGTGAACTTCACGCCCGGCGAGACCCCGGCGCGGTCGTCCACGATCACGCGCACGCCCGCCTCGCCCAGCTTCTCGGCGACCTCCAGCGCGGCCTCGGTCTGCGCGGCCTTGCCGGCGGCGACCACGTGCACGTCGGCGGGGGCGATCTCCTTCGGCCAGCACAGGCCCTGCTCGTCGGCGGTCTGCTCGGCCAGCGCGGCCACGGCGCGGGAGACGCCGATGCCGTACGAGCCCATGGTGACCCGCACCGGCTTGCCGTCCTGGCCGAGCACGTCGAGCTCGAAGGCGTCGGCGTACTTGCGGCCGAGCTGGAAGATGTGGCCGATCTCGATGGCGCGGTCCAGCACGATGCCGGTGCCGCACTTGGGGCAGGGGTCGCCCTCCTCGACCACGACGACGTCGATGTGGTCGTCGATCTCGAAGTCGCGGCCCGCGACGACGTGCCGGGCGTGCTTGCCCTCCTTGTTGGCGCCGGTGATCCACTCGGTGCCGGGGGCGACGCGCGGGTCGGCGATGTACCGGAAGGACTTGCCGGCCAGTCCGTCCTGCGGGCCGACGTAGCCGCGTACGAGGTCCGGGCGGCCCTCGAAGTCCTCGGCCGTCACCAACTCGACGGTGGCCGGGGAGAGTTGCTCCTCCAGCTTGCCCATGTCGACCTCGCGGTCGCCGGGCACGCCGACGGCGGTGATCTCGCCGTCGACCTTGACCAGCAGGTTCTTGAGGGTGGCCGAGGCGTCGACGCCCAGGTGCGCGGCCAGCGACTCGATGGTCGGGGTGTCCGGGGTGTCCAGCTCCTCCACCGCGGGGTGCCCCTCCAGGGACCGCGGCTTCACGGCGAAGGGGACGGCCTCGGTGTTGGCCGCGTACCCGCAGGAGGGGCACTGCGCGAAGGTGTCCTCGCCCGCGGGCGCCGGGGCCAGGAACTCCTCGGAGGCCGAGCCGCCCATCGCGCCCGAAGTGGCCGAAACGATGCGGTAGTCCAGGCCGAGGCGCTCGAAGATGCGCTGGTACGCGCCGCGGTGCAGGGCGTAGGACTCCATGAGCGCCTCGTCGGAGACGTCGAAGGAGTAGGAGTCCTTCATGGTGAACTCGCGGCCGCGCAGGATGCCGGAGCGGGGGCGGGCCTCGTCCCGGTACTTGGTCTGGATCTGGTAGATCACGACCGGCAGGTCCTTGTAGGACGCGCACTGGTCCTTGACGAGCTGGGTGAAGATCTCCTCGTGCGTGGGACCGAGCAGGTAGTCGCCGCCCTTGCGGTCCTTGAGGCGGAAGAGCTGGTCGCCGTACTCCTCCCAGCGTCCGGTCGCCTCGTACGGCTCCTTGGGCAGCAGGGCGGGGAGCAGGACCTCCTGGGCGCCGATGGCGTCCATCTCCTCGCGCACCACGCGCGTGACGTTCTCCAGCACGGTCTTGCCGAGCGGCAGCCAGGTCCAGATGCCCGCGGCGGTACGGCGCACGTACCCGGCGCGGACGAGCAGCTTGTGGCTGAGCGTCTCGGCGTCCGCCGGGTCGTCGCGCAGCGTCTTCAGCATGGACCGGGACAAGCGCTGCACTCGGGCTGCCATGAGGTACTCCTGCTCGGGACCGCGTCTGTTCGTGGGGCCCCATTAGGTGTTCGTCGGATGTGCTGCCCGAGCTTATCCGGCCCCCGCTGCGCCGCGAAAACGACTTCCGCGCTCCGCGTTCAGCCCCGGCTCAGCGGCAGCGGCGCGCCCATCACCGCGTACGGGCTCGGGGCGCTCGGGAACAGCACCCTGCGGGCCAGGTCCCGGTAGCCGAGCCGGTGGTAGAGGGCGCGGGCCGGGCTGTCGGTGTCGATCGCGGAGAGCAGCGAACGGGGCTCGGCCGCGCCGTCCGTGATGCTGGTGATCAGCTCACGGCCGATGCCGCGCCGCTGGTAGCGCGGGTGCACATGCAGCTCGGTGATCACGAACGAGTCGTCCAGCCAGTCCTCGTGGCCGTTCTGCCGCAGATACGGCTCGACCACCGTGGACCACCACTGGCCGCGGTCGTTGGGCATCCCGTACACGAAGCCCGCCAGCCGTCCCTCGCGGGTGGTGGCGCCCAGCGCGCGGGCGCCGGGCGAGGTGAGGTGCCGCAGCACGATGTGCCGCCGCACGCCGATCTCGTCGTCGGTGAGGCCGAAGGCGAGGGCCTGCACGGCGAGCGCGTCGTCCACCCGCGAGGCGAGATCGAGCGGACCGACGACGACGGACTCCCCGGGGTCGGTGTCCCCGCGCGAATGCAGCATGCGGGGAGGTTACTAGAACGGGGCCGCACGGCCTCCGTAACGGACGTACCGGGAAAGGACGTTCGGGTACGCGGCGCACCGCACCCGGCCCGACCGCTCAGAACGGGCAGCTCAGAACAGCACGCTCATGAAGGCACCGCACTCGCGGAAGCCCACCCGGCTGTAGGCGGCGCGCGCCGCGGTGTTGAAGTCGTTCACATAGAGGCTGACCACGGGCGACACGTCCGCGAGCGCATAGCGCAGCACCGCGGCCATGCCCGCCGTCGACAGGCCCTCGCCGCGCCGGTCGGGGGCGACCCACACGCCCTGGATCTGGCAGGCCTGCGGTATGGCGGCGCCGATCTCCGCCTTGAAGACGACCCGGCCGTCCTCGATGCGCGCGAACGAGCGGCCGGCGCCGACGAGTTCGGCGACCCTGGCCTGGTAGACGAGGCCGCCGTCGCCGGCCAGCGGGGAGACCCCGACCTCCTCGGTGAACATGTCGACGCACGCCGGCATCACCACGTCCAGCTCGTCCTTGCGCACCCGCCGCACCAGCGGGTCGGGGCGCACCTCGGCCGAGGGCCTGTCGGTGATCATCAGCGGCTGCGGTGCGCGCACCTCGCGGGCCGGGCCCCAGTGCGGCTCCAGATACGACCACAGCGCCGCGGTCGGCCCCTCGGGCCCGACGATGGAGGAGCAGCGCCGCCCCTGCCTGCGCGCGCGCTCCGCGAAGGCGCGCACGGCCTCGGGGCCCGCGCAGAGCGGTACGAGGTTGGCGCCCGCGTAGCAGAGGGCTTCGAGGCGGCCGCGGTGATACCAGCCCCACATCTCGCCGCCGAGCCGCCAGGGGTCGAGCCCGGAGACCCGGACGCGGGCGGTGACGAAGGCGTTGTTCACGGGCTCGCGGTGGAGCACCGCGAGGACGTCGTCGAGCTCGGCGGGGTCGACGACGCGGGTGGATGTGGTGGTCAGCACGTTAGGTCTTGCCTCACCGTGACGGGCCCGGTGGCCGGGAGGGAGCAGCTTTTCGCACTGTATCTCCCTCGCCAGGTTTCCACCCGGTCCGCTTTCATGCCGGACGGGGTACGGGGAATGCGTCCCGTACCCCGCCTGACTGAACGGTTCAGCTCATGCGTCGGCGAGAGGGTCAGCCCGCGACGGAGATCGAGGGCTCGCCGGAGGCGACGCCGTCCTTCTCCATCTGCTCGGCGATCTTCTGCGCCTCGTCGATCAGGGTCTCCACGATCTTCGACTCGGGGACGGTCTTGATGACCTCGCCCTTCACGAAGATCTGGCCCTTGCCGTTGCCGGAGGCGACGCCGAGGTCGGCCTCGCGGGCCTCGCCCGGGCCGTTCACGACGCAGCCCATGACGGCGACGCGGAGCGGGACCTCCATGCCGTCCAGGCCCGCGGTCACCTCGTCGGCGAGCTTGTAGACATCCACCTGGGCGCGGCCGCAGGAGGGGCAGGAGACGATCTCCAGGCGGCGCTGGCGCAGGCCCAGCGACTCCAGGATGGAGATGCCGACCTTGCACTCCTCGGCGGGCGGCGCGGAGAGCGAGACCCGGATGGTGTCGCCGATGCCCTCGGAGAGCAGCGCGCCGAAGGCGACGGAGGACTTGATGGTGCCCTGGAAGGCGGGGCCCGCCTCGGTCACGCCGAGGTGCAGCGGGTAGTCGCACTGCGCGGCGAGCTGCCGGTACGCGTTGATCATCACGACCGGGTCGTTGTGCTTGACCGAGATCTTGATGTCGCGGAAGCCGTGCTCCTCGAAGAGGGAGGCCTCCCACAGCGCGGACTCGGCCAGCGCCTCGGGGGTGGCCTTGCCGTACTTCTCCAGCAGGCGCTTGTCGAGGGAGCCCGCGTTCACGCCGATGCGGATGGGGGTCTTCGCCGCGGAGGCCGCCGCGGCGATCTCCTTGACCTTGTCGTCGAAGCTCTTGATGTTGCCCGGGTTGACCCGGACGGCGGCGCAGCCGGCGTCGATGGCCTGGAAGACGTACTTCGGCTGGAAGTGGATGTCCGCGATCACCGGGATCTGGGACTTCCGGGCGATCACCGGGAGCGCGTCGGCGTCGTCCTGGGTCGGGCAGGCGACCCGGACGATCTGGCAGCCGGACGCGGTCAGTTCGGCGATCTGCTGGAGCGTGGAGCCGATGTCCGAGGTGCGGGTCGTGGTCATCGACTGCACGGACACGGGTGCGTCGCCGCCGACGGCCACCGGACCGACCTGGATCTGGCGGCTCTTGCGGCGCTCCGTGAGTTTGGTCGGTACGTCCGGCATTCCGAGCGAAATCGCTGTCATCAGGCGTGCAACCCCATGGTGTGGAACGAGGTCCCGAGATCGACGGGCTCCGGTTGGAGAGGTTACGACACGGCACCCGGTCGCAGCACATCTCGCCTGTGATTTACGGAAGAAGTACGGAAAAGTTGGACGGCCGGTCCGAAAGGGACCGGCCGCCCTTCACTCGGCAACGGGGCCTGACCGTCCGCTTTCGCGCGGTCACACGGGGTTCCCCTCCGCTGGTGGACGTGCTAGCTCATGAGCCGCGCTAGCCCGTCAGCCGTACGGGGTTCACCACGTCCGCCACGAGCACCAACAGCGTGAAGCACACGAAGACCCCGGCGACCACGTACGCCACCGGCATGAGCTTCGCCACGTCGAAGGGGCCCGGATCGGGCCGGCGCACGACCTTGGCGAAGGCGCGGCGCAGCCACTCCCACACGGCGCCCGCCATGTGGCCGCCGTCGAGCGGGAGCAGCGGCAGCATGTTGAAGAGGAACAGCGACAGGTTGAAGCCCGCGACGAGCAGCAGCATCGTCGCGACCCGCTGGGTCGGCGGGATGTCGAGCGCGAACACATCGCCGCCCACCCGCGCGGCGCCGACGACGCCCATCGGGGAGTCCTGCTTGCGCTCGGCGCCGTCGAAGGCGGCGTTCCACAGGTCGGGCACCTTGGAGGGCAGCGCGACCAGCGCCTGGACGCCGTCCGTCATCATGCCGCCCATGCGCTCGGCCGCCTGCGGGAAGGACTGCTGCACGACGCCGCTGGCCGGGGTGAAGCCGAGGAATCCTGCGGTGACGAACTGGCCCTGCTCGTATCCGCCGTGTCCGTCGGACTTGGCGACCTTGTTCTCTATCAGGTCGGCGCTCAGCGTCTTCCGCTCACCGTGCCGGTCGACGGTGATGGTGGCGGCGCCCGTGGTGTCCCGGATCTTCTGCTGGAGCTCGCCCCACTCGGAGACCGGGCGCCCGTCGAAGGCGACGATCTTGTCCCCGGGCTTGAGGCCCGCGGCCTTGGCCGGGGAGTCCTTGGCCTTCGCCGGGCACTTGTCGCTCTGAGCCGAGGCGGGGATCACGCAGTCGGAGACCGAGGAGACCGTGGTGGTCTGGGTGTTGACCCCGAAGGTCATCAGCACCGTGAGGAAGATGACGACCGCCAGCACCAGGTTCATGAAGGGCCCGGCGAACATCACGATCAGCCGCTTCCACGGCGCGCGCGTGTAGAACAGCCGCTTCTCGTCCCCCGGCTGGAGCTCCTCGAAGGCCGCGGCGCGGGCGTCCTCGATCATGCCGCGGAACGGCGAGGTGGAGCGGGCGCGCAGGCTCCCGTCGTCGCCGGGCGGGAACATCCCGATCATGCGGATGTAGCCGCCGAGCGGGACCCACTTCACGCCGTACTCGGTCTCGCCGCGGCGCTTGGAGAACATCGTGGGGCCGAAGCCGACCATGTACTGCGGCACACGGATGCCGAACATCTTCGCCGTGGAGAGGTGGCCCAGCTCGTGCCAGGCGATGGAGAAGAGCAGACCGAAGACGAAGACGACTATCCCGAGGATGGTCATGAGGGTCGTCATGCGCGTGCCTCCGCCGCTGCGGTCGCCAGTTCACGGGCGCGTGCGCGCGCCCAGGTCTCGGCGTCGAGGACATCGGAGAGCGTGAGCCCGGTTCCGTTGGGCGTTCCGTGTTCCTCGACGACAGCGGCAACCGTATCCACGATCCCCGTGAACGGCAGCCGCCCGTCGAGAAAGGCGTCGACGCACTCCTCGTTGGCCGCGTTGAACACGGCCGGAGCCGTCCCGCCCAGCTCGCCGACGTGCGCGGCGAGCGGCACGGACGGGAACGCCTCGGTGTCCAGCGGATAGAAGTCCCAGGACATCGCCGACTGCCAGTCGAAGACAGGACCCGCGTCCCGCACCCTGTCGGGCCAGCCGATGCCCAGCGCGATCGGCAGCCGCATGTCGGGCGGCCCGCACTGCGCCAGGGTCGAACCGTCGGTGAACTCCACCATCGAGTGGACGGCCGACTGCGGGTGCACCACGACCTGGATGCGGTCGAAGGGGATGTCGTAGAGCAGGTGCGCCTCGATGACCTCCAGGCCCTTGTTGACCAGGGTCGCCGAGTTGATCGTGATGACCGGGCCCATGTCCCAGGTGGGGTGCGCGAGGGCGTCCTGCGGGGTGACCTCGGCCAGCTCGTCCCTGCTGCGCCCGCGGAACGGCCCGCCGGACGCGGTGACCAGCAGCTTGCGGACCTCGCGGCGTGTGCCGCCCATCAACGCCTGGAAGAGCGCGGAGTGTTCGGAGTCCACGGGCACGATCTGGCCCGGCTTGGCGAGGGCCTTCACCAGGGGGCCGCCGACGATCAGGGACTCCTTGTTGGCGAGCGCCAGGGTGCGGCCCGCCTCCAGGGCCGCGAGGGTGGGCGCGAGCCCGATGGACCCGGTGATGCCGTTGAGCACGGTGTGGCAGTCGCTCGCCGCGAGCTCGGTGGCCGCGTCGGGCCCGGCCAGCACGTGCGGGATGGGCTCCCCCACGCCGTACTCCGCGCGCAGCGCCTCGCGGAGCTTGATCGCCATGTCCTCGCGGGCCACGGCGACGGTGCGGACCTGGAGCCTGTGCGCCTGCCCGGCGAGCAGCTCCACCCGCCCCCCTGCGGCGGAGAGTCCGGTGACCCGGAAGCGGTCGGGGTTGCTGAGCACGACATCGACCGCCTGGGTGCCGATCGATCCGGTCGAGCCGAGGATGACGATGTCGCGCGGTCCTCCGGGGTCACCGGACGGGCGCAGGTGCGGGTCCGCGAGGGAAGCTGGGCTGTCGGTCATGGACCCATTGTGGCTGCTCGGGTACGCGCTCCCGACCACCCGTTCCGGCTCTCATGCATCTCTCATCTCCGACGCGGGCGCGTACGGGGGTGAGCGCGGATTCCGGGGCGCGTGCCACGTCGCCGGGAGCCGCCGGGGACCGCGCGGCCCCCGGCTCGACTCCGGTCAGCGGATGGGCCGGTGGACGTTCTCCTTCGCGCTGGGCCCCGGGGTGGCCGGCGCGATCCACGGGCCGTCCGTCGAGGGGTCGATGACGCCCTCCTCCAGCCAGGTGTACTGCCCGTCCAGGATGCCGCGCACGACCTTGCCGTCCAGCTCGTCGGTGTTGGTCCACAGCCGCCCGAACAGCTCCTCGACCCTGATGCGGGACTGCCGGCAGAACGCGTGCGCGAGCTGGTAGGCGGCCTGCCCGTCCTCGCCGTCCCTGCGCAGCCGCTCGGCCCGTACGCAGGCGGCGCTCATCGCGAAGAGCTCGGCGCCGATGTCCACGATCCGGCCCAGGAAGCCCTGCTTGGTCTCCATCTTCCCCTGCCACCGCGACATGGCGTAGAAGGTCGAACGGGCCAGCTTGCGGGCCGTGCGCTCCACATAGCGCAGGTGCGGCGCGAGGTCGCCGAACTCGGTGAAGGTGCCCGGCACTTGGCCCGCACCCGCGACCAGGGTGGGCAGCCAGCGCGCGTAGAAGCCGCCCGCCGCGACCGCCGCCTTGCCCTTCTCGCCCATCGACTTCCCGGGGTCGATCAGGTCGCCGGCGACCGAGAGGTGCGCGTCCACGGCCTCGCGGGCGATCAGCAGGTGCATGATCTCCGTCGAGCCCTCGAAGATGCGGTTGATGCGCATGTCGCGCAGCATCTGCTCGGCCGGTACGCCGCGCTCTCCGCGCGCCGCGAGGGACTCGGCCGTCTCGAAGCCGCGGCCGCCGCGGATCTGCACCAGTTCGTCCGCCATCAGCCAGCCCATCTCGCTGCCGAACAGCTTGGCCAGGGCGGCCTCGATGCGGATGTCGTTGCGGTCCTCGTCGGCCATCTGGGAGGCCAGGTCGACGACCGCCTCCAGGGCGAAGGTGGTGGCCGCGATGAAGGCCATCTTCCCGCCGACCGCCTCGTGCTTGGCGACGGGGCGGCCCCACTGGACGCGCTCGGCGCCCCATTCGCGGGCGATCTTCAGGCACCACTTGCCCGCGCCGACGCAGGTCGCCGGGAGGGAGAGGCGGCCGGTGTTGAGGGTGGTCAGCGCGATCTTGAGGCCCGCGCCCTCGGCGCCGATGCGGTGCGCGGCGGGGACCCGCACCCGGTGGAAGCGGGTCACGCCGTTCTCGATGCCGCGCAGCCCCATGAAGGCGTTGCGGTTCTCCACGGTGACGCCCTCGGCGTCGGCCTCGACCACGAAGGCCGTGATCCCGCCCTTGCTCTCCTCCGACTTGGGCACCCGGGCCATCACCACGAGCAGGTCGGCCACGACGCCGTTGGTGGTCCACAGCTTCACGCCGTCGAGCACGTAGTCGTCGCCGTCCCGTACGGCGGTGGTGGCCAGCCGCGCCGGGTCGGAGCCCACGTCGGGCTCGGTGAGCAGGAAGGCGGAGATGTCGGTACGCGCGCAGCGTGGCATGAACCGCTGCTTCTGCTCCTCCGTGCCGAACAGCTTGAGCGGCTGCGGTACGCCGATGGACTGGTGCGCGGAGAGCAGCGCGCCGACGGCGGGGCTGGCCGAGGAGAAGAGGGCCAGCGCCTTGTTGTAGTACACCTGGGTCAGCCCGAGGCCGCCGTACTCGGTGCCGACCTTCATGCCGAGCGCGCCGAGCTCCTTGAGGCCCTTGAGCACGTCGTCCGGGATCCGGGACTCGCGCTCGATCAGCGCGCCGTCGACCCTCGTCTCGCAGAACTCCCGCGCCTTGCGCAGGAATTCCTCGCCGCGCCGTACGTCGTCGGCCGCGGGCACCGGGTGCGGGTGGATCAGGTCGAGCCTGAAGCGGCCGAGGAACAGCTCCTTGGCGAAGCTGGGCTTGCGCCAGTCCTGCTCGCGCGCGGCCTCGGCCACTTCGCGCGCTTCCCGCTCGGAGACGGTGTGCTCGGAGACGGTCATCTCACTCACCTCGCCGCGGTGCGTGTCGGAGAACTACCGATGGGTTCTACTCGCTCGTATCTACCCGATTCACGGGGTGTGTACCAGGCTCCGCGCGGGAAGGGCCGCTTCCACGCGCACTTTGCGCTGTGACCGCCGGGCCGTCTCGTGCGGGGTTGCGTCCCGCTGCGGCGGGATTCGGGTGGGTGGTTGCGGCGGCCTTGCGCCTTGCGACGGCTCCCCGCGACGCTTCGCGCCGCGGTCCGCTGCCGTGGTCTTTTACGGCCTCCAGTCCGCCGCGAAGGCCGCGGACGGGTTGCGGCGCAGGATCTGGTCGGCCGCCTTCGCCCCGAGCCTCCGCTCCAGGTGTGTGCGGAGCGCGCCGGGGAGGTGGCGCAGGCCGTGTTCGCGGTGCGCCTCGTACGTGGTGAGGTCGCCGCCGACGAGGAGCCGGTCGCCGTGGCCGGCCTCCGCGAGCGCGGCCAGGCTGTCCAGCAGCCGCGGCGCCGAGGGGCCGTCGAAGGCCAGCCACGCGCCCGAGCGCGCCGCCTCGCGCTGCGTGCGCGGGTCGGGGCAGCGGCCGAGGTGCCCGAGCAGTACGCGGTGGGGCGGCACGTCCAACTCCCCGCAGAGCAGGGCGAGTACGTCCGTGCCCCCGGTGCCCCGCTCCAGATGTACGGCGATGGGCGCACCCGTCGCGTGGTGGGCGCGGGCCGCGGCACGGTGGGTGCGGCGCGCGTGCGCGTCCAGCCCCTGGGGGCCGTCCGCGACCTTGATCAGCCCGGCACGGGGCGCCTCTCCGCACGCGGCGCCCCGTACACCGCGCGTCAGCTCCCCGGTGAACAGCTCGGCCAGCCCGTCCACGTCCCACGCTGAGCCTTCCGCGTAATGCCGCGCCTGGTGCAGCCCCGTCGCGGCCACGAGGTGCACGCCGGTGCGCCGGGACAGCTCCACCAGCGCGCCGGAGCGGCGGCCCATCCCGTACGGGGTCCACTGCACGACCGTGCCGCCACCCGCCCCGGCGAAGCTCCGCAGCCCGGCCTCGGCATCCTCGAAGCCGTCCAGCTCCTGACCCGGGAGCCGCGGGCTGCTTAGGAAGAGGTGGTTGTGCGCATCGCAGAGGCCCAGGTCAGGGCCGGGGATGTCGCCGAGCACGGTGCGGACGGCGGCGGTCATCCGCGTACACCGGCCGCCGTACGGGCCTCCAGGAGCGCGAGCAGGCCCTCGACCGACTGGCGGAAGGGCGCGGGGTCGGCGGCGGAGCGGGCCAGCACATAGCCGCCCTGGACCACGGCGACGACGGCCGCTGCCGTGCCCTCGGGGTCGAGGCCCGCGTCGAACTCGCCGCCGTCCCGGCCCTCTTGGAGCACCGCGGCGATCCTTCCGCGCAGCCAGGCGAAGGTCTCCTCCAGCGGGCCGCGCAGCGCCGCGTCGGCCACCACGTCGGGGTCCTGCGCGAGGCCGCCGACGCGGCAGCCGAGCAGCGCCTCGCGCTCCCGCAGCAGATAGCGGCGCACCCGCGCGTACGCGCCACCGTCGCCGCCCAGGTCGCCCTCGGCGATCGCGCGCACCCGTTCCGCGCTGCGCAGGACCGCGGCGCGGGCGAGCGCGGGCTTGCCGGTGAAGTGGTGGTACATGCTGCCCTGGCCCACCCCGGCGCGCTGCTGGATGGCCTTGGGGCTGGTGCCCACATAGCCGCGCTCCCAGAGGAGTTCGCAGGTCACTTCGACCAGCCGCTCGGCGGCGCCCGCCAAGTGGCCGGATGCGGGAGGGGTTTCGGGGAGGGGCTGCCTGGGCGTCATGCCGTACATACTAGTTGGTACAGCGAGGGCGCGTACGGGACGCGGAACGCACACGGCCCGGCCGGGGAGACGGGACCGGCCGGGCCGTGGCGGAACGGGGTGGAGATCAGCCCTCGGGACTCAGCCCTCGGGACTCAGTCCCCGGGCGGGGCGATCAGGCCCCGGCGGTAGGCCGGGACCAGTCGCGGCGGCACCTTGATCTCGCGGCCCTCCACCGTGACCGGCACCAACTGGGGCGCGGACGCCTTCCACTGGGAGCGGCGGTGGCGGGTGTTGCTGCGCGACATCTTGCGCTTGGGGACAGCCATGAGGGACCTCCGGGCGGGGACACCGGAAGGCTACATGAAAACGATTGTCGATTGCCAGGGGGTGGCAGACCTCAGAGATCCAGGCCCGCGAGCACCATCACGCGCTCGTACGTGTAGTCCTCCATCGCCGAGCGCACTCCCTCGCGGCCGATGCCGGACTGCTTCACGCCGCCGTACGGCATCTGGTCGGCGCGGTAGGAGGGCACGTCGCCGACGATCACGCCGCCGGTCTCCAGCGCGCGGTGCGCGCGGAAGGCGGCCTGGAGGTCGTGCGTGAACACCCCCGCCTGGAGGCCGTACTTGGAGTCGTTCACCGCGGCGAAAGCGGCCTCCTCGCCGTCCACCCGGGTCAGGGTCATGACCGGCCCAAAGACCTCCTCGCGGCCCAGGTTGGTGCCGGCGGGCACGTCGGCCAGCACGGTCGGCGCGTACGAGGCGCCCTCGCGCTTGCCGCCGGTCAGCAGCGTGGCGCCGGCCGCGACGGCCTCGTCGACCCAGGACTCGACGCGCTCGGCGGCCTGCTGGTGCACGAGCGGGCCGACGTCGGTGGCCGGGTCGGAGGGGTCGCCGGTCCGCAGCGCCTCGACCGCGGCGACGATCCTGGGCACGAGGCGGTCGTACACGGCCTCGTCCGCGATCACCCGCTGGACCGAGACGCAGGACTGCCCCGCCTGGTAGTTGGAGAAGGTCGCGATGCGCTGGGCCGCCCAGTCGAGGTCGGCGTCGGAGGAGTAGTCGCCGAGGACGACCGCGGCGCCGTTGCCGCCGAGTTCGAGGGTGACGTGCTTGCGCGGGACCGAGTCGAGGATGGCGTAGCCGACCGGCTCGGAACCGGTGAAGGAGATCACCGGCAGCCGCTCGTCCTGCACGAGTGCCGCCATCTTCTCGTTCGGCACCGTCAGCACCGACCAGGAGCCCTCGGGCAGGTCGGTCTCGGCCAGCAGCTCGCCGAGCAGCAGCGCGGAGAGCGGGGTGGCCGGGGCGGGCTTGAGGATGATCGGGACGCCCGCCGCGATGGCCGGGGCGACCTTGTGCGCGCACAGGTTGAGCGGGAAGTTGAACGGCGCGATGCCCAGCACCGGGCCGCGCGGGAAGCGGCGGGTGAGGGCGAGGCGGCCTGTGCCGCCCGCGTCGGAGTCCAGGCGCTGCGCCTCGCCGCCGTTGAAGCGGCGCGCCTCGTCGGAGGCCCAGCGGAACACCGAGACGCAGCGGCCGACCTCGCCGCGCGCCCACTTCATGGGCTTGCCGTTCTCGGCGGAGATCAGCTCCGCGATCTCCTCGGCGCGCTCGGTCAGCCGCGCGACGACGTGGTCCAAGGCCGCCGCCCGTATGTGCGCGGGGGTGGCGGAGAACGCCTCGGTCGCGGCGGCGGCAGCGGCCACCGCCTCCTCGACCTGCTCGTCGGTGGACAGGCTCACCGCGCCGACGAGGCGGCCGTCCCACGGCGAGAAGACGTCGAGCGTGTCGTCGCCTGTGGCCTGGCGGCCGGCGAGCCAGAACGCGTGCGGGGAAGTCGCTGTCGTCACTGCGGATCGCCCTTCGGGAATGGGGAGTTCGGTGCTGTGGCGCGGCGGGCGGGGCCGGGCCCCGGAGGACCCGTGGGCGATTCGTACGCCTTGTCGCCCGCCGTCCACAGCAACCGTAGGCGCAGGAAGCGGAACGGCTTCTTATCCGTGGCGGCAGATTCCGCCGGGAGGCATGCGCCGCGGTGTCCCCTTGCCGCGTACGAGGTGTCGGGTACGGGGGCGTCGGCTACCGGGCCGGCCCCCTTGTCCCGTACGTGCAGTCCCGTGCGTGCTCGTCCGTACGAGGCCGAAGGCTCTAGCTCGTGGCCTTGAGGGCGAGCCAGAGCTCCATGCGGACGTCGGGGTCGTCGAGGGAGCGGCCGAGGATCTCCTCCACGCGGCGCATCCGATACCGCAGGGTGTGCCGGTGCACGCCCAGGTCGGCGGCCGCGGCGTCCCACTGGCCGTGCCGCGAGAGCCAGGCGCGCAGCGAGGCCACCAGGTCGCCGCGGCCGTTCGCGTCGTGCTCGCGCAGCGAGCGCAGCAGCCCGTCGGCGAAGGCGCGCACCGCGTCGTCGGAGAGCAGCGGGAGGATGGAGCCGGCCGCCACGTCCTCGTGCTCGACCAGCGGCACCCCGCGCCGTCTGGCGACCGAGAGCGCCTGGTCGGCCTGCTTGAAGGCGACCGCGACCGCGGGCAGTCCGGCCGGCGCCGAGACGCCGACGACCGCGGTCTCCTCGGGTGCCGAGCCCGCTCCCCCGGCGTCGCTCTCGCCGTCCTCGGCGATGGCCGCCGCATACCGGGCGCAGGCGGCGACCGCCGCGCCGCCGTCCGCGGCGAGCACGATGAGCCGCCCGCCGTCCGGCACCACGAGCACCGCCTCGCCGTTGCGCGCGGCGGCCGTCTCCATGGTGTCGGCCAGCGTGTCCAGCGGACCCGCGAGCGGGGTGGAGGGCAGCTCGTCGGGGACCGGGACGCCCAGGCCCTCCGACGTGGTGATCAGCGTGGGCGCCCCGCTCGCCGGATCCCCCGCGACCCGGGCCTGGCCCACGGCGCGGTGCGCGCGGTGTGCCGAGCCGGTCGCGGGCTCCGCGGTGATCACCCGCATCGGGGCGTCCAGCAGCCCGCCGTACAGCCGCCCGGCGACCGCCCTCGCGTGGTCGGCCTCGCCCGCGAGCAGCATCCTCATCACCGCGGCGCCCAGGCGCTGTTCGGCCTCCTGGAGCGCGCGGGAGCGCTCCGTGGTGAGGGTCAGCAGGGCGATGGCGGAGTGCACCGCATACCGCTCGGCCGTGCCAAGCGGCGCCGCGGTGCCGACCGCGAGGACCGCCTTGGCGCGGCGGCCGCTGCCCACCGACTGGAGCTCGACGCGGTCGTCGCCCGCCTCGGTCTCGCTCACCACGGCGCTGGCCGGCGCGGGCCGGTCGCGCAGCCGCTCGGCGTCCGTGACGAAGCGCGCGGCCCGGCGCACCGCCCAGGTGGGGGCGGTGGCGACCACGGCGCCGGACGCGTCATACAGCGCGGCCCACCCGTCCACCTGCGAGGCGAGCCGTGCGAGGAGCGCGGAGGGACCCTCGTGGGAGAGCGCGGCGCGGGTCATCTCGCGCTGCGCGTCGAATCCGGCGGTGACCGCGCGGTACTGCTCGGCCGCGATGTCGGCCGAGACCGCCTTGCTGATGGCGATGAAAGGGGTGCGGCGCGGCACCTCCAGGAGCGGCAGGTCCACCGCGCGGCAGGCGTCGACGAGCGCGTCGGGCACCTTCTCGTAGTTGACGCCGGCGGCGAAGCCGAGGCCCACGACGCCCTTTTCGGCCAGCCGCCGGACGTACCCGTGCATCCCCTCGGTGTCCTCGGCGTCCAGCTTCAGCGCGGTGATCAGGAGCAGCTCGCCGCCGTCCAGATACGGGGTGGGGTCCGTGAGTTCGCTGGCGTGTGCCCAGCGCACGGGGGTGTCCAGCCGGTCATGCCCCGCGAGCACGGAGAGCCGGAGTGCGGAGTGCTGTACGAGCGTGGCAAGAGTCGGTGGCATAACGGTCCTCACCGTACAGGCGCCGAAGCCAAATCGGTCATTTCCGTTGTCACGCTCTCACTTCGTTCACTTCGTCAGTCTCCAAGCCTTGTCAGGATCGGCGGCGTGCGCTCCCCGCGCGCCGTGGTCAGCGAGAGCACCGCGTGCTCGGGGCGCAGTTCGTTCGCCAGCTCCGAGGCGGACCAGCGCTCGCGCTGCTCGCGGCGCACGGTGACCGACTCGGTGGTCGCGCGGACCCCGGTGAACAGGGTCCTGATGCCCCGCACCCAGCGGACGACCAGCCCGCCGTGGAAGGCGGGCGCGTGCGTGACGTCCTCGGTCTCCACCCAGTCGCGGCCCCAGGACTGCGCGAACACCTCGCCGTCCCAGGTGGTGATCCCGGCCAGCGCCAGGCGGCAGCCGACCGCGCCGAGCACCGTCGCGCGCAGTCCCTCCGGCACGTCGCCCAGGGTGCGGAGGCCGAGCACGACGCCCGCGTTCACGGAGCGGAGGCGGCGGATCTGCGCGACCGAGGACTCGGTGAGGGTCTGCGCCGCGTCGTCGAGCGCGAGGCAGGCGAAGAGCGAGCGGTCCTCGCGGGCGAGCGCGGCCGCCGAGAACTGCGCGAGCAGCAGCCGCGCGAGCAGCCTGGACGCCTCGGCGTGCGTGCGCTCCGGGAGGTCGACGCGGATCCTGACGGGCCGGTCGAGGGCGCGCATGGAGAACGGGGCCGGGCCCTGCCGTCCCGTCGGTACGCGGCCGCCCTCGCCGTCACTGCGCACGGCCACCTCGCCCGTCGCACCGTCGGCCGCACCGGGCACCGAGCCTGAGGTCGCGCCGGACGCCGAGCCTGGGGCCGCGCCGGACGCCGGGTCGGCCGCCGAGCCGGATGCCGTGCCCGACGCCGTACCGAAGAACCCCGCGAAGGCGGGCCGGTCCAGCAGCGCGATGCGGTCGGCGAGGAGCGGCCCCGGGTCGCCGGGGCGGCCCGACTGCCGCTCGCGCGCGTCGAGTTCGCGGAGCGCGGCGCCCGCGTGCCGGCTGCCGGCCGCCTCGCACGCCTCGCGCAGCGCGGCGACCGCGGCGGGCACGCCGTCGGCCAGCTCGCGGAGCTCGGGCACCCGGGGGAAGCGGCCGTGCGCGACGCGGAACGGCCCGATGATCTGGGCCAGCACCGTGGCGGCGCGCCGCACGTCCGCCTGCGGGTCGGCGCCGACCAGCGCCTCGGCCAGCAGCGCCGCCGCCTCGTCGGGGTCGGTGGCGCCGCCGTAGAGGTCGAGGTCGTACGCGGACTCCGGGTGGCCCGGCTTGATCACCATGTCGTACGCGCCGTCGGGGCCGAGACCGCCGCCCTCGGCGCCGACGGCCACCACGGCGGCCCGCCCGGTGAGCGCCTGGAGGCAGAACGACTCGACGACGGGGCGCACCACCCTGCTGGTCTTGCCCGCGCCCGAGGGGCCGACCACCAGCAGCGAGGTGCTGAGCACGCCGGGCTCCAGGGCGACGCCGGTGCCGCGGTAGGTGTGCGGGTTGCGTCCCGTGTCGGCCGCCTCGCCGAGCCTGACCTGGCCGGTGAGGAGGTCGTGCCGGGCGCTGCGGTGCGGCAGGTCGCGGGCGCCCGAGAGGTGCGCGCAGGCCGCGGCGCCCTTGCGCAGCACCTCGTCGGTGAACACGGGGCGGCGCTCGGGCCGTTGGCCCACCGACTCCCAGGCGCGGCGGATGCGCGCGTAGTCCACGTCGCTCATCCGGCCCGCGGCCGCCTCGGCGTCCAGCTTCTCGGCCGCGGCGTGCTCGCCCGCGCCGCGCAGCTCCGGCCAGGCGTCCCGGTGCTCCTGCGCGCCCTGCGCCTGCCTGCCCTTCGCTGGCGCGCCCTGGGAGGGCTGCCCGGAGGCGCCGTCCCCGCGCAGCGAGCGGATCCAGGCACGGGGGAACCGCCGCCAGACCTCGGGCCAGCGGCCGGCCCGCGCCGCCACGTACAGGATGAGGGCGAGCGGGATGCCGTACACGATCAGGTAGTTGAAGAGCAGGCTCCCCACCTGGGAGTGGGAGTCGCCGCCCCAGGCCCAGGAGGTGGGGAAGACGCCGTAGATCCAGTCGAGGACCGGGATGTACCCGTTCATGATCAGGGACCAGACCAGCCAGGCCACCAGCAGGGCCAGCAGCGCCCCGCCGAGGAGCTGCCGGGTGCCGACCCTGTCGGGGTCCTCGGGCTCGCGCGGCTCGTGGCCGTACCGCCAGATGCCGGGCTCGGCCTCGGGGCGGCTGCCGCGCAGCCACTCGTCCAGCGGCGGACGGGCCGAGGGCAGATGCGCGGGCCTGGGCGGGACGGGCGGCGCGGACACGCCGTGCCCCTGCCGCTCCCCCGCGCCCGGCTGCTGCCTCCCCTTGTGGAGAAGACCGTCCTCACGGTCGTCCCGCCCGCGGTGCGGAGACCCCTGCTCCATGTGCCGCCTCTGCTCCCTCGCGCTGCGCCTGTGCCCGGCGGCGCCCGGCCGCCCCGCCTGAGGGCGGGGCGCGGGTGCCTGCGCCCAATCTAGCTGCCGGGGACGACAGTTGGGCCCCGGCCACCGGCGGGTATCGCCCCCTGGCATCCGGCGGGCGGCGCGGCGGCCGCGACTCTGTGCCGCCCTGGGCCCGCCGTGTGCCGCGCGGGGCCCGCCGTGGCGGGGCTCCCTGCCAATGTCCGTCGCGGCCAACACGCCGCGGGCACTGCTCCTCAGCGGTAGATGGTTGACCGGCCACCCTGCGCCTAGCCTGCGACAGACGTACCTGCACACCCTCTTTCTCCTGAGGAGAGCGTTATGAGCACGATGACGGAACTGTCCGGAGGGCCCGCCCTTCCCCAGGAGCGCCGCGTCGTCACCGCGATTCCGGGACCGAAGTCCCAGGAGCTGGCGGCCCGCAAGGAGGCCACCGTGGCGGCCGGCGTCGGCGCCGTGCTGCCCGTCTTCGCCCGGCGCGCGGGCGGCGGTGTGCTGGAGGACGTGGACGGCAACTCCTTCATCGACTTCGGCTCCGGCATCGCGGTGACCTCGGTCGGCAACAGCGCCGAGCACGTGGTGCGCCGCGTGACCCAGCAGGTCGCCGACTACACCCACACCTGCGTGATGGTGACCCCGTACGAGCCGTACGTGGAGGTCTGCGAGGAGCTGGCGAAGCTCACCCCCGGCGACCACGCGAAGAAGAGCGCGCTGTTCAACTCCGGCGCCGAGGCGGTGGAGAACGCCGTCAAGATCGCGCGGGTGCACACCGGGCGCCAGGCGGTCGTCGTCTTCGACCACGGCTACCACGGCCGCACCAACCTCACGATGGCGCTGACCAGCAAGAACATGCCCTACAAGCAGGGCTTCGGACCGTTCGCGCCCGAGGTCTACCGGGTGCCGCTTGCCTACCCCTACCGCTGGCTGACCGGTCCCGAAAACTGCGCCGAGGAGGCCTCGGCGCAGGTCATCGACCAGATCACCAAGCAGATCGGCGCCGAGAACGTGGCCGCCATCGTGATCGAACCGGTGCTGGGCGAGGGCGGGTTCATCGAGCCGGCCAAGGGCTTCCTGCCGCGCGTCGCGCAGTTCGCCAAGGACAACGGCATCGTGTTCGTCGCGGACGAGATCCAGTCCGGGTTCTGCCGTACGGGCCAGTGGTTCGCGTGCGAGGACGAGGGCATCGTGCCCGACCTGATCACCACGGCGAAGGGCATCGCGGGCGGCATGCCGCTGGCGGCCGTCACCGGGCGCGCGGAGATCATGGACTCGGCGCACTCCGGCGGCCTGGGCGGCACCTACGGCGGCAACCCGGTCGCCTGCGCCGCGGCGCTCGGCGCGATCGAGACGATGCGCGAGCAGGACCTGAACGCCCGCGCCAAGCGCATCGAGGAGATCATGAAGCCCCGGCTGGAGAAGCTGGCCGGGCAGCACGACGTGATCGGCGACGTGCGCGGCCGCGGCGCGATGCTCGCGATCGAGCTGGTGAAGCCGGGCACCAAGGACCCCAACCCGGAGGCCACGGCGAAGCTGGCCAAGGCGTGCCACCAGAGCGGCCTGCTCGTGCTGACCACCGGCACCTACGGCAACGTGGTGCGCTTCCTGCCCCCGCTGGTCATCGGCGAGGAGCTGCTCAACGAGGGCATCGACGTGCTGGAGAGCGCGCTCGCCGCGCTCTGACGCGCGCCGACCGTACGCCGGCCACGCGCGGGCCGCACGCCGACGCACACCCGCACGCTCCGAGGCGCTCTCCGGCGCCTCGGAGCGCAGCGTGAAGAATGTGTGCGGGGGCCATGTCCGGACCGTAATCCGCCTGTCCGGGTCCGGGCCCCTGCCGTACGGTTTCTCCAGATGCCGGGTAACGGGGGACGGCGTCCCTCACGCCCGGTCCGAGCCGTCTCTCCCCAAGAACGGCCCGGTCGTGCCCTCGCGCACGCTCCTCACCGATCGGAAGGCCGCTTGTTCCACACCCCCCGGGACTCGCGGACCCCCGGTCGCAACGACCGCTCCGGAATTCTCCCCCCTGTTCCGGAGCGGTCGGCTCCTTTCTCCCCTCTTCTGAGCCTGCTCGCCTGGCTCGTCCCGCTCGTGGTGCTCGCGCTGCTGACCTGGCAGGTCGCCGCGCACGGGCCGCTGCGCGCCACCGACGAGCACGCGGGGGCCGCTCTGCGAGGGCACGCCCCGGCCACCGCGTTCGCCGAACTCCTCGCGGACCTCGGCAACATGGCGGTCGCCCTCCCCCTGCTCGCCGCGGCTCTGGCGTACGCGGGACGGCGGACCCGGCGGTGGCTGCTGCCGGCCGCGTACGCGCTCGCCATGGCCGCCGTGCCGGTGCTCGTCTCCCTCCTCAAGCTCTGGATCGACCGCCCGGGACCGCTCGGCGGCACCGGCTACTACCCCTCGGGGCACGCGGCGACCGCGGCCGTCGCCTTCGGCGGCGCGGCGCTGGCGCTCGCGCACGGCGTGCTGGACCGCGTCCGTGCCCGCATCGCGTGGGCCGCCTCCACCGTGCTGACCGCGCTGAACGGCATCGGGCTCGTCTGGCGCGGCTACCACTGGCCGCTGGACGTGCTGGCCAGTTGGTGCCTGGGCTGGCTGCTGCTCGTGGCGGCAACGGCGGTGGTACGCCGGGCACATCGGCGTACCACCACCCGGCGTCAGTCCTGACCCGCGTCGCCGCCCCCGCCCTGTGACGCGATCCGCGCCGCCGCCTCGTGCATGGCGAGTTCGAGGAGCGCCGGGTCGGTGAGGGTGCCCGAGCCGTCCGGCGGGATGAGCCAGCGCACCCCGCCGGTGCCCCGGCCCCCGGGGTAGGGCACCACGATCCAGGTGCCGCGCCCCGCGCAGCGCACGCCGGTGCCGATCCAGCGGGCCGCGGTGCCCGGCGGCACGAAGTAGCCGATGCGGGAGTCCCCGAAGTCGGCGAGTACGGGACCGGGGCGGTCCAGACACCGGGTGAGCACATCGAGGGTGGGATAGCCGAGTTCGCCGCCGACGATGAGCACGTCCCAGCGCCTGCCGGCGGGCAGCAGCGTCACCCCGAGGGGGTTGCGCTCCCACTCCCACCGGCAGGCGTCCGGATCGGGCGCCACCGACGCCAGCCACTCGATCGCGCTCTTGGCCCCCGCGCTGCCGTTCATGGTTGTGCCTCTCCACGCCATCGTGCTGTTCACGGGGGGAGAGAGCCGCGGGACCCGTTCCTTACACGGTTTCTCACAAGTTTTTCGACGACCTGCTTCTCGGGCGCCGAGACAGGAGAGGCACCGGCTACGAGGGCCGCCACCGAGGCCCCGTACGCCGCTAGCTGTCGAAGCCCATGCCCACCTTGTCCAGCGCGCGCAGCCACAGATTGCGGTGTCCCGCGCGGGAGTCGGCGCGCGACAGCGACCACTGGGTGAGGCCGATGCCCGCCCAGCGGACCGGTTCCGGAGGGAAGGGCAGCGGCTTCTTGCGGACCATCTCCAGTTCGGTGCGCTCGGTCCGCTCCCCCGACAGCAGGTCGAGCATCACCTCGGCGCCGAAGCGGGTGGCCCCCACGCCCAGCCCGGTGTAGCCCGCCGCATAGGCGACCCGCCCGCCGTGCGCCGTACCGAAGAACGGCGAGAAACGGGAGCACGTGTCGATGGCCCCGCCCCAGGTGTGCGTGAAGCGCAGGCCCTCCAACTGCGGGAAGCAGCGGAAGAAGTGCCCGGCGAGCTTGCGGAAGGTCTCGGGGCGCTGGTCGTAGTCAGCGGCGAGGCGGCTCCCGTAGTGGTAGAGCACGTCGTAACCGCCCCACAGGATGCGGTCGTCGGCGGTCAGCCGGAAGTAGTGGAAGTGGTTGGCGCTGTCCGAGAGCCCCTGCCGCTGCGCCCAGCCGATCGCCGCGCGCTGCTCACGGCTCAGCGGCTCGGTCATCAGCGCGTAGTCGTACACCGGCACCACGTACGGGCGCACCCGCCGCACCAGGGAGGGGAACGCGTTGGTGCCGAGGGCGACCTGACGGGCCCACACCCGCCCGTACGGGGTGCGCACCGCCATCCCGCGCGGGCCGTCCTGGACGAGCTCGCGGCCCGGGGTGCGCTCGTAGATCCGTACGCCCGCCCCGGCGCAGGCCCGTGCCAGGCCCCAGGCGAGGCGGGCCGGGTTGAGCATGGCGACGCCGTCGCGGTCCCAGAGCCCGGCGAGGAAGGTGGGCGAGTCGACCTGGTCGCGCACCGCGTCGCGGTCGAGGTAGGTCAAGCCCTCGCCCATGCCGAGGCGTTCGGCCTCCTCCGCCTCCTCGCGCAGCTCCTCGGCCTGGTGCGGGGCGGTGGCGACGGCGAGTTCGCCGGTGCGCTCGAAGTCGCAGTCGATGCCGTAGCGCGCGACCGCCTCCTCGATGCCGTCGAGGTTGCGCGCGCCGAGTTCCTCCAGCGCGGTGATCTCCTCGGGCCAGCGCGCGAGCCCGTTCGCGAAGCCGTGGGTGAGGGAGGCCGCGCAGAAGCCGCCGTTGCGGCCCGAGGCGGCCGAGCCGATCGCGTCGCCCTCGATGAGCACCACGTCGCGGCCCGGGTCCCGCTCCTTGGCGAGCAGCGCGGTCCACAGCCCGCTGTAGCCGCCGCCGATCACGAGCAGATCGCAGCGCTCGTCGCCGGCCAGCGCCGAGTGCGGCTCGGGGCGGTGCGCGGGGTCGTCCAGCCAGTACGGGGCGGGCCGCGCGTCGGCGAGGGAGCGCAGGACGGCGGGCGACTCGGCTGAGGCGGGCGCGGAAGCGGGGTCGGAGGAGAGGCCGGAGGCGGAGGTGGACATGGGGGTGGGCGTGTGCATCGGTATCAGCGGCTCCTCTTGGCGCGGCGGGCGGTGGTCAGCCGCCCGGCCAGCACGATGACGACGGCGATCACGAACATCGCCGTACCGATCACGTTGACCTGCACGGGCACTCCGCGCTGCGCCGCTCCCCAGACGAACATCGGGAAGGTGACGGTGGAGGGCCCGGCGTTGAACTGGGTGATGATGAAGTCGTCGAAGGACAGCGCGAAGCTCAGCATCGCACCGGCGGCGATGCCCGGCGCGGCGAGCGGCAGGGTGACCCGCAGGAAGGTCTGCAGCGGCCCCGCGTACAGGTCGCGCGCGGCCTCCTCAAGCCGCGGGTCGAGGCTCATCACCCGCGCCTTGACCGCGACGATCACGAAGCTGAGGCAGAACATGATGTGCGCGATCAGGATCGTCGCGAAGCCGAAGCCGACGCGCATGTTGAGGAACAGGGTGCCCAGCGAGGCGCCCATCACGACCTCGGGCATGGCCATCGGCAGGAAGATCAGCGCGTTGACCCCGCTCTTGCCGCGGAAGCGGTAGCGGCCCAGCGCGAAGGCGGCGAGGGTGCCGAAGGCGGTGGCGGCGAGCGTGGAGAGCAGCGCGATCCGCAGGCTGAGCCCGAGCGAGCCGCACAGGTCGGCGACGCCGCACGGGTCGGTCCACGCGTCGGTGGAGAACATCCGCCACTCGTAGTTGAAGCGCCCCGCGGGCTTGTTGAAGGAGAAGACGGTGACGACGAGGTTCGGCAGCAGCATGTAGCCGAGGGCTGCGAGCCCCGCGAGGACGACGAGGTGGCGGCGCAGCCAGCGCACGGGCCGGGTTTCCAGGACGCCCATCAGACCAGCTCCTCCGTTCCCGCCTTGCGCATGTAGACGCTGACGGCGATCAGGATCAGGGCCATGAGCAGGAAGGACATGGCGGCGGCCGTCGGGTAGTCGAGGATGTTGAGGAACAGCTTCTGGATGGCGTTGCCGACCATCTGCTCGGTCGGCGAGCCCAGGAGCTGCGCGTTGATGTAGTCGCCCGACGCCGGGATGAAGGTGAGCAGGGTGCCGGAGACCACGCCGGGCAGCGACAGCGGGAAGGTCACCTTGCGGAAGGTGGTGGCCGGGGTGGCGTACAGGTCGCGGGCCGCCTCGTGCAGCGAGGTGTCGATGCGCTCCAGCGAGGTGTAGAGCGGCAGGATCATGAACGGCAGGAAGTTGTACGTGAGCCCGCACACCACGGCGAGCGGCGTGGCCAGCACCCTGTCGTCCCCGGTGAGCCCGAGCCAGCCGGTCACGTCGAGCACGTGCAGCCCGTGGAGCGCGGAGACCACGGGCCCCTCGTCCGCGAGGATCGTCTTCCACGCCAGGGTGCGGATCAGGAAGCTGGTGAAGAAGGGCGCGATGACCATCACCAGCAGCACGTTCCGCCAGCGCCCCGCGCGGAAGGCGAGGGTGTAGGCGAGCGGGTAGCCGATCAGCAGGCACAGCACGGTGGCGATCGCGGCGTACAGGAAGGACCGCAGGAAGTGCGGGCCGTAGGAGGCGAGCGCGTCGGTGTAGTTGGCGAAGTGCCAGGTGACGCGGAAGCCGTCCTCCAGCGAACCGCTCTGCACCGAGGTCGAGGCCTGGTAGACGAGCGGCGCGGCGAAGAAGACCGCGAGCCACAGCCCGGCGGGCAGCAGGAGCCAGTACGGGGTGAGGCGGCGCCGCGCGGGGCGCTTCTCCTCCTCGGGCGCGCCGCCCTCCGGCGGTGCTCCCGAGGCCCCGGCGGGGAGGACGGCCGTCATGCCTGCGCCCCCTCGCTCTCCGCGACTCCGCTCTCCGGCGCCGCGCTCTCCTCGGCGCGGGCCGTGCCGGCGCCGGCGTCCTGCGAGGCGTCCAGCGCGAAGGTGTGCGCGGGCCGCCAGTGCAGTACGGCCTCGGCGCCCGGGGCGAGGCGGGTGTCGCGCTCCATGTTCTGCGCGTACACGGCGAGTTCGGGGCATGCGGGGGTGTCGATCAGGTACTGCGTGGACACCCCGAGGTAGCTGGCGTCGCGTATGCGCCCGGTCAGCCGGTTGCGGTCCTCGGGCACCCGCGCCCCGTCGTCGGCGTGCGCGAGGGAGATCTTCTCCGGGCGTACGCCGATCAGCACGCGGTCGCCCGTGCCCGGCGGTTCGGCGGTGGCGCAGCGCTCGGCGGGCAGGCGCAGGGTGCCCTCGGCGCCCTCGGCCTTGAGCTGGATCTCGCCGCCGGCCGTGTCGGTGACCCGGGCCTCGATGAGGTTGGAGGTGCCGAGGAAGTTGGCCACGAAGGTGGAGCGCGGATGCTCGTACAGCTCGGCGGGGGCGCCCAGTTGCTCGACCCGGCCCGCGTTCATCACGGCGACCTGGTCGGCCATCGTCATGGCCTCCTCCTGGTCGTGGGTGACGTGCACGAAGGTGATGCCGACCTCCTCCTGGATGCGCTTGAGCTCAAGCTGCATCCGGCGGCGCAGCTTGAGGTCGAGGGCGCCCAGGGGCTCGTCCAGGAGCAGCACCTGGGGGCGGTTGATCAGCGCGCGGGCGAGCGCGACGCGCTGCTGCTGGCCGCCGGAGAGCTGCCGGGGCTTGCGCCCGCCCATGCCGCCGAGCTGGACCAGCTCCAGCATCTCCCCGACCTGCTTGCGTACGGACTTGATGCCGCGGCGGCGCAGGCCGAAGGCCACGTTGTCGGCGACGTCCAGGTGCGGGAAGAGCGCGTAGTTCTGGAAGACGGTGTTGACCGGGCGGCGGTGCGGGGGCAGCGCCGTGATGTCGTCCTCGCCCAGCAGCACGGTGCCGCCGGAGGGCTCCTCAAGACCCGCGACCATGCGCAGGGTGGTGGTCTTTCCGCAGCCCGAGGCGCCGAGCAGGGCGAAGAACGAGCCCTCGGGGATGGTGAGGTCGAGCGGATGGACGGCCGTGAAGTCGCCGAAGTCCTTGCGGATGCCGCGCAGCGTGATGGTCATGGGCATACCTCGTTACGGGGAAGGCGGAGGGAGAGAGGGAGGACGCGGAGGGGGCTCACGCGCCGATCAGGGCGCTGAACTTCTTCTCGTAGCGGATCTCTTCCTCCCCCGTCATGGGGCGGAAGTTCTTGCCCCGCGCGATCATCTCCCTGTCGGGGAAGACCAGTTCGTTCCGCGCGATCTCCTTGTCGATCTTCTCCATCTCGGCCTTCGCGCCGGTGACGGGGCAGATGTAGTTGACCCACGCGGCCAGCTCGGCGGCGACCTTCGGCCGGTAGTAGTAGTCGATCAGCGCCTCGGCGTTCGCGCGGTGCCGGGCCTTGGAGGGGATCAGCAGGTCGTCGGTGCCGAAGAGGTAGCCGCGCTCCGGCACGGCGAACTCGATGTCCGGGTTGTCGATCCTGAGCTGCACGATGTCGCCGGCCCAGGCCAGACAGGCGGCGATGTCACCGGAATTGAGCTCGTCCAGGTAGTCGTTGCCGCTGAAGCGGCGGAGCTGCTTGCGGTCCACGGCCTTCTGGATGCGGGCGATCGCCGCGTCGAAGTCGTCGTCCGTGAACTTCTCGCTGTCCACGCCCATGTCGAGCATCGTGAGCCCGACGGTGTCGGTCATCTCGGTCAGCATCGACACCCGGCCCTCCAGCGCGCCGTCGTCCAGGAGCTGGCTGACGCTGGTGACCTTCCGCCCGTCGGTGGCCTTCTTGTTGTACGCGATGATGCAGGCGGTCCCGGCCCACGGGTAGCTGAACTGCCGCCCCGGGTCGTGCTGCGCTGTGCGGAAGCGGTCCTCCAGGTTGGTCACCGCGTGCGGTATGCGGCCCTGGTCGAGCCGCTGCGCCCAGCCCTGCCTGATGACGCGCGCCGCCATCCAGTCGGAGAGGCAGATCAGGTCGCGCCCGGTGTCCTGGCCCGCCGCGAGCTGCGGCTTGATCTTCCCGTAGAACTCGTTGTTGTCGTTGATGTCCTCGACGTACTTGACCCTGATCCCGCTCTCCCGCTCGAAGCGGTCGAGGGTGGGGCGCTTCTTCTTGTCCTTGTCGTCGACGTCGATGTAGAGCGGCCAGTTGGCGAAGTTGAGGACCTTCTCCGTGCGGGAGTGGTCGGGGTCGCGGCGCTCGGTGCCACCCGCGTTGCCCTTGGCCGGGGGGATGCCGCAGGCGCCGAGCAGCGAGGCGCCGGCCGCGGCGGAGCCCGCGGCGAGCAGCCTGCGCCGGGACATCGCGGCGCGGCCGCTGGTCAGGCTCCGCTCCCAGGCCCTGCGCACGGGCTCGGGCATGCCGTCGTACAGATCCATCGTGAACTGCCTTCCGGGTCGGCGGCCGGTCAGCCGTGGTCAGCGGTCGTCGGCGGTGGGTCAGCGGTCGTCGGGGCGGTGAGGTCGCCGGTCGGTCCCCCGTGCTGGTCTTCGGTCCCGCGTGCTCGTCCGCGGTCTGCGGTCAGCGGTCGCCGAAGACCGTGCGGTGCCAGTCCTTGCGCGGCTCCCCCACGACATCCGACATCACGTGCTTGACCTGCGTGTACTCCTCGAACGAGTACGCCGACATGTCCTTGCCGTAGCCGCTCGCCTTGTAGCCGCCGTGCGGCATCTCGCTGATGATCGGGATGTGGTCGTTGAGCCACACGCACCCGGCGCGCAGCTCCCGCGAGGCGCGCTGGGTGCGGTACACATCGCGGCTCCACGCCGAGGCGGCCAGGCCGTACGGGGTGTCGTTGGCCAGCGCGAGTCCCTCGTCGTCGCCGTCGAAGGGCAGCACCACGAGCACGGGCCCGAAGAGCTCGCGCTGCACGATCTCGCTGTCCTGGGGCGCGCCGGTCACCACGGTCGGCAAGTAGTAGGCGCCCTTGGCGAGTTCACCGCCGGGCGCCTCACCGCCGGTCACCACGGTGGCGTACGAGCGGGCGCGGTCGACGAAGCCCGCCACCCGGTCGCGGTGCGCGTGCGAGATGAGCGGGCCGATGTCCGTGCCGCCGGGTCCGTCGGCGAAGGGGTCGCCGACCCGCACCTGGCTCATCAGCTCGGCGACACCGCTCACGAACGCGTCGTACAACGGCCTCTGCACATAGGCGCGGGTCGCGGCCGTGCAGTCCTGGCCGCTGTTGATCAGCGCGCCGGCGACCGCGCCCTGCACGGCGGCGTCCAGGTCGGCGTCGTCGAAGACCAGGAACGGGGCCTTGCCGCCCAGTTCGAGGTGGAGCCGCTTGACCGTGGCGGTGGCCAGCTCGGCGACCCGCTTGCCCACCTCCGTCGAGCCGGTGAAGGAGGTCATGGCGACGTCCGGGTGCGAGACCAGGGCCTCGCCCGCGTCACGCCCCGCGCCGGTCACGATGTTCACCACACCGTCGGGGATGCCAGCGGCCCGCGCGGCCTCGGCGAACATCAGCGAGGTCAGCGGCGTGAGCTCGGAGGGCTTCAGCACGATCGTGTTGCCCGCGGCGACGGCCGGGAGCACCTTCCACGCGGCCATCTGGAGCGGGTAGTTCCACGGCGCGACGGACCCCACGACGCCCACCGGCTCGCGGCGTACGTACGAGGTGTGCTCGCCGCTGTACTCGGCGGCGGCGACCCCGGGGAGCTGGCGCGCCGCCCCCGCGAAGAAGGAGACGTTGTCGAAGGAGCCGGGGACGTCGAACTCGCGGGACAGCTTGAGCGGCTTGCCGCACTGCAGCGACTCCGCGTACACGAACTCGTCGGTGCGCCGGTGCAGTTCGGCCGCCCAGGCGTGCATCGCGTCGGAGCGCTCGCCCGGTGTGGCCCCGGCCCACTCGGGCAGGGCCCGCGCGGCGGCCGAGACCGCGGCGTCCACGTCGGCGCGCCCCGCGAGGCGGTACTCCAGGACCGGTTCACCGGTCGCGGGGTCGGTCACCGCGTGGGTGCGGCCCGAGGTTCCGTGCGCGGGGCGGCCGCCGATGTGCTGCGCCCCCTCGGAGAACCGCGCGTACACGTCGAAGCGCTGGACCATCGTGCTCTCCTGCCTGTGCCTGGGCGGATCACTGTGCCTGGCGGGATCCTGACAGGGGCCGGATCATCCAACAAGGGATTCCGTCGCGGTTTTTTGATTACGCGACGGAATCTGAACCCCCCGGCGGCAGCGGCCTATTGATTCACGTGTGGAGCGTGAGGGCGACGGCGGAGTGCGCGTTCACGGACTCGCCGTAGTCGTGGTCCGTGCCGGAGTCGGTGTCGCTCATGCCCGGCGCCATGGCCAGCCCCACGGTGATCAGCACGGCGATCACCACCGAGAACACGGCGCCGATGATCCCCATGACCAGCCCGGCGGTGGCCTGCCCGTGCGCCGGACCCGCCGCGCCCTGCGCCCTGCGGCGTCCCGACACCCCGAGGCAGATCGCCACGATCGAGGTGAACACGGCGAGGAAGCTGCCCCAGCAAGTCATGATCGCGACGAGGCTGATGATGCCGAGGACCAGCGCGGCGACCGCCTGCCCGTTGCCCTCCGGCTTCGCGGCCTGCCAGCCGTAGCCGTAGCCGCCCGCATAGCCCTGCTGGCCCTGATAGCCCTGGTAGGGAGGCTGCGCGGCGTAGCCGGAGTGCGCGGCGGGCGGCGCCGGCGTCGCGGGATAGCCGTAGGCGGGAGCCCCGGGAGTCCCGCCCTGCGGCGCCTGGTAGGGCGACCCGTAGGGGCCCGGCTGCGCGGGCGGCTGCTGACCGTGCTGCGCCTGAGGGCCCTGGCCTTGCTGCCCCTGCTGTCCGTACGGGCCGAACTGCTGCTGTCCCGCGGAGCCCTGGGGCTGCTGCGGTGCCTGGGGTATCGGCGGCGGCCCCGTGCCCACGGGGAAGCCGGTCACCGTGGGCTCCTGTGCCGCCTCGCGCTTGCGCCGCTCCCCTTCGTCGCCGGGCTGCCCTGACTGCCCGTTCCCCTCTGCCATGTCGCCTCCCGCGCTGGTCGTCCGGCCATGCTATTCGGCCGTTCCCGACGGCCGCAGAGGCCCGCATACGATGATCCGGACCCACTCATCACCGGAGGACGAGTTGTCTGACCTCACCGCGTTCATCGCCGGGCTTCCCAAGGCCGAGCTGCATGTGCACCACGTCGGCTCCGCGTCCCCGCGCATCGTCTCGGAGCTCGCCGCGCGGCACCCCGACTCGAAGGTGCCGGCCGATCCCGAGGCGCTCGCCGAGTACTTCACCTTCACCGACTTCGCCCACTTCGTGCAGGTCTACCTCTCGGTGGTCGACCTCATACGGGACGCCGAGGACGTGCGGCTGCTCACCCACGAGATCGCCCGGGACATGGCCCGGCAGAACGTGCGGTACGCGGAGCTGACCGTCACCCCCTTCAGCTCCACCAGCCGCGGCATCCCGGACGCGGCGTTCGTCGAGGCGATCGAGGACGCGCGCAGGTCGGCCGAGCGGGAGCTGGGCGTCGTGCTGCGCTGGTGCTTCGACATCCCCGGCGAGGCGGGTCTGATCGCGGCCGAGGAGACGGCGCGGATCGCCACCGACACCTCGCTGGGCGCGGACGGCCTGGTCTCCTTCGGGCTCGGCGGTCCCGAGATCGGCGTGGAGCGGCCGCAGTTCAAGCCGTACTTCGACCGCGCCATCGCCGCCGGCCTGCACAGCGTTCCGCACGCGGGCGAGACCACGGGCCCGCAGACGGTGTGGGACGCGCTGACCGAGCTGCGCGCCGAGCGCATCGGCCACGGCACCAGCGCCGCGCAGGACCCGAAGCTGCTGGAGCACCTGGCCGAGCACCGCATCCCGCTGGAGGTGTGCCCGACCTCCAACATCGCCACCCGCGCCGTGGACGACCTGGAGCAGCACCCGATCAAGGACATGGTGAAGGCAGGGGTGCGGGTCACGGTCAACAGCGACGACCCGCCCATGTTCAGCACCGACCTGAACACCGAGTACGGCATCGCGGCACGGCTCCTGGGCCTGGACGCGGAGGGGATCGCGGGGCTGGCGAAGAACGCCGTGGACGCGTCCTTCCTGGATGCCGGGGGCAAGCGGCGGATCTCCGAGGAGATCGACGCCTACACCGCCGCCTGGCGCCAGAAGCACTGACAGCGAAGGGATCCAGAACACCCGTGCACGGACGAGCACAGCACCCGGCAGTCACCGCCGTCGCCCACCGCGGCGCCCCGTACGCCGCGCGCGAGAACACCCTCACCGCCTTCCGCGCGGCCCTCGCGGCGGGGGCCGACGCGGTGGAGCTCGATGTGCGGCTGACCCGCGACGGGGTCCCCGTGGTGCTGCACGACCGCACCCTGGAGCGGCTGTGGGGGATCGAGCGCGCGGTGCGCTCCCTCACGGCGAAGGACCTGGCGGAGCGCACGGCGGGGCAGGCAGGCGGGGTGCCGACGCTGGAGGCGGCGCTCGAAGTGACGGCGGGGGCGCGCACGTTGATCGACTTCCCGGACCCGGCGGCCGTGCCCGCCGCGCTCGGCGTCGTACGGGAGACCGGCGCGGGCGACCGGGTCTACTACTGCGGAGGGCCCGCGGCGATGCGCGCGGTGCGGGCCGCGGACCCGGCGGCCGAGCTGTCGCTGACCTGGCAACGCGCGGCGCCCGTACGGGACTCGCTGCTGGAGGCGGTACGCCCGCGCTGGCTCAACCTCCCCTTCGGGCTGCTGAACCGGGAGCTCACGGACCGGCTGCACGAGCGCGGCCTGCTCGTCTCGGCCTGGACGGCGGACAGCCGCCGCACGATGCGGCGGCTGCTCGCGCTGGGCGCCGATTCGGTCACCACGAACCGGATCGGCACCCTCCGCGCCCTCCTGGACGACGGCGCCGGCCGCCGGCCCGCCGGCCGTTGACCCGGCTCAGGACTGGTACGGGTTCCCGTACGGGCCTCCGTACGGGTTTCCCCCGCCCTGCTGCGGCGCGGGGCCCTGGCCCGCGTAGGGGTTGCCCTGCGGGGGCATGCCCTGCGGGGGTCCCTGCGGCGCGCCGCCGCCCTGCTGGAGGAGCTGTTCGGCGTTCTCCTTGCTCAGTTCGCTGTGTCCGCCGCAGAAGGTGCACTGCAACGAGTGCTTGGCCGGCGCGATGGGGAACAGCGGGATGAAGAACAGCGAGAACTTGGTGACCCGCTTGCGCAGCGCGTGCGCCGACGGATTGCCGCAGAACCCGCAGAGCAGGTTCAGCATGGCGAGCTGCATCACCTTGGACGACGTCCCGAAGATGATCACGTGTGGGCTCCGTTCCCCGTTGTGGTCCGTGGACCCGTGTAGCCAACCACGTACGGATCGCGCCGCGCAGCGGGGCCGGGCACACGGAATCCGTCATCCCGCGCCGGGGCCGCACCCCGGGGAACCGCTCCCCCGGGCTCACTCCTCCGGAGCCAGCACCGGGGTCTGCCGGGTCAGCACGTCGCCGCGGAAGAACGCGGGGCGCCGCACCCGCATGATCTCCATCAGCACGGCGCCGAGCACCAGCACGCCGACGCCGATCACGAAGACGCTGCCCACCCCTCCGACGGAGCTGCCCGAGCCGTAGGCCGGGTCCCACATGTCGGCGAGGGTCTTGAAGAAGACCGCGGTCAGCAGCACGGCGCCGACCAGCGGCAGCAGGCCCTTGCACAGGAAGTCCCGTGCGCTGCGGGTGAGTTCGGAGCGGAAGTACCACACGCAGCCGAAGGCGGTCAGCGCGTAGTAGAAGCAGATCATGAGGCCGAGCGCGTAGATGGTGTCGACCAGCACGTTCTCGCTGAGCAGCGACATCGTGGTGTAGAAGACGCCGGTGGCGACGCCCGCGACGACGGTGGCGCGGCCCGGCACCTTGAAGCGCGGGTGCACGCGCCCCAGCGAGGGCGGCATCGCCTCGTACGTGCTCATCGCGAGGACCGTGCGCGCGACCGGCAGGAACGTGGTCTGCAGGCTGGCCGCCGCGCTGGCCAGCACGGCGAGGAAGAGCAGCACGCCGAGCGGCCCCATCACCGGGTCGGCGAGCGCGGCGAAGACGTTGTCCGAGGTGGCGGGGTTGCCGAGCCCGATGCCCTTGCTGCCGGTGCCGGCGAACATCTGGGTGGCGACCGCGGTGAGCAGGTACGAGCCGACGAGCACCACCATCGAGATCATGGCGGCCCTGCCGGGCGTCTTGTCGCTGCCCGAGGTCTCCTCGTTGACCGCGAGCGAGGTGTCCCAGCCCCAGTAGATGAAGATCGAGAGGGAGAGGCCGGCGGTGAACGCCGCGAAGGAGGGCACCGCGAAGGGGTCGAGCCAGCTCAGCGAGAAGTGCGGGGCGTGCACCTCGGGGGCGCTGCCCGCCTTCGCGAAGGCCATCACGACGAACAGCACCAGCACCGCCATCTGCAGGGCGACCAGCGCGTACTGGAGCCACTTGGTGGTGGTGATGCCGCGGTAGCTGATGGCCGTGGCGAGCGCGATGAGCACCAGCACGGTGACCACGTGCACGGCCTGGTTCTCCCCCGCCTTGGCGATGGCGGCGCTGCCGGTGAGTTCGCCGAGGAAGAGGTAGAGGAACTCGGCGGCGACGCCCGCGAGGTTGGAGAGCACGATGACGGTGGCGATCACCAGGCCCCAGCCGCACATCCAGCCCGTGCGCGGGCCGAATGCCTTCACGGTCCAGGTGAAGGAGGTGCCGCAGTCCGGCACGGCCTTGTTCAGCTCCCGGTAGGCGAAGGCCACCAGGAGCATGGGGAGGAAGCCGGCCAGGAAGACCGCGGGCATCTGGAGCCCGACCTCGCCGACCGTGGGGCCGAGGGTGCTGGTGAGGCAGTACACGGGGGCGACCGTGGACAGGCCGATGACTGCGCTGCCGGTCAGGCTCACGGAGTTGCCGCTGAGCCCCTTGGTCCGGAACTCCTGGGCCTCGCCCGCATCGGGTGCGGGTGCAGCGTCGTCGGTGCCCGTCCCGCCGGCCGTCTTGTTGAGCAGGGACATGCCGGGGACGGTATAGCGTGCTCTTTCCGTATATGCCCCTGTGTGACGGGCCGCGTTCGGATACCGGAAGCCTTCAATTAACCGGGGGCGAACGGATGTTGACCTTTCATCTACAGGGCGTTTCCGCGGATCGTAACCCCATCCGCAGGGATTCCGTCCGTGACGCCGGTCACCGGAACCGCATCGGGCCCGATTTGCCCCGCGCGGAAATTTTCCCGTGATCACAGCACGTGGTGTTACTCGCCGTTACCGGTGCCGGGGCGGGGCCCGGCCACGGCCCCGTACGCGACCCCGGGCACGCCCCCGGACGCGGAAGGTCCCCGGGATGTTCCGTGTCATCCCGGGGACCGGTCCGTGCCGCGTACGGGACGCGGGGACGGCTCAGAGCGAGGTCATCACGTGCTTGATGCGCGTGTAGTCCTCCAGGCCGTAGCCCGAGAGGTCCTTCCCGTGCCCGGACTTCTTGAAGCCGCCGTGCGGCATCTCGGCGACCAGCGGGATGTGGGTGTTGATCCACACGCAGCCGAAGTCGAGGTTCTTCGACAGCCGCATCGCGGTGCCGTGGTCCTTGGTCCACACCGAGGAGGCGAGGCCGTACTCGACGCCGTTGGCCCACTCCACGGCCTGGTCCTCGTCGGTGAACTTCTGCACCGTGATGACCGGCCCGAAGACCTCCTGCTGGATGATCTCGTCGTCCTGCTTGAGGCCCGAGACGACGGTCGGGGCGTAGAAGTAGCCCTTGTCGCCGACGCGTTCGCCGCCGTTCTCCACGCGCGCGTGCGCGGGCAGGCGGTTGATGAAGCCCTCGACCTTCTCCAGGTGCACGGGGTTGTTCAGCGGACCGTAGAAGCAGTCCTCGTCGCTCAGGTCGCCCGTCTTGACCTCGGCGGCCGCCTTGGCCAGCGCGGTCACGAACTCGTCGTGCACGCCCTCCTGCACCAGCACCCGGGTCGCGGCCGTACAGTCCTGGCCCGCGTTGAAGAAGCCGCCGTCGCGGATGCCCTCGACGGCCGCCGGGATGTCGGCGTCGTCGAAGACCACGCACGGGGCCTTGCCGCCCAGCTCCAGGTGCACGCGCTTGAGGTCCTTCGCGGCGCTGCCCGCGACCTCCATGCCCGCGCGCACGGAACCGGTGATGGAGGCCATCGCCGGGGTCTTGTGCTCGACCATGAGGCGGCCGGTGTCGCGGTCGCCGCAGACCACGTTGAAGACGCCCTTGGGCAGGTGGTTGCCGAGCACCTCGGCGAAGAAGACCGCGGAGGCCGGGGTGGTGTCCGAGGGCTTGAGCACCACGGTGTTGCCCGCCGCCAGGGCCGGGGCCCACTTCCAGACCGCCATCATGGCCGGGTAGTTCCACGGGGCGACCTGGGCGCACACGCCGACGGGCTCGCGGCGTACGTAGGAGGTGAGGCCCTCCATGTACTCGCCGGCCGACTTGCCCTCCAGCATCCGCGCCGCGCCCGCGAAGAAGCGGATCTGGTCGAGCATCATCGGGAGCTCCTCGCCCCGGGTCAGCTCCTTGGGCTTGCCGCAGTTCTCGCACTCGATGTCCAGGAACTCGTCCTGGCGCCGCTCCAGTTCGTCGGCGATCTTCAAGAGCGCCATCTGCCGGGCGCCCGGGGTCTGGTCGCGCCAGGCGGGGAACGCGGCATCGGCGGCGGCCATCGCGGCGTCCACGTCCGCGGCGCCGGAGAGCGGTGCGCTCGCGTACGCCTCACCGGTCGCGGGGTTGATGACCTCGGTGGTCCTGCCGTCCGCGGCGTCCCGGAACTCGCCGCCGATGTAGTTGCGCAGCCGACGCAGCTCGCTTGTCACTTCGCACCCTCCTGCTCCGTTGTCCAATGGGTGTCAGACGGTCGCCAGCCTAACCAGCCGGGCAACGCTTTCGATATACCCACACGGCGATCACGACGGATTCAGTTCCCAAACGACCCAGACGCTGCGGATTACATCGTCTACGGGTTGCGGAACGGAGGATGTGTCCTGCACAGTGACTTCCGTGGCTCGTGACGCGAAGAAGACGAACGGCAGCACGCCCTGCCCCGCTCCCGGCACCTCAGGCGCACCGGGCGACCGTCCCCGGTCGCTGGACGCCGTCTCCCTGGCCATCATCGAACAGCTCCAGGAGGACGGCAGGCGCTCCTACGCCGCCATCGGCAAGGCCGTCGGCCTCTCCGAGGCGGCGGTGCGCCAGCGGGTGCAGAAGCTCCAGGAGCAGGGCGTGATGCAGATCGTCGCCGTGACGGACCCGCTCACCGTCGGCTTCATGCGGCAGGCGATGGTCGGCATCACGGTCGAGGGCGATCTCGAGTCCGTGGCCGACGCTCTCGCCGAGATCGACGAGGTCGACTACGTGGTCATCACCGCCGGGTCCTTCGACCTGCTGGTGGAGATCGTCTGCCACGACGACGAACACCTCCTGGAGATGATCACGAAGCGCATCCGGGCGCTCCCCGGCGTGCGTACGACGGAGAGCTTCGTCTATCTGAAGCTGCGCAAGCAGACCTACACCTGGGGAACGCGATAACCGTGGGCAATACCTCCGAGGGCACATCCCTTTCCAAGACCGCAACCGACCATCTGTGGATGCACTTCACCCGGATGTCGTCGTACGAGAAGGCACCCGTGCCGACCATCGTGCGCGGTGAGGGCTGCTACGTCTACGACACCGAGGGCAAGCGCTATCTGGACGGCCTCGCGGGCCTGTTCGTGGTGCAGGCGGGGCACGGCAGGGCCGAGCTCGCCGAGGCGGCGGCCAAGCAGGGCCAGGAGCTCGGCTTCTTCCCGATCTGGTCGTACGCGCACCCCAAGGCGGTGGAGCTCGCGGAGCGGCTGGCCGGTTACGCGCCGGGCGACCTGAACAAGGTCTTCTTCACCACCGGCGGCGGCGAGGCCGTGGAGACCGCCTGGAAGCTGGCGAAGCAGTACCACAAGCTCACCGGCAACCCGATGAAGCACAAGGTCATCTCGCGCGCGGTCGCCTACCACGGCACCCCGCAGGGCGCCCTGTCCATCACCGGACTCCCGGGCCTGAAGGCCCCGTTCGAGCCGCTGGTGCCGGGCGCGCACAAGGTGCCGAACACCAACATCTACCGCGCGCCGATCCACGGCGACGACCCGGAGGCCTTCGGCCGCTGGGCCGCCGACCAGATCGAGCAGCAGATCCTCTTCGAGGGCCCGGAGACGGTCGCCGCGGTCTTCCTGGAGCCGGTGCAGAACGCCGGCGGCTGCTTCCCGCCGCCGCCCGGATATTTCGCGCGAGTGCGGGAGATCTGCGACAAGTACGGGGTGCTGCTGGTCTCCGACGAGGTCATCTGCGCCTTCGGGCGCCTGGGCACGATGTTCGCCTGCGACAAGTTCGGCTACGTGCCGGACATCATCACCTGCGCCAAGGGCCTCACCTCGGGCTACTCGCCGCTGGGCGCCGCGATCATCTCGGACCGCATCGCGGAGCCGTTCTGGGAGGGCGACAACACCTTCCTGCACGGCTACACCTTCGGCGGGCACCCGGTGTCCTCCGCCGTGGCGCTGGCCAACCTCGACATCTTCGAGCGCGAGGGCCTCAACCAGCACGTGCTGGACAACGAGGGCGCCTTCTACTCGACCCTGTCCAAGCTGCACGACCTGCCGATCGTCGGCGACGTGCGCGGCAACGGCTACTTCTACGGAATCGAGCTGGTCAAGGACAAGAACACCAAGGAGACCTTCACCGAGGAGGAGTCGGAGCGGCTGCTCCAGGGCTTCCTCTCCGAGGCGCTCTTCGAGAACGGCCTGTACTGCCGCGCGGACGACCGCGGCGACCCGGTCGTGCAGCTCGCCCCGCCGCTGGTCGCCGACCAGAAGATCTTCGACGAGGCCGAGCAGATCCTGCGCTCCGTGCTGACGGAGGCGTGGACGAAGCTGTGATCCCCGCGCGCTCACACCCTCAGGCGGCCACCCTCACCGCCAGGTGAGCGCGAACCACAGCTCCATGCGGGCGTCCTGCCCGGCCAGATCCAGGCCGAGCAGGGCGCCCGCCTTCGTGATCCGCTGCCGCACCGTGTTGCGGTGCACCGAGAGCGCCACCGCCGTACGGTCCCAACTGCCGTGCAGCGAGAGCCACATGTGCAGGGTCTCGGTCAGCTCGGGCCGCGCGTCCAGCGGAGCGAGCAGGGCCCGCGCGTGCGCCCTGCGTTCCTCGGCCGGCACCAGATCGGCGACCCCGCGCGCGGCGCCGCCCTGCTGCACGACCGAACGCCGCTCGGCCACCGCCCTGCGCAGCGCCCGCGCCGCCTGCGCGTCCGCCTCGCCGAGCGCGTCGGCCTCCACCGGCGCCGACGCGCCCAGCAGCCACCCGGGGCGCGCCGCGACCGGCTCGTCCGAGGGCACCAGGGCGCGCAACCGATCGCCCTGCACGTCCAGGTACTGGGTGCCCAGGCCCGCCGCGAGCTCCGACAGCTCGAAGGGGTCCTGCGCCTCTCCCCCTCCCCCGCCGTCTTGGGAGCCGCCCCGCTGCCGCCGCCCGTGGACGACGGTCCAGCCCGCGCCCTCCTCGCCCAGCAGCGGCGCGGCCTCGTGCGCTGGCGCCCCGAGCATCAGGCGCAGCAGGGCCGCCGAGCGGCGCGCGTCGGTCGCCGCCGCGCGCGGCTCCGTCAGCAGCGCGAGCAGCACCACGGCGACGGAGGCGATGGCCGCGGTGCTGCTCTCCCGCGCGCCGCCCGCCGCACCGCCCCCGCCGTCGGCGCCTCCGTCGGCCCCGCGCCGCACGCTCACGCCGAGCGCGAGCCGTTCGCGCCCGCCGAGCCCGTACGCGCTGAGCTGCTCCTCGCCGTCGGGATGCCGGTACGAGCTGGCCGCGGAGGAGGGCCCAGGGCGCAACTGGCAGGTGAGCGCCGACAGTTCCGTACGGGTCACGGTGCTGCGCGGCGTACCCGCGCAGGCCAGCTCGGCCCCGCCGGGCCCGTACAGCGCGGTGAACGCGTCCAGGTGCTGGGCCAGTTGGCGCAGCACGGCGCGCACCGGGTGCGGGCGCGCGGCGGCCGCGGCGAGGGTGTGCTGCGCCTCGCTGAGCCGCCGCAGCTCGCGGTGTCTGCGCTCCCCCATGAGCTGCCACACGGCGCGCGCCACCGCGGCGAAGGGTGTGCGGGGCGGGACCTCGTACAGCGGCAGGCCGAGGCGGTCGCAGGCGGCGGACAGCGCGGGCGGCACCCGCGCGTGCACGGGGTCGACGCCGAAGCCGAGCGCGGTGGCGCGGGCCTCGGCCACGGCGGCGGCGTAGCCGTCCCAGTAGGCGTCGGCCGCCGGGCCCTCGGTCTCGGCGAAGTGGACTCCGGCACTCAGCAGCAGTTCGCCGCCGAGGAGGTAGGGACGCGGGTCGGCCATCTCGCTGGTCTGCACGGAGTACACCGGCGCCTCGGGTGCTGCGGGTCCGGCGGCGTGCCGCAGGCCCAGCGGCGGATCGTCCCCGGCGAGCTCGCCGAGCGGCACCGGGACGGTGGGCGGGACGAGGTCGGGCACGGCGCACTCCGGGGACGGGCGGGTCGGTGGACGGTCCAGGGGACCGGGTCGATGGACGATGCGCACAGCATGTCTATGCGCTGTGTAGGAAACGTACACTTCCCGGCCCTCTTGCGCGGCGCCTAGTCTCTCCGCGCAGTACGCCGCCCCCACACGCGTCTCCCTCCCCCTCCCCCCTCGCATCGAGGAGCGCCCCATGGCCATCGACTACGCAGTGATCGTTCTCTATCTGGCGGGCATGCTCGCCGTCGGCTGGTGGGGGATGCGCCGGGCCAAGTCCAAGAGCGACTTCCTGGTCGCGGGGCGGCGCCTCGGTCCGTTCATGTACTCCGGCACGATGGCCGCGATCGTCCTCGGCGGCGCCTCGACCATCGGCGGCGTGGGCCTGGGCTACCAGTACGGCCTGTCCGGCGCCTGGATGGTGTTCACCATCGGGCTCGGCCTGCTGGCGCTGAGCCTGTTCTTCTCGGCGCGCATCTCGCGGCTGAAGGTCTACACCGTGAGCCAGATGCTCGACCTGCGCTACGGCGGCTCCTCCGCGGTCATCTCCGGCGTCGTGATGTGGGCCTACACGCTGATGCTCGCGGTCACCTCGACCATCGCGTACGCCTCGATCTTCGACGTCATCTTCGGCATGGACCGGGTGCTGGCGATCGTCCTCGGCGGCGCCATCGTGATCGCCTACTCCACGCTCGGCGGCATGTGGTCGATCACGCTCAGCGACATGGTGCAGTTCGTGGTCAAGTCCATCGGCGTGCTGCTCCTGCTGGCCCCGATCGCGGTGGTCAAGGCGGGCGGCTTCGGCGCGATGCAGGAGCGCCTGCCCGACAGCTACTTCTCGCCGATGAGCGTCGGCCTGCAGACGGTGTTCACGTACGTGCTGATCTACAGCTTCGGGATGCTGATCGGCCAGGACATCTGGCAGCGCGTGTTCACCGCGCGCAGCGACAGGGTCGCGTTCAGGGGCGGCACGGCGGCGGGCACGTACTGCCTCGTGTACGCCATCGCCGGGGCCGTCATCGGCACCGCGGCCAAGGTCCTCTACCCCCACCTGGACAGCCCGGACGCGGCCTTCGCCACCATCGTCGAGAAGGCACTGCCGGTCGGCGTGAAGGGCCTGGTGCTCGCGGCGGCGCTGTCCGCGGTGATGTCCACCTCCTCGGGCGCGCTGATCGCCTGCGCGACGGTGGCCAACAACGACATCTGGTCCCGGATCCGCGCCCGGCTGGGCCGCGGCACGAAGGGCCCGGAGGACGCCGGGCCGCACGACGAGGTGCGCGGCAACCGCCTCTTCATCCTCATCATGGGCATCGCCACGGTCGCCGTCTCCATCGCGCTGAACGACGTGGTCGAGGCCCTGCAAGTCGCCTACAACCTACTGGTCGGCGGCCTGCTGGTGCCGGTGCTCGGCGGCCTGGTGTGGAAGCGCGGCACGGCGCAGGGCGCGCTCGCCGCCGTCGCGGTCGGCGGCCTGACCGTGCTGGGCACGATGCTGTGGAAGGGCATCCTCGCCAACGAGCCGATCTACTACGGGCTGCTGGCCTCGCTCGTCGTCTTCGTCGCCGTCAGCCTGTGCACCCCGCCCACCGACCCCGCGGTGCTGGCGGTCTGGCGCGACCGGCTGGCCGGCGGCGACGGCACGGGCGGCGCGGTGGCCACGGAGCCCACGGCGGCCCACGAGCCGGGCGCGGACGGCGCCCCGGCACCGACCAGGAAGGCACAGACCGAAGCATGACCGCGCACGACACCCACGCCCACCCCCGCACCGGCGGCGACCTGGTCGTCGAGTCGCTGACCGCGCTCGGCGCGGGCACCGTCTTCGGCCTGCCGGGCCAGCACGCCCTCGGCGCCTTCGACGCGCTCCGCCGCTCCCGCCTGGAATACGTGGGCCTGCGGCTGGAGAACAACGCGGGCTTCGCCGCCGACGCGTACGCCAGGGTCACCGGCACGGTGGCGCCGCTCCTGGTGTCCACGGGCCCCGGCGCGCTGATGTCGCTGCCCGCGCTCCAGGAGGCGGCGGCCGCCTCGGCGCCGGTGCTGGGCATCGGCAGCCAGATCCCCGCGGACGGGCTGGGCGGCCGGCGCCGCGGCTACCTGCACGAACTGCGGGACCAGCAGGCCTCGTTCCGCGACGTGGTGAAGTCGGTGCACACCGTGCGCTCGGCCGCGCAGATCCCCTCGGCCCTGGCGGCGGCGTGGGCCTCGGCGCTGGAGGCCCCGCACGGCCCCGTATGGGTGGAGATCCCGCAGGACGTGCTGCTCGGCCCGGCGGGCGCGCCGCCGGTGGGCGAACTCCGCGCCGAGCCGCGCCCGTTGGCACCGCGCAAGGAGCTGACGGAGGAGGCCGCCGCGCTGCTGGACGGCGCCGAGCGGCCGGTGATCCTCGCGGGCGGCGGCGTCGTACGGGCCGGCGCGCAGGCCGAACTCCTGGAACTCGCCGAGAAGCTGGACGCCCCCGTGGCCAGCACCTTCGGCGGCAAGGGCGCCTTCCCCTGGAACCACAGGCTCTCCCTCCGGTCGTGGATGGAGGACCGCTACACGACCGACTTCCTGGAGGACGCCGACGTCCTTCTGGTCGCCGGCTCGGGCCTGGGCGAGCTCTCCTCCAACTACCACACGTTCGCGCCCCGCGGCCGCCTCGTGCAGATCGAGGCCGACCTCGGCAAGCTGGAGGCCAACCACCCCGCGCTCGCCGTGCACGCCGACGCCCGCGCCGCGCTCGCCGACCTGGCGTCGGCGGTCGCCCCGCGGGGGCCGGGGAGGGCGGCCGACGACGCGGCGGCCCTCCTGGAGCGGGTGCGCACGCGCATCGCGGACCAGCGACTCGACCTGGAACAGGACGTGTTGGCCGCCGTGCGCGAGGCCCTGCCGGACGCATCCCCCAGCTTCTGGGACATGACCGTCCTCGGCTACTGGGCCTGGTCCGCCTTCGACCCGCGCCAGGGCGCCTTCCACTCGGCGCAGGGCGCCGGGGGCCTGGGCTACGGCTTCCCCGCCGCGCTCGGCGCCGCGACGGCCGACCCCTCCACGCCGGTCCTCGCGGTCTCCGGCGACGGCGGCTCGATGTACTCGATCGCCGAGCTCGCCACGGCCGAGCAGCACCGGCTTCCGGTCACCTGGCTGATCGTGGACGACGGGGGCTACGGGATCCTGCGCGAGTACATGACGGACGCCTTCGGCACCGCGACCGGTACGGAGCTGGCTCGGCCCGACTTCGTGGCCCTCGCCGAGTCCTTCGGTGTGCCCGCGGTGCGCAGTTCGGCCGAGCGCCTCCGTGAGGATCTGGCGCAGGCCCTGTCCTCTCCGGGCCCCTCGGTCGTCGTACTCCCCCAGCACCTGCGGATGTTCGCCCCCACGCACCTGCCCGTGGAGGAATGAGCACCGTGGAGGAATGAGCGCGGAGGGCCGGGAGCGGAGGAGATCCGGAGGGCCGGGTTCTAAAGGATTGGACAGGGCCGGACGGGGGACTCTAGGCCCGGCTGTCCCCGGCTCCCCTTCGCGTGTCCATTCCGCTTCATCCTCGTTCACCCAGCCAGGGGACGGCCGAAAGCGGGTACCGGCATGGCAGTCGGGCCCTCCGACAACGGCCCGGCGGGGCCGGGCAGGGGTGAGAGATGCCGCCGAGAGGCGCACAGCAGCGCGACGACGTGCTATGGGCACGCGGACTGCACCACGCGTACGACGGCACACCGGCCCTGCGGGGCGTCTCTCTCGGTGTGCGCGAGGGCGAGATCCTCACCGTCACGGGCCCGCGCGGCTGCGGCAAGAGCACGCTGCTCGGCTGCCTGACGGGCCGGCTGCCCGCGCAGCAGGGCGAAGTCTGGTACGGCGGCGTCCCGTTGCACGCGCTGCCCCGGCGCCGCAGGGAGCGGCTGCTGCGCGAGCGCTTCGGCTGGATCGGCAGCTCACCGCAGCTCGTGCCCGAGCTGTCCGCGTGGGAGAACGCCGCGCTGCCCCTGCTCCTCGCGGGCGCGGGCCGCAGGGAGGCGCGCACCGCGGCCCACGAGTGGCTGGAGCGCCTGGACGTGGGCCCCAGCGCGCGGCTGCGCCCCGCGGCACTGCCGCGCGCCGAGCGGCAACGCGTCGCGCTGGCACGGGCGTTGGCCCACGACCCCGCCGTGCTCTTCGCCGACGAGCCGACCGCCCCGCTGCACACGGCGGAGGGCGCCCAGGTGCTGCGCACGCTCACGACGGCGGCCCGTTCGCACGGCATCACGGTGGTGCTGGCCTCCTGCGCGACGCCGGAGGCCGCGCACACGGACCGGGTGGTCCGGATGTCCGACGGCCGCGAAGTGCGCACCCCCGCACGGGAGTTGCCACCCGAGAAGACGGACGGGAAGGCGAGCGGACAGACCGGCGGCCGGACGAGCGGGCAGGCGAGCGGGCAGGCCAACGGCTCGGCCAACGGCTCGGCCAACGGGTCGGCGAACGGAACCGCGAACGGGGCGGCTAACGGAGCGGCGAGCGAGGCCACGAACGGGGCCGCACCGGACCAGCAGTCCGGCAAGACCCCGAAGGGCCCGTCGGAGGGCACGGCGTGCTCGCTCTCCGCCTGATCCTGCGCGCGCACCCGCTGGCCCTGCTGGGCATCGCGCTGCTGCTGTGCGCGTCCGGCGCCGCGGGACTGCTGTCCCTGGACGCGCTGGCCCGCGCCGTCGCCGCCCCGCACGGGCGAGGCGACACCGCGCTGCCGCGGCTGCTGTGGTGCGCGGTCCCGCTGTCCGCCGTGTGCGGTCTCGCGGCCTCGCTGGCCCGCGCCGTGCCGGGCCCCCGTACGCGTGCGGGCCTGGCGGCCGCCGGCCTGGGCCCGGCCGGGCTGCCGCTCGCCGCGGCGGTGGTGGCGGGTTTCTGCGCGCTGGCGGGGAGCGCGGGGGCAGCTCTGCCGGCCGAGCTGGCGCCGGGGGCGGTGGGTCGACTGCGTACGCCCGCGCAGGAGTTGCCGCTGCCCGCCGCCGCGACGCTGCTCGCTCTCGCGCCGCTGGCCGCGGCGGCCGGGGCGTTCTGGGGAGCGCGCCGCGCCGCCGTGCGCGCCGAGGCCCCGGCGGACGCCCGGCCCTCCGTGCGCCACGGCCGGAACGCCGTGCTGGTCGGCGCCGCCCTCGGCACCGTCGGCCTCGCCCTCCTCACCGTCGTCGCCCGGCTCCACCTCCTCGCCGACGGCGGCACGCCGGGGCGCGCCGCCCTGGGCGCGGGCTGGCTGCTCCTGGCGTCCGGGCTGGTCGCGGCGGGTCCGGGAGCCGTCCACTGGTGCGGGCGCGCCGTGGCGGCGGGCCACCCGGGGACGCTGCGGATGGTGTGCGGCCGGGTCCTGGAGGGCGAAGCGGCGCGCACGGGGCGGCACTTCGGGCTGCTGTGCGCGGTGGGCGCGGCCACGGTCGCCGCGCTCCGGCTGTACGGGACCGTCCCGGCCGCCCCGTCCGTGCCGGCCCTGCTCACGCTGCCGGTGTGCGCGGCGGCGGGCGCGCTCGCCGCATACGCGGCGGCCGGTGCCGAACGGGCCCGCGCGGCAGGCTCGTTGCTGCTCCTCGGAGCACCGCGGCCACTGGTGCGGCAGGCCGCTTTCCTGCGCGGTCTCGTGCTCCTCGGCGTGCTGCTCCCCGCGTCCTGGCTGGCGGGGACGCTGGCGGCGGTGCCGGTGCTGCGCGGGGGCTGAGGCTCCTTCAGCACCCCGCCCCCGGCCGTCCTACTCCCCGTCCCCCAGCCGTACGACGTCCTCCGCCACGAACTCCACGCCGACGCTCTCGCCGGTCTCGGGGGCGTCACGCAATGCGCAGGAGGCCTCCAGCCGGGGCCCGTTGGGCGGCCGGAGCAGCAGGGTGACGGCCGAGCCGCTGCCGCCGCGGAAGGTGCGGGTCTCGACGGTGCAGGGCAGCCCGTCGGCGGGCGGGGTGAGCCGTACGCCGGTGGGCCGGACCAGCAGGTCGCACTCCCCGTTCGGGGTGCCGTCGGGGACCGGGAGCTTGCCCCAGGGGGTGTCGGCGGCCTCGCCCTGGACGGTGGCCCGTACGACGTTGTCGAAGCCGAGGAAGCGGGCCACGAATTCGGAGGCGGGGCGCCGCCACACCTCCAGGGGCGTGCCGGACTGGGCGATGCGGCCCTGGTCCATGACGAGCACGCGGTCGGCGAGCGCGAAGGCCTCGCCGTGGTCGTGGGTGACGGCGAGCACGGTGGTGCCCAGCTCGGCGAACAGGTCGCGCAGTTCCACCACGAGCCGTTCGCGCAGGCTGCGGTCGAGCTGCCCGAGGGGTTCGTCCAGCATGAGCAGCCCCGGCGAGGGCGCGAGGGCCCTCGCGAGGGCGACGCGCTGCTGTTCGCCGCCGGAGAGCGCGGACACGGCGCGATGCTCGGCGCCGGGCAGCCCGACCATGTCCAGCAGCTCGCGCGTGCGCCGGGCGGTCTCCTCCTTGCCCGCGCCGTGCATGCGGAGGCCGAAGGCGACGTTGCCGCCGACATCGCGCTGCGGGAAGAGCTGGTGGTCCTGGAACATCAGCCCCACCCCGCGCCGGTGCGCCGGCACCCCGGCCTGGTCCCGCCCGTCGAGCAACACCCGCCCGGCGTCCGGTTGCTGGAGTCCGGCGACGACGCGCAGCAGGGTCGACTTTCCGCTGCCGCTGGGGCCCAGCACGCACACGGTCTCGTGCCCGGCGACCTCCAGGGTGACGTCGTCGAGTGCGTCGCGCGCGCCGAAGCGCACGGTCACTCCGTCCAGCTTCAGCATCGGGGAACCTCCCGTGTACTCGCGCATCTAGAACTCTCCCGAGCGGTCGGTGCGCACCCGTTCCAGCACGAGCAGGGTGGCCGCGCACACCAGCATCAGCACCGTGCTCAGCGCCATGGCCTGCCCGTAGTTGAGGTCTCCGGCGCGGCCCAGCAGCCGGGAGACGGCCACCGGCAGGGTGGGGCTGTCGGGGCGCGCGATGAACACGGTGGCGCCGAATTCGCCGAGCGACACCGCGAAGGCGAAGCCGGCCGCGACCAGCAACGCCCTGCGCACCAGCGGCAGATCGACCTCCCGCCAGGCCCGCAGCGGCGAGGCGCCGAGCACGGCCGCGGCCTCCCTCAGCCGCGCGTCCACGGCGCGGAGCACCGGCAGCATGGTCCGTACGACGAAGGGCACCCCGACCAGGGCCTGCGCGAGGGGCACGAGGATCCAGGAGGAGCGCAGGTCCAGCGGCGGTTCGTCGAGCGCGACGAGGAAGCCGAAGCCGACGGTGACCGCCGAGGTGCCGAGCGGCAGCATGAGCAGCGCGTCGAATCCCCGTACGAGCCGTCCCGCCCTGCGGGTCAGCGCGGCCGCCGCCAGCCCGCCGATCAGCAGGGCCATGCAGGCGGCGACGGCGGCGTAGCCGAGGGAGGTGCCGACGGCCTGTACGGGCGCGACGAGGAAGGTGGCGCTGTCGGGGACGGTGGCCAGCGCGCGGTAGTAGCCGAGGCCGTAGCCGTCCGGGGTGTGCAGGGAGCGTTCGGCGAGCACCGCGAGCGGCGCCAGCACCAGCAGCAGGAGCACCCCCAGCGCCCCGTACAGCAGCGTCCGTTCGGCCGGGCCGCGCGGCCTGCGCACGGTCTGTTCGGCGGGTACGAGGCGCAGCGCGGTCTCCCGCCGGCGCACGGTCCGCGCGTGCACGGCCAGCAGCGCGAGCACGGCGGCGAACTGGAGCAGCGTCAGCACGGCCGCCGTCGGCAGGTCCAGGAGCGCGGCGGTCTGCTGGTAGATCTCCACTTCGAGGGTGGCGAAGCGGGGTCCGCCCAGGACCTGGATCACGCCGAAGGAGGTGAAGGTGAACAGGAAGACGATCAGCGCGGCCGCGGCCACGGACGGCGCCAGCGCGGGTAGCGTCACCTTCCGCCAGGCCGCGAACCGCCCCGCGCCCAGCACCCGCGCGGCCTCCTCCTGCCGCGGGTCGAGCTGCGCCCACAGCCCGCCGACGGTGCGGATGACGACGGCCACGTTGAGGAAGACGTGCGCGAGCAGGATCGCCCACACGCTGGTGTCAAGACGCACGCCCCACCACTCGTCCAGCAGCCCGCCGCGTCCGAGCAGCGCCAGGAAGGCGGAGCCGACGACGACGGTGGGCAGCACGAAGGGCACGGTGATCACGGCCCGCAGCAGGTTCTTGCCGGGGAAGTCCAGCCGCGCGAAGACGTACGCTGCGGGCAGCCCGAGCGCGAGGGTCAGCCCCGTGGACGCGGCGGCCTGCCACGCGGTGAACCACAGCACGTGCAGGATGTCGGGCTGCCCGAGCACCTCGCCGAGCCGCCCGAGCTCCCAGTGCCCGCCGGGCCGCAGCCCGCGGCCCACGATCGCCGCGACCGGGTACGCGAAGAAGACGGCGAAGAAGGCGGCGGGCACGGCCATGAGGCCGAGGCGCAGGGCGGTCCCCTTGGCGTCAGAGGTGCGCGCCCGCGGGGCCGCTTCCTCCGGGCCCGTCTGTCCCGGGGCTACTTCACTACGAGCGAGTTCCACTGCTTGATCCACTGCTCCCGGTGCGCGGCGATCTTCTGCGGCGCCATGGTCTCCGGGTGCTCGATGGTCTCCCCGTACTTGGTGAACAGCTCGGGCACCTTGGCGTCCGTACGGGCCGGGTTCACGAACATCGACAGCGGCATGTCCTCCTGGAAGCGCTTCCCGGACAGGAAGTCCAGCAGCGCCTTGCCGCCCTTGGTGTTCTTCGCCCCGTTCAGCAGCCCCGCGAACTCGGTCTGCCGGAAGCAGGTCCCCTTGGCCACGCCGGTCGGCGCCTGCTTGGGCTCCGGCTTCTTGCCGAGCACCTCGACGGGCGGGCTGGACGCGTACGAGACCACCAGCGGCCGGTCGCCCTTGCCCTTGCCGCCCTGCGACCCGCTGAACCGGTCGTTGTACGCCTGCTCCCAGCCGTCCACGACCTCGACGCCGTTGGCCTTGAGCTTCTTCCAGTAGCCCTGCCAGCCCTTGTCGCCGTACTTGGAGGCGGTGGCCAGCAGAAAGCCCAGCCCGGGAGAGGAGGTCGCAGCACTGGGCGTGACCAGCAGATTCTTGTATTCCGGCTTGGCGAGATCGTCCAGCGTCCGCGGCGGCTTCTGCTTCTTCTTCTCGAAGTAGGCCCGGTCGTAGTTCACGCACACGTCGCCGGTGTCCATCGGCGTGACCATGTGCTTGCCGCCGTCGAGCTTCCGCAGCTTCTCGGGCGTCTTCTCCAGGCCCTCGGCCTTGTACGGAGTGAAGACGCCCTGGTCCACGGCGCGGGAGAGCAGCGTGTTGTCGACGCCGAAGAACACGTCGCCCTGCGGGTTGTCCTTGTTGAGCACGGCCTGGTTGACGGCGGCGCCGGCGTCCCCGCCGCGCAGCACCTTCACCTTGTAACCGGTCTCCTTGGTGAACTCCCGGAGCACCGGCTTCGACGCGTTGAAGGAGTCGTGGGTCACCAGCGTCACGGTCTTGGAGTCCGCCTGCTGCCCCGACCCGCCGCACCCGGCGAGCACGACGCCCGCGAGACCGGCAACGATCACCGCGGCGCCGACGCGCCGCACCTGCTTCTTCATTCAGATCTTCGACTTCCTACCCGGCATGACCCGGGCGAGGTTCGAGGGTCTGCGGCGGTCTCCCGCCGCACTCTCAGCGCTTCGCGCTCCCCTGTCGGTATACGGCTGTCACGGCGCGGGGCGGGCGACCCGCCCCGACACACGTGCGAACAATATCAGCGCCCCGCTGGAGGGCCTTCTTATGCGGCGGGATCAGCGCTCGGAGGCCGCGAGCTGGCCGCAGGCCCCGTCGATCTCCTGCCCGCGGGTGTCCCGCACGGTCACCGGCACCCCGTGCGAGGCCAGCGTCCGCACGAACTCGGCCTCGTCCTCGGGCCGCGAGGCGGTCCACTTGGAGCCCGGCGTCGGGTTGAGCGGGATGAGGTTGACGTGCACCCGCTTGCCCTTGAGCAGCCGACCGAGCAGGTCGGCCCGCCACGCCTGGTCGTTGATGTCGCGGATCAGCGCGTACTCGATGGAGATGCGGCGCCCGGACTTCTCGGCGTACTCCCACGCCGCGTCCAGCACCTCGCTGACCTTCCACCGCTGGTTGACGGGTACGAGGGTGTCGCGCAGCTCGTCGTCGGGGGCGTGCAGGGACACCGCGAGCCGGCACTTGAAGCCCTCGTCGGCGAACCGCAGCATCGCGGGGACCAGCCCCACCGTGGACACGGTGATGCCGCGCTGCGAGATCCCGGCACCGTCCGGCTCGGGATCGGTCAGCCTGCGAATGGCTCCCACCACCCGCTTGTAGTTGGCGAGCGGCTCCCCCATGCCCATGAACACGATGTTGGAGAGCCGTGCGGGACCGCCCGGCACCTCGCCGTCCCGCAGTGCCCGCATGCCGTCGATGATCTGGTGCACGATCTCGCCGGTCGACAGATTGCGGTCGAGCCCGGCCTGGCCGGTCGCGCAGAACGGGCAGTTCATCCCGCACCCGGCCTGCGAGCTGATGCACATGGTCACCCGGTCCGGATACCGCATCAGCACCGACTCGACCATGGTCCCGTCGTGCATCCGCCACAGCGTCTTGCGGGTCTGGTCGTCGTCGCAGCTGATGTGCCGCACCACGCTCATGAGCTCGGGCAGCAGCTCCTGGCCGAGCTTCTCCCGCGCCGCGGCCGGAATGTCCGTCCACTCCTCGGGCCGGTGCGCATACCGCGCGAAGTAGTGCTGCGACAGCTGCTTCGCACGGAACGGCTTCTCCCCGATCTCCGCCACGGCCTCCTTGCGCTCGGCAGGCGTGAGATCAGCAAGATGCCGCGGCGGCTTCTTGGCCCCGCGCGGCGCGACGAAAGTCAGTTCTCCAGGTGCAGGCATAACCTCACCAGTGTCGCAGACCCGCGGAGGTGACCCCGCGCCGTCGCGGGGAGACGGTGCCCACGCAGGGGCCGGGGTGACCTCGTACGGAAACGGGGGTGTCCTCGTACGAAGAGGTGCCGGTGAAGGCAGGCGGTGGGTCTCGCGGGCCGGCCGGGTCAGGTTGCGCCGACGAAGACCGTGAAGAGGAGCCAGACCACGGGGGCCGTGGGCAGCAGGGAGTCGAGGCGGTCCATGATGCCGCCGTGGCCCGGCAGCAGGGTGCCCATGTCCTTGATGCCCAGGTCCCGCTTCATCATGGACTCGCCCAGGTCGCCGAGCGTCGCCGTCCCCGCGACGGCCAGGCCCAGGAGCAGGCCCTGCCACCAACTGCCGCCGTCGATGAAGAACTCCGTGCACACCGCGCCGGCCGCCATGGCGAACAGCACCGCGCCCAGCAGCCCCTCCCGGGTCTTGCCCGGGCTGATCCGCGGAGCGAGCTTGTGCTTGCCGAAGCGCCAGCCCACCGCGTACGCCCCGGTGTCGCTGACCACGGTCAGCAGCAGGAAGATCAGCACCCGCCGCGGCCCGTCGTCGGCGGCCAGCATCATCGCCACGAAGGTGGCCAGGAACGGGACGTAGAACGCGGCGAACACGCCCGCCGTCACGTCCCGCAGATAGTTGTCCGGCGGCTCCGTCATCCGCCAGACCAGGACGGCGAGCGCCGTGAGCGCCATGGCGACCCACGCGCCGTCCGCCCCCCGTACGTACCCGGCGACGACCATCGCGGCGCCGCCGACCGCCAGCGGGACCAGCGGCGCGCCGATCTCCTTGCGCTCGGACAGCCGGGAGGTGAACTCCCACAGGCCGACGACGACCGCGATCACGATCACGCCGACGAACACCGGCTTGTACACGAAGAGCGAGGCGAGGATGACCGCGCCGAGGCCGAGGCCGACCCCTATCGCGGCGCGCAGGTCGCGGCCCGCGCGCTTCTTTCTGCCCCCGTTGTCGCCCCCGCCGTCGCCGCTCTCCACGGCGCCGCCGTCACCGCCACCGCTCACCGTACGGTCCTCGCCGCTCGGGTCACCGCTTCCGCCGCCTCTTCCGTCGCGGCCGTCGCGGCCTGCGCTCATTCCGCCGGTGCGGCCGCCGAGATCACGGCCGCGGCCTTCACTGTGCTCGCCGCCGCCGAGGCTGCCGGAGCCTGGACCCCCTGGGTCGGACACGATGGGCATACGCCGAGTCTGCGACGCGCCGCCGTCCTCGCGCGCGGGACCCGCCGGTGCAGGGGACGGCGAAGCTCCCCAGGAAGAGTCGTTCACGGATTGCAGCCTTCAGACCTCGGATGTCGGACCCCGTCGCAGCTCAGACCTCGAGCAGCTCCGACTCCTTGTGCTTGAGCAGCTCGTCGATCTGCGCGACGTACTTGGAGGTGGTGTCGTCCAGCTCCTTCTCGCCGCGGCGGCCCTCGTCCTCGCCGACCTCGCCGTCCTTGACGGCCTTGTCGATGGCCTCCTTGGCCTTGCGGCGGATGCTGCGCAGCGAGATCTTCGCGTCCTCGCCCTTGGTCTTGGCGACCTTGATGAACTCCCGGCGCCGCTCCTCGGTGAGCTCGGGGAAGTTGACGCGGATGATGTTGCCGTCGTTGGACGGGTTCACACCCAGGTCGGAGTCGCGGATGGCCTGCTCGATGTTGCGCAGCGCGCTCTTGTCGAACGGCGTCACGACCGCCATCCGGGCCTCGGGCACGGAGAACGACGCCAGCTGGTTGATGGGCGTCGGAGTGCCGTAGTACTCCGCCACGATCTTGTTGAACATCGCCGGGTGCGCACGGCCGGTGCGGATCGCGGCGAAGTCCTCCTTGGCGACGACGACCGCCTTCTCCATCTTCTCCTCGGCCTCGAGGAGGGTCTCTTCGATCACCACGTGCTCCTGGTTCGATGAAGTGAGCCTGTGAATAAAGCTCTGATTCCTGCACGGTGTCCGACCGGCAGGCCGTTGTCCATCCCCGTGCGGTGCCATCCGCACGGCACGATGTTGCCCCTCAGGTGCCCAACGCCCCGCGCGGCGGCGGACGCAGACGGTGCGTCAGCGTCCCCCGTGTCCGTCAGTCGCGGGTGCCCTGGTTGCTCACCAGAGTGCCGATCTTCTCACCCTTGACCGCCCGGCCGATATTGCCCTCGGCGAGCAGCTCGAAGACGAGGATCGGGAGTTTGTTGTCGCGGCAGAGCGTGACGGCCGTGGCGTCGGCGACCTTCAGGTCGCGCGTGATGACGTCGCCGTACTCGAGCGCGTCGAACATCACCGCGTCGGCGTTCTTCTTCGGGTCCGAGTCGTAGACCCCGTCCACGCCGTTCTTGCCCATCAGCAGGGCCTCGGCGTCGATCTCCAGCGCGCGCTGCGCCGCCGTGGTGTCGGTGGAGAAGTACGGCATCCCCATGCCGGCGCCGAAGATGACGACGCGCCCCTTCTCCAGGTGGCGTACGGCCCGCAGCGGAATGTACGGCTCGGCGACCTGCCCCATGGTGATGGCGGTCTGCACGCGCGAGTCGATGCCCTCCTTCTCCAGGAAGTCCTGGAGGGCCAGGCAGTTCATGACCGTGCCGAGCATGCCCATGTAGTCGGAGCGGGCCCGGTCCATGCCGCGCTGCTGGAGCTCGGCCCCGCGGAAGAAGTTGCCGCCGCCGATGACGACGGCGATCTCCGCGCCGTCGCGGACCACCGAGGCGATCTCACGAGCCACCTTGTGCACCACGTCGGGGTCGACACCGAGCCCCCCGCCGCCGGCGAACGCCTCGCCGGAGAGCTTCAGCAGGAAGCGTCGTCGCCCGCCGTGGCCGCCGCCTTCTTTGTCGGTCTCGGTGTCCTTGTTCATGAGTTCTCCTCGTGCGTCGTGCACTTCGTGTGGTGCACAGACGAGGAGGCCACTGCCGTCGGAGATCCTCGCGGGTTCCCTCTGCGGCAATGGCCTCCTCGTCACAACTGCCCTGTGCCCGACCTTATCGGGCGGGTGCGCGGGACACGGCGTTCCGGGCCGCCGTGCCCGGCACCGAAGCCCGCGGCGTACGGGGTGGTCAGGCGCCGACGCGGAAGCGGGCGAAGTGCTTCAGCGCCACACCGGCCTCGTCCAGGACCTTCTGGACGGACTTCTTGTTGTCCTTGGCGAAGGGCTGGTCCAGGAGGACGTTCTCCTTGAAGAAGCCGTTCACCCGGCCCTCGATGATCTTCGGCAGGGCCTGCTCCGGCTTGCCCTCCTCGCGGGCGGTCTCCTCGGCGATGCGGCGCTCGTTCTCCACCGTCTCGGCCGGGACGTCCTCGCGGGTGAGGAACTGCGGGGACAGCGCGGCGATGTGCTGCGCGACGTCCTTCGCGACCTCGGCGTTCTCCTTGTCCAGCTCGACCAGGACGCCGACCTGCGGGGGCAGGTCCGGGTTGGTGCGGTGCAGGTAGGAGCCGACGTACGCGCCGGAGAACTGCGCGAACCGGTTCAGCACGATCTTCTCGCCGAGGGTGGCGTTGGTCTCGTCGACGAACGCCTGGACGGTCTGGCCGTCCTTGATCTCGGAGGCGAGCAGGGCCTCGACGTCGGCCGGCGAGGTCTTGGCGATGAAGTCGGCGATCTCGGCGGCCGCGGCCTGGAACTTGTCGCCCTTGGCGACGAAGTCGGTCTCGCAGTTCAGCTCGATGATGACGCCGGAGGTGCTGTCGTCGGAGATCTGGGCGACGATCGCGCCGTTCTCGGCGGAACGGCTCTCGCGCTTGGCGACGCCCTTCTGACCCTTGACGCGCAGAACCTCAACGGCCTTGTCGACGTCGCCCTCGGCCTCGTCCAGCGCCTTCTTGCAGTCCATCATGCCGGCGCCGGTGAGCTCCCGGAGCTTCTTGACGTCGGCGGCGGTGTAGTTCGCCATGATCGGTCGGTCTCTTCCCGAAAGTCGATGAGGTGGGATTCACGCCGGTGGGGGGGGGGGGGGGCCCCCCCCCCCCCCCCCCCCGGTGGCGCCCCGGGGGGCCCGGTACCCCCCGTCAAGCCCGCACCGTGGACCACAACGCCCGTGGGGCGGTGGGGGCCCC
>NZ_JBCFOK010000010.1:0-311692 GCF_039605595.1 Streptomyces odontomachicola
GGGATATGACACAGGCTCTAAGGGATCCCGTACGGGGCAGCGCCGCCGTGGCGGTCCGGCCGTACTCTCCCCTCAGGGAGCGGGGGAGGAGGGGGCGCCATGACCGAGGAGGCCCGGAGGGACGCGGAGGGGGCGGGGGAGGACGGGCGGCGCGCCGAGGCCCCGGGGCTTTCGCTCCCCGAGGAGTTGCTGCTGCTCGCGGTCAACCCGCGCGGCGGCCGGATCCTGGTGAACCCCAGCCACCTGCGCTGGGGACTGGCGGCCGCCGCCCTGGTCGAACTCGAGGCGCAGGGGCGCGTGTCGGGCGAGGGCGGCCGCATCGCGGTGCTGCGCCCGGATCCGACGGGCCGTCAGGAGCTGGACGCCGCGCTGGCCGCGCTGCCGTCCCCGCCGGGCACGGTGCGGGTGAAGCGGTGGCTCGGGCGGTACGGGCGGCGCGCCGAACAGAGCACCGCGAAGGCCCTGGCCGCGCGCGGGGCGCTGAGCAGCGAAGAGGTGCGGGTGCTCGGCGTGTTCCCCCGGCTGCGGCACCGGGTGCTGGATCCCGCGCTGCGCGCGCGGCGGCTGGAGGGGATGGCCGCCGCGGCCAAGTCCGGCTTCCCGGGCCGCCGTTCCCGCGCGCTGGCCGCGCTCCTGAAGGCGACCAGGGTGGCGGGCAGGCTGGGTGTGCCGCGCGCGGTGGGCAGGGAGATGCGGCCGCTGGTACGGGAGTTCTGGCAGGCGGAGGCGGTGCGCAGGAAGGTGTCCGAGTCACGCTCGGCCGCGGCGGGAGGGGGCGGGGGCTGAGGCGCGCTCACCCGCCGCCCCCGTACGGGCCGTCCCCTTAGGGGCTGCCCCCTGAGGGCCCTTCCCCTTAAGGGCCCTTCCCCTAAGGACCCTACCCGTACGGGCCCTTCCCGTAAGGGCCGCGGCCGTCGGGCGGTGGGCCGCCGTCGCCGATCAGCCGGCGCAGCGTGTCGCCCGCCAGCTCGGGCAGCGGGCGGCCGCTCACGAACGCGTCGGCGCGCAGCCGGGCCAGCGCCTCGCCGACCGAGATCCCGTCGTGCTCGGCCAGCACGCCGGCCGCCCTGTGCGTCTCGCCCCAGTGCCTGTCCAGGTCGGCCGACGGCGCCCAGGCCCGCGGCGAGGGGCTGGCCAGCAGCGCGACCGCGGTGGCCCGCACGGAGCGCTCGCCCTCAAGCACCGTCTTGTCGTCCGGGTCCCAGGGGCTGAAGCGCAGCATGTTCACCGAGCCGAGGCTGTGCCCGCCGTCCCGGAGCGGGAACGCGTACACCGAGCCGACCTCGCTGAGGAGGCGGCGCGCCTCGGCGCCGAACACCGGCCACGGCGTCAGTCTCCCGTGCAGGTCGGGCACGATGACGGGCCGTCCCGTCGCGGCGGCGGTCACGCACGGACCCTCACCCACCTCGAACTGGAGCTCCTCCAGGCGCTCGGCGGTGGGCCCGCTGGCGTGCAGCAGCATCCGGTCCGGGGTGTCGGTGTAGAGCGACATGGTGACCTCGTCCACCGGCAGGGCCGCGCACAGCGCGTCGGTGAGCCGCTCGGCGAGATCGTCCGCCGCGCCGGCGGCCTCGGCCGCGGCGAGCACCTGCTCGGCTGCTGATGAGGGCTCGGACATGGGGCCTCCGTTCCGGGCGCCGGCCGGGCGTCCCCATGCCTGCCGGATGACCGGTGCCGACGCGCGTAAACGTATGGGAGAACGAGTCAGGCTACGTCGTCCCGCGACGGGTTGCCCCGCACGCGGACCGTTTCCGCGCGCCGCACGACCGGCACGTGCCCGCGGTGCGCCCCCGTGCGCCCCGCCCCGGCCTCCGCGGTCCGCGGCCCGCCGCTCCGGAGCGCGGCCGCGCCAAACCGGCGCCACCGGCCCGCTCTTGACCGGTCGGCGGGGCCTCGTACCCGGAATCCGCGCCCGGGGAGCCGGCCCCGGGAGTCCGTACGTCGGCGGCGTACGGGTGCGTGCCGGGGCATCGCGGAGCACGGGGAAGCACGGGAGGTTTCCGAGGCATGCGGGGCCGTGCGGAGGCGGCGCGGGAGCGGTCCGTGCTCCCGCGAGTAAGCCCTGGTCGGGGTGTTACGGTAGGCGGTCGCAGTGACGGAGGGGCCGACTGCGGTGACCGAGTGGGAGGTGAGTCGATGAGTGCCGTGGACACGGCTGCCGAGCGCAGCGTCCGGACTCTCCTCACCTCCAGGGCTCCGGTCTGACCCGACGCCGAAGCGCGGCGGACCCCGGCGCGGCCGACCGCGGCCGCGCACCGCGCGCCGGTGCTCGCCTGGCCCATCGGAGCCCCCTTATCCCAAAGGGAACGGAACCACCATGACCACCAGTTGGACCACCCGGGCCGAGACCCGAGCCGACCGAGCGGCCATCCGCACCATCAACGTCGCCGCCTTCCCCACACCCGACGAGGCCGACCTCGTCGACGCGCTGCGCCGCGACCCCGAGGCGTGGATCGAGGGCCTGTCCCGGGTCGCCGAGACCCCGGAGGGCGAGCTCGCCGCGCACGCCCTGCTGACCCGCTGCCACATCGACGGCGAGCCCGCGCTGGCCCTCGCGCCCTGCGCGGTGCTCCCCGCGCACCAGGGCAGGGGCGCGGGTTCCGCGGTGATCCGCTCGGCGCTGGACACCGCGCGCGAGCTGGGCGAGAACCTCGTCGTGGTGCTCGGGCACGCCGACTACTACCCGCGCTTCGGCTTCACCCCGGCCTCCCGGCACGGCGTGCGCGCGACCTTCGACGCCCCGGACGAGGCGCTGATGGCGCTCGCCCTGGACACCTCCCGCGCGACGCCGGAGGGCACCATCGAGTACCCGGAGCCCTTCGGCATCTGATCCCAGGAGGCCAACCGGTTGACCAAGGGGCCAACCGGTCTCCGTCCCAGGCGAGTTGGCGCCGCGACCGGTGGGGGAGCCGGTCGCGGCGCGCGTTTCCGCACGTTCTACAGTCGGTGCGTGACCGCCGTCATCGCCGCACTGATCACCGCCGTGGTCGGGGTGCTGGGCACGCTCCTCGCCCCGCTGCTCTCCCACCGCATCGCCGCCAGGGAGCGCGCCGAGGAGCGCGAAGCCGCGGCGCACGAGCGGCACGAGGAGGACAGGCGCACCGCGTACACGGCGATGAACCGCGCCTCGCGCCAGTTCAGCACCCTCCTCAAGGACGCGCTGCACCGGCTGCGCGACGGCGTCTACACGGACCAGGAACGTGCGGCGCTGGAGGAGGCGCGGCTGGAGTACCGGGACAGGTACGCCGAGGCCCAGATGATCGTCCCCGAGCGCATCCTGGAGCACTCGCGGGACGTGAACCGCGTGCTGGCCGGGGTCGACGCGGCGGTCAAGCGCCTCGACCGCGGCTGTCCCCGGGACGGCGAGACCCCCGACTCGGTGCGCGGGAGGCTCACTTCGGAGGGCGACCCGCTGCTGACGGAGATGCGCCGCGCGATGCGCGCCGACCTCGGCGTGGAGGACTGAGCAGCCCCGGCCTCCCTCGGCCCCGCCTCCCTCGACGCCACCGACATACGCCTGCTGCAGGAGCTGGAGCGCAACGGCCGCGTCGGCTACGCCGAATTGGCGCGCGCCGTCTCGATGTCGCCGAGCGCCGTGGCGGAACGCGTGCGGAGGCTGGAGGAGCGCGGCGTGGTCACCGGCTACTCCGCCTCGGTGAGCCCGGAGGCGCTGGGCTGCACCGTGCTGGCCTTCGTGCGCCTCCGCTATCCCACCGGCAACTACAAGCCGTTCCACGACCTGCTCGACAGCACGCAGCAGATCACCGAGGCACACCATGTGACCGGCGAGGACTGCTTCGTGCTCAAGGTGGTGGCGCGCTCGATGCGCGATCTGGAACGGACGACGGGCCGCATCGCCACGCTGGGCCCTGTGACCACCAGCGTCGTCTACTCCAGCCCGCTGCCGGGCCGCGCCGTGACGGCCGCGGCCGCGTCGCCGGGTGCGCCGGGGGAGCCGTCGGCCTCCTGAGCAGGGCCTGATTCCGTACCGCCGTCCTCCCCGGCGTCCTCGCCGCCGACCGACTCGGCGCGCCCGTCGGCGAGTTGGCGGAGTACGGGGCCGATGCCCAGCACCCGTTCCGCCTCCTCGGGGGAGAGCGAGCCGAGGCGGTCCAGCAGGGCCGCCGCCTCGCTGCGTGCCTCGGCGCGCAGGGTGCGGCGGCCCTTCTCGGTCAGCGAGACCCGCGTGGCGCGGCCGTCCAGCGGGTCGGCGGTGCGCTCGACCAGCCCGGCCGAGGCCAGTTCGGCGACGGCCGCGGTGGCCGTGGGCTGGGAGCACTGGGTGCGTTCGGCCAGTGCCCCCACCCGTACGGGGCCGAGCTCGAGGAGCTGGGCGAGGACGATGAGCTGCGTCGGGGGAAGCTGCCCGGCGGGGCCCCCTCTGCGCAGCGCGCGCAGCAACCGGTGCAAGGACAGCACCACTTCGAGCGCCGCGTCGTCCCGCGAGCCCATCGTCCCTCCCGTTGTCCGACCTTCAGGAACAGGTCAAGAGAGTGTAATGGTGGGGGAGTACATGTCGATCCAGAGGGCCAGGTCGAGGGTGCGCTCCAGACCCCTGCGCGACGCCTGCTGGATCTGCGGGGTGTCCACCTTCACCGCGCGCTCGGCCCACTCCCTGCTGACGATGTCGAACACCGGGTGCGAGGGCTTGGAGAGGATGTCCCGCACGTTGTTCTTGAGCGCCTCGGCGTAGCCCGGGTCCTGGGTCGAGGGGTAGGGGCTCTTGACCCTGTCGTACACCGACTTCGGCAGCAGGTCGGAGGTGGCCTCGCGCAGCAGGCTCTTCTCCCGCCCGTCGAAGGACTTCAGCGACCAGGGCGTGTTGTAGACGTACTCCACCAGCCTGTGGTCGCAGAACGGGACGCGCACCTCCAGGCCGACGGCCATGCTGGCCCGGTCCTTGCGGTCCAGGAGCACGCGCACGAACCGGGTCAGGTGCAGATAGCACACCACCCGCATCCGGTACTCGAAGTCGCTCTCCCCGTCCAGGCGCTGGATGCCCGAGACGGCCTGCTTGTAGTTGTCGCGTACGTAGCCGTCCAGGTCGAGCGCGTCGGTGGCGGCCGGCGTGAGGATGTTGCCGTCGTCGCCGAAGTGCTCGGCGTAGCGCACCAGCCAGGGGAAGGTCTGCGCCTTCTGCGCCTCGGGGTCGAAGAACTGCTTGTAGCCGCCGAAGACCTCGTCGGCCGACTCGCCGGACAGCGCGACCGTCGAGTGCTGCCTGATCGCCTTGAACAGCAGGTAGAGGGAGGAGTCCAGGTCGCCGAGGCCCATCGGGATGTCCCGCGCCCTGATCATCCGGGAGCGCACCTCGGGGTCGGCGAGCTGCTCGGAGTCGAGCACGATGTCCTGGTGCTCCGTACCGGAGTTGCGCGCCACGTCGTGCACGAACGGGGTGTCGGGCGTCCCCCGCAGCTCGTCCGCCACGAAGTTCTCGGTCTGGCCCACGAAGTCCACCGCGAAGCTGCGCACCGTCTCGTTGTGCTCCCCGAGCTGGCGCGCGGCGAGCGCGGTCATCGCGGAGGAGTCGAGGCCGCCGGAGAGCAGGGTGCAGCGCGGCACGTCGGCGACGAGCTGGCGGCGCACGATGTCGTCGAGCAGCGTGCGCACGTGCTGGACGGAGTCGTCCTGCGAGTCCCGGTGCGGACGGGTCTCCAACTGCCAGTAGACGTGGGTGCGTTCGCCGTTCTTGTCGACGGTGACGACGGTGCCGGGCTCGACCTCCTTCATGCCGTCCCACACGGCGTGGCCCGGCGTCTTCACGAAGGCGAACAGCTCGCGCATGCCGTCGAGCGTCACCTCGCGGCGGGACAGCGGGTTGGCCAGGATGGCCTTGGGCTCGGAGCCGAACAGCACGCCGTCGGGGGTGGGGTAGTAGTAGAAGGGCTTGATGCCCATCCGGTCGCGGATCATCACGAGCTTCTGCTCGCGGCCGTCCCAGATCGCGAACGCGTACATCCCGTTGAGGCGTTCGGCGACCGCGGGGCCCCACTCCTGGTAGCCGTGCAGCACCACCTCGGTGTCGGAGTCCGTGACGAAGCGGTGGCCGCGGCCCGCGAGCTCCTTGCGCAGCTCCTCGAAGTTGTAGGTCTCGCCCGAGTACACGAGGGCGAGCGGCCCGTCCGGGGTGTCCAGGGTCATCGGCTGACGCCCGCCGGGCAGGTCGATGATGGCGAGCCTGCGGTGTCCCAGGGCGGCGGGACCGCTGATCCAGGTTCCGCGGTCGTCCGGGCCGCGGCAGGCCATCGTCTCGGTCATCGCATCGACGGTGTCCTGCTCTTGGGAGAGGTTCCTGCCGTAGGAGACCCATCCGCAGATTCCGCACATGCTCTTACCTCCGACTCTCCGGCCTGCGGTGTGACGGCGGTGTGACAGGTGGACCCGATCCGTACTGCATGTAACTCCGCTGTCACCGCAAGTCAGTTGTATCGAACACCTATGTAACGATCGTGTTCCCGGGAGCGCGTCCGCGTCAATCCCCCACGCAGTAAGGGGCGCGGGAATCAGCCGCCCCTGTCGGCGCACGGGTGGGCCACGCTGCGGGCCGCGCTGCGGGGTGGCTGAGGTGCGGCGCGCGGGGTGTGCGAGTGCGCTCAAGGGGCAGGCGAGGTGCGTGAGAGCAGTGGGGGAGCCTGGCTTGAAGGGATGGGTGCCCCGGTCAACGGCCCGTGTTCCACGATCTGTTGACGTCCGGTGACATCGCGCGCATTTTCGCGGTAGGGGCCGGAGGGGCAGACTGCTCCTTGCGCGACTCAAGATCACGGGAGCCAACGAAAACGGGAGCGGTCATGGCCCAGGTCGACACCACGGTGCCGCACTCGGCGCGTATCTACGACTACGTGCTGGGCGGCAAGGACAACTATCCCCCGGACTGGGAGGCGGCCGAGGAGTCGCTGAAGGTCTGGCCAGGACTGTGGACGAGCATGCGGGTCAACCGCGCGGTGATGCGCCGGATGGGGCACTGGCTCGCGGCCGAGGCCGGGGTGCGCCAGTTCCTCGACATCGGCACCGGCATCCCCACCTCGCCGAACCTGCACGAGGTCGTGCAGCGCGTGACCCCCGACGCGCGGGTGGTCTACGTCGACAACGACCCCATCGTGCTGGGCCACGCCCGCGCGCTCCTCGCCGGTACGCCGCAGGGCCGCACCGCGTACGTCGAGGCGGACATGCGGGAGACGGGGACGCTGTACGAGGCCGAGGAACTCCGCGAGACGCTCGACCTCACCCAGCCCGTGGGCGTGACCGTGATCGCGATGCTCCAGTTCGTGGAGGACGCCGCGGGGCTGCTGGAGGAGCTCACCGCGCCGCTGCCCTCAGGGAGCTACCTGGCGCTGACCACCGCCACCGCCGACATCGCGCCCGAGTCGACCGCGCTCGCCGAGGTCTACACGCGGCGGGGCGTGCCCATGTACCTGCGCAGCCGCGCCGAGGTCGAGGAGCTGTTCGCCGACCGCTTCGAGCTGGTCGACCCCGGCGTGGTGCCCATGCAGCACTGGCGGCCCGAGCCCGGCGAGCAGCCGGTGAGCGACGACTGCATCAACATGTTCGCGGGGGTCGGGCGCCTGCGCTGAGCGCTCACCCGCCGCCGAAGCCGCGTACGTAGCGGCGCTGCCACGGAGTCTCCACCGCGCGGGGGTGGTAGTGCCGCCGCACGTACGCGACCGCTTCGTCCGCCGGTACGCCGTCCAGCACGGCCACGCACGCCAGCGCCGTGCCGGTCCGCCCGATGCCGCCCCCGCAGGCGAACTCCACCCGCTTGTACGGGGCCTGTTCCCGCGCCTCCCGGAAGGCCCTCGACGCCTGCCCCCGGTCGGCCGGCAACCGGAAGTCGGGCCACCGCACCCACAGGCTCTCCCACGCCGTGGGGTCGGGCTCCTTCCCGAGCAGATACACGCCCAACTCCGGCGCCGGCCCGCCCGGTTCGCCGTGCCGCAGCCCCCGACCCCGTACGAGGGCGCCGGAGGGCAGGGGCATGACGCCGGGGGCCGCGGGGTCCCAGGTGGTGGTCATGAGGGGGAGGGTAGCGGGAGGCGGCGGCCCCTCCGGGGTGAAGCGCTCCGGAGATCAGGTATTCCGGGGCCAGGCGCCGGACCCCCCATCAGGCGCCGGACCCCACCCACCTCCTCAGCGCGGCCTCCAGCGACTCCGTGTCCGGGGACTCCTGAGGGGACGCCGCCCAGGCCGCGTGGCCGTCGGGGCGGATGAAGAGGGCCGCGGGGGGCTGGGTCGGGCCGTCGGCCGGGGTCGGCCAGTCGTCGGTTTCGAGGGTCGCCTGGACGTAGTCGACGCGGTCCGACCAGGCCCGTGCGGTCGTGGAGAGGTCGGCGCCGAGGTCCAGGAGGAGCGGGCGCGCCGGGTGCAGCAGCGCGAAGGTGCTCGTACCGCCCTCGGAGGTCTTCAGGGGCACGTCGGGCACGCGCAGGCCGGCCAGCGGGTGCGTGCCGTCGGCCGGATAGCGCACGTCGAGGGCGCTGATCATCGCGGCGAGCCGGTCGTGCGGCCCGCCCTCGCCGCCCTCCCCGAGCAGCGCGCCCACCATGTCGCGCAGCGCGTCGCTGTGCGGGCCCGGCCTGGCCAGCGCCGTCTGGGCGCGGGTGTTGTGCAGCACCCGCGCGGCCACCGGGTGCCGCTCCTCGTGGTAGCTGTCCAGCAGTGATGCGGGTGCCTGCCCGCGTACTACCGAGGCCAGCTTCCAGCCGAGGTTGACCGCGTCCTGCACACCGGTGTTGAGGCCCTGGCCGCCCGCCGGGTAGTGGATGTGCGCCGCGTCGCCCGCGAGCAGCACGCGCCCGTCGCGGTAGCGCTCCGCCTGCCGCGCCGCGTCGCCGAAGCGGGACAGCCAGCGCGGGCTGTGCATGCCGAAGTCCGTGCCGGCGAGCCGGACCAGCGAGGTGCGCAGCGTCTCCAGGTCCACCGGGTCGTCGCGGTCGGCGACATGGTCGTGCTCGGCGGTCACCACCCGGTACCAGCCGGGGCCGAACGCCAGCACCGAGTAGTCGCCGTGCGCGCCGCGCCGCATCATGAACGACTCGTCCGGCGGGTCGGCGAGTTCGACGTCGCCGAGCAGTGCGGTGAGCGTCGCCGGCGTACCGGGGAAGCCGATGCCGGCGAGCTTGCGCACCGTGCTGCGCCCGCCGTCGCAGCCCGCGAGATAGCGGGCCCGCACCGTGGAACGCATGCCGTCGGCCGGGTTCTCCAGCTCGGCCCGTACGCCGGTCGCGTCCTGGGTGAAGCCGGTGACGCCGGTGGACCAGCGCATTTCGACGCCGAGTTCGGCCGCCCACTCCTGCAGGAGCTCCTCGACCGTGGACTGCAGGACGAGCAGCACATACGGGTGCTCGGTACCGAAGTGCGCGAACTCCAGCGGCAGCCCGGAGAAGTGGCCCGCCTGCACCGGGCGCCCCCGCGCCAGGAAGCGGTCGAGCACGCCCCGCTGGGCGAGCACCTCCATGGTGCGCATGTGCAGCCCGCCGGAGCGGGACTCCCCTGTGCGCTCGCTCCGCCGCTCGACGACGGTCACCCCGGCGCCGCCCAGGCGCAGTTCGCAGGCGAGCATCAGGCCGGTCGGCCCGGCGCCCGCGACGATCACATCCGTGTCGTACGCCGTCCCCTGTTCCGTTTCATGCGTCATCGATGGCTTCCCCCAACTTCTCGCGTGGCCTGCGGTGTTGCGGCCCTCGGTCAGTGGTCCGCCGCGTCGTGTGGACCGCCCCCGCCGTCTCTCTAACGCTATTAGAGCGTGCGCTAACGCTGTTAGAGTGTCAACCCCGGCCGTACGAGGCACCAGCGGACACTCCAGGAGCGCCCCGCCATGAAGATCAACGAAGAGCTCATCGCCCGCACCGCGCTGCGGCTGCTCAACGACTCGGGCCTCGGCGGGCTGACCATGCGTCAGGTGGCCACCGAACTGGGCGTGCGCACCCCGACGCTCTACTGGCACCTGAAGAACAAGCAGCAGCTCCTCGACGCCATGGCGGCGCTGATCTTCAGCGAGGCGACGGAGCGCCTGGAGGCGCCGCGCGCCGGCGTCACCTGGGACGACTGGCTCGCCGATCTGGCGCGCGAGCTGCGCGGGGCGATGCTGCGCTACCGCGACGGCGCGCGGGTCCTGGCCGGTTCGTACGTGGACCACCCGGCGCTGCACCGCACCGTCGAGCTGACCCTGGGCGCGCTCCAGGACGCCGGCTTCTCGCTGGAGGAGGCGGCGTACGGGGTGCCCGCGCTGCTGCACTACACGATCGGCTGCACCATCGAGGAGCAGGCGCGGACCGGCGCCGACTACGGCGACGGCAACCCGTACGACCCGGAGCGCCTGGAAGAGATGGTGGACGCCGGGCGCTATCCGCTCACCGCGCGGATGCTCGGGGTCATCTTCGCGGCCGACGCCGATGCGGCGTTCGAGCGCGGGATGCGCGTCATCCTGCTGGGGCTGCGCGCGTCCTCGGGTGACGGGGGAGGGGCGGGAGGCTCCTGAGGCGCTGGATTCGAGGCGTCTTGCGGTGCGGGATCGTTGCGCGATGGACCACCTGAGGTGAACATTTCCCCGTCAACTCCGCCCGTCGCAGGATGATTTCGCGTAACCCGCTGGTCTCCGCGGAACGGGGCCGGACGTTCGTCGGGTCCCCGGGCCCGGCGGCGTACGGGGCGGGCGTGGCGTGAAGCGACAGGTGCGCACAAACGGGGCCTGTGCGGACGGAAGAGGCTTTGCGAGGCTGCCGACTGCCGGGCGCCGCCGGCCGGGTCCGGCCACCGGGGGTACGGGGGAGAGGCGGTGCCCGTCGCGCAAGCCGATCCCAGCTCACGTACAGGGAGACGACCATGCCCGAACTCCCCTTCCACCGCCAGGGAACCACCGGGCCGCCCTGGTCGCAGGTCCGGACGGCGCGGCGTGACCTGCTGCGCGCCGGGGCGGCGGCAGCGGGCGCGGCGGCCTTCGTGCTCGGCGCGCCGAACCCGGCCCGGGCCGCCTCGGGGGACCCGCGCTCAGGCGGCCGACTGTCAGACGGCCAACGGTCAGGCGGCCAACGGGCGGGCCAGTGCGAGGAGTTCGACGAGTTCTACCGAGGGCGGCACATAGTCGGCCGCTGCACGCACGAGGCCCGCAAGGGCGCGACGGGGCACGGGGGAGCGCACCCCGGCGTGCGGGTCTTCGTCGACGGCGAGGAACTGCACCTGATGGAGAACGCCGACGGCACCTTCGTCAGCATCGTGAACCACTTCGAACCGGCCCCGACCCCGCACTCCCTCGCCCGCCTCGCCGTCGACGACCTCGCGGGCGCCGAGCTCCTGCCGCCCCCGCCGCCGGGACCGCCGCCGGCCCGCTGACCGGCCGACCACCGACCGGCCGGCCACCGGCCGGCCGAGACCGCCCGTACGCAATCCCGCACCTCACCTCACGAGGAGCCGCCATGGGTGTACGCAAGAACCAGGCCGCGCTCACCGCGTCCGAGAAGCGCGACTTCGTCGACGCCGTGCTCGCGCTCAAGCGCAGCGGCCGCTACGACGCGTTCGTCCGCACGCACAACGCCTTCATCATGAGCGACACCGACGACAGCGCGCGGGCCGCGCACCGATGTCCCTCCTTCCTGCCCTGGCACCGCAAGTTCCTGCTGGACTTCGAGCGCGAGCTCCAGGCGATCAACCCGGCCGTGAACCTGCCCTATTGGGACTGGACCGTCGACAACTCGCCCTCCTCCTCGCTGTGGCGGGACGACTTCCTCGGCGGCGACGGGCAGGGCCGCGAACGCCGGGTCACCACCGGCCCGTTCGCCTCCGGAAACGGCTGGGAGCTGGGCGTGGTCACCGACAGCCGCACCTTCCTCAGCCGCTCGCTGGGCGGAGGCGGCCGGCTGCCCCTGCCGACCCGCGGCGAAGTGGACTCGGTGCTGCGGATGTCCGCCTACGACGCCGCGCCATGGAACAGCGGCGCCTCCGGATTCCGCAACAACCTGGAGGGCTGGCGCGGCGTCAACCTGCACAACCGGGTGCATGTGTGGGTCGGCGGGCACATGGCCCAGGGGGTCTCGCCCAACGACCCGGTGTTCTGGCTGCACCACTGCTTCGTGGACAAGCTGTGGGTGGAGTGGCAGGAACGGCACGGCCGCACCTATCTGCCCACCACCAGGACGCCGCGGGTGGTCAGCATCGGCGAGACCATGCGGCCGTGGAACGACACCACGCCCCGCGACATGCTGGACCACCGCCCGTTCTACACCTACGACGCGCCGGGGAGCGGCCGATGAGCGGCCGGTGAGGCCGCGCGGCTTCCGGGCGTGAGACCCCGGGACCGGTGCCGGTACAGGCGCGCGTACCGGCGCCGAGGTGCTCGACGGCCGCTCCCCGTCAGCGGGTTCGGCCCGCTCAGGCGGGCTTGAGCCCGGGCTCCCCGGCCTCGGTGACGAAGGAGGCGGCCGTGTCGAGGGGCGCGCCGGGCCTGGTCACATAGCCGACCGTACGGAAGTCGGCGCGGGCCCGGCGCGCGTCCAGCCGCATCGTCACATAGCCGCGCCGGCCGTTGTAGAACTTCATGTGCGGGTTGCGCGCGAGGTATCCCGCCCAGTTGTCCGGGCGGTCCGCGCCGTCGCCGTTGCTGGTGATCGAGGTGGCCACGATCTCCGTGCCGACGATCCGCGAGTCCGGGTCCTCGGCGCGGCGGTGCACGTCCAGCGCGTACGAGACGTGCACGTCGCCGGTGAGGACCAGCAGGTTGTCGACGCCCGCGGCCTCGGCGCCGGCGAGCACGCGCTCGCGGGACGCCGGATAGCCGTCCCAGGAGTCCATGCTGAGCGTGGTGTTGCCAGCCGTGGGGTGGTTGCGCCGGGCGAAGGTCACCTGCTGCGGGACCACGTTCCACACCGCGTCCGAGCGCTTCCAGCCGTCGGTGAGCCAGCGCTCCTGCTGCCTGCCGGGCAGCGTCATGGCCTGCGACTCCGACTCCGGGCCCGGCTGCTTCCAGCCGTCGCCGTACGCCTGGTCGGTGCGGTACTGGCGGGTGTCCAGGATGTCGAACTGCGCCAGCCTCCCCCAGTGCAGCCGCCGGTAGAGGGTCATGTCCGGGCCCTTGGGGCGCTGGGGCCTGCGCAGCGGCTGGTTCTCCCAGTACGCGCGGTAGGCGGCGGCGCGGCGTATCAGGAACTCCTCGGGCGGCACGTCGTTCTCGGGGATGTCGCCCGCGTAGTTGTTCTCGGTCTCGTGGTCGTCCCAGGTCACGATGAAGGGGTGCGCGGCGTGCACGGCCTGCAGGTCGGGGTCGGACTTGTAGAGCGCGTAGCGCAGGCGGTAGTCCTCCAGCGTCATGGTCTCCCGGTTGAAGTGGGCGGGCAGGCGTCGGTCGGTGTAGTTGCGGGCGCCGCCGGTCGCGGTCACCGCGTACTCGTATAGGTAGTCACCGAGGTGGAAGACCGCGTCCACGTCCTCCTCGGCCAGGTGCTTGAACGCGGTGTAGTAGCCGTCGTGGTACGCCTGGCAGGCCACCGAGGCGAAGCTCATCTCCGCGACCCGTGCGTGCCGCGCGGGCGCCGTGCGGGTGCGCCCGACGGGGCTGATCCAGCGGCCCGCGCGGAAGCGGTAGAAGTAGGCGCGCCCGGCGCCGAGTCCGCCCACCTCCACGTGGACGGCGTGGTGGAACTCCGGGTGCGCGGTGGCGGTGCCGCGCCGCACGATGCGGGTGAAGCGCTCGTCGTGTGCGACCTCCCAGTGCACGGTCACGCCGCGGTGGCGGGGGAGCCCGCCGCCCGGCTCGTAGGGTCTCGGCGCGAGCCGGGTCCACAGCAGCACGGAGGACGGCAGCGGATCGCCTGAGGCGACGCCGAGCGTGAACGGGTCCTCGCCGATCTTCCGCGGATCGAGCTCGGCGGCGGCCGCGGTGCCCGCCGCCGGCAGATTCGTGCCGAAGGCGAGCGCCAGCGCCGCGCCCGTGCCCAGCAGACGCCGCCGCCCCAGGTGCCGTGCCGCAGCGCGCAGTTCGCCCTCGCCCCCGCCGAACGCGTCGGTGATTGCCATGTGCCCTTCCAGTGGGTGTGCGGCCGGTGACGTACGTGGCCGGAGGGCATTGGATTGGCACACGACGACTTCTGCGCGTATGCCGGATATCCCACTCGTGTCGAGTGCATGGCGAGATGGGGGCGGGGCGGCTGTGCGGTGGGGTCAGAGGCGCCCCTCCAGGTCGTAGGCGAAGGTGTACGGGACGGACGGCTGGCCGCGCCCGGCGGTGTAACCGCCCGTGCCGCGCAGCCCGGTGAGCTCCCCGGTCCCGGTGCCGGGCACGACCTCGAAGCTGCCGTGTATGGACCCGTCCCCGGTGAAGCGTCCGCGCTCCTCGACCACGAACGCTCCCTTGCGGCCGTCGACTTCGCCGTCCAGCCGGTGCAGCCCGGTGAAGGTGCCCTCGCTGTCGGTGCTGTAGGCGATCGTGTAGGCACAGGTGGTGCGGGGAGCCGTGATTCCGCCCGTGAAGGCGTCGGTGACGGTGGCGTGGGCGAGCCGGGGGCCGGTCGGCGGCTCGTCCGAACTCGCGGGGCGCTCCTGCCAGTCGGCGTAGGTGAAGTGGCCGGAAACGGGCGTGGTCATGGGTCCTCCCGGAGGGGTCTCGCAGGCGTGGGCGATCAGGCCCGGCGATCGGTGTGAGTGATCAGCCTGGAGGCATTACCTGACATCTGCCGTCAGGTAATGCGCGGGGACCCACGAACGGGGTGCGCGACCTTCGTACGGGCCCGGCACGCTCCCCCTTCGTGCCGAGCCCGTACGGGAACCGCCGCCGGTGAACGGGGCAGTGCGCACAGCGTGGCGGGCGGGGCGCGGGCCGGGAAGGGGAAGCGGGCGTCCCGGACAGGCGGGTGCTGTCCGGGCTGGTCGGCGGCCTGTCCGGGACAGCGCGGGCCGCCGAGCGTTCCGGAGCGCTTTCTCTTGCCGGAAGGGTGCGCTTCCATAAGGATGTGCCCTCATGGGGATGTCGGGGTCTTTAGAGCCACAAGAGGTGCGAAACGCGGCGGAGTTGACCGCGCTGATGCGGCAGCTCAAGCAGGACTCCGGGCTCACCTACCGGCAGTTGGAGGAGCGCGCGGCCGAGCGCGGCGAAGTGCTTCCGCGCAGCACCCTGGCCGGGGCGCTGCGCCAGGACTCCCTGCCCCGCCCGGAGTTGCTGCGCGCGTTCGTGCGCGCCTGCGGTGCGGGCGAGGAGGAGACCGCGGCGTGGCTCGCGGCACGCCACCGCATCGCCGTAACCGTCCCAGGGGATGACGCGAAGGCGAGGCCCGCACCGGAGCCCCAACGCCCCACGCCCCAGCCACCATTCGCGACCACGCACCACACGCACCACACACGCCGCACGCGCCGCGCGCGCAGCTCAGCCCTCGCCCTCGTACTGATCGCCCTGCTGCTGAGCGGCGGCTACTTCGCCGCGGCGACGTTCGGCGACGAGGACGGGGAGCAGAGGGCGCCGGGAGCGGCCCGGCAGAAGGTCGCTGGGCAGCGGGAACCGGCCCCGGCGCCACCCGCCCCCGGCACGTACCGCATCCGTTCCGCGCACTCGGCCCTCTGCCTGTCCGAGCGGGACGGCGAGGACTCGGGGGAGCTGCGCCAGTCCGACTGCCGTACCAGCAGCCCCGTCTACCGGCTGGAGCGGAGCGGCGACGGCTACCGGATCCGCTCGCTGCACCCGGTGTTCGGCCTCGGCTGCATGGGCGTGGCCGGCGGCAGCACGGTCAGCGGCGCCCGCATGGCCGACGACTACTGCGGCCACCGCGGCGAGGCCGAACGCATGCGGCTGCGCCCGGCGAAGGGGGCGGGGTCCGCGTACGGATACCGCATCGTGCTCCGGCACACCGGCGCCTGCGTCGCGGTACCCGGCGCCTCCCGTACGGAGGGGGCACCGGTGCTCCAACTCCCGTGCGCGCAGCACGACAAGGGCCAGGTCTTCGGCTTCGTACCGGCGAAGGCGCCAAGCAAGGCCCCCGGCGAGGACCCGGCAGGAAAGCCGAAGACGGGCAGCGCTCCCGACGCCCGAAGCGACATCGGAAACGCTGCCCGCCGATGAAAGTCCCGGCGTGGCCCCTCAGCCCGCGTGCGAGGTCACATTCGCCTCGGACGACTGTGCCTCGGGCGAGACCGCGAACGAGTACAGATAGTGCATCAGCGTCAGCAGCACGTCGCGGCTCGCCTCGCGGCTGCGCGCGTCGCACTCGACGATCGGCACGTGCTCGTCCAGGTCGAGCGCGCCGCGCAGCTCCTCCAGCGGCACGTGCGGCGCGTCCGGGAAGGTGTTGACGGCCACCACGAACGGCACGTCGGACGTCTCCAGCAGTCCGATCGCGTCGAAGCTGACCTCCAGGCGGCGGGTGTCCACCAGGACCACCGCGCCCAGGGCGCCCTTGAACAGCCCCTTCCACAGGAACCAGAAGCGCTCCTGGCCCGGGGTGCCGAACAGGTACATCAGCCGCCGCTCGTTCAGGCTGATCCGCCCGAAGTCCATGGCGACGGTGGTCTCGGTCTTGCTCTCGACCCCGGCCAGGTCGTCGATGCCGACCCCGGCCTGCGTCATCCGCTCCTCGGTGCGCAGCGGCCTGATCTCGCTGACCGCGCCGACCAGGGTGGTCTTGCCCACCCCGAAGCCGCCCACGATCAGTACCTTGACCGCCTCGGCGGCAGAGGCGGGCAGCCGGTCCTCGCTCCGCGGCTCCACCACCGTCTCAGAGCTTCTTGAGTCCACTGATGACCTCCTCGAGCAGCGCCTTGGGCAGATGTGTGGGTGCCAGCGGTGTGGGGGCGCGCGCCTCGACCCGCCCGTCCGCGAGCAGATCGCCGAGCAGCACGGTGACCATGCTGACGGGCAGCGCCAGGTGGGCTGAGATCTCCGCTACGGAGAACGGCGTGCGGCACAGCCGCAGGATCGCTGCGAGCTCGGGCTGCATGCCCACCCGTGGTTCCTCCCGGGCGACGATGAGCGTCACCAGGTCCAGATCGGCCTGTTCCGGTGTGGTCACCCGGCCACCGGTGATCACGTAAAGCCGCTCGGGAGTTCCCTCGTCCCATTCCCCGTAGCCTTGGCTGTCGCTCATGTCTCCTGTCCGTCGGTGCGCGGCGGGCTGGTCAGATGCGCGCCGATGCGGGCCACGAGATCGTTCATGTGGTACGAGATCAGCCCCGCGTCCACGCCCTGGTCGGCGACGACCAGCAGATGCGCGCCGGCACCCGCGGCCATGAGGTAGAGGAAGCCCCCGTCGACCTCGACGACGACCATGCGCATCTGCCCGCCGCCCGGCGGGAATTCGGCCCCGACCGCGCCCGCCAGGCTCTGCAGCCCCGAACCGATGGCGGCCAGCCGCTCGGCGACCTCCAGGTCCGTGCTGTACTGCGCCTGGCGCAAGCCGTCCGATGAGAGCACCACGATGTGACGGGTCTGCGGGACGCTCTCGGCCAGATCCTTGAGCATCCAGTCCATGTCGGCGTGCTGAACCATCGGCTATTCACCCTTGTCTGAAGTGTCGCTGTTCCCGCGTGCGGGCGCCGACGGCGGCGTCTCGCCGGACCTGCCGCTCTGGAACGCGGCCATCCAGGCGCCGGGCGCGGGCTTCTCGGAGGGCGTGGTCCCGGCCTCCGGTGCGGGTGGGGCGCCGGCCGAGCGTGCCGGACGCCTGCGGCGGCGCTGGGGGAGTCCGCTCGGAGTCCGCTCCTCGGATGCGGTCTCCTCGTCGTCGTCCGGGCGCACCGGCCCGGTCGGCCCGGTCGGCACGTTCCCCTGCGCTCCGTTCCCCTCTGCCCCGTTCCCCCACGGTCCGGCCCCCGCGCCGGTCCCCGGTGCTCCAGCCCCGCCGTCCGCGGCGCCGGCGGAGTGCGCCGGTCCTGCGGAGTACGGGGAGTGTGCAACCTGCGCTGCGTGCGCGGGCATGTCGGCCGAGGCCCGCGGCGCCGGTATGGCGGGGCCCCGTCCGTTCGAACTCTCCTGCACCTGCGCCGCTTCGGGCTCCGAGCGGGGCACCGAGGCGGCGCCGATGCCGTGCGCGCGGCCCGTCGCGGGCGCCGTGGTGACCAGGTTCGACGGCACGACCAGCACCGCGCGCACGCCTCCGTACGCGGACCTGGACAGCGTCACCTCGAAGGAGTTGGCCTGCGCGAGCCTGCCGACCACGGAGATGCCGAGGCGCGGCGCCTCGCCCAGGTCGTCCAGGTCGAGTCCGGCGTGCGCCTCGCGCAGCATCCGCTCGACCCGCTCCCTGGCCTCCTCGCTCAGCCCGATGCCGCCGTCCTCGATCTCCACGGCGATGCCCATGTGCACCTCGCCGGCGGTGAGATGGACGCGGGTCTTGGGCGGCGAGTAGCGGGTGGCGTTGTCCAGCAGCTCGGCGAGCGCGTGGATGAGCGGCTCGACGGCCGGGCCCACCACGGCCACCTCGGCGACCGAGTGCAGGTCGACGCGCTCGTACGCGTCGATGCGTGACATGGCGCCGCGCAGCACGCTGTAGAGCGCGACGGGCTTGCTCCACTGACGCCCAGGACGCGCGCCGCCGAGCACCGAGATGCTGTCCGCGAGGCGGCCGAGCAGCGCGTTGCCGTGGTCGAGTTTCAGCAGGTCGCCCATGATCTGCGCGGCCTGTCCGTCGGTGACGAACTGGGCCTCTTGGCCGTACGCCCGCTCCATGCCGGTGAGTTCGGTGGCCTGCTTGTGCACCAGGGCCTGCATGCGGCGGGCGATGTTGACCATGCCGCGCTGCGCCGAGTCGCGCAGCCCCTCCTCGGCCTGCATGGCCTCCACGACGGAGCGCAGCAGCGCGCGGTGCGCGGCCTCGAACTCCGGTGTCAGGCCGCGCCCCTGGACGCCCAGCGACTGCAGCACGTCCTCGGTGAACTCGCCCTCCTGGAGCCGGTTCACCGCCTCGGGGAGCTGCTCGGAGGCCAGCCGTACGGTCGCCGCCTCCTGTTCCTGGAGCTGCCGCACCAGCGCGTCGTGCCGCTCGTCACCGGCCGAACGCCAGGCGGCGTCCTGGTCGTTGAGCTGCTGGCGCAGCATGGCCTCGCGCTCGGTGGCGGCGGCCCGCAGCGCGGCCAGCGCCCTGCCGCGGCGCACCGCCTCGGCGGAGACCAGGGCCACGGCCACGGTGGCCACCACGCCGCACCAGATGACGGCGGGCCGTGCGGCTGAGGGCACGAATATGGCGGCCGTCGTCGCGGTAGCGGCCATGACGAGCGCCGGGACCGACCAGACAGCGGCGGCGCCGGCCCGTCGGCCTCCGGGCGACGATTCGTTGCGAACCATCAACATCCTCAAAACATCGCGCACTTGTGTAAGGGCACGGGGTGCGGAACCAACGCCGGAGCCCGCGGCGCAGAGCCTGCCGATGCCGGTTCTCCGCGCGGACTGGGCTGCTACAGGGCATCAGGACACAGCGGTCCCCAAGCGGCCAGGGCCGATGCCCGACTCGCCGAGCCCGTTGCAGCATAGCCGTACTGGATCTTCAGGTTCAGGTGTTCCCCCGCGGCCGAAGGGCCCGCGGCGCGTGGTCTGTTGGGCGCACCGCCGCCCATGGCGGGCCGCGTCGCCGGTCATGCCTTGCCCAAGGCTCAACCGGAGGACGGAAGTCGGCCACGGAATGGCGTGAATTCGCGCTTGGGGCAGGCCAGTTGGCGCTGCCGGCCTCAGCGCATCAGCCGGTGCCGCCCGCCCCCGCGGCGGAACCGCCACGCCCCGTACGCGATGTCGATGACCAGCACGGCGATGCCGATCAGGAACAGGTAGAAGAGTCCCTTCACGACGAAGCCGATGATGCCCAGCGCGATCGCCACGATGATCAGGAACAGGAAGAACGCCATCGCCCGCCTCCTTCGGTCTCCGGCACGGTGTACGGCCCGCCGCGCTCAGCCGCGGGCCAGCCGCCGCTCGCCGCCCGCGCCCTGGCTGTACTCCATCTTGTAGTGCGCGAAGACCGCGTCCTCCTGGTCGGCGGCCAGCACGTCGTCGGTGCCGATCGAGGGCGCGTTGCGCACCGTGCTCTTGGAGTGCTGGACCTTGAGGTAGCCGGGGCCCACGGTCGCCCCGTCCAGCGGTACGAAGACCAGGCGGCGGCGCCCCGGCATGCCCACGGTGACGGTCGCGAAGGAGGGCTGGTCGGTGGCGGTGTCCACGTACAGGGACTCCAGCGCGCCGATCTTGTTTCCGCGGGGGTCCACGACGTCGTGGCCGCGCCACTCCCGGATGTCGTCCGCTTCGAACATGGCGGTCCTCTCGCAGGGTGCCCCTCCATGCTCGCCCCGCGGGCCGCCCCCTGTCGTGCCGACGGCGCCGCGCCGGGGCCCGTACGGGTCAGGGCGGCCGCGTACAGGTCAGCGAGGCCGCGTACGGATCAGCACAGCCGCCATGTGCCGGGCCAGCTTCCGCCGTCCCACGGGCGCCACCAGCAGTTGTGCCCGGGGCTGACGGTCGCGACGCCGGGCGGGTCGGTGTCGTACGTGCCGTTCGGCTCCTCGGTCCTGGCCGTTCCGCCGAGGTTCTTCCAGCCGTCGGCGCCTTTCCATATGTGCCAGACCGAATAGTTCGTGCCGACGACGAAGTACTCGAGGTTTCCGTCTCCCCAGTCGTAACGGAAATACTGGAATTCACAGATCCGGCGACCTGTGTATCCGTAGAGTTTGATCGGGCAGGGGTTGTTGACGGAATCGTCCCCGTCCACGTCCGTGCCGGGATAGGTCGTGACGGTGGGCGTGGTCGCGATCGCGGAAACGGGAGCGGCGGCCTCCGCTCCGTCGCTGCTCGCGGCCCCGAGTGCGAGGAAGCACACGCCCGCGGCGCCGAGGGGCAGGGCTCTGGATCTCCAGGAATTCGGCTTCATGGAGATGTCATGCCCACTTTTTCCGAGGAAAAGCGGAAAAGTGAACGAGGGAGAATTGAGGCGGAAGTGAAGAAAGAAGAAAGCCCCCGGTGCGCGGGATCATTCCGCGCACCGGGGGCCGGGCGGCGAGCCGCCTCTCACGCCTCCCCGGGGATGAGGCTCACGCCTCCTGGCGGATGAGCTTCTTGTTCACGAACTCGGCCATTCCGTACTTGCCCAGCTCGCGGCCGATGCCGGAGCGCTTGACTCCGCCGAAGGGCTGGTCGGCCTGGGTGCCGGCCAGGCCGTTGATCCACACCATGCCGGTGTCGAGGCGGTCGGCGACCTTGCGCGCGCGGTCGGTGTCCTGGCTCCACACCGCGCCGCCGAGCCCGTAGGCCGAGCTGTTGGCCAGCTCCACGGCCTCGTCCTCGTCGGACACCTTGTAGACCACGGCGGCCGGGCCGAACAGCTCCTCCGAGTACGCGCGCATCTCCGGGGTCACGCCGGTGAGCACGGTCGGCTGTACGTAGGCGCCGGGACCGTCCACGGCCTTGCCGCCCGCGTGCACGGTCGCGCCCTTGTCGATCGCGTCCTGGATCTGCTCCATGAGGCGGTCGGCGGCGTCCTGCGAGGAGAGCGGGCCGAAGCGGGTCGAGGGGTCCAGCGGGTCGCCGGGCGCGACCTTGGCGACCTGCTCGGTCAGTGCCGAGACGAAGCCGTCGTACAGCTCCTCCTGCACGATGAACCGCTTCGGCGAGTTGCACGCCTGGCCCGCGTTGCCGAGCCGGCCGGCGGCCGCGGTCTTGGCGGTCTTCGCCAGGTCGTCGGTGTCCAGCAGGATGAACGCGTCCGAACCGCCCAGCTCCAGCACGCACTTCTTCAGGTGCTTCCCCGCCAGTGCCGCGACGGCAGACCCGGCGCGCTCGCTGCCGGTGAGCGAGACGCCCTGGTTGCGAGGGTCGGCGATGATGTCGGCCACCTGGTCGTTGGTGGCGAAGACGTTGATGTAGGCGCCCTCCGGGAGCCCTGCCTCGGCGAAGATCTCCTCCATCACGAGCGCGGCCTGCGGGCAGCTCGGCGCGTGCTTGAGCAGGATCGTGTTGCCGAGCATCAGGTTGGGCCCGGCGAAGCGGGCGACCTGGTAGTAGGGGTAGTTCCACGGCATGATCCCGAGCAGCGAGCCGATCGGCACCGAGCGCACCACGGCGCTGCCGCCGCCGCTCACCGAGAGGGTCTCGTCCTCCATGAAGCCGGGGCCCTCGTCCGCGTAGTAGCGGTAGATGCTGGAGCAGATGTCGACCTCGCCCTGGGCCTGCCGGAAGGGCTTGCCCATCTCGGTCGAGATGATCTTCGCGAGGTCGTCCTTGCGCTCCTGGTAGATGTCCGCGACGCGGCGCAGCACGGCGGAGCGGGTCTCCAGCGGGGTCTCCCGCCACGACTGGTACGCCGCGTGCGAGGCGCTCAGCGCGCTCTCGATCTCCGCCGAGGTGGCCTCGGGGAACTCCTTGAGGGTCTGGCCTGTCGCCGGATTCACGGTCTTGTAGGAGGTCATGATCCCCAACCTAACGGCGCGGCCTGCGGCGCGGACACCCGTGCGCGCGTGGCTACCGACCGGGCGGTACGTGCTGCTGCGCGTGCTCCCGTGCATGCTCGGCGAAGGAGCGGGGCGGCCGTCCCGTGACCCGCTGGACCGCGTCCGTGGTCCGGTCCTCGGCGCCCTCGGCGATCACGCGGTCCAAGTCCGCCAGCAGCGCGGCGAATTCGGGCGGGGCCTCCCGCGTGTACCGCGCGCGCATCTCCTCGGCCGGCACCGCCTCGTGCCGCACCGGACGCCCCGTCACCTCCGAGAGGACGGCCGCGACCTCCTCGTACGACAGCGCCTCGGGGCCCGTGAGCACCCAGTCGGTGTTGTGCGCCGTCTCGTCGGTGAGGGCGCGCGCGGCCACCGCGGCGATGTCGTCCGCGTCGATGAACGCGACCCGGCCGCGCCCCGTCGCCGTCGTGATCAGCCCCGTGTCCCTGATGCTCTCGGCGTGCAGATGCCGCCCCGTGAAGTTCTGCATGAACCAGGAGGGGCGCAACACGGCCCACTCCGCGAAGAGTCCGGGCAGCGCCGCGTGCACGGCCCCGGTCGCCGGGCCGCCCGCGTCGACCTGCGACGAGCTGAGGAGGACGGCGCGCCGTACGCCCGCGTCCCGTGCCCGCTCCAGGAAGGGGAGCATCGCGGGCGCGGGATCCAGCACGCCGACGGGCGGTACGAGGTAGACCCGCTCCGCGCCGTCCAGCGCGGCCGCGTGCCCCGCGGGCTCGAACCAGTCGAACGCCACCGGCTCAGCGCCCGGCACGGGCGAGCCCCCGCGGCTCGCGGCCCTGACCGGGTGGCCGCCACGGGCGAGGAGTTCCGCCAGGCGGCTGCCCGTGGTGCCGGTCGCGCCGGTGACCAGGGTGGTGGGGGTGTGGGGCATGCGGGTCTCCTCGTGCGGCTGGACAGTAGAATGCGGACCGCCGGTCCGCATCGAACGATATGGACCGCCGGTCCGTTTTGCAAGCACGCACCAAGACGCGCACCAGCACACGCACTAAGACACGCACCAGGAGGGGCCCTTGCCCGCACCGCGCGCCCCACGCAGCCGCGCCGACGCCGTACGCAATCGCGACGCCGTACTGGACGCGGCCGAAGCCCTCTTCGCCGACGGCGGCCCCGACGGGGTGAGCATGAGCGCGGTCGCCGCGGCCGCGGGGGTCGGGAAGGGCACCGTCTTCCGCGCGTTCGCCGACCGCACGGGACTGCTCCGGGCCCTCGCCGAACGCCGCGGCGCACCGCTCCGCGAAGCGGTCGGCGACGGCCCGGCGCCGCTCGGCCCCGGCACCCCGGCCCGCGAGCGCGTACCGGCGGTGCTCGACGCCCTGCTCCGCTTCAAGCTCGACAACCAGGGCCTGCACCTGGCCCTGGAGGAGGCGGGCGCGGCCAGCCCGTACGAGAGCGAGTCCTACGCGTGGTGGCACGCCACCTTGGCGACGTCCCTGTCCGAGCTCACGACGAAGCCGCGCGCCGCATACCTCGCACACACCTTGCTGGCAGCCGTACGGGCCGACCTGATCGCCCACTTGGCGACGACGGAGCACATGTCACCGGACACGCTGAGCCGCCGCCTGGGGGAGTACGCGAGGTCGGTGCTGCCGGGGTGAGGGCGGGTGGCTCAGTCGACCTCGTAGAAGCACAAGTGGTCCTTGATCCGGGCCACCTGGGGCTTGGGGTCGGGGTAGGACCACACGAGGTCCTCGGTGTTGTCGCCCGTGCCGGTGTAGGACCAGTAGGAGGCCGTGCCCTTGAAGGGGCAGTACGTGTGGGTGTCGGTGGGGGTGAGGAGGTCGGTGCGGACGTCCTCCGGGGGGAGGTAGTAGCGCACCGGGTAGCCCGTCTCGTGCAGGAGCAGGGGCCGGCGGCTGTCGGCGAGCACCGTGCCGTCGCGGGTGACGCGGATGTGCTCGGTGCCCTCGCTGATCTCGATGTGGTGGCCCTCGGTCATGGGTGGCGCCCTCCTCGTGAGCCGTGCGTGCCTCCCTCCAGTGTCACAGCCGGAGCCGCGGGAGAAAGGTGTGCGCACCATTGGACGGCGGCCCGCGCGCTGTTACGTTATCGAGCGCTTGGTCAGATGCGACCTGCGGGAGTGCGCACACCATGAGCACCGAGACACCTGACACACCTGACACACCGGCCGGGACACCGGCCGAGGCGCCTGGCACGGAAGCACCCGGAACAAGAGCGCCCGGCACGCAATCGTCCGGCACGGAATCCCCGTACACGCAGCTCTCGTACGAGGTCGCCGACGGCATCGCCACCGTCACCCTCGACCGGCCCGAGCGGCTGAACGCCTTCACCGCCACCATGGCCCGCGAGCTCATCGCCGCCTTCGACGCGATCGACGCGGACGACGGCGTACGGGTGGCGGTGGTGACCGGCGCGGGGCGCGCGTTCTGCGCGGGCGCCGACCTGGAGGGCGGGGCCGGGACCTTCGACGCGGGGGCCGGCGGAGACGGACGGGCGGACGCGCGGGGCGGGATCGGCGGCGTGCCGCGGGACGGCGGCGGCACCGTCGCGCTGCGGATCGCGGCGAGCAGGAAGCCGGTGATCGCGGCGTTCAACGGTCCAGCGGTGGGCGTCGGCGCGACCATGACGCTGCCGATGGACATCAGGATCGCGGCGGAGTCCGCGAAGTTCGGCTTCGTGTTCACGCGGCGCGGGATCGTGCCGGAGGCGGCGTCGAGCTGGTTCCTCCCCCGCGTGGTGGGGATCTCGCAGGCCATGGAGTGGGCCGCGACGGGCCGGGTCTTCGGCGCCACGGAGGCGCACCGCGGCGGACTGGTCTCGCGGGTGGTGCCGGACGGCGAGGTGCTGGACGCCGCGTACGGGATCGCGCGCGAGATCACCGAGAACACCTCGGCCGTCTCGGTCGCCGTGACCCGGCGGTTGATGTGGGGCATGCTCGGCGCCGCCTCGCCCTGGGAGGCGCATCTGCACGACTCGCGCGCCATGTTCGCGCTGGGCCAGGGCGCGGACGCCGCCGAGGGCGTGACCGCGTTCCTGGAGAAGCGGCCGCCCCGGTTCCCGCTGCGGGTCGGCGAGGACATGCCGGAGGACGTGCCCGACTGGCCGCGCAGACCGGACGACTGCTGACCCGGGCCCAGCAGGACCGCAACCCCCGCCCCGCCCCCGTACCAAGGAGCGCAGGTGTACCCAGGCGCGTACGCGGAAGCCCACCCGGAGCGGCCGGCGGTCGTGATGGCCGGGACCGGCGAAACGGTGACGTACCGTCAACTGGAGGACGGATCCCGCAGGTTGGCGCGCCTGCTGCACGCGCACGGACTGCGCCCCGGCGACCACATCGCGCTGCTCACCGACAACCACCCGCGCCACTTCGAGGTCTACTGGGCCGCCATGCGCTCAGGACTGCACCTCACGCCGGTCAACTGGCACCTGTCGGCGGAGGAGGCCGCGTACATCGTGGACGACTGCGGCGCCTCCGCGCTCGTCGTCTCGGCCGCGGGCGTCGGCGGGCTCGCCGAGGAGATCGTCGAACGGACCCCGCGTACGGCTGCGCCTGGCCTTCGGCGGCGCGCTCGCGGGACACCTGCCGTACGAGGAGGCCGTGGCCGGACACCCCGCCGAGCCGCTGCCGCACCAGCCGCGCGGCGCCGACATGCTCTACTCCTCCGGAACGACCGGGCGCCCCAAGGGAGTCCAGGCGCCGCTGCCCGAGCGCGAGGTGCACGAGCCGGGCGACACGATGACCGCGGTGTACGGGGCGCGGTACGGCCTCGGCGAGGACACCGTCTACCTCAGCCCCGCGCCGCTCTACCATGCGGCGCCGCTGCGCTTCACCGGCCTGGTCCACGCGCTCGGCGGCACGGTCGTGGTGATGGAGCGCTTCGACGCGGAGGAGGCGCTCCGGGCGCTGGAGCGCTACCGGGTGACGCACAGTCAGTGGGTGCCGACGATGTTCGTACGGATGCTCAAGCTGGAGCCCGAGGTGCGGGAGCGGTACGACCTGAGCGCGCTGCGGGTGGCGATCCACGCGGCGGCGCCGTGCCCCGTGGCGGTGAAGCGGGCCATGATCGAGTGGTGGGGGCCGGTGCTGGAGGAGTACTACGCGGCCACCGAGGGCAATGGCGTCACCATGATCGGCAGCGCGGAGTGGCTGGCGAAGCCGGGTTCGGTGGGCCGCTCGGGGGCGCTCGGCGAGGTGCACGTCTGCGGCCCCGACGGCGCCGAACTCCCGCCGGGGGAGACCGGAACGGTCTACTTCGCGCGGGACGAGATGCCCTTCGCGTACCACAACGCGCCGGAGAAGACGGCCCGTTCGCAGCACCCCGCGCACCGCACCTGGACCACCCTCGGCGACATCGGCCACCTCGACGAGGACGGCTACCTCTTCCTCACCGACCGGCAGGACTTCACCGTCATCTCCGGCGGGGTCAACATCTACCCCCAGGAGATCGAGGACTGCCTCGCGCTCCACCCCGACGTCCTGGACGCGGCCGTGATCGGGGTGCCCGACGCGGAGATGGGCGAGGCGGTCACGGCCGTCGTGGAACCCGCGCCGCACGCCACCCCGGGGCCCGAGCTCGCCGCCCGGCTCCTCGGCCACGTACGCGAGCACATCGCCGGCTACAAGGTGCCGCGGTCGCTGGACTTCACCCGCGCGCTGCCCCGTACGCCGACGGGGAAGCTGCTCAAGCGGCGGCTGAAGGAGTGCTATGCGGGTGAGCCGGCCGGGGATCGTTAGCATCGCGGGCATGAGCATCTACGACACCCCGATCGGCGCCCTCAAGGGCGGGGACGCGGACCTCGGCCAGTACAGGGACCAGGCGGTCCTCATCGTGAACGTGGCCTCGCAGTGCGGGCTCACGCCGCAGTACACCGCGCTGGAGGAGCTGCAGAAGGAGTACGCGGGGCGCGGGTTCACCGTGCTGGGCGTGCCCTGCAACCAGTTCGGCGGCCAGGAGCCGGGTTCGGCGGAGGAGATCGCCGCCTTCTGCTCCGGCACCTACGGCGTGAGCTTCCCGATGACCGAGAAGATCGAGGTCAACGGCGAGGGCAGGCACCCCCTCTACCAGCAGCTCACCGAGGTCCCCGACGCCTCGGGCCACAGCGGCGACATCCGCTGGAACTTCGAGAAGTTCCTCGTGGCCCCCGGCGGCGAGATCACCGCCCGCTTCCACCCCCAGACGGAGCCGTCGGCGAAGGAGGTCAGGGGGGCGATCGAGAAGGCGCTGAGCGTCTGATCGCGTAACGGTCTACCGGCTTGCCCATCCCCGGGAACCGACAGCGGAGCGGCCCGCTCCGGCCATGCGCCGGGGCGGGCCGCCGCCGTTGTTTCATGGAGCAGTTGCGCAGAGGGAGATTCAACGACGCTGCTCGTGCAATCTGCCGCAATCGACAGGCGGCCGACTGCTGAACGGCCCATGCTGGCGTCTCAACGTGCAGGAACGGAGGAGTACGTGACTCTTAGGTTCATCGGCACCACGAGCGGCGACGGCGACTGTCCGACACTGTACGAGGTGGAAGAGACGGGCGACGTCGTCGTCCAGGGCGAGCGCCTCACCAACCCGGAAGACCTTGCCCGGCTTCGCGACGTGAAAAATTCGGAGACGTTCGTCGTGGTACCGCGCGAACTGCTCACGCGTTTCGCGCCCAGGAGTGACGTGCCAGACCTGATCCCCTTCACCGACGCGGCCCACCTCTTCGAGGAGTTCGAGCACACGGCGTGGCGGCTGGAGACGCGGCGCGGATACGCCTCAGACCGCAACAGCCCGCATTGGGAGAGGTTTTGGGCGGGCGAGGACACCACTTACGAGCTCAACCCCTGGCGCGAGAATGTAAAGGCCCAGACTGCGCAGGGCAAACGGTTCGAGCGGGTGCGGATCGTGGACGACCCGCCAAGCGAAGGGCAACGCTTCCTCTTCGCCCGGGGCCTCGGCAATGTGGCCGCAGGCGAAGACATCCGCAACCTGAATCGGTCTGAGGCCGAACGGCTCGCCCTCCCCGACTATGACTTCTGGCTGTTCGACTCCCGCGTCCTCATGAAGCTGGAGATCGACGACGAGGACACCACCCTCGGCGTCCGTCTCATCCGCGACCCCGAGGCCGTACTCGCGGCCTGCCAGGCACGGGATGCGGCCTGGCACCACGCCGTCCGTACCGAGGAGTTCCAGAGGCAGGTACGTTCCACTGCGTGAGCACCGATTTCCAGAACGCCCGGGCCAACCTCGGCGTGCGACTGCGAGAGCTGCGTAGTGAGGCCGGATTCGACGGCAAGGGCCTCGCTGCCCGTCTGGGGTGGCAGCCCTCCAAGGTCTCCCGGTTGGAGACCGGCAAGCAGACGCCCTCGGCCCAGGAGCTGGAAGCCTGGGCCGAGGCGGTCGGGAACAAGGGCGTTGCGGCTGAGCTGAAAGGTCGCCTCGCAGGTCTGGAGTCTCACTACCGCTCTTGGAAACGGCAGTTGGCCGGCGGGCATCGCGCACGGCAGGAGCTCGCCATCGCGGAGACCAAGAGCACCCGCACGATCCGGGGGCTGGAGACCGTCCACATCCCTGGTCTGTTCCAAACCGCCGACTACGCACGCCATCTCTTCCAGCGCAACGCCGAATTCCGGCAGGTGTCGCGCGATGTCGAGGACGCCGTCCGCACCCGAATCAAACGACAGCAGAGCCTCTACGAGCCCGGCCGCTCCTTCCGGTTCCTGATCTGGGAGGGAGCGTTGTACGTCCTCACCTGTCCCCGATCGGTCATGGCGTCCCAGCTGGACCGGCTCATCAGCCTCATCGGACTGGACACAGCCGAGCTGGGGATTGTGCCGTTCAGCGCCGAGTTGCGTCGGGCGCCCAACCATGGGTTCTGGATCTACGATCGCCGACTCGTCATCGTCGAAACGATCAACACCGAGATGTGGCTCGATGACGAGGACAACATCGCGCTCTACGAACGCGCTTGGGACTGGATCGCTGAGGCCGCGGTGTACGGACACCAAGCACACCGTCTGATCGCCCGCGCACGCGTCGCACTGAACCTCGCATAAGCAACCAGCACGAAGCATCGTCCCTGCATTCGCAATAGGCCGCAATCGGCGCGCGGCACGGTCGGCAGCCCTCCTACGTTTCCGGCATGGAAACCTCAACACCCCAGCCCAAGGCGGGTATTCGGCCCGCGTGGCTGCCTCCGGAGAACCAGTACGGCGCGGTCGAAGCCGGGACGTGGTGGGACGTCGTCGTGATCGACGGCGATCTCGGCGATCAGGTCGCGGTCTGTCTCGTGGACGCTACGGGCAGCGCGTGCGGGCCGATCGCCGCTACCCGGGACACGCGCCGTTGGTACTTCCTCGTCCCCGCCGGCACCGCTGAGAACTGGCAGGAAACCGGGACCGAGGCCGTCGGCCGCGGCCACAGCTTCGGGCTGCCGGGAAGTCTGGACGGGGCCATGTGGCCGGTGCGGTGGGTGGTCCCGCCCCGGATGTGCGTGCGCCCGCCGCTGGTGGATGCGGGGGCGCTGCGCGAAGCGCTGGCCGCGGCCCGCCCCGTACGCGGTGTCTCGTGAACGCCGACGCCTCCGCGGGGGCCATCTGGCTCGCCGGCTTCACCGGTGACCCGGGGTCCGCCTTCGTACGGTGGCAGCGCGGGGAACTGGCCCGCATCCCCTCCGGCCGCGGCTGGCTCGTAGCCGAGGCACCGCTCATGCACAGCATCCGGGCCATGGGGCGGCTGTCCCCGTCCGGGAAGCTGGGCCCGGTGCTCGGCCACGCCGAGGCCGACCGCGCCTGGTGGCTGCTGCCGCTGGACGCCGAGCACCATCTCGCCCACCTGGCCGGGCAGCTCACCGTGCACACACCCGGCTGGCCGCTGCCCTGCCCCTCCCCGGACCGTTACGCACACGGCCGAGGCTGGCTCGAAAAACCGGAGGGGAACGGCACGTTGACGGCCCCCGCCGCGCTCCGGTCCGCCCTCGGGAACGTCGGCGCCCTCCCCGCGGAGGCAGGCGGATGAACGCCACATCGGACAGCCCCCGCTACTCCCTCGGCCCCTGCGCCGACTGCAACGCCTACGGCCCCGAGGTCATCCTCATCCGCGCCGTGGCGTGCGGCTCCGGCCCCGACCGGCACCTGTTCGCCTGTCCCGACCACGCACCCACGTACATCTCCCGCACCCAAGACATCGCCTGGCTCGCCCGCCGCCGCGCCGCGGAAACCGGCGAAAGCACCAACCAGGCCCGCCAGGCCCTCGAACGAACGGCCCGCAGAGAGCCCCGGCCCCCGAAGTGACCCCCGTTCCGGCGACGACCCCGAGGCGGCCGGGACGGGACGCCTGCCTCAGGGCTCGGGCAGAGCGGCATCAGGTCGAGGTGTCCCGGCAGCCCTCGGACGGGCAGTACCTCACAGGCAGCACCGGCCCCTCCCCGTACTGACCGCCGTTCCCGTCACGACGCCCGAGGGAGCCGGGACGGGATGCCCGCTTCACATCCCGCGCAGAGCGCCACCAGGCCGGCGCATACCGTCCCGCGCCATGTGGGGAGGCAGCCGGTATCGTCCGCCCGACCCCGACCCCGCCCGGGAGGCCCCATGCCGCTCAACGGTCACGTTTCCTTCTGGCATCAGCAAGTGGGGCATCCGTCGCGGCGTGCGCCGCTCGACGGCGGGATGGCGTGCGATGTGTGCGTGGTCGGCGCGGGGCTTACGGGGTTGTGGGCCGCGTACTACCTCAAGCAGGCCGAGCCCTCGCTGCGGATCGCGGTCGTGGAGCGGGAGTTCGCCGGGTTCGGGGCCTCCGGGCGGAACGGCGGGTGGCTCAGCGCCAAGCTGCCAGTGGCCCCCGCGCGTATCGCGCGTGAGCACGGTACGGACGCCGTACGACGCATGCAGCGAGCCCTCGAGGACACCGTCGACGAAGCGCTCGAGGTCACGCGCAGCGAGGGCATCCACTGCGACGCGGTCAAGAGCGGCTGCCTCACCGTCGCCCACCGCCCCGCACATCTGCCCAGGCTGCGCGCCGCGCACGACCACGCAGCGCACTGGGGAGCGCGCGACACGCGCTGGCTGGACGCCGCGGAACTCGGCGAACGGCTGCGCCTCGACGGCGCGCTGGCCGCCCACTTCGACCCGCACTGCGCGCGCGTACAGCCCGCGCGACTGGTACGGGGCCTGGCCGCGACCGTCGAGGCGCTCGGCGTGCGGATCTTCGAGTCCACGCCGGTCACGGAGCTCGCGGCGGGCCGCGCCGTGACCCCATTCGGCACCGTGCGCGCACGCCATGTGCTGCGCGCCACCGAGGGGTTCACCAGCGACCTGCCGGGGGAGCGGCGCACCTGGCTCCCGATGAACTCCTCCATGATCGTCACAGCGCCGCTGCCGGAGGAAGTGTGGGAGCGCATCGGCTGGAGCGGGCAGGAACTGCTCGGTGACATCGCGCACGCCTTCACGTACGGGCAGCGCACGGCGGACGGGCGGATCGCCGTGGGCGGTCGCGGAGCCCCGTACCGCTTCGGCTCGCACACCGACCGCTCGGGCCGCACCGCCTGGCGCACCGTACGCGCGCTGCGCGACATCGTGCACCGCTTCTTCCCCGACACCGCGCGCGTCCCGGTCGAACACGCCTGGTCAGGCGTGCTGGCCGTGCCCCGCGACTGGTGCGCATCCGTGCACTACGACCCGCGCAGCGGCCTCGGCTCGGCCGGCGGCTACTCGGGACACGGCGTCTCCGCCACCAACCTCGCCGGCCGCACCCTGCGCGACCTGGTACTGGAGCGGGACTCCGAACTGACCGCGCTGCCCTGGGTCGGCCACCGCACCCGCGCCTGGGAACCGGAACCCGCGCGCTGGCTGGGCGTGCACGGCATGTACGCCGCCTACCGCGCGGCCGACCGCGCCGAGAACGGCCGCCGGGTCACGACATCGCCGCTGGCCCGCTTCGCCGACCGCATCTCTGGTCGCTGAACTCCCTTCGTACGGAGAAGTGCCGCCGCACCGCCCACCGCCCCCCCCGCCCGCCGCCCTGTGCGCGAACCCACGCCCGCATTCCGGTCCCCCCACACCGCTCTCCGACCGCTCACTCCTCCAAGAGATGAACGCAGAAAAATTGGTCAACTCGCGTGACCAGCGCGGACGTTGAGGTGGTACGCGAAGAAGTGACGGAGGGGTTGTCAGGAGGGTGTGGGTGTCCCAGGATGCCCAGTGCCCGCTTGACATCGATGTCAGGGCTCTTCAGAGCGGCCGTCGACGAGAGCGGCGCAGTGCGCTGGAGGAGGCGTGCCCTCCTTCCGGCAGTGACACCCCCGCACAGTCCACCCCCACAGTGCGAAAGCACAGGACGCCGAAGGAAGTTCACGATGATCTCTCGTAGAGGCCTGGTGCGCGGTGCCGCCGCGGCAGCCGTCGCCGTTCCCGCCGCCAGTCTGCTCGCCTCGCACGCGGACGGCGCCGCCTCCCGTACGGGCGTAGGCCCCCGCTCGCCGAGGAGGGGAGCGGCGGCCGGGCTGCCGCTCCAGATCGTCAACAAGACCGGCTCGCACAAGAACTCCTCGATCTGGGTCTACATCGTCGGCAACGACGGAAAGCAGCAGGTCAGGGTCACGCCCGAGGGCGAGCTCAAGCCGGTGGCCGAGGGCGACAACGGGCCCGGCGGCTTCACCGACTACGCGATCCCGCTGTCCGGCAGCGGGGACACCACGCTCCAGCTCCCCGAGATGTCGGGGCGCATCTACTTCGCGCTGGGCGAGAAGCTCAAGTTCAAGGCCGTTAAGGACGGCAAGGGCGGCGCCGCGCTGGCCTACCCCGCGGCCTGGGTGAAGTCCGACCCCAACTTCAATGTGCTGCACGACTGCGCCGAGTTCACGTACAAGGGCGGCGCGATGTACTGCAACACCACCATGGTCGACATGTTCAGCGTGCCGCTGTCGATACACCTGGCGGGCGACAAGGACCAGACGACCGGCACGCTCAAGGCGGGCGCGCGGAAGAAGATCTTCGAGGAGATCGGCAAGGCCGAGGGCTTCGAGAAGCTGGTCATCGACGACAAGCGCATCATCGCGCCCGGTCACGGGCTCGGTGAGAAGCTGTTCGCCGACGACTACTTCGCGCCGTACATCGACAAGGTGTGGGAGATGTACGCGGGCAAGGACCTGAAGGTCACCACCAACGCCGGGACCTTCACCGGCCGGGTCAGCGGCGACACGCTCTCCTTCACGGGGCCGGGCAAGGTCTCCTTCAAGAAGCCCTCCACCAAGGACGTGCTGTTCTGCGACGGCACGCTGGCCGCGCCGAACGACGGCGTGACCGGCCCCGTCGCCGCCATCCTGGGCGCGGCCTTCAACCGCACGACCCTCACCGCCTCGGCCGACCAGCCGACCAAGGACCCCAAGGGCTTCTACGGCGGCGACCTCGCGCACCACTACGCGCGGGTGATGCACGAGAACACCGAGGACGGCAAGGCGTACGGCTTCGCCTTCGACGACGTGGGCGGCTTCGCCTCGTACATCGAGGACGGCGGCGCGAAGAAGCTGACGCTCACGCTGACCCCGATGGAGTGAGGCACGCGGGCTGACGCCGACGGGCCCCCGGGATGCGGGAGTTGACCGCACTCGGGGGCCCGTTGCGGTCGTGGGCGCACAAGTGCGGGATGGCCCGGCGGAATTCGCTCGCCTGCGCGGACGCGCCCGGCTAGCCTCCGCGCATGACCGGTTTGCAGACGATCCACGACGTACCCGTCCTGATGTGCGCGCCCGAGGGCGAGCCCCTGCGCGGTGAGCAGGACGCCCTGGACTGCATCGGCGACGCGGGGTACCAGGGGGCACGGTGGGTCGTCGTCCCGGCCGGGCGCTTCGACGAGGCGTTCTTCCGGCTGGAGACCGGGGTGGCCGGCGCGATGGTGCAGAAGTTCGTCCAGTACGGCGTCGGGCTCGTGGTCCTCGGTGACATCTCCGGCCATACTCGGGCCAGTTCGGCGCTGCGTGACCTGGTGCGCGAGTGCAATCGCGGGCGCCAGACGTGGTTCCTCGGCGACATGGGGGAACTGGAGGAGCGCCTCAAGCGCTAGCCGCGGCCCCGCGCGGGCGGCCGCGCGGAGGGGGAGGGGCATGGAGACGCGTACCGACGAGATCGCCGACGGGATCCACCGCCTGTCGACGTACGTGGAGCCGCCGGGCATGGTGTTCAACCAGTTCCTGGTGGTCGCGGAGGAGCCGCTGCTCTTCCACCTCGGCATGCGCGCGCTGTTCCCGCAGGTCTCGGCCGCGGTGGGGCGCATCGTCCCGCTGTCCCGGCTGCGCTGGGCCACCTTCGGGCACCTGGAGGCCGACGAGTGCGGCTCCATGAACCAGTGGCTGGCCGCCGCGCCGCACGCCCGTGTCGCACACGGCGGGCTCGGATGCGCGGTCTCGGTCGACGACCTGGCCGACAGGGCCCCGCGTCCGCTGGCCGACGGCGAGGTGCTCGACCTGGGCGGCAGGCGGGTGCGCAGGATCGAGACACCCCATGTGCCGCACGGCTGGGACGCGGGGCTGCTGTACGAGGAGGAGACCGGGACGCTGCTGTGCGGCGACCTGTTCACCGCCACGGGCGGCGGCCCCGCGCTGACCGGCGGCGACATCGTGGGGCCCGCGCTGGCCGCGGAGGACGGCTTCGGCGCCACCTGCCTGACCCCCGCGACCGCGCCCACCATCCGCCGCCTGGCCGAACTGCGGCCCGCCACCCTGGGGCTGATGCACGGCCCCTCGTACACCGGGGACTGCGCCCGTGCGCTGGACGACCTGGCCGGCGCCTACGCGCACCGCCTGGAGGCCGAGGGCGCGCGGCTCGCCGGGCCGGGGCTGCCGGGCGCGTGAGGCGGGGCCGGGTCCGGGGCGCCGGGGCGGATCAGACGAAGAAGGCGTTCATCCCCGCGACGTCCGAGAGGTACGTCTCGATGCGGGCGATCTTCCCGTTCCGCAGCGTGCACACCGTGGACAGGTGCTCGTCCAGCACGGCGTCCTCGCGGCGCGCGGTGTTGTGCAGGGAGAGCGCCATGTTCTCCGGGCTCACGAGGATGTGCAGGAGCTTGAAGTCCAGGCCGTAGCCCGCGATCTTCTGGGCGCGCTCCACGATGCCGTCGGCGCCCTCCGCCGTACCGGAGACGGTGTTGCTGCCCGGCAGCGACCAGGTGGCGTCGTCGTGGAGCAGGGAGCGGATGCCGTCCCAGTCGGCGACGGACAGCGCGGCGTGGAACCGCCGCCCGATCTCGTACTTCTCGTCGTCGGTGAGGGCAGGGGTGACGGACATGGGCGCGCCTCTCTCGGTACGGACACCGGTGGGCCGGTGGCTCGGCAGGAATAGTTCGACTGTACGCGAACACTCGAACTATAGCGAACGGCCTGCGAGGGAGCGCGGGGTGCTTTGTAGAATCGAGCCATGCCCTCCGCCCTCGTCCACCCGACGCGAGAACAGCTCCGCATGGCGCGCGTGTTGGAGGCGCTGGCCAACCCCGTACGCCTGCGGGTGGTCCGTGCGCTCTCCGAGGCGGGCGAGCTGACCTGCGGGGAGATCCTGCCGGACCTGTCCAAGTCGACGGCCAGCCACCACTGGAAGGTGCTGCGCGAGTGCGGCGTGGTGGAGCAGCGCAGGGAGGGCCGCCACCTGCACATGTGGCTGCGCCGCGACGACCTGGACGGCCGCTTCCCCGGCCTGCTCGACGCGGTGCTCGACGGCATCGAGGGTGAGCCGGATGAGGACGCGGACCAGGTCGTCTAGGCGCTCTCTGAGTCCCGCCGCGAGGGGCGGAGCGGGAGCAGGTCGGGGCGCTTGGGCTCGACGCCGTCGCCGGAGGACTCGCCGCGCAGCCGGCGCCCGATCCACGGTACGAGGTATTCGCGGGCCCACTGGATGTTCTCCTTGCGCGCCTCGGCCGGGGTCCGGTGCTCCGGGGGCAGTTGCGAAGCGGCCTCGGCCCCGTACTCGCCTGCGGCGTCCAGTCCCAGCACCTCGGCGCAGCGCTCGGCGACCCTGGTGTGCCCGAGCGCGGACAGGTGCAGCCGGTCCTCGCTCCAGGCGCGCCGCTCCTGCACCGCGCGCAGCGACCACAGGTCGAGCACCGGGCAGCCGTGCCGGTCGGCGACCGCCCGCAGATGCGCGTTGTACGTGGCGATCTTGCCGCGCAGGTGGCGGAGCACGGGCATGCCGCGGGTGTCGAAGCCGGTGCACACCACCACGGTGCCGACGGTCTCCCTGAGCCGGGCGAGCGCGTTCTCGTACTGCTCGGCCAGCGCGTCCGGGTCGCTGCCCGGGCGCAGGATGTCGTTGCCGCCGGCGCAGAAGGTCGCCAGGTCGGGGGCGAGCTCGGCGGCGCGCGGCACCTGCTCGTCGATGATCCGGTCCAGCAGCCTGCCCCGTACGGCGAGGTTGGCGTACCGGAATCCCTCCGCCGGGCCCTGCTCGGCCAGCATCACCGCGAGCCGGTCGGCCCAGCCGACGAAGGTGCCGTCGGGGCCCGGGTCGCCGACGCCCTCGGTGAAGCTGTCGCCCAGGGCCGCGTACGACGCGAAGGGGCCCGCGGCGGGCGGTGCCGCCGCTCCCGGGCGCGATTCGGTCGGTATCGATTCGGTCGGTATCGATTCGCCTGTCACGGTGCATATTTCATCAAGCCGCTTCGGGGGAGCGCGAGGCGGGTCAGGTGTATGAACCATGTACGCACCTTACGGTTCCGTAGGTTCGCGCCCTCCGCGGTCTTCGGAGGGGTCTTCGGAGGGCGGTGCGCGCGGCGCGCGTGGCACCGTTGCAGTGGGAGGCGGGGCCGATGAGCGAGCGTGACCGTGACGGTGGTGCCGGGCGTGGCGGCGGGCGTGAGGGCGGCTTCGCCGCCGACTTCGGCGAGGGGTGCGAGGGCGCGGCCGACCCCGCGCGCAGGGCGGGGGCGGTGCGCTCGGCCTGGGCGGGCACCGTGGAGATCCGCAGGATGCTGGCGCCCAGCCCGACCGAGCCCGCGCCCTGGGAGCGGGAGCGCCCGGTGCGCGCCGTGGCCATCGCGCTGGAGGCCGCGGGCGTGACCCCCTCCGCCGTGGACGCCGAGGGCCGCCGCGTCCGTACCGGCTACCGGGTCGCCGAGGGCGGCCCCGAGGACGAGGACCCGGTGCGCGTGGAGTGGGCGGGCCCGCAGGGGAGCGGCGTGCGCGAGGAGGCGGCGGACCGACTCCGCGCGTGCATACCGCTGTTGAGGGAGCGCGGCTGGGACGCGCTGCTCTATTACGGTCCTGGCAAGCGCCCGTACCTGGGTGTGCGGGCGGGGCCCGGACGCTGACCGGGCTGTCCGCGTACGCCGTCGGGGCGGGGCGGCGGTGGTGCGCGGGGCGTAGCGGGGACGGTGCCGTACGGGGGTGGCAGGAGCGGGCGCGTGACGCGAGGCTGAGGAGGCCGCCGGAGTGCGGCGGTGTTCTCCCCCGCCGACCAAGGGAGTCCGCATGGAAATGACCCTGGAAGTCATCCCGGTGCCCGTCTCCGACATCGACAGGTCGCTCGCCTTCTACCGCGACAAGGTCGGCTTCCATGTCGACGTGGACACCGAGGTGCTGCCCGGCTCCCGGGTCGTGCAGCTCACGCCGCCCGGGTCCGGCTGCTCGATCGCGCTCACCAGCGGGCTGCCCAGCCCCACGGGAACGCCCGAACCCGGCACGTACCACGGCCTCCAGCTGATCGTGACGGACATCAAGGAGGCGCTGTCCGAGCTGACCGGGCGGGGCCTTGAGGTGTCCGGGCCCGTCGAGTACGCACCGCAGGACGGCGGTACCTTCCTGCACTTCACCGACCCGGACGGCAACGGCTGGGCGGTCCAGGAGTACCGGCAGCGCGCGGCCAAGCCCCTGCACGTGCTGCTGAGCGAGCAGCGCGGCGGCTGAGGCGGCGGCCGGGGACACACGCGCGGACGGCCCCCGCGAAGCCGGACGCGGGGGCCGTCCCTCATACCGGTCGCTCAGCCGGCGCCCGCAGCGCCGGAGTCGGCCCCCTCGCGCTCCAGTCGCGAGTGCCGCATCCCGTACGCGAAGTAGACGACCACGCCGACCACGAGCCACAGGGCGAAGGCGATCCACGTGCTGCCGCCGAGGAAGGCCATCGCGTACACGCACAGCACGAAGCCGAGCAGCGGCGTGAGCGGCGAGAGCGGCACCCGGAATCCGCGGCTGAGCCCGGGGCGGGTGCGCCGCAGCACGATGACGGCCAGGTTGACCAGCGCGAACGCGAAGAGGGTGCCGATGCTGGTGGCGTCGGTGAGCTCGCCGAGCGGGACGAAGGCCGACAGGGCGCCGACCGCGATCGACACGATGACCGTGTTGGCGCCGGGCACCGAGGTGCGCGGGTTGACCCGGCTGAAGATGCGCGGCATGAGCCCGTCGCGGGACATCGCGTACAGCACGCGGGTCTGCCCGTACAGCGTGGCCAGCACCACGCTGACGATGGAGACCACGGCGCCGAGGGAGAGCAGGGTCGCCCACACCGGCTGGCTGCTCGCCTTGTGCAGGATCGCGGTGAGCGTGGCCTGGTCGCCCTGGACGGTCTGCCACGGAACGGCGCCCATCGCGGCGAGCGCGACCAGGCAGTAGATGACGGTGACGATGCCCAGCGACAGGATGATGGCCAGCGGCAGGTCGCGGCGCGGGTTGCGGGCCTCCTCGCCGGCCGTCGAGGCGGTGTCGAAGCCGACGTAGCTGAAGAACACCTGCGAGGCGCCCGCGCTCACCCCGGCGATCCCGAGCGGCATGAAGGGGTGCAGGTTGCCCGCGCGGATCGCGGTGAAGGCGACGGCGCAGAACATCAGCAGCGTGACGATCTTGAGCGCCACCATGGCGTTGTTCCACTTCGCGCTCTCCCGCGCCCCGCGCAGCAGCAGGAAGGCGGCGAACATCACCAGCACGGCCGACGGCAGGTTGAACACCCCGCCGTCGCCCGGCGGCTGGCTGAGCGCGTCGGGGATGCGTATGCCCACGACGTCGCCGAGCAGCTCGTTGAGGTACTGGCCCCAGCCGACCGCCACGGCCGAGACCGCCACCCCGTACTCCAGCAGCAGACACCAGCCGCACACCCAGGCCGCGCCCTCGCCCAGGGCCGCGTAGGCGTAGGAGTAGGAGGAGCCCGACACCGGGACGCTGCCCGCGAGTTCGGCGTAGGAGAGCGCGGAGAAGAGGGCGACCAGCGCGGCCACCACGAAGGAGAGCGCGACGGCGGGACCGGCCTTCGGCACCGCGTCGTTGAGGACGACGAAGATGCCGGTGCCGAGCGTGGAGCCGACGCTGAGCATGGTGAGTTGCATGAGGTTGAGCGAGCGGCGCAGGCCCACCCCGCCGACGCCGTCGTCGCCGCTGCGGGCCGACTCGGCCAGCAGGGCTTCCACGGGCTTGCGGCGCAGCAGGGGCGAGCGCGGCCCCTCGGGCCCGCGGGGCGCCGGGCCCTCGGGTGGAGCGGTGGAGGGGGAGGCGGAGCCCTCCGGGTGCGGCACTTGTGTCACGGTCAACTCCGTGTCAGGGAATGAGGGTTGAAGTGTGGGGGGTGGGTCCGTTCGCCGGCCTATGTGCTCACCGTCGGCGGGTGTGCCCGCTCACCACCAGCGCACATCGCGCCGCAGCAGATCATCGTGGGTCTCCCGGCGTACCGCCAGACGCGCCTCGCCGTCCCGGCAGAGCACGACGGGCGGGCGGCAGGCGCCGTTGTAGTTGCTGGCGACCGAGTACGAGTAGGCGCCGGTCACGGGCACGGCGATCAGGTCGCCCGGGCGCGGGTCGCGCAGCGGCACCCCGGAGACGATCTTGTCGCCCGACTCGCAGTGCCTGCCCACCAGTTCGCACGTCTCGCCGCCGCCCACGCGATTGGTGACGGTGGCCTCGAAGCGCTGCTGGTACACCACGGGTTCGAGGTTGTCGCCCATGCCGCCGTCCACGGCGACGAAGGTGCGCGCGCCGCGCTTGACGGTCACCACGCGGTAGAGGGTGAGGGCGGCGTCGGCCACCATGGAGCGGCCCGGTTCGATCAGCAGCCGCGCGTCTGCGGGCAGATGGCGGCGCGCCGCCTCGGTGACCGCGTCCAGATAGGCGTCCAGCGTGGGCGGGTGCTCCTCGTACGTGTAGCGCACGCCGAGTCCGCCGCCGAGGTCGTACACCGCGAACTCGCCCAGCTCCGTGACCGCCTCGACGGCCCGCGCGAAGGGCTCGGTGCTCAGCACCTGCGAGCCCACGTGCACATGGACGCCGTCCAGCCGCAGCCGGTCGCTGCCCCGCAGCCGCGCGATGGCCTCCCGCGCCTGCTCCATGGGCAGCCCGAACTTGGAGTCGTGCTGCCCCGTGGCCACCGCCTCGTGGGTGCCGGGGTGAACGCCGGGGATCACGCGGACCAGGACGCCCTGGCCGTTGGCGGGGGCCTCGCAGGAGGGATCCAGCTCCGCGTCCCGTACCGCCGCCTCCAGCCTGTCGATGTCGTCGAAGTTGTCCACGACCACCGTGCCCACGCCGGCGCGCACCGCCATGGCGATCTCCGCCGGGGTCTTCGCGTTGCCGTGCAGCACCAGGGTCGCCGGGTCGGCGCCCGCCGCGAGCGCCGCGGCCATCTCGCCGCCGCCCGCCACGTCGATCGACAGGCCCTCCTCCGCCGCGATGCGGCACATCGCGGTGCACGGGAACGCCTTGGAGGCGAAGGCCACATCGGACAGCGGCCAGCGCGAGCGCAGCCCGTCCAGGTAGGCCCTGGCGCGTTCGCGCAGCGCCGCCTCGTCCACGATCAGGGCCGGGGTGCCGTACGCGGTGGCCAGCTCCTCCGCGCGCAGGCCCGCGATCAGCAGCTCGCCGTCGGTGTCGAGGGTGCGGCTGTTCGCGGGGAAGAGGCCGAGCAGTTCGTCGCGCTGACCGGGTCGTTCGTCGTGCTGGACGGTCAGTCCGTCGCGCTCACCGGTCAGTTCGTCGCGCCGGGCGGCCCCCGTCGTGTCGTCCTGTGCGGTTCCCGGGTGTCCGGCGTCGCCGCCGTGCGCGGCGCCGCCGCTGCCGGTTTCCAGCATGAAGTCCTCCCAGCCGTACGGGGTCCCGGCGAGGCTCGCGGCCTGCCCGGATTCGAGCGGGCCCCATGCTCCGGACCACCCGTCTCCCGGTCCCGGGAAGATCGAACTAAGGTGTGCCGATGACTTTGGCCGATCGGACAACGACAGCCGGGGCACTGCCCGTCGCGCACACGCTGGATGTGGGCGTGGCGCCTGTTTCCTCCGCGATATCCCCGCAGTCCGCGACATCCTTGCCGTCCGCCGCGCCCGTTCCGTCCTCCGGTGTCACCCTGCGCACCGTGGTCGAGGCGGCCGGCAGCGGGGCGGTCTCCGTGCTGGCGGCGCCGTGCGGCCTCGACGTGCCGGTACGCGCCACCGTGCTGCACGACTGCGCCGAGGAACTGCCCTACCCGGACGGCGAGGGCACGGTCCTGCTGCTGGTCGGCGCGGGCGCCAACGACGCGCGGATGCCGTCGCTCGTGCGGTCCGCCGCGCGCGGAGGCTACTGCGCCGTGGTGCTCAAGGCGCGCGGCGGCGATCCCGCGCCGCTGCTCGCCGAGGCCGCGGCGTACGGCACGGCTGTGCTGGCGGCCGCCGAGACGGCGCCCTGGCGCGAGCTGGACGCGGTGTTCGCCTCCGCGCTCGGCGCCGACGGCCTCGGCGGCCTGGTGGCGGCCACCGATCCGCGCGACGAACTCTTCGGCATCGCCAACGCGCTGGCCACCGTCGTGGGCGGCTCGGTCGCCATCGAGGACCTGGGCCAGCGCGTGCTGGCCTACTCCTCCATACCCGGGCAGCGCATCGACGAGCTGCGCGAACGCGGCATCCTCGAACGCCAGGTGCCGGACGGGCTGCAACAGCCCGCGCAGTACCGCGCGGTGCTCGCGGCGGGCGGTCCCGTGCGCTTCCCCGCCGCGGGCGACGAGCTCCCGCGCATCGCCGTCGCCGTGCGCGCGGGCCCGCGGCCGCTGGGCACCATCTGGGCGATACAGGGCCCCGAGGGGACGGGGCCCGAGGGCGAGCAGGCGCTCCTGGAGGGGGCGCGGTCCGCCGCCGGGCACTTGCTGAACGCCAACGACTCCGAGGACCGGTCCCGCCGCCGCTGCACCCAGACCCTGCGGGCCCTTCTCGACGGCCGCCCCGTCGCCGACGCGGCGCGCCGTCTCGGCCTCGCGCCCGGCACCGGCGCCGTGCTCACCGGCTTCGCCTTCACCGGGCCCGAGGCTCCGGGGCCCTTCCTCACGCGGCAGTTGGGGACCGTGGTGCGCCAGTGGTTCGCCGCCTTCCATCCCCGTGCGACGGTCGCCGCCGCCGGTACGCGGGTGTACGCGCTGGTGCCCGGCGAGGACACCGGCACGGCCCGGCGGCTCGCGAACGGGGCGCTGCGCGGGGTGTGCCGCGTCTTCGACGAGCGGGTGCGCGCGGCGGTCAGCGCACCCGTACGGGACACCGGGGAGATCGCGGCCCAGCGGCAGGAGGCGGACGAGATCCTGCGGGCGCTCGCGGAGCAGGAGAGCGGGGCGCATCCCGGGACGGCGCTCGGTGGGCTGCCCGGTCCCCGCGAACTCCCCGACGTCGCCGGTGTCGAGGACGTGCACGGCACGCTCGTGCTGGACCGGCTCGCGCAGGTGCTGGCGCGCGATCCGCGGCTGCGGCACCCGGGCGTCGACCGGATGCTGGCGTACGACGCCGAGCACCGCACCGATTACGCGGCGACCGTGCTGGCCTGGTTCGACGCGGTCGGCGACATCGCCTCGGCCGCCCGCCGCCTGCACCTCCACCCCAACACGGTCCGCTACCGCCTCCGCCGCGCCGCCGAACGATTCGACTTGGACCTGACCGACCCCGACACGCGCTTGTCCACGTGGCTCCAGCTCCGGTTGCCGGGGACGGGGTGAGGGAGCGGCACGGCCGACACGGGGATCACGGCCACCACCATGTGTCCGGATCCGACTCCGGGTTCGGCTCGGGCATCGGCGCGGGTTCTGCCTCCCGTCTGCGCTCCTCGGTCCAGTACGAGGAGGCGGAGCCCGGCCGCTCATCGTCGGCCGACCCGCCCTCGCCGCGGGCGGCACCGCCGTCGTCCGCCGGCACCAGAACGGCCGACACCCCCGCGACGGCCACCGCGCCGAGCACACCCCAGCCGACGCCCCGCCCCCATTTCGCATTCCTTCTTCCGGGTCACCCCGCTGAGACGCGGAACACCGCCATCGCGTTCCCCTCCCCGGCACCGCCCGGGAGCCATTGTCAAATGCGACAGAAAAAGGGCGCATCAGTAAGCTCGCTCCGAGGCGGCCGTTGACCAGGGCCGCCGGGAAACAGGGGGATGTCGCATGTCTCGGTGCTCTGTGCCGCTGGAGTGCGTTCGACCCGCGGCCGGCGAGTGTCGTCTGCGAGGTCGTATGAGGTGGCGTGCTGCGGCGGGAATTCTCGGTGCGGTGGTCGTGCTTGCGGGGTGCGGCTCGGGGAATTCGGATGGCTCGGACAACGCCTCTTCCGTTCCCGTGAGTTCGCTCGTCGGGCGGTCCGTCGCGCAGGTGCAGCCGGAACTCCCGGAGAATTCCTCGATGGTCTCGTACGACATGTCCAAGCCCCTCACGGGCGCGAAGCCGAGTTACCACCTGGACGGCACGGTGGACGACAACGTCTGGGTCGTCGTGGCGACTTGCGCGAACACCCGGACCATCGAGGACGGCACCGATCTGAAGATCGGCGTGGTCAAGACGGACGCCTATTCCGGAAAGTTGCGGGAGCGCGCGCAGAAGCATGCTTTTGACCACTACATCCCGGACTGCGCCCGGGGACACACGCGCTAGTCGCTAGCCGTGCTCCTGCTCGATCCGCACCTTGGCGAGGAAGTCCCCGATGAACGGATCGCCGAGCAGCACCGGGCCCAGCCGGTGGTGTTCCGCCGGATCGACCATGATCTTCGAGGCGGCGGTGGCGTCCTTGTCCATCGCCGCCCGCTCCCCGGCGGCCCGCTCTCCGTCGCCGTCCTGGAGCGCCGCGAGCGTACGCACCCCGTGCTGCATCGCCGTACCCCACAACTCCGTGGCCTGGAGCCACCGTTCGGAGTCGGCGAGGAAGCGCGGGTCGGTGCCGCCCTTGCGGAGGATGCCGGGGGTGCGCGCGATGGAGTCGGCCACCGGGCGCACCTGGCGCAGCGCCGCGGCCGGATCGCTCCTGTAGCGTTCCCAGAAGGGCGCCAACTTGCTGTTAAGTACCGGACTTTGCGGCTGCCACGGCCGATCGCCGAATGTCGGGGCCAGATGGTTGAGGTCCACGAAGACGCGTACCGCCCGTGCCGTACGCGCGTCGCCCCCCGCGAGGTAGCGGGCCGCCTGCGCGGCGGAGCGCTCACGGTCGTAGCCGCGGTCGTTCCACGCGAAGTCGTTCATGGTGAAGACGGCCGACTTGCTGGCGCCCGCCTGGCTCATCGGATTCGAGACCAGCCCGCTGACCTGCGATGACAGTCCCGGCTCGCGCTTGTCGTACGGGGCGAGCAGCAGCCGCCCCGTGGTCTGCGCGAAGTCGTTGACGGGATAGTTGTCCCAGACGAAGACTTTGCGCCCGAACAGTTCCGAGGCGCGCTCGGCCTGCGCCTTGGTGATCTCCGGCGGCACCACGTCGGTGCCCGTCCACATCACCTCGACGTCCTTGTCGAGCGACGTGCGCAGCGTCTTCTTGTACGCCGTCTCCTTCAGGTCCCCGTACTCGGTCGGCACCGTCTGCAGCGGCCGCGTGCCAGGCAGCGGCGCGAGGACGTCACGCTGCACCTCGTTCAGCAGGCTCACCTGCGCCTTCGCCGCGGCCTCGCGCCCGGGAGCGCCGAACTTCTTCTCGTCTCCCGCGCAGTTCCACTTCGTGTAGCTGATGTCGTCGAGCGGTATGGAGAAGGAGCGCACGCCGATGTCGTACAGCGAACGCAGCTTGGCCTTCAGCGCCTTGAGGTCGTCCGGGTCGGAGTAGCAGATCGAGTTGCCGGGGGAGACGGCGAAGGTGAACCGCACGTGGTTCGCACGTGCGCGGTCGACGAGTTCGCGCAGCTCGGAGAGGGTTTTCGCGGGGTAGGGCTCGCGCCACTTCTCGCGGTGGTAGGGGTCGTCCTTCGGCGCGTAGACGTAGGTGTTGGCCTTGGTGTCGCCGAGGAAGTCCATGTGGTCCAGGCGCTCGGCCGCCGTCCAGGGCTTGCCGTAGAAGCCCTCGATGCTGCCGCGCAGCGGCATCGCGGGACGGTCGGCGACCGCGACGCCGGGGAGCGCCGACTTCTTTGCTCCCGCGATGAGTTGGCGCAGGGTCTGCACCGCGTAGAACTGCCCCGCGCCGTCACGCCCGCCCAGCGCGACGGTGCCGCGCGCGTCGACGCGCAGCCCGTACGACTCGGCGCGGTCGGGTACGGCGGTCCCGCGCAGGGCCCGCGCGATGTCGGGCCGCCGGGCCGCGCCGAGCAGGAGGTTCACCCGTCCCGGCGCGGCGGCACGGGCCTCTTCGACGCGTACGCCGCTGCCGCGCAGCACCGTGGTGAGCAGCCGCTGCGCGGCCGGATCGGTGTCCTTGCCGGTCACGACCCGGATCTTGTGCGGGAGGGGGAGGCCGGGCCCCGTACGGCTGAGCTGCTGCGGCGTGGGCGAAACGACCGGCAGCGGACGGGGATCGGCGTGCTGACCGGCGGGCCGCTGGTCAGAGGCGCGGTGCTCGGCGGGTTGACGGTCGGCGGCGGGCCGGTCCGAGGCGAGCGCGGGCGGGGCGGCGGCCAGGAGGGCGAGGGAGAGGAGCGCGGCGGGAGTTCTGGCGGCGGACAAACTGCCTCCACAAGAGAACCGGCAATCGGACACAAAGCCCAAAGCTCAGACTCCGACCCCTCCACAACCCCGTCAACCCCAGGGGTCCCGCACGGCACGAAAGTCCAAGAGCGGGGGAGGGAAGTGCAAGCGGGCCGGCCGGGGTGTGGGTCGCGGCGTGGCCCGGGTCTGCACGCAGCGCTGTGTCCGGTGGCCGTGCGGCCACCGGACACAGCAGGGTGCGGGACCGAACCCCTCAGTACGCCCCCGACACGTTGTCGATCGACCCGTACTGCTTCGCCGCGTAATTGCATGCCGCGGTGATGTTGGCGACCGGGTCGAAGGGGTCCTGGGACGTTCCCGGGACGTGGTTGGCGGCGAAAGTGGGGGCGATCACCTGGAGGAGGCCCTGGGATGGCGTGCCGGCTGCGGCGTTGGAGTCGTAGCCGTTCGTGGCGCGCGGGTCGCCGCCGGACTCCCTCATGATGTTGCGGTGAATTCCCTCGTAGCTGCCGGGAATTCCGTGCTGCTTCATGATGTCGAGGGATTCCCTGATCCACCCGTCGAGGTTGTCGGAGTACGCACTCTGCTGCGCATTCGCGCTTCCCTGCGGCGACGGCGCGGGGCCGGAACTCCGGGACTCTCCGCCCGAGTTCGCCCCTCCCGAGTTCGCTCCGACCGTCAGCTTCGTGCCCGGAAGGATCATCGAGGGATCGGCGCCCACGGCGTCCCGGTTCTCCTCGTAGAGCTTCTTCCAGCCGCCGTCGACGGAGAACCTTTCCGCGATCTTGTGGAGGGAATCCCCGGGAGCCACCGAATAGGTCTGGGAGGCGCTGGAGCCGTCGCCCGAGTTCGAGGCGCCGGTCCGCTCCGCCGCCGCGGGCTTTTCGGCGGGCGCGGCGTGGGCGGCGCCCGCTCCGACCGCGGGCAGAACGAGGGCGGCGCCCCCTGTGTTCACGGCGACAAACCCCTTGTGCAGGCGACGGGAAGCGGACTTCGGACGGCGGTGCTTGCCTTGAGCGGCCATGGTGCTTTCCTCTCCGGTGACGCCTGCGGGGTGAGCTGTCGGGTTCGGGCTGGAGAGGCCCGGCCGCTGCGTGCTGTGCGGCTTCACCCCGAGCCGTTCCGGAATTCCGCAACGGCGGCCTGCGCGGTTCCCCCGCTCCTGCCGAAAGTGCACGGGTGTGTTGTCCGGACGGCGGCAGGATTCGGCGCTCCGCCCGGGGGTCGAGCCGAACGTAGGCAGGAAAGGCGACCCCGAACAACCCCCGTATTCCTTTCCGGGATTCCCTGCCGGAGAAGAAGGGGAATGCTGGACGGTGCGTCAACTCATCGCCCGGGATAGGGAAATGGGCCCGGACTCACCCCGAGGAAAGATCCATCCGCGCGGAAAAGGTGACGCGAATCACTGCCGTCGACCGCAACCGTCACCCGAAAAGGGAAATCCTGGAAATTCGGAACTTTTCTCGGCGCCGCAAACCGGTTGCCAACGCGCTCCGCAGCCCCAAGTATCGGCCCATGCACACCCCTTGGGAGACCGAGCGGCTGCTCATGTGCCCGCTCACCCCGGACGATCTGGACCGCCTGACCGAGCTCGACGCCGACCCGGCCGTGATGCGCTACCTCAACGGCGGCAGGCCCACACCCCGCGAGACCCTGCGTACCCAGGACCTCCCGCGCATGCTCCGCCGCCACCCCGGCCTGGGTGCAGGACCGGGCACGGTGGGCTACTGGGCGGCGCGGGAGCGGGCCACGCGGGAGTTCCTCGGCTGGTTCGAGTTCCGCCCGCTGTGGGAGGCGGAGCCGTACGAGGTCGAGCTCGGCTACCGGCTGCGCCGCGCCGTCTGGGGCCGCGGCTACGCGACCGAGGGCGCCCGCGCCCTGCTCCGCAGGGGCTTCACCGAGCTCGGCGTCCGGCGGGTGACGGCCCACACGATGACCGTCAACACCGCCTCGCGCCGGGTCATGGAAAAGGCCGGCCTGCGCTTCGTGCGCACCAGCTTCGGCGACTGGCCCGACCCGATCGAGGGCTCTGAGCAGGGCGATGTCGAGTACGCGATGACCCGCGCCGAATGGGAGGCGAGGGAGGCGAGGGAGAGGCGCAGGGCGGGCCTCCGCAACGGCTGAGCCCGCCCCTCCACGGGCGCTCCTCCACGTACGCCCGTTCCGCGTACGCCACCTCCACGTACGCCCCCTTCACGTACCCCGTACGGCTGACAACTCCCGCCGCTCAGCCGTCCGTCGGCCGGACCGACACCCGTACCTCCTCCGCGCCCGGCTTCAGCTCCAGCCGCAGCGTCCGCGCGTCAGGCCCGGAGGTCACCCGCGCACCCTCGGCCCGTACGCGATATCCCTCCGGATAACTGTGCGCGGGAATCCGGACCGTGGTCACCGAGCCGTCCCCGAAGGCGCCGCCGCCCGCCTTCTCCGGCGTATAGCGCAGGTCGAAGGCGCGCGCCTCGCGGTCGTAGCCGTAATCTCGCGGAATCCCGGCCACCCGGTCGGGATGCGGGACCGACACGGCGTCGAGCTTCTTCCAGTCGACATTGCCGTCGCGGGGCGGGCGCTTGGTGTTGAAGACCAGGGCCTGTTCGTCGCCGGGGCCCGCGGTGGTCGGGTCGTTTCCGGTGTAGGCCCAGTATTGGTAGCCGACCTTGTTCTTCATCGCCAGGTCGGTCTGGGAACGCAGTACATCCTCGGCCGTGATGGCGCCGAATTCGGTGAGCAGCAGCCCCTGTTGGTGTGCGCGCGACTGCTTCTCCGCGTTGGCGAAGACGGCCGCGTCCGGGCCCTTGCAGCCGAAGTAGTTGTGCAGAACGGCCTGCGAAGTGCAGTAATCGTGGAAGGACATCGCCAGATTGCGGCCCTTGAGCGAGACCCGGGTCGGTATCCCGATGTTGAAGAACTGCATCGGCTCGTAATAGACGGTCGTCCGCGCATCCACCCGCCGGATCGCGTCCACCGCCTTCTGCTGCACCGCCGACAGCCGCGCGTCCTGCTCCTTGCACCCGGTGGGCAGCAGACAGCCCAGGAAACGGTTCCCGGGGAAGGGCTCGTTGAACAGGTCGAAGCCCATCACCCCGCGCGTTCCCCGGAATTGCTGAGCGACATGCGCCCACGCGTCCGTGTAGTGGTCCGCGATGCCCTTGCCGTCGGAGGCCGGGCGGTTCTCGTAGAAGCTGTCGTAGGAGTTCTTCACCCCCGCGTTGAGGAAGTAGTTGGCGGGGAATCCGGCCTTGACGAGATTGGGCGCGCCCTTGTCGAGCACCGCCCAGTCCGGCCACCCGTTGCCCTGGAAGCGCGGGTTGACCATGTCCTGGTGGAAGTCGAGCAGCGCCGAGATGCCGTGCCGGTGCAGCATCTCGACCGTCTTCCTGATCCGCGCCAGATAGGCGTCGTCGTACGCGCCGGGCCGCGGCTCCACCGCCGCCCAGATCACCCCCAGCCGCACGGTCGTGAACCCCTCGCGCTGGAGGAAGGCCGCGTCGTCCTCGCCGAAGCCCACGGCGTCGGGGGCGTGCGGCGGGTTCTTCTCGACCTCGTTCACGCCCTGGGTGAGCACGACCCGGCCTCGCTCGTCGGTGAGCCAGCGGCCCTGGGTGCTCCAGCGGGGCGCGGGGGAGCCCTTCGCCGGCGCGCTCGCAGCAGGGCTCACCTTGTCCGCGGACGCAGTGGTTCCCGCGCTGTCCTCCGCGTACGCCACCCCCGGCGGGGCGAGCAGCGCGGCCGCCGCGACGGCGGACAGGGCGGAGAAGAGCGGTCGTGCATGGGGGGTGACACGCATCGGGACTCCCGTGGTCGGCACACGCGCTACCCGAAGGTAACGGCGCTGTCGCCCCAGCAATACCCTCGTGCAACCGTCAACTCACGTACGCCACAAGCCACTTGAGGCGACCGGACGAACACCGCGAATGCGGATCCTTCCGCTCCGCCCGGTCACCCGGAAAACCAACTTGCTGAATACAAGCAACATCGTGGACACTCCGACTTGGTAGCCACAAGCAACTTTATGAAAAGGGCAACGGAGATTCACGTACAGGTAAAGGCGGCGGGCGAAGGCCCCACCGCAGGGGGCGCAGGGGGAGAGGCGGGCGCCGCACCGGGCCCCGCGGCGCCGGGGCGCTCGGCCGGTCTCGACGAGGCGGCGGCCGGGCTCGGCACGCAGGTCGTGCGGTTCGCGCGGCTGGTCACCGCCTGGCGGCAGAGCGCCAGGACGGACGCGAGCGCGGCGGACCGCGTGCTGCTGGCCAAGCTCGTCGTGCAGGGCGACCGCAGGGCGACCGACCTGGCCGCCGACGCGCTGCTCGACCTCTCGACCGTGAGCCGCCAGGTGCGCTCGCTGGTGGAGCGCGGGCTGGTGGAGCGCTACCGCGCGCAGGAGGACCGCCGCGGCACCCTGCTGCGCGCGACCGAGGCGGGACGCGCGACGTACGAGGAGTACCGGCGCCAGCGGGACGCGGAGCTCGCCGAGGTGCTGGAGACCTGGTCGGCGAAGGACCGGGACGACCTCGTACGGCTGATGGGCCGCCTCAACGACGACCTGGAGGAGGGGTGGCACCGGCACACCGGGCACCCGCCGGCGGCCGCGCCCGCTCCCAGGTCCGGTCAGCAGGAGCAGGAGCAGCAGAACGGGACACAGGGACAGGACCGGGACGACCTGGACCGCGCCGTGACCATGAAGCAGAAGGACATATCAGAGTGAGCACGACGAAATCCCCTGACATATCGGGGTCGGCGCCGACCGGGGGACCAGGGGTCCTCAGTCACCGGCAGATCCTGACCATCCTCAGCGGGCTGATGCTGGGGATGTTCCTGGCGGCGCTCGACCAGACCATCGTCAGCACCTCGATCCGTACGATCGCCGACGACCTGCACGGCCTCAGCCAGCAGGCGTGGGCGACCACCGCGTACCTGATCACCTCGACGATCGCGACGCCGCTGTACGGCAAGCTCTCCGACCTCTACGGGCGCAAGCCGTACTTCCTCACCGCGATCAGCATCTTCATCGTGGGCTCGGTGCTCTGCACGTTCTCCACCTCGATGACCGAACTCGCGGTCTTCCGCGCGGTGCAGGGCATCGGCGCCGGCGGCCTGATGTCGCTGGCCCTCGCGATCATCGGCGACATCGTCCCGCCGCGTGAACGGGCCCGCTACCAGGGCTACATGCTCGGCACCTTCGCCACATCCAGCGTGGCCGGACCGCTCATCGGCGGCGCGCTCGCCGGGCAGGACAGCCTGCTGGGCATCACAGGATGGCGCTGGGTCTTCCTGGTCAACGTGCCGGTCGGCATCGTCGCGCTGTTCGTCGTCGCCAAGGTGCTCAACATCCCGCACACCCGCCGCGAGCACCGCATCGACTGGTGGGGCGCGGTGACCATCGCGATCGGCGTGGTGCCGCTGCTGCTCGTCGCCGAGCAGGGCCGCGAGTGGGGCTGGGACTCGACCAGGTCGCTGTCCTGCTACGTCATCGGCGTGATCGGCATCATCGCGTGGATCTTCGTGGAACGGCGGATGGGCGACGACGCGCTGATCCCCATGCGGCTGTTCCGCAACGGCACCTTCAGCAAGACGAGCGTGCTGTCCGTGCTGATCGGCATGGGGATGTTCGGCGGGATGATGATGATCCCGCAGTACCTCCAGATCGTGAAGGGCTCCAGCCCCACCAAGTCGGGCCTGGAGATGCTGCCGCTGATGGCGGGCATGTTCACCGCCTCCATCGTCACCGGCCAGATCACCTCCAAGACGGGCCGCTACAAGATCTTCCCGGCGATCGGCACGCTGCTGATGGTGGCGGCGCTGCTGCTCTTCCACTTCCGGGTCCAGTGGGACACCCCGCTGTGGGAGACCATGATCTTCATGGCCGTCTTCGGCCTGGGTCTCGGCTCCTGCATGCAGACCCTCGTGCTCGCCGTGCAGAACGCGGTGCCGCCGAGGGACATGGGCGTGGCCACCGCCTCCTCCACGTTCTTCCGGCAGATGGGCGCCACGGCCGGTACGGCGATCTTCCTCTCGGTGCTGTTCAGCACCGTCGGCGACAAGATCTCCTCGGCCTTCAAGGGCGCCGTCTCCACCGAGCGCTTCCAGGCCGCGCTGCACGACCCGTCGGTGGTGCAGGACCCGGCGAACAAGCCGGTCCTGGAGATGCTCAAGAACCCCAAGGGCGGCGGCGCCTCCTCGGTCATGAACGACTCCTCGTTCATCCAGGCCCTCGACCCGCGCCTCGCCGAGCCCTTCAAGCGCGGCTTCACCGACTCGATGCACCTGGTCTTCCTGCTGGGCGCGGCGATCATCGCGGTGGCCTTCCTGCTGGTGCTGTTCATCAAGGAGGTGCCGCTGCGGCAGATGTCCGGGCTCCAGGCGCGCGCCTCCGAGGAGGCGGGCGAGGCGGCCGACGCGGCGCCGGAGGATGCCCCCGCTGCTGCGGCTCCCGCCACGGCCGTCCCGTCTCTCGGCGCGTCGCCCGGCGGCGCCGATCCGGACGGGGTCGGCATCCGCGGCCGTGTGTACGACGGCCAGGGCGAGGTCCTGTCCGGCGCGGCCGTCACCCTCATCGACGCGAACGGCCGCCAGCTCGGCCACGCGCAGACGGCGGAGGACGGCGGCTACGCGCTCACCGCGCCCGGCACCGGTACGTACGTGCTGATCGGCTCGGCCGGCACCCGGCAGCCGCAGGCCGCGACCGTGGTCGTGGGCGACGAACAGGTCTGGTTCGACCTGGAGTTGAAGGGCGCGGCCGGGCTGATGGGCCGCGTGGTCGACGCCGCGGGCGAGAGCTCCGTGCCGGGCGCCCTGGTGGTCGCCACCGACCTGCGCGGCGAGGTCGTGGCCTCCGCCGTGGCGGGTGAGGACGGCGGCTTCGCGCTCCGCGACCTGGTTCCCGGCGGCTACACGCTGGCCGTCAGCGCCGAGGGGCACAGGCCCGCGGCGCTCCAGGTCGAGGTGCAGTCCGGCGAGTCCAACTGGTACGAGGCGAGGCTCTCCTCCGCCGCCAGGATCCGCGGCACCGTCCGCACCCCGCAGGGCGAGCCGGTGGGCGACGCGCGGGTGACCCTGCTCGACGTGGCGGGCAACACCGTGGGCAGCACGCTGACCGGCGAGGACGGCGCGTACTCCTTCACCGACCTGGACGGCGGCGACTACACGGTCATCGCCAGCGGCTACGCGCCGGCGGCCACCCCGCTGCGGGTGGACGGCGGCGGCCGCACGGGCTTCGACATCCACCTGGACCACGCGCGGGAGTCCTGAACGGGGGTCCGGCCAGGGTGAGGTGACCCGGGGCGGCATCGGCGGAACATCGCCGGTGCCGCCCTCTTCGTGTCCGGTGCGGCGCGTGCCAGGGCTTCAAGGGGCGCTGCGCCGCGCCGAGTTCCCCCGCTGCTCGCTCTCCTCCCTCTCCTCCCGCTTCTTCTGCTTCTCCCGTTCCTCCCTGTGGTCCCGCCACTCGCGGCCTATGCCGCGCAGCAGCGCCGGATACACGCCGGCGTACCGGAACGGCTTGATGGCCGCCATGTACGCGGTGCCGAGCAGCCCGTTCGGCTTGACCAGCACGGCCATCTGTCCGCGATAGCCGCCCGGGCTGCCGGCGTCCTCGACCCAGCCGATGTGCAGCACGCCGTGCACGGTCCGGTTGGCCAGCTCGGCGGCCCACTCGTCATGGGTCTCGTACACCGAGGTGAACGAGGGCGAGGCGAAGTCGGGCCCGCGCGGCCCGTCCCGCAGGTCCTCGGGCAGCCGCTCCCTGAGACTGCGCACCCGCCCCCCGACCCCGGACCCCTCCCGGTCCCAGCCGAACAGCGCGCCGAGCTTCCAGCGCGCGGCGAACAGCAGCCGGATCACGGGCGATCGACGCTCGGCCCGCCCGCTGCCCTCCGCTATCTGCCGTACGAGGAACGGGAGGTCGTCGGGCCCGCCGGGCGTGGGCAGCGCCCATACGTCCTCGACCGTGAAGTCCCCGGCGATCGCGTGGATGCGCCAGGGCCGCGAGGTGTGCGCCGTGCGGGGAAGTCTCATGATCGGCCCCCTGCTCCTACGGCCTGTGCCGTCTATACGGTGGCGTATAGAAGCCAGCGTAGCGCGTCGTATACGCCTCCGTATACTGGTTCCGGCGAAACGCGCTGCCCAACTCGGCGGTCTGAAGGGGAGGTTCGGCATGGGCGTGGTCCGTACGCCTCGTGCGCAGTGGATCGAGGAGGGCCTGCGGGTGCTGGCGGCAGGCGGCCCCGAGGCGGTGCGGATCGAAGCGCTGGCCCAGCGGCTGGGCGTCAGCAAGGGCGGCTTCTACGGCTACTTCCGCAATCGCGAGGCCCTGATCGCCGAGATGCTCGACACCTGGGAGTACGAGGTCACCGAGGGCGTCATCGCCGAGGTCGAGGCCGAGGGCGGCGACGAGAGGGAGCGGCTCGCCCGCCTGTTTGCGATAGCCGGACTCGCCGAGGGGCCGGTCACGGGGCCCACGGCCGACCTCGCCGTACGCGACTGGGCGCGCCGCGACGAGACCGTGGCCCGCCGCCTGCGCCGCGTCGACAACCGCCGCATGGAATACCTGCGCTCCCTGTTCAGCGCGTTCTGCCCCGACCCGGCCGAGGTGGAGATCCGCTGCGTCACGGCCTTCTCCCTCCGCGTGGGAAGCCACTACATCGCCGCGGACAACGGGCCGTACGAGAGGGACGAGGTGTTGAGACTGTTCCGGGAGCGGTTGTTGCGGTGAGGGGTGTGTGCCGTCGTCTGGTCCTCCCCTGAGCGGCTGTGCGGGCTGTGGCGTGGGTGGTCTCGTGGGGTGTTGTCAGACCCCCGTGCGAGAGTGGTTCTGCGGGCTTCGGCGGGTGACCTTCGCCGGTGGGCTGCGTGTGTACGGGGTGAGGGGGAGTGTCGTGGTGGTGCGGTGGCGTAGTGCTCTTGGCTATGCGGGGATTGTCGCGTTCGGGTCCTGGGGCGTGGGGGCCCTGGTCGGGTTCTTTGCGTGGTTCGGCGCGGATGTGGAGGAGTGGGCCGGGGCGTTCTTGTCCGGGTGGCAGCTTGTGTTTCTGGGTGCCGTCGTCGGTGTGCTGACCGTTGTGCGCCGGACGGCCCCCGCGCTGCCCTGGTGGCGCACGGGAGTTGTCGACAGCGTGCTGTATTCCCTCGTCCTGCTGGCGGTGTCCATGGGCGAGGCCGTGGTGGACGGGGACGAGGTGCCGGTGGACTCCGGGTTCGTGCAGATGATCTTCGGCTTGTTCACCCTCCAGATACCCGCGGCCCTGCTGCTGTGCGCCTGGCGCTCGGGCCACCTGGCGGTGGTGCTGCGACGGCCGCACGACGATGCGGCGGCGGCCGCCGTGCGGGGGCGGTGAGCGGGCGGGCGTACGGGGGGGGGTCTGCGGGCCCTGTCGGAGGTGGTCAGGGGCATCGACGGCACGGCGCTCGCTGGCGCGATGGGCTGGTCGCTCAACGGCTTCCTCCAGTCGCACCCGGAGCTGCGGCCGCTCGCCGCGAAGCACATGAACGCGGGCGGCACCAAGGCGCTCAAGGATCTGTCGACCATGTGCATCGGGGACGCGCTGCTGCGGTACGGGTCGAAGCGGAGCAGTACGTGGACGAAGGGCGGGCGGTCGCTGAGCGACATCATCCGGTCGGAGCCGGAGATCCAGGCGGTTCTGGACCGTCAGCGCATCGGTACGCACCGGCCGGCCGGTCCCGTACGGGTGGCCACCGGGGTCAACGACGACCTCGTCACGCACGGCCAGGCGCGGAGGCTCGCCGCGGACTGGTGCCGTGAGGGCGGCGATGTCACATACAAGCCGGTGAAGTTGCCCAGTGTGGGAGACCGTTCGCTGCTGAATCATTTCCTGCCGCTGCTGAGCGACCAGGGCGAGGCCGTCGACTGGCTGACCGCGCGCCTCTCGGGCGAGGAGCCGGCGGACTCGGGATGCGCGGAGCTGCCGACGCAGCCCTGAGTGTCTGCGGTGTGCAGTGGGGCCGGTGTGCGCGGCCAACTGGTCCGTACCGCACGGCAGTTCGGAATTCCCCGCGTCGCCCTCCGCCGCCCTACAGAATCCGCGCCGACGTCGCCATACGCCAGGTGTACCGCTTCCCCATTCCAAGGGAATCGGGCGGCCCGCAGGGCACCGCCGCCGCTTTCTGCTCGCGTCTTACCCGCCTCGCCCCGGGCGGCGAATAATGCGTACGGAATGCGCCGTATCAATGGCCGTGTGCGTCGGCCGCGCGCGGCCGTGCGCGTTGACCGGCCTGTGCCGCGTGCCAATAATCGCGGGTACATCCTCAATTCCCTTCCTGCTGCGAGGAGGTCCCATGGGTGAGGCGAGCAAATCCGGTGCGGCGGAGGGCCCGTTCAGTGTCGATCCTGCCGACATTCACATCGACGAGCAGGGCCGGGTCGTCATCTCGAACGACCGGCTGAAGGAGACGCTGGAGAGCCTGAGTTCGAAGCGGGTGAAGCCGGTGGAGGGCACCAACACCGGCTGCGGTCTGGGCTGCTGAGGTCGCGGAGGCCGGATTCGGCGCCGGGCAGACGCAGTTCACCGGTGGTGAGCGGGCCGCGCGGTAGGCGCCGCCGGCCCGCTCACCGTTCCGTGGCTCACCCCCGTACCCCGTACCTCATTCCGTACACCGCCCCTTTCCCGTTCTCCCTCGCGCTTAGCGCATGCATTTCAACCCCGCGTAATTCCCGCGCCTTTCCACCCGTTCTCCGCAGATTCGGGAGGCCGTCATGCCGAATGCCGTGACGCCCGAGGACACCGTCCGCTGTGTCGATCCGACCACGCTGCACCTGATTCTGTTGCCCACGGAGCAGTGCAATTTCCGGTGTACCTACTGCTACGAGGACTTTCCCGTGGCCCGTATGCGCGCCGAGGTCGTACAGGGCGTGAAGGCGCTGGTGTCCGCGCGGGCCGAGGCGCTGCGCTTCCTGGATCTGAGCTGGTTCGGCGGCGAACCGCTGCTCGCCAGGCCGGTGGTGCTGGACATTTCGGCGCACTGCCACGAACTCACCCAGCGGCACCCGGAGTTCCGCTATTCCTCGTCCATGACCACCAACGGGTATCTGCTGACAGAGAAGGTCGCCGGGGAGCTCGTCGAGGTCGGCGTGCGGACCTTCTACATCTCCCTCGACGGGCCGCCGGAGATCCACGACACGAGCCGCCTGCGCATCAACGGCAAGGGCTCGTTCGCCAGGATCTGGGCCAACCTCCAGGCGCTCAGCGCCTCTGAACTGGACTGTTCCGTGGTGCTGCGGGTGCACTACACGCCGGACACGTACATGGCGCTCGGCGAGCTGATCGACATGATCAACGCGGACTTCGGCGAGGACCCGCGCTTCTCGGTGTACTTCAAGGACGTCGAGCGGCTCGGCGGGGCGAACGACGCCGAGATCCGGCTGTTCACCGAGGAGGCCAACGAGAAGGTCGACGCGGCCCTCAACAGCAGGCTGGCGCCCGGCATCCGGATCTACTCCGAGAAGCCGAACGGGATCTACGTCTGCTACGCGGCCCGCGCCAACTCGCTGATCGTCCGGCCCGACGGGCGGCTGGGGAAGTGCACCGTCGCGCTCTACGACGAGCGGAACACCGTGGGCTCGCTCTACTCCGACGGCACGCTCGCCGTCGACCAGGAACGCTTCCGCCCCTGGCTGCGCGGCCTGAAGACGCTCGACCCGTACGACCTGGGCTGCCCGTACACCGGCATGAACGCGCAGGTGAAACCGGAAGGCGCGCGCGAGGACGTCCGCCTCCTGCCCATCGTGGCCACGAGCTGACCAGGCCGCCGCCGTGTCCTCGGAGGCTCCGGCCGGGACCGCTGCCGCCCGGCGCGCGACGGCGGTCCCGCTCCCGTACGCCCCGCTGACCTCGCTCGACCGGCTGCCCCGCGTACCGCTCGCCGAGGAGGCCGCCTTCCTGCGCTCGCTCCTGGACGGCCTCCTCGGGCGGCGGCCGCCGAACGGCACGGCGCCGCAGGCGGACTGGCTCGCCGACGCGGAGCTGTACCTGAACAGGGCCGCGCTGTTCGCGCTCCACCGGGGCGACAGGCGCGCGGCCTGGCGGATCTGCGGCGCGCACCTCGCGTGGACCGGCCGCCTCGCCGCGCGCCACGGCCGGGAGGCCGACCTGCTGTACGCCGTGCAGCCGCACATCAACCAGGGGCGGTTGTACGCGGCCGAGGGGCGCACCGCCGAGGCGCTGGACCACTTCGCCCTCCATCTGCGGGCCGCTGAACGGCGGCCCTGCAGCCTCGCGGGCCGCCCTGTCACTCCGCACACGTGGGACCTGATCTTCGAGCGGAACCCCGCGGCGCGGACGGTCCTCGCCAATGTGTACTGCCTCGACTCCGTGAAGGCCCTGCTGCGCGCCCGCGAGCCGCACGGCGTACTCGACTTCGTACGCGCCGCCCGCGCGGCGGCCGCCACCCCGGGCTCCCGCGCCGCGCTGGCGGAGGGCGAGATCCTCGCCACCGCGCGCCTGGGGCGGCGCGAGAGTGCCCTGGCCCTGATCAGGTCGGCGCTCCGCGAGGCCGAGGACGACTGGTGCACGCTGGTCCTGCTCGCCTACGAGGCGCTGTGCCGGGAGACGGGCGGCGCGGCGGCGCTGGAGGAGATCGCCGCGGTGCTGGAACAGCCCGCGCTCGACCACCTGCCCCTCGCCGCCCGCGCCGATCTGGCGGCCCTGGTCGCCGGCCAACTCCGCGCGCGGGGGCGGGAGAAGGGGGCGGTCCGGCTGGCCCGCGCGCTGTACGGGGCTGCGGTGGCCGCCCGCGACGAGGTCGCCCAGCACCGGATGCTCACGCTCCTGGCCGATGGCGGCCCGGGCGCCGCGCGGTGGGAGCGTCTGCTCGGGGAGCTGCGGGAGCGGTCGTGGTACGAGGCGCTGCGCACGAGCGGCACCGGACCCAACACCAACGCGGCGGAGGGGCCCGGACGCAACACCAGCGCGTCGGACGCTACCGGACCCAACACGAGCGCATCGGACGCTCCCGGCCCCAACACCAACGCGTCGGACCAGCCCGAACCCGCCTTCTACCGCGAGGTGCTCGAGGGCGTCCGCGCGCTGTGCGGGCCCGCCTCCGACCCGTACGCATGCGCCCCGGACGCCTCAGACTCGTACGCGCTCGGCTCGCACGCGCTCGACACGTACCCGCCCCCGCACCGTCCCTGACCGGCCGTTCCGGCGCTCGCGGCGATAATGAGGCCGATGAGCAACGGCACCGCCGGGAACCCCGCGTCCCCCGAAACCGCCTCGCTGCCGCGCCGTGTCGCCGACCGCATGGCGGCCGCCGCGGGTACCGACACCTTCGCCGCGGCCCTGCTGCTGGCCGCCACCCTCGCCGCGCTGCTGTGGGTCAACTCGCCCTGGGGCGACAGCTACACCGCGTTCTGGCACACCGAGGTGGCCCTGCGCTGGGGCGACGCGGTGCTCTCGCTCGATCTGCGGCACTGGGTCAACGACGGCCTGATGGCGGTGTTCTTCTTCGTGGTCGGCCTGGAGGTGCGCCGCGAACTGGTCATGGGCGAGCTGACCGACCGGCGCAGCGCCCGCACCCCGCTGGCCGCCGCGATCGCCGGGCTCGCCGTGCCGGCCGGGCTCTTCCTGATCCTCAACCCGCACGGCGCGGCCTCCGGCGCGTGGGGCGTGGTGATCTCCACGGACACCGCGTTCCTGCTCGGTGTGCTCGCCCTCGTCGTACCGTACAGCGCCGGGCGGCTGCGCCCCTTCCTGCTGGCGCTCGCGGTGGCCGACGACATCGGAGCGCTGATGGTGATCGCGCTCTTCTACACCGATGAGCTGTCCCTGGCGGCGCTGGTACCCGCCGTGCTGGGGCTGCTCGCGGTCGCCGTGCTGGCGCGCTTCGGGCAGTGGCGCGGGCCCGCTTACCTGGTGTTCTCGGTGATGGTATGGCTCAGCGTGTACGCCTCGGGCGTGCATCCGACCATCGCCGGAGTGGCCATCGCGCTGCTGATGCCCGTGTACCCGCCGCGCCGCGCGGAGGTGGAGGACGCCGCGCTGCTCGCCCGCCGCTTCCGGCAGTCGCCCAGCCCGGAGTACGGGAGGCTCGCGCGGCTCGGGATGGAGCGCGCGGTGTCCATCAACGAGCGGCTGTACCGGCTGTGGAGCCCGTGGAGCACGCTGGTGATCGTCCCGCTGTTCGCGGTGGCCAACGCCGGGGTGCGGCTGGACGGGCCGACCCTCGCCGAGGCCGCGCGCTCGCCGCTGACCTGGGGCATCGTGCTGGGGCTCGTCGCGGGCAAGACGCTCGGGATCACCGGGGCCTCGGCGCTCGCGGTGCGGCTCGGCGGCGTACTGCCCTCGGGCCTGCGGCTGCCCCAACTCGCGGGCGGCGCGGCGCTGTCCGGCATCGGGTTCACCATCTCGCTGTTCATCATCGACCTGGCGCTGGAGGACCCCGCGCTGCAGAACCAGGCGCGCATCGGCGTGTTGCTCGCGTCCGCGCTGGCGGTGCTGTGCGGGTGGCTGATCTCGCGGGTGGCCGAGCGCCGGGAGTCGGGGGACGGCGAGGCCGCGCCGTCCCGGCTGGTGGTGCCGGTCACCGTGGAGCGCGACCACATCAGGGGGCCGGCGGACGCGCCGCTGACGCTGGTCGAGTACGCGGACTTCGAGTGCCCCTTCTGCGGGCGGGCCACGGGCGGGATCGAGGAGGTGCGGCGGCACTTCGGGGACCGGCTGCGGTACGTGTTCCGGCACCATCCGCTGCCCGACGTGCACCCGCACGCGGAGAGCGCGGCGCTGGCGAGCGAGGCGGCAGCGGCGCAGGGGAGCTTCTGGGAGATGCACGACAGGCTGTTCGCGCACGCCGACGCGCTCACCTACGACGACCTGCTGGAACACGCCGCCGCGCTCGGCCTGGACACCGAGCGCTTCGACCGCGACATGCGCCTGGGCGTGCGCACCGGTCGGGTACGGGACGACGCCGCGACCGGGAGGGACAGCGGCGTACGGGGCACCCCCACGTTCTTCATCGGCGACCGCCTCCACGAGGGGCCGCACGACGCGGTCACGCTGATCGAGCAGCTCACGGCCCTGGAGAACGGGCGCTCAGCCCCCAACTAGCATCATGGACATGGTGTTTGCTGCTGCGGGATTCGTCATCGCCTTCGTCGGCCTCATGATCTCGGGCGTCGAGCGGAAGCTGCGACAGATGGGCCAACGCCAGGCCCGCCTGGAGCGCAAGCTCGACCTCGTGCTGGACGAGCTCGGCATCGTACGGAACGACCCCGCGATGGACCGCGTCACAGCCCAGATCCGCGAGGGCAGGGCGATCAAGGCGATCAAGACCTACCGCGAGATCACCGGCGCCGACCTCCTGGAGGCGAAGGAGGCCGTCGACCGCCTGCGCGCGGAACAGGAAGCGGAGCGCGCGGGGGCGCCGGACCGGCAGGGGCGCTGATACGCGCACGGCCCGGCCCCTGTGGGGAAGACGCAGCTCCCCGGTCAGTTCTCCCGCTTCTCCCACACCGACACATGGCGCGTGCTCTCGTGCGTGAACGGCTCTCGGGTCCAGTCCTGCCAGCGGTCGGTGAGGTGCATTCCTGCCAGGCGGGCCATCAGGTCGAGTTCGGCCGGCCAGACGTAGCGGAAAGGCATCGAGCGGTGCTCGGCGTGGTCCTCGGTGAGGGTGAAGTAGTGGGAGCTCATCCGCTGCGTCGTGGTGTCGATCGTGTCGAAGCCCCACCCCCGCGCGCTGGACTGGAAGGGCACGGTGTCCTGCCCGGGCGGCAGCAGGCGCAGCGCCGGGACGCCGACCTCCACCACGAAGCGCCCGCCCGGCGCGAGATGGGCAGCGGCGTTGCGGAAGCAGTCGACCTGGGCGTCCTGCGTGGTCAGGTTGTTGATGGTGTTGAAGACCAGATAGGCGAGGGTGAAGGTGTCGGCGGCGCCGGGGACGCGGGTGGCCGCGAAGTCCCCGATCGTCACGCCGACCGCGTGGCCGCCCGGCTTCGCGCGCAGCCGCTCCGCCATCGCGCGGGACAGCTCGATGCCGTGTACGGGGACGCCGCGGCGGCTCAGGGGCAGCGCGATCCGGCCCGTGCCGACGCCGAGTTCGAGCGCCCTGCCGTCGCCGGCGAGCCCGGCCAGCAGATCCACGGCGGGCTCCACCACCTCGGGCCGGAACATCTCCGCGCTCGCCGCGTCGTAATCGGCGGCCACGTCCTCGCCGAAGTACCCGTCATCGCCCGGTAGTCGGGTGTTTCCCCGCGTTTGGGTCATGCGGGGACGGTACTGCGCGGTGTGGGTGGGGCGCGCGGGATTTTTCCGCAGGCGGGCCGGGCGGGCCGGGCGGGCCGGGCGGCGGGGCCGGGGCTTCGGGGCCGGGCGGCGGACTAGAGGGCGAGCGTGGCGCGGATGGTCTTGCCGCCCCTGCGCCCCAGATGCAGCGAGAGCTCGCTCGCGAAGTGCCGGATGAGGGGCCAGCCGAAGCCCCCTGCGGGCTTGGTGTCGGAGCCGGTCAGGTCGGGGGTGCGCTCGCGCGGGAGCCGGGTGCTGGGATCGCTGACGGTGATGTGCAGAACGCCGCGGGACGACCCGAGCGCGAAGTCGGTGACGCCGCCCGCGTGCTGAAGGGCATTGGTGACCAGTTCGGAGACCACCAGCATCACCATGTCGACGGTTTCCGGCGCGGGCCGCGGGGAGAGTACGGAGAGATATCCCTCGGCAATCTGCCGGGCTTGTGCGCTGCTGCGCAGATATGCGGTGCACGTTTCCGTGCGCTTCTCCCCGGCGTGCTGGTCGAGGGTTTCGGGCAGACTCATGTGCATCTCCTCCGGCCGGTCGAGACGGGGGAATTCCTGTCGGGTGCCGAGGGTCCTGACGTGCTGCATCACCTCCGTTCGCGCTCGTCGGCCACCGTCAACGGGAGCCATTCCGCCCCCTGCTGACGCCCCGTGAGTGCGAGCCTCTCCGGGGAATGGGGAGTCGCTTACCCGGCGGCCCCCACTTCAATCACACCGTCGGCGCGCACGCGGTGCGACAGGGGCCTTTACGACACGTGCGGGGGACAAGGCGGGCCCGTACGGCGGACACCGCGAATTCACCGGGACGTCCCCGCCCGCCTCACCTCGTACCCCCGATGCGGAGGATTCCCGGCGGCCGGGTCGAATTGCCTGTTCCGGTAAGGGAGTTTCCGTGCGCATGTCGGTGAACGGTGTTCGCGGGTTCTCCTCGGGGTCTTGTGCGGGGACCGCTGGTGTAGTCCGCTGGCGGCCATGACGAAGAGATGCGTTGCCACGCTGATCGCCGCCGTGGTCGCGGGTTCCTGCCTGGCGGGCGCGCCGCAGCCGCACGCGCAGGCGTCCGAGGCCGGTGCGCGCGGGGACGCCGCCGCGCTCGGCGGCGTGGACCTGGACACGGTCACGATCCCGGAGCTCCAGGCCCGCATGGCCAGCGGCGGGCTGAGTTCCACGGCGCTGACCGGCGCCTATCTGCGGCGGATCAAGGCCGTGGACCCGAAGGTGAACGCGGTGCTGCGGACCGATCCGACGGCGCTGCGCCAGGCGGCCGCCAGCGACGCGCGGCACCGCGAGGGGCGGGTACGCGGCCCGCTCGACGGCATCCCGGTGCTGCTCAAGGACAACGTGAACACCCGGGACCTGCCCACGACCGCGGGGTCGCTCGCGCTGGCCGGAAAGCCGCCGAAGACCGACGCGGAGCTGGTGACCCGGCTGCGCAAGGCCGGCGCGGTCATCCTCGGCAAGGCCAACCTGTCGGAGTGGGCCAACTTCCGCGCGGAGAAGCCCACTTCGGGCTGGTCGGCGACGGGCGGTCAGACGCACAACCCGTATGTGCTGGACCGCAACCCGTGCGGCTCCTCGGCCGGTTCGGCCGCCGCGCTCGCCGCCTCGCTCTCGCAGGTGGCGGTCGGCACCGAGACGGACGGCTCGATCGTGTGCCCCGCGGGGATGAACGGGGTGGTCGGACACAAGCCCAGCCTGGGCCTGGTGAGCCAGAACGGCGTGGTGCCGATCTCCGCCGAGCAGGACACGGCGGGACCGATGGCCCGCAACGTGACCGACACGGCGCTGACGCTGGCGGTGCTGAGCGGGGGCGAGGGGAACGCGCGTACGGGCGAGCACGCCACCGGCGGCGACGCGCGCACCGACAAGCACGCCACCGGCGGGAACGCGCGTACCGGCAAGCCCTCCGCCGACCCCGCGCTCAGCGAGGCCGCGCTAGCCGAGGCCGCCTCCCACCCCGGCGGCCTGCGCGGCAAGCGGATCGGCCTGTGGCGGCTGCCCGAGCTCGGCAAGGACGTCGACGCGGTGATGTCGCGCACGGCGAAGAAGCTGCGCGCGGCCGGCGCCGAGGTCGTCGAGGTGACCCCGCCGTACCAGAAGCGGCTGGCCGAGCTCGAATTCCCGGCGCTGCTCACCGAGTTCCACCGGGACATCGACAAGTACCTGGCCACCCGCGAGGGGCCCAAGGACCTGGCCGCGCTGATCGAGTTCAACCGCACGCACCCGGGGGAGCAGAAGTGCTTCGCCGGGCAGGAACTGTTCGAGCAGGCGCTCAAGGCGCCCCCGGCCACCGACCCCGGGTACCGGGCCAAGCGCGCCGAGCTGAAGGACCTCTCGCGGCGTTCGATCGACGAGACCATGGCCGAGCACAAGCTGGACGCGATCGCCTCGCCGACCAACCCGCCCGCCTGGAAGACCGACTGCGCGCGCGGCGACAACGACGTGATCCCGTCCTCGACCCCCGCCGCCGTCTCCGGCTACCCGTCGCTCTCGGTTCCCGCCGGCTCGGTGAAGGGCCTGCCCGTGGGCGTGCTCCTGATGTCAGGCAACTACCAGGACGCGCGCCTGCTGTCGCTGGGCGCCGCGGTGGAGAAGCGCCTCGACGCCTGGCGGGCGCCGCGCTATCTGCCGTCGCTGGAGGGCGCCGGGAAGCGCTGACGCCTTCGCGTAACTCCGCGTGCCGTGCAGGACTGCCCGGGAACCTTTCCGCCTCCCGGGCAGTCCTGTACAGCGCTGAGCTCCCGGAGGCCGGGGGCAATGGATGCGAAGGCAGGGACGGACATGAAGAGACCGGGTTCGCGATTAGACGCGGCGCCCTCGCGGCGTACGGTGCTCGCCCTCGGCGCGGGCACGGCGCTGGCAACGACGCTGCCGAGCGGGACGGCGTACGCGGCGCCCGAAGCAATCCACCCGCGCCTGCGGGGACTTGAGCGGGAGTACGCCGCGCGGCTGGGCGTCTTCGCATGGGACACGGCGACCGGCAGGACGGTCGCGCACCGCGCGGCGGAGCGCTTTCCGATGTGCTCGGTGTTCAAGCCCCTGGCGGCAGCGGCGGTGCTGCGCGACCTCGACCGCGACGGCACGTACCTCGCGAAGCGCGTCCACTACACACGGCGCGACGTCGAACGGGCAGGCCCGCCCGAGGTCACGCAGGTCACGGGGGCGCCGGAGAATCTCGCGCGCGGCATGACGGTCGCCGAGCTGTGCGCGGCAGCCGTCAGCCGGAGCGACAACTGCGCGGGCAACCTGCTGCTGCGCGAACTCGGCGGCCCCGGCGCCGTCACCCGCTTCTGCCGCTCGCTGGGCGACCGCACCACCCGCCTCGACCGCTGGGAGCCCGAACTGAACTCGGCCGAGCCCTGGCGCGTCACCGACACCACCACCCCGTACGCGATCGGCACCACGTACGCCCGTCTCACCCTCGGCAGGGAACTGTCACGCGCCGACCGCGACCTGCTCACCGGCTGGCTGCTGGCGAACACCACCAACGGCGAGCGCTTCGGCAAGGGCCTGCCTGAGGGCTGGACCTCGGCGGACAAGACCGGGGGCTGGAGGCCGTACGGGGTGGCCAACGACGTGGGCGTCGCCTGGCCCCCGGGGCGGCCGCCGGTGGTGATCTCGGTGCTGTCCGCCAAGGACGACCCGGCGGGCCCGACGGACAATCCGCTGGTGGCGCGGGCGGTCGCGCTGGTGGTGGACGCGCTCACCTGACGTCCGACCGGCCGTCCGACAGAGCGGGGGCTCACCAGGACGCCGCCGCGTCCTCCCGCGCCGCGTCCAGGGCCAGTTGCCACGGATAGTCGGACGGGTCGCTGGTCCCCGGGGGGTTCGGTACGAAGCCTCCCTCCCCGTACAGCACGTTCACCCCGCTGCTGCGCAGTGCGGAGAGGGAGGCGTCGAACCGGGGGTGCGTGGCGTACGCGCTGTTCACGCACGGCATCAGCGTGATCGGCCAGCGCTTGCCCATGCCCTCGACCACGTACGCGGCCACGAAGTGCGGAGTGAGGCCCAGCGCGCAGGTGTTGATCGTGTTGAGGGTGGCCGGCGCGACCAGCGCGGCGTCCGCCTCGGGCCACACCTCGGTCTCGTCCGGGCGCCGCAGCGCGCTGCGCACCGGGTGCCCCGTCAGCTCCTCCAGCTCGGGCACCTTGTCGGCGAGCCAGTCGGCTGCGGTGGTCGTGAGGCCGACGCACACCGTCCAGCCGTCGGCCTGGGCGCGGGCGACGACGTCGGGGAGGTCGAGTACGGGCGGAGCTGCGGTTCCGAAGAGATACAGGACAGGCATGCCGCACACTTCACCACAGCCGGGCCCCTGCGCAGGCGGGGAGTTTGCAGGTGGGGTCCGTGCGGGTACCCGGTGTGCCCCCTGGTGCGCGGCGGACACGGGAGGCGGGCATGGAACCGGTCACCGCACTGCGCCGGATCGCCTTCCTCCTGGAGCGGTCCGGGGCCGCCACATACCGCGTACGGGCCTTCCGCCGGGCCGCAGAAACGGTCGCCGAGCTGGGGGACGAGGCGCTGGCGGAGCGGGTGCGGGCCGGCGCGCTGGAGCGGCTTCCCGGCCTCGGCCCGAAGACGGCACGGGTGGTGCGGGAGGCGTACGCGGGCGAGGAGCCGGGATATCTGCGGAAGCTGGAGGAGGACGCGCCGGCCCCCTCCGGCGCCGGCGCCGACCTGCTGGCCCGCATGCGCGGCGACTGCCACCTGCACTCGGACTGGTCGGACGGCGGCAGCGGCATCGAGGAGATGGGCCGTACGGCGGCCGAGCTGGGCCACGAGTGGGCGGTGCTCACCGACCACTCGCCGCGGCTGACCGTGGCCCGCGGCCTCTCGCCCGAGCGGCTGCGCGAACAGCTCGACGCGGTCGCCGCGTTCAACGCTCGACTCCACGCCGAGGGAGCCGCGTTCCGGCTGCTCACGGGCATCGAGTGCGACATCCTCGCGGACGGTTCACTGGACCAGGAGGACGCGCTGCTGGAACGGCTCGACGTGGTGGTCGCCTCGGTGCACTCCTCGCTGCGCGCCGACGCGGCCACCATGACCCGGCGCCTGGTCGCCGCCGTCCGCAACCCGCGCACGAACGTGCTCGGGCACTGCACGGGCCGCCTGCTCACCGGGCGCGGGCGCCCCGAGTCGGCCTTCGACGCGGCCGAGGTCTTCGCCGCGTGCGCCGAGTCCGGGACGGCCGTGGAGATCAACTGCCGCCCCGAACGGCTCGACCCGCCGCGCCGCCTGCTGCGCCGCGCGGTCGCCGAGGACGTGCTGTTCGCGATCGACACCGACGCGCACGCGCCGGGCCAGCTCGCCTGGCAGCCCAACGGCTGCGCACGCGCGGAGGAATGCGGGGTACGCGCGGAGCGTGTGGTCACCACGTGGACCGCTGACCGGCTGCTGGAGTGGGCGCGTACGGAGTGAGCCGATCTCGTACGGGGTGAGCCGCCCTCGTACGGGAGCGGGCTCGGGAGCCGAGCGTGGCCGGGCGCCCCGGCGAAAACGCAGGTGACGGGCCATGTCCCGATGACCCAGGATGGCCCGTATGCGTACATCGGGGATTCACTGGAGCACCGCGACCGGCGAGGCCGCGTGGGTGCGGGAGCGGCTGGACGACTTCGCGAGCGACACGGCGGCCTCCGTCGTCCCGCGCGGCTTCGAGGCGTACGCGCGCCTCCCGCATCCGCTGAGCGCCGACGACGTGGAGGGCGTGGAGGGGGAGGGCTCGGAGGCGGAGTGGCCCGACGTGCACTGGGCGCGGGTCGCGGAGTGGAGCGGGATGCCGCTGGAGCGGGAGAGCAGGTTCCCGGACATCGCGCTGCCCCCGCACACCCCGGAGGGGCCGCGGCCCTGGGACGGGAACGGCCCGGAGGAGGGCAGCCTGACAGGACCCGCGCTGCACGCGCTGCTGGAGGTGCTGCGCCGGCACACGCCGGATCCGGAGCGCTGCTGGTTCTGCGTGTGGGACGGGTACGGGTGGGACGGCGCGGCCACGTTCTCCTTCTCGGCGCTGGACACCGGGGACGGCGAGGGCGACGGCGGCGGAGAGGGGAGCGGTCGCGCGGTGGTGCCGCCGCAGCCTTCCGACCCCGTCCCCGCCTCCGTACGCTCCGGGCCGCGCGTCTCCCTCCCGCACCGCGAATACTTCCTGTGGCACGGCGACCTCTCCGCGGCCCTCGCCTTCGTGGACTCCGAGGGGCAGAGCCCCAACCTCTGGTGGGCCGGCGACCGTTCGTGGTGTGTGGCCAGCGAGATCGACCTGACCTGGACCTATGTCGGCGGCTCGCGCGCACTGATCGACGAGCTGCTCGCCGACCCGCGCGTCGAGGCGCTGCCCGCCGGGCCCGACGACGCGGTGCAGGACCGGGTGCCGGAGTGGCTGGGCCCGCGGATCGCGGCGGCGGTGGACGAACTGCTGGAGCACGGGCGCACCGTGATGGAGATGTCCCGCGGCACCGTGACCGCGCGCCTGCGCCGCCCCGCCCGGCTGCGGGCCGGGAGCCTGCGCCTCGCGTGGGAGTCCGACGCCGGCTCCTCGGCCTCGGGCGGCGAGGAACTGCGGCGCGGCAGTACGGGGGAGGCGCTGCGCCGGGAGCTGGCGGACGCCCTGGGCCGGACCCTCCTGGAACTCGCCAACGGCTGAGGCCGCACGGGCCCGGCGCTGATCGCCATCGCCGACCGCTATCGCCGACTGTTTTCGCTGACCGGCCTCTTCGACCGCTGATCGCATTCGCTGATCGCATTCCCGCGACGCGCGATGTTCCCGGCCGACGTTGTCCAGAATCCTCCTGTCCGGCTGATGAATCCCGCATTACGCTGCGGCCTCAGCGCCCCGAATTCGAGGGGAGCGAGGTTTCCCTCTCAGGGCAGCGGGGCGCTGTCGAAGGAGGAGGTTCCAGGTGTACGACCAGGAAGTGCGTGAGGCCACGAGGACCGAGACGCCTCTGCTGCTGGTCCCCGACCTCGTCGAGGAGATGGTGGCGGAGCGCCAGGAATTCCAGCTGGTCAAGTTCCGCACCACCTGCACCGACTGCGTTCCCAACCTGTAAGGGAATGACGTTGAAGTGAAGGCGGGGCCGGTCGCCTCGGGCACGGCCCCGCCGCCTCCGCCGCACGCGCCGGAACCTCCCGTACCGCCCGGCCTCCACACCGTCGCCGGGCTGGTGATGCGGCAGATGGAGCGTGCGCGGCACGGGGTGCTGGTCCTCGCGCTCGACGGGGTCGGCTGGGAGTGGGCCGCGCGGACCCTGCGCCCCTCGGCTTTGCGGGAGTTACGCTCCACATTCCCCAGTACCTCGGTGACCGCCTGGCTGACCGCGGTCACCGGCGCGGGAATCGCCGAACACGCCGCGGTGGGCGCGGAATTCCGCGTACCGGCCCGTGCGTATTCCGCAGAGGGGGAAGAGACCGTGCGCGCGGATTCCCCCGGGGTGCTTTTCGATCCGGCACACGGGCGGGTGCGGACCTGGTCCGGCGAGGGAACGTCCGCTGATCCCGCACCAGTTGAATCCGAAACCGGAGCGGTGTGCGGAACCGGTGTGCGCACGCTCTTTCAGCGTGCCCGCTCCAGGGGAATTCCCGCCTATGCGCTGTGCCCCGAACTCGACGGGCTCAACGGGCCCTGGACGACCGCGCTGCTGGACGGCGCGCTGCGGGTTCCCCACCGGCCGGCGGACTTCGGCCGGGCCCCCGAGGCCGTCGCCGAGGCGGCCGTGCGCGGGATCGGCGCGCTGCTCGCCGCCGAGCGCCGCCGCCCCCTCCTGCTCTGGGCCTACCTGGACTTCGACACCTGGCTGCACCGCCACGGTCCTGGACCGCGGCTGTTCCGGGCGCTGCGGCGGCTGGACGAGGCGGCCGCCGGGTGGGCGGAGCGCGGATGGACCGTGACCGCGCACGCCGACCACGGCCTGACCCCGGTCACCCACGACGAGCGGGCCCGCAACGCCTGGGCAGCGCTGGACACCCCGTACCGCTGCGTGCTGCCGAGCGGCGGCGCGGGCCGCGTCCGCTGGCTGTACCCGCGCCCCGGTACGGAGGAGCGGCTGCTCACCGAGGCGCGCGAGGCGCTGGCCCCGTACGCGGAGGTGCGCACGCCCGCCGAACTCGCCGCGCGGGGGCTGCTGCCGGACCCGGCGCACGCGCCCCTCGCGCACGCGCGGATCGGCGAGGTGGTCGCGCTGGCCACGGGCCCCGCCTTCCCCGTGCCCGACCCGCGCTGCCGCTGGGAGCACGGCGCCCGCACGGAGGACGAGCTGCGCGTGCCGCTCGCGGTGTGGTCCGGCACCGGCACCGACACCGGCCTGGACCCGGATCCCCGTACCGCCGATGCCGGTACCGCTGGCACCAGTTCCACCGACGCCCGCACCACCGGCACCCGCGCCACCGACGCCCGTACCACTCACGAAGGAGAAGGACCATGAGCGTGGTCTTCATCAACAAGGTCGGGGAGTCGGAGAGTCTGACGGCCCGTCCGGGACAGCCGCTGCGCGAGGTGCTGCGCACCTACGGCATCCCCGCCAACGCGGTGCTCGTCTACCGCGAGGGCAAGCCGGTCTCCGAGGAGGTGGTGACGCTCGGCGAGGACGAGGTGATCACCGTCCGGCAGGTGCGCCACTACGACCTGGACGTCACGCGCAGGCCCGCCACCCGCACGTACGGCACCCCTGACCCCGTCTACACCAAGCGCGTCCTCTTCGACGAGAAGGGCCAACTGGAGGTGCGCGCCGAGCAGATGGGCGCGGAGTCCTTCGCGGAGTACGTGGAGGCCGCCTTCGTGCAGAGCATCACGCACGGCGGCACCCTGCGCGAGGGCGACCACAGCGTGATCGGGCTGTCCGGAGGGCGGGACAGCGTCTCGTACCTCAAGCTGCTGGAGCGCACGCGAGGGCGCTACCCGGAGACCCGCATGACCGCGGTGACCATCACCGGGCTGCCCGACTGGGACGAGCCCGCCACCTTCGAGGCGGCCCGGCGCTCCTGCGAGGGCCTGGGCATCGAGCACGCCGTGGTCACCGCGCGCGAGGTGGAGGAGACCTTCCGGCTGCGCCGCCCCTTCGTGGACGCCATGAACCAGCTCGTCGCGGGCGAGCACCGCTCCATGAACATGGTGATCGTCCACCACGTGATGCGCCGCATGCTGGAGCGGGCCGCGGAGGAACGCGGCGCCGGGGTGGTCGCCTTCGGGCTGAACGCGGACGACCTGGTGGCGAGCCTGGTGACCTGGTTCACCAGCGGCTACCGGATGGGTGGGATTCCCGTACGGGAGATCGGCGCGCTGCGCTACGTCTTCCCGCTCTACCGCATCACGAAGAAGGAGCTGACGCTCTATCTGGAGCTCGTGGCCCCCGAGCTGACCCGCCAGGGAACGCCCGGCCGCTTCACCACGGGCCCCGACGAACGCTCCCTCGCGTACGCGGTCGCCGACCATCTCTACGATCTGTGGCCGGGCGTGGACTACTACCTGTTCCAGGCGTTCTCCACGGCGCAGCGCTTCATGCTGCCGCTGCTGGAGGAGCGCTGCGGCATCTGCGAGGGCGTCTACCTCCTCCAGGAGGGCGTGCCCAACCCCGAGGGCCTGTGCGACATCTGCGGATTCCTCAGCAAGCAGGGCCTGTCGGGGCGGTGAGCGGTACGGAGGCGGGACGAGGGAGCCGGTACGCCGGGGCCGCGGGCGGTGATGCCGCCGCGCGCCCCGCGGTGAGCGCGCACGCCGAGGAGCCGGCGCCGGGCGGCGAACTGCTGGATCTGCGCTGGTCACCCGACGAGGCGGGGTACGTGACCCGGGCGCTGGAGCCGGTGTGGGCCGAACTGTGCGCGAGCGGCCCGCGCCTGCTGGGGGAGCGGGCGCGGCACTACGCGGTGCGCGACCCGTACGCGGGCCGTCGTGCTGCCCCCGTCCTCGCGCGCCAGCTCGGCTGCCCGCTCACCGACCGGCAGGTGACGGCCGGCGCGGGCGTCACGGGGCTGCTGCACGCGCTGGCCGGCCTGGCCACCGCGGGGCCGCTGCTGCACCTGGCCGCGCACCATCCCGATCTGCCGCTGTGGGCGCGGCAGTTGGGGGCCTGCGCCGCGCCGCCCGCGCGCTCGGCGGCCGAGGCCGCCGAGCTGACCGTGGCGCACCGGCCCTCCCTGGTGCTGCTCGAACGCCCCGCCGTCGACGGCGGCATGGCGTCCGTCGCCGAGGTGGAGCGCCTGGCGAGGGCGCTGGCACGCGCGCGCAGCGACGGGCTGCTGGTGGTGGACGAGTCGTATGCCAACTACGCGGGGCCCTCGGCCTCCACGGCCTGCCTGCTCGCGCGGCACGGCAACCTGGTGGTGCTGCGCGGACTGGCCAAGGGGTACTGCGCTGGCGGGCTGCGGGTCGGATTCGCGCTGGCCGGGGAGCCGGTCACCGAGCGCCTGCGCCGCCTCGCACCGCCGCTCGCGGTGAACGAGCTCGGGCTGCACGCGGCGCTCCGACTGCTCGCGCGCGGCGACGTGTTCGGGCCACTGCGGGAGCGCACCCGCGCCGTGCGGCCGCGCTTCCGCGCGATGCTGCGCGCCGTGGGACTCGCACTCGCCGCGCCCGCCGCTTCGGGCCCGCCCTGGCTGCCGTGGGTGGCCGTCGAGGACGGCGCGCGGGCACGGGCCCTGCTCGCCGGGCGCGGCATCCTCGCCAAGGAGATCTGCACGGTCCCCCCGGCACCCGCGCTCCTGCGCCTGTCCGTCCCGCTGTCGGAGGAGCGCGAGCGCGCGGTGTACGAGGCGTTGCGGGCGGGTGGTCCGCGGTCTGGTGGTCCGCGTGCGCGTGGTCCGGGTGCTGGTGGTGCGCGTGCTGGTGCGGCTCGCGGACGGGAGGGGCGTGCCGGTGGATGAGCCGAGTGGGGAACTGCGGCGTACCGTCGCGCAGTTGTACGCGGCCTTCGACACCGGCCGCGCCATGGACCTGCTGCACCGTCTCGTACGCCACGACCGCTATCAGGCGTCGCAGGGCATCCACGCGGCGGCCGCGCTGGTCGCCGAGGCGGCGGTCGACGCGGGGCTGGCCGACGTGCAGGTGCTCTCGCTGCCGGCCGACGGCAGGACGCACTGGTGGACCTTCGCCGCTCCGGTCGGCTGGACGCCGCAGCGCGCCTCGCTCGTGCCGGCGCGCCGCACCGGCGCCCCGGCCCTGGTGCGCTACCCCGAGCAGCCCTACGGGCTCGCCGCGCACTCGGCGCCCACCCCGCCGGGAGGGCTCGGCGCACCCCTCGTACGGCTGCCGCACGATCCGCCGGAGAGCTGGCCGCGCGGCGCGCTGGTGCTGCTCGACGCGCCGCCGGGGCCCGGGCTGCCGCAGGTGCTGCACCGGTACGGGGCGTGCGGCTTCGCCGCGGGCAACGCGGGCCCCGTACGCCGCATCGAACTCGCCCCCCGGAGCCCGCTGTTCGGCTTCAGCGTGCCGCGCTCGGTGCTGGGCGAACTGGAACGGCTCCGGCGCGCGGGCGAGCAGGTGCGCGCCCATGTCGCGGTGCGCGCCGCACCCGAGACGATGCCGCTGGTCACGGCCCGTACCCCGGCCGGCGACGACACGGGGCGGCACGCGCTGGTGACCGCGCACCTGTGCCACCCGGCGCCGGGCGCGAACGACAACGCCTCGGGGGTGTGCACGGCTCTGGAGGCGGCGCGCCTGCTGGCGGCCCGCGCGCCGCGCCGCACCGTGCGCTTCCTGTGGGCGCCGGAGATCGTGGGCACGGCGGCGTACGCGCACGGAATGGAGCAACGCGCGGGCGGATCGCGCCCGTTCGCCGCGCTCAATCTGGACATGACCGGCGAGGACCAGCAGCTCTGCGGCGGCCCGCTGATCGTGGAGCGCAGCCCGCTGCACGTGCCCACCGCGCTGACCGCGCTGGTCGAGGAGTGCGTGCGCGCGCTGCCGCCCGCCGCGCGGTCGTTCAGCGGCGCGGTGGGCTGCGACACCTGGACCTGGCGGTCCACGCCGTTCACCGGGGCCTCCGACCACGGGGTGCTGTGCGACCGCGCGATCGGCTGCCCCGCCGTACAGCTCGGCCACTGGCCCGACCGCCACCACCACTCCGAGGCCGACGACACCGACAAGGTCGACCCGCAGGAACTGCGCCGCTGCGGCGCCGTCTCCGCCGCCGCGCTCGCTGTGCTGTGCCAGGCCGGCACCCCCGGCGCGCCGCTGGCCTGGGAGGACCTGGCGGCCACGGTCGCCCGCTGGGGCGCGCGCCGCCTGACCGGGCACCTGCCGGCGCCGGGTGCGCCCGCGTACGGACGCACCGGCTGGACCGATCCGGCGGCGGCGGTGTACGCGGGCCGGGCGCTGGACCGCGAGGCGCGGGCGGTGACCGGCGCGCTGGACTCGCTCCGGCAGCTCGGCGCCGGGGTGCAGCTCACCCGCACGTGGGCGGACCGCACGGCGGCGCTCGCCAGGTCGCTGGCGCCGATGGCCGACGGCGCGCAGGCCCGCCGGACGGCGTCCGGGGCGCGCGGCACCGGCGGCTACGTCTACAAGCGCGCCTGGCCAGGACCCTTCAACCTGCGTGCGCTGCTGGGGGATTGTGCGGAGGAGGACCGTTCCTGGTTCCTGGAGCTGATGGCGGAGGACGAGCGCGGCTGGTACGCGCGCGCCGTGACCCTCGCCCAGGGCGTGGACGGCGAGACGGGGGAGGACCTGGTGGTCGAACACGCCGCGCTGGACAGCCTGCTGCCGATGGAACACGCCTCGGCGCGGCGCTTCCTGGCCATGATGCGGAGGGCGGGGTGGCTGCTGTGAGGGGGCGTGCGAGGGGGCGGTTGCCGTGAGGGGGTACGAGGGGGTGCGGGTGATCGGGTCGCGGGCCGGTCCGTACCGCGTGGACGTGCACGATTCGCTCGACGCAGTGCGCCTCGAATGGCAGCGGCTGGCGCGGGCCGGCCGCGTTCCGCTTTTCCACCATCCGCGCTATCTGGACGCGTACGCCGCCGCGCCCCTGCACCCCATCGCCCGCGCCCACTACCTGCTGGCCAGGGACGGGGGCGGGGACGCGGTGGCCGCGCTGCCGCTGTTCCTCCAGTACGACATGGATCCGCTGGGTGTGCTGGTGCACCAGCTCCCTTCCGGTTCGGCCCCTGTGGGTCTGCTCAGCCACGTATGGCACTGCTACGACACCCGCGTACCGGCGGCGGCGCCGCTCGAACCGGCCCTTCTGTCCGCGCTCCTCGACGCCGCGGGCGCCCTGGCCGCTCAGAGCGGCGCCGACTGGTACGGCCTGGTCAACGTCGAGGCGGGCGGCGAACTGGCGCACTGCCTCGATCAGTTGGCCGGCCCCTACGCGCTGACGCGGGTGCGCGTGGACGAGCGCTTCACCCTCGACCTCGACGGCTGCACCGGCATCGAGGACTTCATCGCCGGCCTCTCTCCCCGCCAACGCCAGCACCTGCGCCGCTTCCGGCGCCGCGCGGGGGAGGCGGGCCTGGCGGTCCGCGTCGCCGGCCCTGCGGGCGCCGACTTGGACGGCTTGTTGTCCCTGGTCCAGGGCACGATGGCGAAATTCGGCGCGGGTTCCTTCTTCCCGCCGGGCCGCTTCCAGCGCTTCGTTTCCGCCTTGGGCGACCGCGCCCGCGTCCTCGAACTCCGCGTGGACGGCCGCCTGGTGGCAGGCGCCGCATGCCTGCTGGACGAGGACCGCCTCCACTTCTGGATAAGCGGCACGGATTACGACGCGTCCCCCACATTCAGCCCCAACTACCTCCTGTTCCTGGAGGCGATCCACGAGGCCCTGCGACGCGGCGCGCGGGTCTTCGAGGGCGGCCGCCGGAACGGCGAGTTCAAGGAGCGGTTCGGTTTGCGGGGGCGGGAGTTGCTGGCCTATGTGGCGCGCACACGCTGACACCGCCAGAAGACACCCGCCTCACCCCGCCCTCCGCCCCGCCCGGCTCTCCGGTGCCGGGGCCCGGGGCGTCTCGGTCGTGTCGTGGTGGCCCCATAACGCCGCCAGGAGCAGTGTCGTGACCGGGAGCACGGCCAGCGCGGCGAGCGTCAGGCCGGGGGAGAGCGGGAGCAGGCGGCCTGTCACCGCGGCGGTCAGGGAGCCGCCCATGTAGAAGACCAGGTTGTAGAGGCCCAGGGCGGAGCCGTGGGCCCGGTCGCCCACCGCCAGGGCCAGCGCGCCGAGCAGGACCACGTTGCCCGCGCCGATGCACGCCGAGATCACGCCGAAGGCGGCGACCGGCACCCACGGCACGCCGGGCCACACCGCCGCGCAGGCCAGCGACGCCGTACCCGCAGCGCCGACCGCGGCCAGCAGCGGCGCCGGGGAGCGGTGGCCGTCGCGGCGCCCCGCCGCCCAGGAGCCCAGCGCCCCGCACACCCCCACCGGCAGCAGCACCAGACCGATGTGCGCGGGCGACCAGCCGCGCGCCGCGGCCAGCAGCGCGGGAATCGCCAACTGGAGCGCGAAGTACGTGCCGAACAGCGCGAATCCGGCCGCCACCACCACCGCGACCCGCCGCTCCCGCAGCAGGCGCACCGGCACGATCGCCCGGCGCGTTCCCCGTACGACCGCGCCCCCGGCGAGCAGCAGCGCGCCCGCGAGCGGCGGGATCCAGCCGGCCGAGGCACGCGGATCGGTCGCCGCGCGCACCCCCAGCAGCAGCCCGGACACCACCGCGATCACCCCCGCCGCGGCAGCGAGGCCGAAGGGGGCCGGGGCGCCGCGCGCCTGCGAGGGAATGCCGCGGGAGGCGGGCAGCAGCGCGAGCGCGAGTACGCTGGAGACCACGAACAGTGCACGCGGGCCCGCCAGTTGGGCCGACAGGCCGGCCAGCACCGGGACCGTCGTCGAGGTCAGGGTCATCAGCGCCGTGAAGCCGCCGAGCCCGCGCCGCTGAGCCCGCCGGTCGGCGCGGGCCAGCAGCGCCGCGCCGGCCACCACAGGTACCGCGCCCCCTCCCGCGCCCTGCACCGCACGCCCCGCCAGCAGCACCGCCAGCGGACTCGCGAACAGGCAGGTCAGCGAGCCGGCCACCATGAGCAGCAGCCCGGACACCATGGCCGCGCGCAGCCCGTACAGGTCCACCGCGCGCCCGAACAGCGGCGTCGCCACGGCGAACCCGGTCGCGTACACGGCCATCAGCCAGGCGCCGGCCGGACCGTCGAGCGCGAGCCGCGCGGTGAGCGCGGGCAGCACCGTGGCGACCCCGGCCGAGGCGGTCGTGGCGGAGAGCAGGAGCAGCCCGAGGAAGACGACACCGGGCCGCCCTCCGGCCGAACCCCCTTCATAGGTCGCGTTGTTCGCGTTGTTGTGCGTTCCCCCGTGCGTCATTGCTGGCTGATTCTCCCGATTCCGTCACCGCGCCCGGAGCCCTCGGCGCCCTCAGCGGCGCCGCCGTACGTCCGGTACGCCGCCGAGGTCCTGCGCGAAGCGCCCCGTCGCGTGTGCCATCGCCGCGCCGAACTGGCCGAACAGCGTGCGGCTGATCCCGTCGGCGGTGTCGCAGGTCTGGTGGTAGCAGGGGTCGAGGTACTGTCCGGCCGTCCCGCCGAACAGGCGCTGCCAGGCGGGCGTCTTGAGGTGGTTGTACCCGCCGGAGCCCCCTCCGGCGGGGATGCCGGCCGCGATGAACGGGCCGAAGTCGGAGCGCCCGTCGAAGTCCAGCGCCGCCGTCGGCAGTCCGCGCGCCGCGAAGTACCCGGTGAACTCCCGCTCGATGGCGGCCGAGCCCGGCGGTCCCTGACCCGCGCCGGTGCCCTCGCTGTCGTCGCCGTCGTAGACCAGCCGCGCGTAGTTGGGGGCGCCGATGGTCTCGAAGTTGAGGTCCAGCGCCTGGTCGCGGCGTCCGGCGGCGTCCAGCCGGTCCACGTAGTGCTGGGATCCCACCAGCCCCCGTTCCTCCGCGCCCCAGAACGCGAACCGCACCCGGTGCCGCACCTCGGGCCAGTGGTGCGCCAGCCGCAGCGCCGTCTCCAGCACCATCGCCGCGCTGCTCGCGTTGTCGTCGGCGCCTGGCCCCTCCGGCACGCTGTCCAGATGCGCGCCGAGCACCACGGTGCGGTCGGGGCGGCCCGTCGGGGTGTCGGCCAGCACGTTGAAGGTGGAGGTGCGGACGTGCCGCCCGCGCAGCGTGAGGTGCAGCGACACGGGGCCGGGGCCGCGCGCCGCGTCGGCCGCCAGGAGTTCGCTCTCGCCCCGGGAGAGCGCGGCGGAGGGGATGAGCCCGGCGGTCGGCGGCTTCATCCGGTAGCGGAGGTTCATGGTGGGTCCCGGCGCGCCGACGTTCATCAGCACCGCCCGCACGCCGGCCCGCGCCGCCGCGCGCTGCTTGACGGTCAGTTCGCACTCCTCGCCCCGCACGAGCGCGATGCGCGAACGGGCACCGGCGCGCTCGTACTCCTCCGCCGTGCACCCCTGCCCCGGCAGCACGGCCAGCGGCGCCCGCAGCCCGCCGGGCGGGGTCGGGGGGCTGAACCGCGCCATGAGCGGGTGCAGCCGACGCCGTACGGGCGCGGTCTCGGCGGCCGTCTCCCGTACGGGGAGGAAGTCGGGGAAGGCGAAGCGCTGATAGCGCACGCGGTAACCGGCGGCCGTCAGGCGGCTTGTGACGTACGCGGCCGAGGCGGCGTAACCGGGAGTCCCGGCCCCGCGATTGCCGCCGTTCTCGTCGGCGGCATTTTGCAGCGCCCGCAGATGACGGAACCCGCCCCGCTCCGTGACCTCCCGCGCGAGGCGGTCGGCCAGCCGATCACGGCCCGGTACGGAATTGCCGGTACCGGATTGCGCCATTCCCGGCAGCGCGGCCCCGAGCGTCAGGGTGAGGGCCGCAACCACGCCTGTGAGCAGCCGCGTTGACGTTTTCCGGGGTGCGGTGTGCCGCACGGGTACGCCCATGACCCCCTCCAGCCGCCCCGGAGGTCAGCCCGGAGCGAGGAGCGATTCTAGGGCGGTCCCTTCTTGAACAGAGGGCGGGAGGGGAATGCGGGGCGGAGGGGGCGGAATGCGGTGCGGCACTTTCCGGCGCGCCCGTGTGCCCGGCGCCTCCGGGATTGACCCGCGCCCGCGGAGCGCGACGATGCGGGAATGCGGGAGGACGACTCGCACGAGAGGCCGGACGAGACACCGTACGAGGTGCCGGACGAGGCGCCGTACGTCCTGGCCATGCGCTGTCCGCGCTGCCGGACCGTGTACGAGATCCCGGGCCGCGTACGGATACCGGTACGGGACGTGGTGCGCGGGCTCCTCACCCTCCCCCTCGGCCGCCGCGCGCCGACGGCGGCCGAGGGGGAGGACCGTCTGCGCGAGTGGAGGCGGAAGGACCCCCGTATGCGGACCCTGGCGTGCCCTGCGTGCGGGTACCGGCCCGCCGTCTCCGAACTGTCCGAGGGAGACGCCGAGTTGGAGCCCGACGTGCTGATGCGCTGTCCCCGCGGGCGGTGCGGCGGTCTCTGGTACGCGCCGCGCGTGCTGGTCTCGGTGACCTGCCCGCACTGCCGACGTACCGTTCCTGGGCCCGCCGCACCGAACCCGTGAGGGGCCCTCAGGGGGAGATCTCCTCCAGCGGCTTGTTCGCCGTCTCCACCGCGAAGAAGCCGGCGGCCAGCGCGCCGATCAGGGCCACGCCCGCGAGCATGGCGAAGACCAGGGGGACCGTGCCCGCCGCGTACACCCAGCCGACGAGGAGCGGGCCGAGGATGAGGCCGAGCCGGTTCACGGCGCCCCCGGCGCTGCTGCCCAGGGCGCGCATGCGGGTCGGGAACAGCTCCGGTGTGTACAGATACAGGCAGATGTTAGACCCGAAGAAGAACACGGCGGACAGCGACGTCCACATCAGCACCTGGACCGGCGTGTGCGCGCCGAGCAGCGCGAGCGTGACCAGCACGACGGCGGTCGCGCCCAGGCAGGCGGTCACCACGGGCCTGCGTCCCGTCCTGTCCACGGTCAGCGCCACGCACAGGCAGCCGAGGAAACCGGCGCTCGAGGTCACGGTCGAGTAGACGAGGGAGTCGGAGAGCGACAGGCCGTAGTGGCTGCCGTAGATGGTGGGGAGCCAGGACGTGATCCCGTAGTTCACGAAGTAGCCGGTGAACCACAGCACGCACACCACGAGCGTGCGCCGCCGGTACCGCCCGGTCAGCAGCCCGCGCAGTCCGGTCGCTGCCAACTCGGCCTCGGTGGCGCGGGGTTCGGGTGCCCTCGGGGCGGCGGACACGGACGCGTCCCCGGCCGTCCCGGCTTTCCCGACCTCCGCGGGAGAGACCGCTTCCGGCACCGGCGGCAGCGGCCCGGCCGTCCGCTCCACCTTCGCCTCGATCGCGGTCATCACCTCGGCCGCCTCGTCGAGCCGCCCGTGGTCCGCCAGCCAGCGCGGGGACTCGGGCACCGCGCGCTGCACCAGGTAGCAGAGCAGCCCCGGCACCGCGGCGATCACGTACATCCACCGCCAGCCCAGCGCGGGCACCACCCAGGCGGCGGCGACGGCGCCGACGGTGAGGCCGGCGGGGAAGACCAGTTCGTAGAGCAGCACGAAGCGGCCGCGGCGGAAGCTGCGGGTGATCTCGCTGATGAACGTGGCCGCCACCGGCACCTCACCGCCGATGGCCAGGCCCTGCACCACCCTCAGCACCATGAACGGGGTGACCGAGGTGCACGCGGCCAGCGCCAGGCTGGAGGCGCCGGACACCGCGACGCACAGCGCGATGACCTTGATCCGCCCGATCCGGTCGGCGAGCCGCCCTGAGAAGAGCGCGCCGACCAGCATGCCGACCGAGCCGACGGTGAGCACGGCGGTGGACTGCGCGGTGCCCAGGTGCCATTCCTGGCGCAGCTCCGGCATGGCGTACGCGATCAGGAGCTGGTCGAAGGCCTCGAAGAAGGTGACCACGCCGACGATGAGGCGCACGGTGACGTGCCAGCGGGAGACCGGGAGCCGCTCGAAGCGTGCGGCGATGGCGGCGCGGGCCGCGGCGGCCGAGGGTTTCCCGTGCGCGTCGGGTTTCTCCTGTGTGCCCGATTGTGTGCCCGGCTGTGCGCCCGGTTTCTCTTGTGCGCCGGTCTTCCCGTGCGCGTCGGGCGAGTCGCTGCCCGGAGGGGTGTCGACGGTCATCCAGGGTCCTCCAACTCCGGTGCCGTGGGCGGCTGCCGTGGCGGCGGAGCGGGTTGGGCCGCGGCGTACGCGCAGGCGGGCGCCGCGACTGGCGGGGAGGGACGGTCGCCCGTTTCCGGGCGCCGCTGAGGGCGGGGCGGTGCGGTGCGCGCCGCGCGGGGGGTGTGCCCTCGCGACCGGAGCACCCTCGCGCAGGAGGGGGCGGCGTGTCACCGGGGCGAAGGGCGCGCAACCACTAAACGTCTTAGGGCTTAAGTTGTAGCGGCCGTGCCCCGGAGAGCGTCAAGAGGTCGCGGCCGAAAACTGTCGCGGCAGAGAAGTCCCGTGAATCGACCCCGACGCGGGGTCTTGCGGAGAAATATTTAAGCCCTTAGGTTTCTTCGCCAGGCGCCGACCGTCCGGCGGCGCGCTTCCCCCATCCACCGACCCGACCGGAGGTCTCCGATGCTTCAACTCCCCGCGGACGAGGTGCTGGTGGCGGGGGAGTGGCGGCGCGGCGCCGGAGCACCGGCGGAGACCGTCGACCCGGCGACGGGGCGGGTGCTCACCACCGTTCACGCCGCATCGGCCGAGGACGCCGACGAGGCGGCCGAGGGCGCGGCACGCGCAGCGGCCGACCCCGCATGGCGCGGTCAACTCCCGCACCGGCGCGCCCTGTTGCTGCACCGGGTCGCCGAGCTGATCGCGGAGCACGCCGACGCGCTCTCCGCGCTCCAGACCGCCGACACCGGCAAGACCCGCACCGAGACCCGCGCCCTGGTGCTGTCCGCCGCCGGCACCTTCCGCTACACCGCCGCGGCCCTGGAGACGGCCGAGGACGCGGTCACCCCCTCGCGCGGCGCGTACCTGACCATGAGCGTGCACGAGCCCATCGGCGTCGTCGCGGCCATCACCCCGTGGAACTCGCCGATCGCCAGCGACGCGCAGAAGCTCGCCCCCGCGCTCGCCGCCGGCAACGCGGTGCTGCTCAAGCCCGCCGCGTGGACCCCGCTGGTGTCCCTCGCGCTCGGCCGGCTGATCTGCCGCGCGCTGGAGGAGCACGGGCTGCCCGCCGGGCTGCTCTCGGTGCTGCCGGGCAGCGGCGCGGTGACCGGCGACGCGCTGGTGCGGCACCCGCGCGTCGGCAAGGTCACCTTCACCGGCGGTACGTCGACGGGGCGCGGCATCGCGCACGTTGCGGCGGACAAGCTGATGCCCGTGTCCCTGGAGCTGGGCGGCAAGTCGCCGACCGTCGTCTTCGAGGACGCCGATCTCGAACAGGCCCTGGCGGGCGTGCTGTTCGGGGTGTTCTCCTCCAGCGGGCAGTCGTGCATCGCCGGTTCGCGTCTCTTCGTGGCGCGCTCGCGCTACGAGGAGTTCGTCGGCGAACTGGTCGAGCGCACCCGCAAACTGCGCGTCGGCCCCGGCACCGATCCGGCCACCCAGGTCGCGCCGCTCGTGCACCACCGGCACCGGGACGCGGTCGCCTCGTACGTGGACCTGGCGCGCGAAGAGGGCGCGCGGGTGCTGTGCGGGGGAGCGGCGCCCGAGGGGGAGCGGTACGCGGACGGCGCGTACTACCTGCCCACCGTGCTTGACGGGCTGCCCAACTCGGCGCGCGCGTGCCAGGAGGAGATCTTCGGCCCGGTGCTGGTCGCGCTGCCCTTCGACGACGAGGACGACCTCGTCGCGCAGGCCAACGACTCGGTGTACGGGCTGGCCTGCGGGCTCTGGACGCGGGACCACCGGCGCGCCTGGCGGGTGGCCAGGCGCATCGACGCGGGGACCGTGTGGATCAACACGTACAAGCAGTTCAGCATCGCCACGCCCTTCGGCGGCATGAAGGACAGCGGACTCGGCCGCGAGAAGGGCCGCGAGGGCATCCGCGCCTACCAGCGCCAGAAGAGCCTCTACTGGGGCACCGACGACGCCCCGCTGCCCTGGGCCGCCGGCTGAGCGCCCGCGCGCCCCGGAAGCCGTACGCCGACCCCCTACGCCCGCACTCCGCATCCGTACCGCACCCGACCGCTTTGGAGCACCCGTGATGCCCGAACCCCAGGCCCCGCCCGTGGGCCATCCGCCCGTCGCACGGCTGCGCGCGCTGCGCGCAGTGGAGCTGCGCACCCCGTACCTCACCGAGGCGGCCGACTTCTACGCGGAGGTGTGGGGCCTCGAAGTCGTGGACGCCGACCGCGAGTCGGGCGCGGGCTGGCTGCGCGGCAGCGGGCCCGAGCACCACGTGCTGTCCCTCACCCGCGCCGAGCGCAACGGCCTCGGCCGGATCGCCTTCGCCGTCGCGACCCCCGCCGAGATCGACGAGGCCGCCCGGCGGCTGCTGGCCCGCGGCATCGTGCCGGTCACCGAGCCGGGCCCGCTGCACCAGGCGGGCGGCGGCTACGGCCTGCGCTTCACCGACCCCGAGGGCCGGCTGATCGAGCTGAGCGCGAACGTGGAGGCGGTGCCGCCGCGCGGCCGGGACAGCGCCGTACCGGTCGGGGTCACGCACACCGTGCTCAACACCACCGACATCGACGGGCTGGTCGCCTTCTACTGCGACGTGCTCGGCATGCGGGTCTCGGACTGGTCGGAGCACCAGATGGCGTTCCTGCGCTGCAACGCCGACCACCACTGCATCGCCTTCAACCAGGCGGACTGGGTCTCGCTCAACCACGTGGCGTACGAGATGAGTTCGGTCGACCACTTCATGCGGGGCCTGGGGCGGCTGCGCCACCACGGCATCACCCCGAAGTGGGGCCCCGGGCGGCACGGGCCCGGCAACAACACCTTCTCCTACTTCACCGACCCGGCGGGTCTGGTGTGCGAGTACACCTCCGAGGTCGCGCAGATCGTGGAGGACGCCTGGATCGCCCGCGTGTGGCGCCGCGTCCCCGAGCTCTCCGACCTGTGGGGCACGGCAGGACCGCCCTCCGCCGAGATCCGCGACCACATGGCGGGCATCCCGGACCCGGGCCCGCTGGCCGAGGTCGCCGGGAACGCCTCCGCCGGGCAGCCGCACCTCACCCCCGGGAAGGGGATCAGCGCATGACCGCGCCCGTCACCGAGACCGCCGCCCCCGTGAAACCCGCTCCCGTACGCCGCGTCGGCCTCGTCGGCTGGGGCGCCATCGGCCGCGTGGTCGGACACGCCGTCGCCGAAGGGGCCGTGCCCGGCGCCGAGTTGGCGTGCGTCGTGGACAACCGCGCGCTCGGCGAGGGGGCAGCGCCCGCGCCCCAGCTCGGCTTCGCCGAGGCGCTGGACGCCTGCGACCTGATCGTGGAGGCCGCGGGCCAGGCCGCCGTGCGCGAATGGGGCGAGCACGTGCTGCGCTCCGGCACCGACCTGCTGATCGCCTCCACCGGCGCGCTCACCGACGAGGACCTGGCGCGGCGCCTGCTCTCCGCCGGTCCTGGCCGGGTCTACTTCACCGGCGGCGCCGTCGGCGGCCTCGACCTGCTCCAGGCCGTACGCGGTCTCGGCCCCCTCACCCGCGTACGCCTCACCACCACCAAGCTCCCCGGCACCCTCGAACAGCCGTGGATGGACGAGGAGCTGCTGCGCCTCATGCGCACCGCGACCGGGCCCGTGGAGGTCATGCGGGGCACCGCGCGCGACGTGCCCGAGCGCTTCCCCAAGTCCACCAACGTGGCCGCCTCCGTGGCCCTGGCGGTGGGCGACCCCGGACAGGTCGAGGTGTCCGTCGTCGCCGATCCCGGCGCGGCCCACACCCGCCATGTGATCGAGGCCGAGGGCGCGCACGGCAGCTACCGCTTCGAGGCGGCCCACCTGCCCGACCCCGGCAACCCCGCCACCAGCCAGGTCGTGCCGTACGCAGTACTGCGCAGCCTCGGCGCGCTGGCCGGCCGGACGGGACAGATCCTGTGAGCGCGCAGGAGACCCCGGAGGCATCGGTCCCGTACGACATCGCCGGACTGCATCTCGAACGGGCCGGTACGGAAGGACCGTTGCTGCTCTGCCTGCACGGGATCGGTTCCTCGGCCGACGCCTTCGCGCCGCAGATGGCCGCGCTCTCCCCGTACGCGCGGGTGCTGGCATGGGACGCACCCGGTTACGCGCGCTCCGCCGACCCGGTGGGGCCGCTGGACCTGGACGCGTACGCCGACACCGCGGCGGCCCTCATCCGCGCACACGGCGGGACCGACGGCACCGCCCACGTGCTGGGCGTCTCCTGGGGCGGGGTCATCGCGCTGCGGCTCGCGGCACGGCACCCCGCACTGGTGGAGAGCCTGGTCGTCGCGGACTCCAGCCCGGGGTCGGGGGTGACCGAGGCCAAGGCGGCCGCGATGCGCGAACGCGCGGGCGAGCTGCGCGAGTCGGGGGCCGAGGCGTTCGCGGCGCGGCGCGCGCCCCGGCTGCTCTCGCCCGACGCGCCCGAGGCCCTGGTCCGCAAGGTCACCGACACGATGGCCGCCTCCGTGCGGCTGCCCGGCTACGCGTACGCCGCCGAGTCCATGGCGTCCGCCGATCTGCGGTCCGAGCTGCCGAGCCTGGGCGTCCCCGTGCTGGTCCTGTGCGGCGAGGAGGACCGGGTGACCGGCACCGAGGCCGGCCAGGCCATCGCGGGCGCCGTGCACCGCTCCGCGTACGTGATCGTGCACGGCGCCGGACACCTCGCCAACCAGGAGCGCCCCGCGTCCTTCAACGCCTGGGTGCTCTCCCACCTGCGGATCGCGGCCCGCATCCCGGAGTGAGCCCCGCAGACCACGCAGTCCCCGAAACCCCAACCCGCTGGAAATCCAAAGGAGAAGAACCATGCCCCTGACCACCACCGACTACGACAACGGCGGCGACCTCGCCAAGTACACCGACTCGCTCATCGCCACCCGCGACTCCCGCGAGCCCGACTGGGACACCCTCGCCTTCCAGGCCAAGGCGGGCGACCAGTACCGCCGCGCGCAGATCCGGTACGTCGGCTCCGGCGCCACCGGCAATCACGAGGGCGACAACCGCGTCCTGCCCTCCGGCGGCTTCACGTTCTCCAACATGCTGCTGCCCCCCGGCGCCGAGGGCCCCGAGCACACCCACCACGACGTCGAGGAGGCGTTCTTCGTCCTGGAGGGCCAGGTGCGGGTGGGCATCCACCGGGGCGAGGGCGAGGCCGAGTACCGCACCCTCGGCTACCGCGACATGATCGTGGTCCCGGCCGGCGTGGCCCGCTCGCTCAAGAACGAGGGCGACGTGGACGCCCTGTTCTGCGTGGTCATCGGCACCCGGAAGCCGCAGGTCCCCACCTACCCCGAGCACTCGCCGATGCACGGCGTGACCCGCGACTGATGGCCGCGCCCGAGGACCGCATGACCGCCGGGAGCACGTCGTCCGGCGCTGCGTCCGCCGGCACCGTCGTGGTGACCGGCGCGGGCCGTGGCCTGGGACTGGCCACGGCCCGCCGGGCCGGCGCCGACGGGCACCGCGTCGTGGTCGCCGAGTACGAGGCCGAGCGTGCGGAGAAGGCCGTCGGGGAGCTGCGCGCCGAGGGCATCGACGCGTACGCCGTACGGACCGACGTCGGCGACCCGGAGTCGGTCGACGCGCTCGCGGAACGCACCGCCGAACTGGGGCCGCTGCACGGCCTGGTGAACAACGCCGGGCTCGCCAACGGCGTCGGCGGCAAGGAGTTCCAGGACATCGGCGTGGAGGAGTGGGACCGCCTGATGGCGGTCAACGCGCGCGGCCCCTGGCTCGTCGCCCGCGCGCTGCTCCCGCAGCTCGTGGCGGACGGCGGCGGCCGGATCGTCAACCTCGCCTCGGACGCGGCGCTCTACGGCTCGCCCCGGCTGGCCCACTACATCGCGTCCAAGGGCGCGGTCATCGCCCTCACCCGGGCCATGGCGCGGGAGTGCGGCGACAAGGGCGTCACCGTGAACGCCGTCGCGCCCGGCCTCACCGAGTGCGAGGCCACCGAGGGCGTGCCGGCCGAGCGGCACGAGCTGTACCGGCTCAACCGGGCCATCTCGCGCCCGCAGCAGCCGGACGACCTCACCGGGCTCATCGCCTTCCTGCTCGGCGCGGAGTCCCGCTACCTCACCGGACAGGTCATCGCCGTCAACGGCGGCTTCACCATGCACTGACCCCGGTCGGACATCTAGGAGATCACCATGGACCTCGGCCTCGCCGGCCGCACCGTACTCGTCACCGGCGGCAGCTCGGGCGTCGGCCTGGCCACGGTCCGCGCCCTGCTGGAGGAGGGCGCGCAGGTCGCCACCTGCGCCCGCGACGCCGCCCGCTTGGAGAAGGCGACCGCTCAACTCCCTTATGCAGAGCGTCTGTTGACGGGCACATGCGACGTACGGGACGCGGAGGAGGTATGCCGCTTCACCGACCGCGCCGCTGACCGCTTCGGCGGCCTGCACGGGCTGGTGAACAACGCCGGCGCCTCCCGCATGAAGCGCTTCGCCGACACCACGGGCGAGGACTGGCGGGACGAGCTGGAGCTCAAATTCGCCGGCGTGCTCAACCCGCTGCACGCAGCCCTGCCCGCGCTGCGCGCCTCCGCCGCGGCCCCGGAGGCGCCCGCCGCCTCCGTCGTCAACATCAACGCCGTGCTCGCCAAGCAGCCCGAGCCGCGGCTGATCACCACCAGCGCCGCGCGCGCCGGGATCCTCAACCTCTCCAAGTCGCTCTCGGAGGAGCTCGCGCCGGACGGCGTCCGCGTCAACTCCGTATGCCTCGGCCTCATCGACACCGGCCAGTGGGAGCGCCGCTACGCCGCCTCCGGCAGCCCGCTCTCGTACGAGGAGTGGCAGCGGGAGCTCGCGGACGACCGGGGCATCGCGCTCGGGCGGCTCGGCAGCGCCGATGAGGTCGCGTACGCGGTCCTCGCGCTGCTCTCGCCGCGCGCCTCCTACATCACCGGCAGCTCCCTGGACGTGGGCGGCGGCGTCGGCCGCGCCCTCTCCTGAACCCCCTGCTCACCCCACCTTCCCCACCGGAGCGTCCACCGTGAACACCACCGCGCCGCACGGGCGCGCACCGAACGGCGGCGACCTGCTCGTCTCCGTCCTGCGCGCACTCGGCATCGACACCGTCTTCGGCATCGTCAGCGTGCACAACCTGCCGCTGGTCGAGGCCGTGGACCGGGAGCTGCGCTTCGTCCCCGTACGCCACGAGGCCACGGCGGTCAGCGCGGCCGACGCGTACGGCCGTGCGCGCGGCGGCATCGGCTGCGCCCTGACCAGTACGGGGACCGGGGCCGGCAACGCGGCGGGCTCCCTCATCGAGGCGCTCGCGGCGGGCACCGGCGTCCTGCACGTCACAGGACAGATCGACAGCGAACACCTCGGCAAGGGCCGCGGCTTCATCCACGAGACCCGCGACCAGCTCGGCATGCTGCGCGCGGTCTCGGCGTACGCGGCGACCGTGACCGGAGCGGGCGAGGCCGGGCGCATCCTGCGCGAGGCGGCGCGCGCGGCCCGCACCGATCCGGCGGGGCCCGCGAGCGTGGAGTGGCCGATCGACCTGCAGTACGCGGAGCAGGACCCGGGGGCGGTCGTGGAGCTGCCTGAGCCCGAGCCCCTGCCCGTGCCGGACGGCGCTCGACTGGACTCCGCCGCCTCCCTGTTGGCGCAGGCCCGTCGCCCCCTCATCTGGGCCGGCGGCGGTGCGACCCGGGCCCGCGCGCAGGTCGCCGCGCTGCTGGAGGCCACCGGGGCCGGGCTGCTGACGTCCAACTCCGGGCGCGGCACCGTTCCCGAGGACTCGCCGCGCGTGATCGGCAACTACGCCACGGCGCCCGCGGCCCGCGCCCTGCTCGCCGAGTGCGACGCGCTGCTGAGCATCGGCACGCACTTCCGCTCCAACGAGACCGCCGACTACGGGCTCGAACTCCCCGCCGCGCACATCCAGGTGGACATCGACGCCGCCGCGCTCGGCCGCGTGTACCCGGCGGCGCACGCGCTGCACGGGCACGCGCCGGACGTGCTGGACGCGCTGCTGGAACGTGTGGGGAGCGGCGTCGGCGCGGACCCCGCCTGGACCTCGCGCGTCACCTCCGTACGCGAGGAAGTACGGGCCGCACAGCGCGAGTCCATCGGGCCGCAGGCCGCGGTGTGCGCGGCGATGCGTTCCGTGCTGCCCCGCGAGGCGGTGATCGCCCGCGATGTGACCATCCCGTCCAGTAGCTGGGGCAACAGGCTGCTGGAGATCTACGACCCGCGCGGCAACGTCTTCCCGCGCGGCGGGGGCATCGGGCAGGGGCTCGGCATGGGCATCGGCGCCGCGCTGGGACGCCCCGACGTGCCGACCGTGGTGATGGCCGGTGACGGCGGCCTGGCCGTGCACCTCGGCGAACTCCTCACCCTCGCCGAGGCCGCGCCCCGCCTCACCCTGCTCGTCTTCAACGACGGCGGCTACGGGGTGCTGCGCAACATGCAGGACCGCTACTTCGACCGGCGCTCCGGAGTGGACCTTGCCGCGCCCGACTTCGCGCTGCTGGCCCGCGCCGCCGGGCTGCCCTACGCGCGGATCGCGGCCGAGGGCGAGGCGGGCCCCGTACTCTCCGAGGCGGCCGCCTCCGACGGGCCCGTGCTCGTCGAGGTCGACCTCGCCGCGCTCGGCCCCATGAAGACCCCCTTCACCCCGCCGGTGAAGCTCCCCACCGCGTGACGAGGAGGTTCCGCGATGAACGAGACCCCGCCGATTCCAGAACCCCCGTCCGAACTGCTCGTGCACCGCATGACCTGGGAGGCCGAGGACGTGCTCTCCGTCGAGCTGGTGCACCCCGACGGCAAGCCGCTGCCGGCCTGGGAGCCCGGCGCGCACCTGGACCTTCACGTGGGCGGGCACGTACGGCAGTACTCGCTGTGCGGCGACCCCCGTGATCCCCTGCGCTACCGGATCGGGGTGCTCAACGAGCCGTCCTCGCGCGGCGGTTCGCGGTACGTGCACTCCGCGCTGCGCCCCGGAGCGCGGGTCACCGTGCAGGGCCCGCGCAACAACTTCGCGCTGGAACCCGCCGCCCGCTATGTGTTCCTCGCGGGCGGTATCGGCATCACCCCGCTGCTGCCCATGGCGCGGGAGGCGGCGCGCCGCGGCACCCCGTGGCGGCTGGTGCACGGCGGGCGGCGCCGCGCCTCCATGGCCTTCGGCGCCGAACTGGCCGAACTCGTCTCCCTGCACGGCGAGGTGACGCTCTGGCCGCAGGACGAGCACGGGCACATCGACCTGGAGGCGGCACTGGCCGAGGCCGGCTCGGGCTCCGGCTCCGGTGCCGGCTCCGCCGGCGAGACCCTGGTCTACTGCTGCGGCCCCGAGCCCCTCCTCGCCGCCGTCGAGGAACGCTGCGAGGCGCTGGGCCTCGCCGGCCGGCTGCGCGTGGAGCGCTTCGCCGCGCCGACGCAGCCCCAACCGGCCGACGGGGACGAGGCGTTCGAGGTGGAGCTGCGCCGCACCGGGAGCACCGTACGCGTCGAGCCCGGCACCAGCGTGCTGGAGGCTGTGGAGGGCGCGGGGGTGTCCGTGCCCAGTTCCTGCCGCGACGGCATCTGCGGCACCTGCGAGACCCGGGTGCTCTCCGGCACGCCCGAGCACCGCGACTTCCTGCTCAGCGACGCCGAGCGCGCGGGCGGCGAGACGATGATGATCTGCGTCTCGCGCTGCGCCTCGGGCCCTCTGGCCCTGGACCTGTGAACCGAGGAGGCACCGTGACCGATCACCGTCAGCACGACGGGGGCACCCCGTACCTGGAGGTGCACCAGACCCGCACCCGCGAGCCGGGCCCGTACGAACTCAAGCTCGCCGCCACCCTGGAGGAGGTCTACACCCAGGACGGGCACGAGCTGGAGGCCGTGATCCGCGGGCTCAACGCCCGCCAGGTCCACGCGCCCGACGGCGCGCCGTGGACCGAGCAGTCCTTCCGCGACGAGATGCACCGGCTGGGAGCGTGAGCACCGTGGCAGCACCATCGATGACCGCCGACCACATCTACGCGACCGGGCTGCGCAACCAGTGGCACCCCGTCGTGCCCTCCCGCTTCGTGGAGCCCGGCGGGATGCGCAGGGTCACCGCGCTGGGCGAGAACTGGCTGCTGTTCCGCCGCGCGGACGGCACCCCGCACATGCTGGCCGACCGGTGCCCGCACCGCGGCGCGCGGCTCTCCCTGGGCAAGCACCTGGGCGACCGGATCGCGTGCTGGTACCACGGCGTGGAGGTCGACGGGAGCGGCACCGTCACTTCCGTACCCGGGCTCCCCGGCTGCAACCTGGAGGGCAAGCAGCTCGTGACCAGCCCGCCGGTGCGCGAGGTGGGCGGCGCGATCCTGGCGTACTTCGGTGACGCGCAGCACCCGGAGCCCTGCGAGTTGACGCTCCCCGAGCCGCTGACCGACCCGGACGTCGACGCCTTCCTGTGCTACGCGGAGTGGGACGTGCCCTGGCGCTACGGCATGGAGAACCTGCTCGACCCCATGCACGGCGCGTTCCTGCACCACGACTCGCACACGATGTACGACGGCGACACCACCGCCAAGTTCCGCATCAGGGAGACCGAGCGCGGCTACTTCTTCGAGAAGACCGACCAGCGCGGGGTGAACTTCGACTGGGTCGAGCTGTGCCGCACGGGCGTCGACTGGGTGGACCTCTCCATCCCGTACCCGCCGTCCGCGGGACCCGGCGGTCCCTTCGGCATCGTCGGCATGGTCTGCCCCATCGACGCCGAACGCAGCGGCGTCTTCTTCTGGCGCTACCGCCGCGTGCAGGGCTGGCAGCGCGAGAGCTGGCGCTTCCTGTACCGCACCCTCATCGAGGAGCGCCACTGGCAGGTCCTCGAACAGGACCGCACCATGCTGGAGGCCATGCCCCACGACGCCGACCAGTCCGAAAACCTCTACCAGCACGACCTGGGAGTGGTACGCCTCCGCCGCCTCTACCGCGCCGAGGCCGAGAAACAGGCCGCGGCCCTCGGCACGGAGTAGCCCGACACCTTCAGGTACTCAGGTGCCCCGCCGGAGCGCGAAGCCCGCGCCCCCGGCGGGGCACTTCGGCATTCACGCCGGGGATGCTGAACTCCCGGAAACCCAAGGTCAGTTCGGCGAAACCCGAGGCGGGCGGTTTGCGCCTCGCTCGTTGGGATGAAAGTTCGCCTGGGGGCGGGTCAGGGGGGAAGCCTGAAAGGGATCTACCTCTTGGGGGCATTTCGTCATGACCACTTCCCTTGATCCGGCGTCCTCGGCGGAGGAGACACCGCCTCCGCAGAGTCTGAGTACCGATGCCGCGCGGAATCTGACCACCACCACCAAGACCGTCCCGCAGATGCAGGGCATCTCCTCGCGGCGGCTGCTGCGCGCGCTGCCCTGGGTCGAGGCGTCCGGCGGCACCTACCGGGTGAACCGGCGGCTCACCCACACCATCGGCACGGGCCGCCTGGAGTTCGTGACCACGGGCAGCCAGGTGCAGGTGATCCCCGCACAGCTCCGCGAACTGCCCCCGCTGCGCGGCTTCCCCGACGAGGAGGTGCTCGCCGCGCTGGCCGACCGCTTCGTGCAGCGGGCCGCCGCGCCGGGCGAGGCCGTGGTGGAGGCCGGCGCCCCGGCCGACGAGATCGTGGTGCTCGCGCACGGCCGCGCGGAGAAGACCGCACCGGGCAAGTACGAGGAACCGCACAGGCTCGGCGTGATCACCGACGGCGACCACCTCGGCGCGGGACTGCTGACGGGACCGCACGGCGAATGGGACGTCACCGCGCGCGCCACCACCCACTGCACGGTCCTCGCCCTGCCGCGCCAGGCCGTACAGGAGATCGCCGAGCGTTCCCCCGAACTCCGCGACCACCTGCGCGCCTTCGCCTCGGCCCGCATCCCGCTGCAGAACACCAGCGGCGAGGCCGACATCTCCCTCGCCTCGGGCCACGCCGGGGAGCCGCGGCTGCCCACGACCTTCGCCGACTACGACCCGGGCCCGCGCGAGTACGGCCTCGGCGTGGCGCAGACCGTGCTGCGCGTGCACACCCGCGTGTCGGACCTCTACAACGACCCGATGAACCAGTACGAGCAGCAACTCCGCCTCACCATCGAGGCGTTGAAGGAGCGCCAGGAGAAGGAGCTGGTCAACAACCCGGACTTCGGGCTGCTGCACAACGCCGACCTCAAGCAGCGCATCCCCGCCCGCACCGGCCCTCCCACCCCGGACGACCTCGACGAACTGCTGAGCATGCGGCGCAACACCCGCTACCTGTTCGCGCACCCCCGCGCCATCGCCGCCTTCGGCAGGGAGTGCAACAGGCGGGGCATCTACTTCGGCAGCACCGAGCTGGAGGGCTCCGAGGTGCTCGCCTGGCGCGGCGTACCCCTGCTGCCCAGCGGCAAGATCCCGATCACCGACCAGCAGACCTCCTCGATCCTCGCCCTGCGCACGGGCGCCGAGGAGCAGGGCGTGATCGGGCTGCGCCAGACCGGCCTCCCCGAGGAGGTCGAACCCGGCCTGAACGTGCGCTACATGGGCACCAGCGAGCAGGCCGTCGCCTCGTACCTGGTCAGCACGTACTTCTCCGCGGCCGTCCTGGTGCCCGACGCGCTCGGCGTCCTGGAGAACGTGGAGGTGGCCGCGTCCGAGTGGTGACCCGCCCCGGCGCGCGCTGATACCCCGCACCGGAGGGGGCCTGCCTCCTCAGCCCCCCTCCGGTGCGGCCCGCCCGTCCGCCGGCCCGGACGCCTCCGCGCGAGGCGCCTCCGCGCGCGGCGCCGCCGCCCCGGCCGCGCGCTGCGCCGTCAACGCCGCCGTGATCAGCGGCAGATGGCCGGGCGTCCCGGTGTCCAGGCCGGTCAGCGCGGCCACCCGGCGCAGCCGGTAGTCCACCGTGTTGGGGTGGAGGTGCAGGGCCGCTGCGGTGTCCCGGCGGCTCAGCCCGTTCGCGAGGTGCACCCGCAGGGTCCGCAGCAGCTCCGGTTTCGGCTCCAGCGGGGCGAGCAGCGCGGCGAGTTCGGGGGTGGCCGCCGTGCTCCGGCTGAGCTGGTAGTCGAGCAGGACGTCGGGGAGCCCGTACAGACCGGCGGGCCGGCCGGTGAGGCGTACCACCTCCACGATCTCCCGGGCCCGTACGGCCGCCTCCGCCACCCCGTCCGGCGCGGCATGGCACACACCCGCCGTGATCTCCGCGCCCGCCACCTTAGCCAACCCGCCGACCAGCGCGTCCAGTTCGGCCCGCCGCCGCTCGACGCCCTCCGCTCCGGGCACCAGCACCGTGCCCTCGGCCGCGCCCAGCCTCGCCAGCACCCGTCCGCCGGCGAACCGCCCCAGCTCCGCGTGCATCCGGCGCAGCTTGCGCCGCGCGGCGACCGCGGCCCGCACCCCCTCGTCCCGCTCGTCCTCGTGCGCGCCGATGGACAGCGCGAAGACCAGATAGCCCTCGGGCAGCGGCACCCCGGCGCGCTCCGCGGCAGTCCCCGCCGGCTCGCCGCCGAGCAGCGCGGACAGCAGCGTGTGCTGAACGCCCTGCTCCTCGCTGAACATCGCGCGCAGCTCCGCGTTGTACGCCGCCGACACCGTGCGCACCAGCTCCCGCAGGAAGCCGAGCACCAGATCGGTGACCGCGCGCAGATCGGCCGCGTCCCCGGGGCGCGCGTCGGCGGTGGCCAGCCGCCACCCCTCGTGCAGCCCGGCGTGGTAGGCGTCCAGCACCATGTCGAGCGGCACGCCCTCCTCGGCCCGGCGCGCGGCGGACTCCGCGAACCACGCCAACTCGCCCGGTACGGGGCGCCGTTGCTCGTGCACCAGGGTGGCCACGGTGCGCAGGGACTCGCGCGCCACGCGGCGGATGTCGCCGTCCAGCTCCTCGTGCGGCAGCTCCCGGTAGTACGGGACCTGCTCCAGGATCGTGTCGATGACGGCGCGGTGGAGCTGCGGCATGCGGTGCAGCAGGCGCTCGTGCACCGGTACGCCGTTGACGGTGAAGGGCGCGGGGCTCCCGTCCGGGCCCGGGTCCCTGTCCCGTTGCATGCGGTGCACCCTTCCTTGCTGTGCTCGGTCCCGTGCTTGGTTCTGTGCTCGGTCACAAACTCATCGGGATGACGCTTACGGCGCAGACAAGTGTCCGGCGCCATGGAGCCCCGCAGACTGATGCGGCCCTTGCCACCGCCGCGTTCCCCGGGTGCGCGGCTCCCGATGAGGAGAGTTCCATGGTGCGTACCACCCCCGGCGCCACGACCGCCAGAGCCGCGCTCGCCCTGCTGCTGACCTCCGCGTCAGCGCTCGCGGGCAGCACGACGGCCTCGGCCTCCGATGCGCGGGCTTCCGGCACACCGGCTTCCGGCACACGGGCCGCAGGCACGCGCGCCGCCGACACCCGTGCCCCGTACCCCGTCCCGTACTCCCTGGTGGGCGGCTTCTTCGCGGACCCCGCCGCCGGCTTGAACCCCTCCGCCGCGCCGCCCGGCGCCAACGACTGGACCTGCAAACCCACTGCCGCGCACCCCGAACCCGTCGTCCTGCTCCACGGCCTCGGCGGCAACCAGCGGCTCAACTGGTCCACCATGGCTCCGCTCCTGGCCAACAACGGCTACTGCGTCTACTCCCTCACCTACGGCAACCACGGCACGCTGCCCGTCGGCGGCCTGGAGTCCATGCGCGGCAGCGCGCGGAAGGTCTCCGACCTGGTCGACAAGGTGCTGCGGCAGACCGGCGCGCGCAAGGTGAAGCTGGTCGGCCACTCCGAGGGCAGCACGGTCGCGGCGTACTACCTCAAGAAGCTCGGCGGCGCGCGCAAGGCCGACACCCTCGTGGGGATCTCGCCCAACTACCGGGGTACGGAGCTGTACGGGCTGACCAAGCTGGCCAACAGTCTGCCGCCGGGCCTGGACGACGTACTGGAGAAGGGCTGCAAGGCGTGCAAGGAGTTCTCCCCCGACTCCGCCTTCACCCGCGACCTCAACTCCGGCGGCACGGCCGCGGTCCCCGGCGTGCGCTACACCAACGTGCAGGGCGCTGTGGAGGAGGTCGTCGTCCCCAACAGCAGCGGCACCCTGCGGGTCCCCAACGCCGTCAACCTCCGCGTGAACAAGGGCTGCCCGTCCGACCTCAGCGACCACGTCTCCCTGGTCGCCAGCAGGCGCATGTCCCAGATCACGCTCAACGCCCTCGACCCCGCCCACCCCCACAAGCTCCCCTGCGCCTTCAACCCGCCGTTCCTGAACTAGCCCGCGCATCCAACTGCCTGCGTGGGTTCCGCCGTTCGGGCCTCGCGACCGCGCTGGGCGCGGCCGCGGGCTCGCTGGCCTGGGCGGTGGCCGAGACGGTGTAGCCGGTCCGGCTCAGGGGCGTGGGCGGCCGGGCTCGTCGGAGCGGAGCTCCAGGTAGGCGGGCGGTGCGCCCGCTAGGGTCGCGGCCGCCGCCCGCCACAGGGGCCTGACCAGGGGCGGGAAGTCGTCGTCCGTGATGTCCTCGGGGGCCGTGAAGCGGTGGGCGGACAGTTCGGACTCCTGGAGGCGGATGGAGCGCTGCTGTGCGGGGGTGACCTCGCCGGCGGCGAAGACGTAGAAGACGTGGCCGCCCTTCCCGCCGGGTCCCGAGACGAACGCGTGCGCCAGCAGCGTCCCCGCCTCCAGCTTCAGACCGGTCTCCTCGCGGATCTCCCGCGCGCACGCCTCGCGCGGCGACTCGCCCTCGTCGACATGGCCGCCGGGGAGGTTCCAGCCCGCCTTGTAGGTCGGCTTCACGAGGAGTACGCCGCCGAACTCGTCGGTGATGACGGCGCCGGCGGACACGGTGGGGCGGAGAGGCGAGTTCTGCTGCTGCATGCTTCCAGGCGTCGTACGGGGAGAGGGGCGGGACTACAACGTGCGGCCGTCGCCGCGCTGTTGGCGGGCGCGGCCGGTCGTGGCCGGGAGCGAGGCTAGCACCGGACGCGACGCGCCCCGCGGCCCGGCGCATCCTCGCAGCTCAGCCCCGCTCAGCGCAGGTCGGCCAGGGGCTCGGGCGGGGGAGGGGGCGCGGACTGCGGCTGCGCGGCGGCCAGTTGTTCGCGCGCCTCGGCCAGCGCGGCCTCCACCTGCCGCGTACCGGTGAGCACGCACAGCGTGTACGCGAGATCGTCCAGCTCCCGGCGCAGCCCGGGCCCGCCGCTCTGCTCGCGCAGCAGGGTCAGCGCCTCGTACTCGTCGAGCAGGTTCTGGAGGACGTCGGGGCGGGCTCTGAGCATGGCGGCTGATCCTTCCACGGGGCGGCGCGCGCGGCGGTGCGGACGGTACGGCGACGGGGGCGGGGCCGCCCGGGCGGCAGCGGCACGACGGCCGGTCGGGAGCGGGGGCAGCCTCGTTCGGAGGGTAAGTCCCCGCACCCGCGAAGGCGCCCTCCCGCGCCCGTGCGGGGGAAGAGAGCGGCACCATCGGCGCAGAGCGGGGCGATCGCGTACGGGGCCGCTTACGGCGTGATCACGTGCGGGACGGCTGCGTACGGGGTGATTGCGTATGAAGCGATCGCGTACGCGGTGATCGCGTGCGGGACGCCTCGTACGGATGCGCGGGCTCCGGCCCCGGCGGGAGCGTCGGGGCCGGTCAGGCGTCCGTGCGCGGCGCGCGGAGGTGCTCAGGGGCGATCCTGCCGTGCAGGACGCCGTTGGCGAGGTCGGTGAGGAGGGTGCCCCGGGTGCGGGCGCGCTCCCGGAGCGCGGTCAGCGCCTCCTCGGGCGTCACGTTCCACAGCTCGGCCAGCATGCCCTTGGCCTGCTCCACCACGACCCAGCTGCCGAAGGTCGCGCGGAGCTGGGCGACGATCGCCTCGGCCCCGTCAGGGGCGCGCTGCTGGAGGAGCCCCACCGTCGCGGAGTCGGCGAGCGCCTGCGCGAGTTGCAGCTCCTCGGCGGCGAACGGCCCCGGCGCGCTCCTGAACAGGCCCAGCGCGCCGATGGCCTGCCCGCGCAGCCGGAGCGGCAGCGCCACGCCGCCGCGCACGCCCAGCTCGGCGGCCTGCCGCGCGAACGCGGGCCAGCGTGCGTCGCCCAGCGCCAGATCCTCGTCAGCGGCCCGGGCCCCGCTGCGGTAACTCGCCACGCAGGGGCCCTCGGAGAGCTGCCGCGCCGCCGAACCCAGCCGCTGCGCGCGGGCGTCCGAGGCGGCCACCGTCCACAGCGTCTCCCACGGGTCGGCCAGCATCAGCGCGGCCGACCCCGCGTCCAGCAGCTCCACGCAGTGCCCGGCGAGCCGCTGGAGGAAGTCGATGATGTCGAAGTCGTCGACGAGCGCGTCCGTCATCTCGGCGAACGTCGCCGCAAGACGCTCGTCACGCGTCATCGGAGCGCTCCTCACCTGTCATGACTGCCATTCTCCCACCCCACGCTTCCGCTCTCCGCATCGAACCTGATCCTCCTCGCGACCACGTCCTCGGCGACCGCGGTGACCGGGCTTCCCGTCCGGTACGCGTACGCCCGCAGCCGTGTCAGCGCCTCGGCCAGCGGCACCCGGAGCTGCACGCTGATCATCCCGGTGGCCTGGTGCACCTCGGCGCGGTGCAGGGCCGCCTCCTCGAACTCCCGTACCCCCGGGCCCGGTTCGGGCACCGCGGCGTGCCGGGCGGTTCCGCCGTTCGTGAGCCCGTCGCCGTTCCCGGGCGCGTGCCCGCCGCCGGGCCCGTGCCAGTGGCCGGTCGCGCGGCCGTTCCCCTGGGGTGCCGCTGCCTCGGGGCCGCCGGCCGCCCACGCGGCGAGTATCAGGGTCAGCGCGTCGGCCAGCGCCGCCGCGTCCCGCATCGCCCGCTCGCCCAGCGGTCCGGGCAGCGCCCTGTGCACGGTCATGCCGCCCAGTGAAACGGCACCGATGTGCAGCGGGAAGACGAAGACCGCGGCGATCCCCAACTCGGCCGCAGCGGGCAGGAAGGCGGGCCAGCTCGCACCGGGCGCGCGGGCGAGGTCGGGTTCGAACACCGTCGTGTGGTCCCGCAGCGCCGTGCAGATGGGCCCCTCGCCGAGGGTGAACTGCGCGTCCTCCAGCGCCCTGGCCTGCCCGGGGGTGGACCACACCAGCTCGGGAGGCGAACCCTGGAGGGAGACGGCCAGCCCGTCGGCGCCCAGGACGCGCGCGCACTCCGCCGCCGTCGCGTCGTCCAGACCCGCACGGCCCGCGCCGTGCAGCGTGCGCAGCACGGACACCATTTCGTCGCTGACCACGGCCGCCGTACAAACTCCCAACAAGCCGGGCGGCCGGCAGCGGAACCCGCATGCCGCGGGCCGGCGCCCGGACCGAATCGTCCGGACCGACAAGGTTAGCCGCCCCGCGCGTACGCGGCGGTGCGGGCGGAGAAAGCTGCGCCATCCGGGCTTGGGAGGGCGGGGTGCGGGCAGGAGCCGGACGTACGGTAAGCACGCGCCGAGCTCCCCAGACCCTGGAGCGACCAGAATGCCTTCGTCCGATCCGTCCCCGTCCGATTTACGGGTGCGTTGGACCTCGCGCCCCGCGGGGCTGCGACTGGAGGGCTCCATCAATGCCTCCACACGTCCGTCCCTGGAACGGGACCTGTGGCAGTTGCCCGATCACTATCCCCGCCGCCGGGTGCACTTGGACCTGCGTTCGGTGACCCGCATCGACCTCGCGGGAGCCGCACTGCTGGTGACCGCCGCCGCGCGGGTGCGGCGCAGCGGGGGCGAGGTGCGCCTGCACCTGGGCCCCGAGCTGGAGGCCGCGGCCGACAGCACGCTCGTGGCGCTGAGCGCCCTGACCCCGTAGCGCGGCCCCGTAGTCCGCGGTCAGGACGTGTGAAGCGGCCGCGTATCCCAGGAGGGCCCGGCTCCCGGGCCCGGCCCTCAGGAGGGACCGGTCTTCAGGACGGGCCGGCCTCGGCGCTGTGGCAGGTTCCGCACAGGAGCCTGCGCGCCGCGAGTCCGTGCGTCACCCTGCCGGGACTGGCGGTCCCGTGCACCTCCCGCGTGCCGGCACGTACGTGGTCGGCGCAGAGGCCCGCGCCGCACTGGGCGCAGACGCACACCGCGGTCGCGGTACGCCGATCGGCCAGGCAGTCGTAGCAGTCCATGAGGGGCTCCCTCCGCCGTACCGGTGCCGCCGGGCCCTCCGGCGGCGCGTTTCCGGCGCCTCGGTACGGGTTCCACGGCCGGCGCCTCCCATCCCCTTGCGGGCCCTGCCCGGGTCCCCCGCGCGGGGGTCGGAAGCCGGGGCCGTGCCCCGTTGTCAGTGGCGGCACCTACGCTGCGGGCATGGATGAGGAACCGCCAGGGCTGGCCTGCACGCGCCGCATGTATGAGCTCCGCGAGGAGGGACGCACCATGCCCGACATCGCCGTACGCCTGAGACGCGAGGGCCACAGGCTCCCCGGCGAGAAACCGGGGGACGAGCAGGGCGGCGAGACCGCGGCGCCCTGACGGCCGGGCGGCACGGGCCCGGGCCGGGGTACGGGGATGAGGCGCGCCCGCGTCGCGGACCTGCGGCATCCTGGCGGTGCGGCGGCTCCGCGCGGAGCGGCAGCGGCTGTGGCCGAGGCTGAGCCTGTGGCCGCGGTTGCAGTCGTTCGCCGCCCGGGCCGTCGTACGTACGCCGATCGCCTACACCGGATGCGGGGCGCTCATGGACCTGCCCGCCGAGGACCCCGAGGATCTGCCCGCCGAGGCGGCGCCGCGCGCGGGCACCCTGCCGGTGCTCGACCGGGCGCTCTGCTCCTGCCGGGCCTGTCCGCGGCTGGTCGCCTGGCGCGAGGAGGTGGGCCGCACCCGGCGGCGCGCCTTCGCCGACTGGGACTACTGGGCGCGCCCGGTCCCCGGCTTCGGCCCGTCCGACGCGCGGCTGCTGGTGGTGGGCCTGGCGCCCGCCGCGCACGGGGGCAACCGCACGGGGCGGATGTTCACCGGCGACCGCTCGGGCGACGTGCTGTTCGAGGCGCTGCACGCGGTGGGCCTGGCGAATCAGCCCACCTCCGTCAGCGCGGACGACGGGCTCGCGCTGCGCGGGGTGCGGATCACGGCGCCGGTGCACTGCGCCCCGCCGGCCAACCGTCCGACACCGGCTGAGCGTGACACCTGCCGCCCCTGGCTGGTGAACGAACTGCGGCTGCTGCGGCCCACGGTGCGCTCGGTCCTGGTGCTCGGCGCCTTCGGCTGGCAGGCCACGCTGCCGGTGCTCGGCGACGCCGGCTGGGAGATCCCCCGCCCCCGCCCGGCCTTCGCGCACGGCGCCCGGCACACCCTCGCGCCGAGCGGCGGCGGGGTGGGGGAGCTCGACCTGTTCGGCTGCTATCACGTGACGCAGCGCAACACCTTCACCGGCCGCCTCACCCCGGCGATGCTCCGCGAGGTGCTGGCCGCCGCGGGCCGCTCGGCGGGACTGGAGGTCGACGAGCCCTGATGGGGAGCGGGGATGCGGGCGCGCTACGAGGCGGCCCGCCCCTTTCCGGGCTTCCCGGCCTCCAGGGCCTCCGCGGATTCCGCGCTCCCCGCGACCCCGGTGGCTTCCGCGTTCTCCCCGGCCTCCGCGCTCTCCTCCGACGCCTCCAGGGAGCGCTCCAATTTGCCCAGCAGATGGGCCAGTTGGGTGCACTCGGCGGGGGTGAGGCCGGAGAGCATGCCGCGCTCGTTCTCCAGGTGCTCGGTGAAGAGCTCGTCGATGCGCTCCAGGCCCTCCTCGCTGAGCCGCGAGTACACCACCCGGCGGTCCTCGGGCCCGCGTTCGCGCACGATCAGCCCGTCCTTCTCCAGCCGGTCGATGCGCAGCGTCACGCCGGCCGAGCTGATCAGCCCTGAGTCGGCCAGTTCACCGGCGGTGCGGCGGTACGGGGAGCCGGCCCGGCGGAGCGCGGTGAGCACGTCGAATCCGGCCATCGAAACCCCGTACTGCTCCAGGGGCTTGGAGATCTGCGACTGGTAGCGGATGAAGCTGCGGTGCAGCCGCGCGAAGACCTCCAGCGGGGCGGTGTCCAGGTCGGGCCGCTCGCGCCGCCAGTCCTCCACGATGGAGGCGACCGCATCCCCGTGCGCCCCCGCGGTCTTCTTCCCGTCCATCTGCCGCATTCCTCCCATGTGCGTGGCGGTCGTCCGTCCCCCTCGGAGAAACCTTAGCCCTGAGGTGATGCGGGTTCCGCATCGCGGGACGGCGGCGGCGCGGTGCGCCGGGCACACACACCGGGCGCGCGGCCGCCCCGTACGACCCTCCCAATCCCCGTACGCGCGGCCCCCGTTGGCCCCGGAGGCGGAGTCAGGGGCGCCACGGAAGGCGCGGGCGCGGGTGTTGTGATCCTGCACACCGCCCGCGCGCCCACGTGGACGGGGCCCGCTGCGGCCCGGATCAGTCGGCCGTCGGCCGCCACTCCCTCGCGGCGCGGGCCGCCGACCTGCCGCCCAGCACGCCGACCGCGACGGCAGCCACGGCGCAGCCGCACAGCGCCGCGGCCAGCACGCCCGAGGAGAAGCCGCCCTGCTGCACCACGGAGACGAAGAAGACGGAGTGCCAGGCGGTGACGACCGCCGCGACGGCCGACGCGATCAGCAGGGGCACGGTCAGATGCCACAGGGCGACCGAGCGGAACACCTCGCGGCTGCCCGTCAGCACCGCGAGCGGCGCCAGTGCCCGCCGCATCCGCACGAATTCGGCCGCCGCGCCGATGCTCCCGGCCAGCAGCAGGAGGGCGAGCCCGGACGAGCCGAAGAGCAGCAGCCAGTTGTTGAGCCGCTCCTTGTCCACGGCGCCGGTCAGCCACGTCTCGCCCAGGGTCTCGACGTTGACCCCCGGCGCGACCGCGTATGCGGCGCGCTCCACCCGCGGCCCGTTGCCCGGCGGCGCGAGTACCAGGAGCGAGCCGCGCAGCCTGTCCAGCCGCAGCGGGGCGCCGACGGCCTGGACCCGCAGCTCGGGGCCGTACCAGCGGCGGATCTCCCGCACGCGCGCGTCGCGGCCGCGGTCCTGGACGGCGCGGGGCGTCGTCGGGCACCCCAGGCTCAGCGAACGCAGGGTGGCGCAGGACCCCTGGAGCAGGGCCGTGCCCTGGTCGGAATTGGTGTTCAGGGCGAGGACGCGGGAGTGCGCGGGGAGGGAGCGGGAGAGCGCGGTGATCTTCCCCGGGGTGAACTCGCGGCTGCGGACGTCGAGCACGGTGTCGCCGGCCACGGCCCGGGTCGCGCGGGCCGCCGCCGCCTGTTCGCCGAGCCGGCTGTTCCACACCTGGAGCTGGCTGATCAGGCCGAGCGCGATGACCGCCGCGGTCGCCAGCCGTACCACCACGCCGGGGTGCGCCACCGTCCACCGGCCGCCGATCAGCGGGCCGGGACGCCCGGAACGCAGGCCGCGCGCCGCGATCGCCGCGCCCGTCCGACGGGCCGCGAGGGCGGCGACGGAGGGGAGCAGCGCCCACATCACGACGGTGCCGAGCACGAAGGCGAGGAGCCCCGGAGTGCCGCGCAGGTACTGGCTGAACGCCACGACCGCGACGCCCGCCGCGCAGCCGACCGGCCGCCAGCGGGGGATGCGCGCGAGGGGCGAACCGGCTCCGTGCGTTTCCCCGCCCCGCTGCCGCCGTGCTGTCCGGTGCAGGAGCACGACGGCCGCCGGCGTCACGGCGAAGGAGGCGGCCAGAGCTCCCGCCGCGAGGGGCCAGGCGGCGCGCAGATCGGCGCCGTTGAGCACATAGCCCGTCGGCGGAAGCCGCAGGTCGAGGAGGGAGACGGCGCACCAGGGCAGGGCCGCGAGCGCCGTTCCGAGAGCGGCGGGCAGCGCCGCCTCGCCCACGTTGACCAGCGCGCGGTGCCGCCGCGTTCCGCCCAGCGCGTCCAGGAGGGCGCTGCGCCGGTCGCGGGTGCGCGAGCCGACGCGCGCGGCGACGACGAGCAGCGCCAGCGCGGGGACGCCCGCCAACGCGCCGAGCCCGAGCAGCACTTGGGGCAGCGGGCGCGCGTACAGGATCTCGCCCATCGGATAGGGGTGGCCGAAGCCGCGTACGTACGACCAGGCCTCGCGGCGCTCGGCCGCGCCGGGAGCGTGCGCGGGACGTGCGTACACCAGGCGCTCGGAGGGGGAGACCAGGCCCTCCTCGCCGATCGTGCCCGCGAACCTCCCGTACCGGCCGGTGATCTGCTCCTGGCCGCCCCTGCGCACGAGTTCGGGCGAGAGCACCGCCTCGCCCGGCGCCGGCCAGCGCGTCAGGCCCGGCGGCGGCGCGGCGTCCGGCGCGAGCGGCTGGAGGTACACCACGGTGTGCGGCACCTCGCCCACCGCGTCGAAGCTCTCCCGCCACAGCGCGACGGCGCCCCGCGGCTGGTCGCCGAGCAGCGGTCCGCGCGCGGCGGCGCGGTCGGCGCGCCCCTCGTACGTGGCGACAGCGGCCACCGCCGCCAGCGCGACCAGCGCGACGGCGGCCGCGGCGGCGCACAGCGCCCACCGCCGCAGCCGGTCGCCGGGAGTGCCGCGCCCCGCGGCCAAGCCGATGCGCAGCAAGTGCCAGGTCAGACGCCCGCCGCGACGCTCTGACGGCGGGGATGCGGGAGGGGGAGCGGATACGGGGGCCGAGGCGGGCGGCGCCTGTTCGGCCGCGGTGCTCACGCGGTGGCCCCGTCCAGCGTGGGGTTCCGGCGCGCGTGGCGCTCCGCCGGATCCGGGGTCAGCCGGCCCCCTTCGAGGCGCAGGACGCGTCCGGCGCGCGCGGCGACCGACGGGTCGTGGGTGACCACCAGCAGGGCGCAGCCGCGCCGTTCGGAGACGGTGAAGAGCAGGTCGGCGACGGCCTCGCGGGTCCGCGCGTCGAGCGCTCCGGTGGGCTCGTCGGCGAGCAGCACGCGCGGCCCGGTGATCAAAGCGCGGGCCACGGCGGCGCGTTGGCGCTCCCCGCCGGACAGCAGCCCGGTCGGCGTGCCCTCGCGCGGCACCTCCAGCTCGTCCAGCAGCTCGGCGGCGCGGCGGTACGCGTCCTCGTGCGGGCCGCCGGAGAGGAGGGCGGGCAGGGCCACGTTCTCCAGCGGCGTGAGCTCGGGCAGCAGCTCCCCGAACTGGAAGACCGTACCGATGCTCTCGCGGCGCACCCTCGCCAGCCTCCGCGCCGACAGCCCGGTCAGTTCGTGGCCGCCGGCGGTGACGGTGCCGCTCTCCGGGCTGGTCAGGCCGAGGATGCACAGCAGCAGCGTGGACTTGCCGGAACCGCTGGGGCCTGTGACGGCGGCGGACTCTCCCGGGCCGACGGCGAGGTCCACGCCGTCCAGCAGCAGCCGCTCGCCCACGCGGCAGCGCAGGCCCTCGACGCGCAGGCCCTCGACGCGCAGGCCGTCGGCGCGCAGCTCGTCGGCGCGTGCCCCCTCGGCTCGTGGTCCGTCGGGCCCGTCATCTCGCGGGTGTCCGTCCCGCAGGCCGTCGTCGTCCCGTCCGGGTGCGTCCCCGCTCGTCTTCCCCGCGGTCACCGTCGTTCGCTCCTCACCTCGCTCCCCGTGGAGGGGAGCCCCCGCGGAGGGGAGCCGTCCCCCGGTCGTCCGCGGGAGCGGTCCGTTCCGGCTTCTCCGGATTCTCCGGCTTTCATGGCCCCGCCGGGCCGGCCCACGGTGCGGCCGGCCCGGCGGGGGTGTCATGCGGTGCGGGTCGGTCAGGGAGCGACCCAGCCGGAGCAGTCGTCCGGCGCGTTGTTGTTCTCGTCGCACGCCTGGAACTTGATGATCCGGGAGCCGTCACCGGAGTAGACGGTGGTGCCGGAGCCGCTGTGGTTCCACAGGGTCCGCTTGGTGCCGGCGCTCGCCGAGCGGTAGTACTCGGCCTTGCCCGGGTCGCCGTCCTTGCTGCCGTCCTTGACCGCGATGATGCCGGAGTCGTTCTTCGCCGGTGTCCATGCGGTCACGCCGCCTCCCGTCGCGGACTTGGCGATCGCGGTCCCCGTCGGCAGCGCGAGTGCCGCCGCGACGGCAGCGGCGGCGATGAATCTGAGGTGCTTCTTCGAACCGGACATGTTCCCCCTCAGGTCAACAGGCCGTCCTTCGGCCTGATTTGGGCGGCTTAATCTTTGATGGCGGCGCATGCCCGAACAAGATGGACCGACAGAATGTGCCCCACGTCACACGGCTCGCACAGGGTCCCGGCAGCACGCAGCCGTACGCATGCCGACCCCCGGCCTCAGGCGTCGCGCGCCACCCCGGACAGCGCGTTCGGACGGGGCTCCGGACCCAGCGGCGTGGCCTTGCCGGTGAGGGCCGCGGCGATCCTGCGGTCCACGCCGGGGATGCGGCTGAGCCTCGCCATCAGGTGGCGGGCGCGGAGCTGGAGGGGTGATGCGGGCAGGAACCAGCGCGCTCCCTTGCGCGCGACCTCCTGCTTGTCCTCCACCACGGGCCGCCACTCGCTCTCGTACCGCTCCATTCCCTCGGCGGGGTCCGGCGCCCCGTCCAGGTGACCGCCCAGCACCCAGGCCCCGGCGATGCCCAGCGACGCGCCCTGCCCTGCCAGCAGGGACACCGCGCCGCAGGCGTCGCCGAGCAGCACGGTGCGGCCGCTGTGCCAGCGGGGCAGCACGGTCTGCGCGACCTGGTCGTAGTAGATCTCCTCGTGCGGCGGGCACGCGGCGAGCGCGCGCGGGACGACCCAGCCGAGTGAGCCGTACTCCTCGCGCAGCGCCGCGCGCGCGTCGTCGGGGAGCGTCGTGTCGTCGGTGCGGTGCACGGCGAACGCGGCCACCCGCCCGTCGCGCAGCGCGTAGAAGCCCATCTGCCGCCCGATGGTGTCGGTGAGGCGGAAGCCGTCCCGCACGCGTGCGTGCACCGCCTCGTCGGCGAAGGTGTACGCGGCGGTGTGGAAGCCGAGCGGGCGCAGATACCGCTCCTCGGGCCCGAAGACCAGCTCGCGCACCGTGGAGTGGATGCCGTCCGCGCCGACCAGCAGGTCCGCCTCGTGCGCGGTCCCGTCGGCGAGGGTCACGCGTACGCCGTCCGCGCTGTCGGTGACCGCGGCGGGCCCGGTGCCGTAACGCAACTCCACGCGCTCGCCGAGCTGTTCGCGCAGGGCCCGTTCCAGGTCGGGGCGCATGGTGCTGAACATCCTGCCGCCCGTCACCTTCTCGAACTGCGCGTACGAGAGCGCCGCGCGGCTCCTGCCGTGGGCGTCCAGGAAGGCGGCCTCCTCGATGCGGTAGCTCATATCCCGCATGCGCGCCAGGAGTCCCATGCGCTCGGCCGCCTCGTACCCGGGGCCGAAGAAGTCGATCATGTAGCCCTGGGTGCGCGGGCCCCGCGCCTTCTCCAGCACCACGACCTCCCAGCCGAGCGCGTCCAGCCGGTGCGCCAGCGCGAGCCCGGAGATCCCGGCCCCGCAGATCAGGGCCTTCCTCGGTGTTGCTGCTGCCGTGTTTGTGGCCATTGCTGCTGCCTCCCGTCGGTCGGTGCGAGGCAGGTGCGCGGGTGGCGGGGGCGGGGTGAGCGGGGGCGCGGCCGGTGTGGCCTTCGTTTCAGTCGTCGGTACGGACGAGGCGTAGCACCACGGGCAGGACCTCCGCCGTGGTGAGGCCGGGGCGCAGGGTGCGGTGCAGCATCAGGCCGTCGAGCGTGGCGAGGACGACTCCGGCGGTCGCGTCGGCTTCCGGTACGCCGTGTTCCGCGAGCCAGCCGGCGAGCGGTACGCGTGCCTCGTCGGCGACCTCGCCGAGCGCGGCGCGCAGGTCCTCGTCCCGTGTGGCGGCCAGATACGCCTCGCTGAACAGCAGCGACACCGGTTCGTCCGGCGCGTGGCCGAACAGCGCGCCCACCAGCTCGCGCAGCCCCGACTCCACGTCCCCGGCCTGCGCCGTCGCCGCAGCCATGCCGCCCGCGACATTCCTGATCGCCTCGACGGCGGCCTGCGCCAACAGGGCCTGGAGCGAGGCGAAGTGGTAGTGCACCAGCCCGGGGCCGACCCCGGCGCGCGCCGCCACGGTACGGGTGCTGACCGCGCCCCAGCCGCGCTCGGCGATGAGCTCACCGGCCGCCCGCAACAGCCGCTCGCGTACGGCGGCGCCCGCGGTACGGGATGAGGCCATGTCCGTTCCCCTCACGTCATGGTGCTGGCGTCATGGTGTGCGCCCGCCACCTCGGGCGCCTGCCTTGCACGGGTGAGTTGTACGCCCGCCCAGTGCAACTGCCTTGGGCGAGTGCCCAAATGGTAGCGCGGTGTGCCGCGTCGGGGGAGGGGGAGCGTTGCCGTCCCGGCCGGGGCGGTGGCCTCGGGTTGGTCTAGGGAGCGGCGTCTTCGCCCTGGCCCGGCTGGGTCTCCATGGCCGCGCGGAGCCGGGTCAGCAGGGTCTCGAACTGCTGGAGTACGGCGGGCGGGTACGCGGCCAGTACGGCGTCGTGGCGCGCGTTGACCGGGCCGAAGAACTCCTCGCCGAGCTGCTTCACCCGGGCGTTGGCGCGCAGGGTGACGACGCGCCTGTCCGCGTGCTCGCGCGTGCGCGAGACGTAGCCCGCCTTCTCCAGGCGGTTCAACAGCGCGGTCATGGCCCCCGAGGAGAGGGAGATGCGCTTGCCGAGGAGCGCGGGGGACAGGGGCGTGCCCTTCTCCTCGGCGGAGGCGATCTCCAGGAGCGCGAAGGCGTCGGTGGAGTGCACGCCCAGCAGCGTCGCGAAGCGGCGGCCGAGTTCGGTGAAGTCGGCGCCGTACGCCCTGAGCTGCTCGGCGAGGCGTTCGCGCTGCGCGGCGATGTCGTCCGGCTGCTGCGCCGGCGTCTTCCGCGCCGGTTTCTTGCGCGCTTCCTCCACTGGAGGCCTCCGTTCCGGCCGGTGTTCCAAGTCCGCGCTCCACAGGGCGCTTTGACAATCTACCTCCGCTGCAATATATCTCCACCATGGAATTACTTCATGATGGAGGTAATTAGCGTGAGCATCCCTTCCCCCGCGCGCCGATGGCTCGGGCTCGGCGTCATCGCGCTCGGGGTCGCGCTGATCGTGGTCGACACCACGATCGTCAACGTGATCGTCCCCTCGGTCGTCGAGGATCTGGGCGTCGACTCCAGTCAGGTGCAGTGGGTCCAGGAGTCGTACGCGATCGTCTTCGCGGCGCTGCTCCTGCTGGCCGGGCGGTTCGCCGACATCCTCGGGGCCCGCAGGGTGTTCCTCGCGGGCGTCGCGGCCTTCGGCGTCACGAGCGTGCTCGCCGGGCTCGCGCCCACCGGCGAACTGCTCGTCCTCGCCCGCTTCCTCCAGGGCGCGGGCGCCGCGCTGATCCTGCCGACGTCGCTGGCGCTGCTGAACGCGACGTTCCACGGCAAGGAGCGCGGCCAGGCCTTCGCCGTCTGGGGCTCGACCATCGGCGCCGCCTCCGCGCTCGGTCCGCTGCTGGGCGGCTGGCTCGCCGAACACGCCTCGTGGCGCTGGGCGTTCGGCATCAACGTCCCGCTCACCGTGCTGATCTGCTGCGGCACGCTGATGTTCCTCGCGCCCTCGCCCCGGGGTACGGGGCGGGTGGACGCGGTGAGCGGCGCGCTGTCGGTGCTCGGGCTGGGGCTGCTCGCGTTCGGGCTCGTCGAGGGGCGGACGTACGGATGGTTCGCCACGGTCAGGGCGTTCGAGGCCGGCGGGTTCCGCTGGGGCGGCGGTCCCTCGCCGGTCCTGGTGGCGCTGGTGCTCGGAGCCGTGGCGCTCGCCGTGTTCGTCCGCAGGCAAGCCGTGCTCCTGCGGCGGGACGAGGGCGGAGGACAACTCGGGAGCGGCGGGCGGATGTTGATGGATCTGCGGCTGTTCTCGATCGCCTCCTTCCGTAACGGCAACGTCGTGACCGTGCTCATCGGGCTGGGGGAGTTCGGGATCATCGCGGTGCTGCCGCTGTGGCTCCAGTTCACCCTGGGGTACACGGCGGTGGAGGCCGGGCTCGCGCTCGTGGCCCTGGCCGTCGGCAGCTTCTTCGCGAGCGGCGCGAGCTTCGGGCTCGCGGCCAGGGTCACGGCGCTCGGGCAGGTGCGCGCCGGACTGGCGCTGGAGATCGCGGGGCTCGCGTGGCTGGGCCTGATCGCGGCGGAGGACACCGCGTGGTGGTCCGTCGCGATGGCGCTGTTCGTGTACGGCATCGGGGTCGGCTTCGCGACGGCGCAGGTCACGGGGTTGGTCCTGGCCGATGTCCCGGGGCCGAGCGCGGGCCAGGGCTCCGGCGTGCAGAGCGCCTTCCGACAGCTCGGCGCGGCGCTGGGCATCGCGGTGCTCACGACGCTGTTCTTCACCGCGCTGGGTTCCGCGCTGCACGACCGCCTCACCGAGGCCGGCGTTCCCACGGCCCGGGCCGAGGGCATCACACGCGCCGTAACCGACAGCGCGGGGGCGGCGATCGCTCCGCTCGCGGCCGACGGACAGACGGCGTACGCGGCAGAGGCGGCCCGCGAGTCGATGGCCGAGGGCATCGCCCTGGGCAGCTACGCAGCGGCAGGCTTCGTCGCATTGGGCCTGGCCGCAACGGCGCTGATCCGCCCCGCGCCCGCCGCACGCGGGGAAGGAGAGGAACGACACGAAGCGGTGACCACCGGAGGGCCCAGGCCCTGACCACCCGCCACTAGCCGTACGCACGACACCCGGAGCTCGGTGACCACGCACCCCACATCCGAGGTGTACTCGGCAGAGGGGCCCGCGCCCCCGGAGCGATCTCCAGGCGCGCGGGCCCAAGCCCCGTGCTCCAACGCCGTGCCGCCGCTAAGCCGCCGCCACTCCGTGCCCCGCCCGATCGCGGTGGATCGGTGACGCCGTGCCCGTCAGCGGCGCGCCCGTACCCCCGCGTCGCGAAGCGACGATCTCTGCGGCGATCGACAGGGCCGTCTCCTCCGGAGTGCGGGCTCCCAGGTCGAGGCCGATGGGGGAGTGGAGGCGGGCCAACTCGGCCTCGGTCAGGCCCGCTTCGCGCAGGCGGTGGGTGCGGTCCTCGTGGGTGCGGCGGGAGCCCATCGCGCCCACGTACGCCACCGGCAGGCGCAGGGCCTCCTCCAGGAGCGGCACATCGAACTTGGCGTCGTGCGTGAGCACGCACAGCACGGTGCGGCCGTCGGTCTCCGTACCCCGCAGGTAGCGGTGCGGCCAGTCCACGACGACCTCGTCGGCCGCGGGGAAGCGCGCGCGGGTGGCGAAGACGGGGCGCGCGTCGCACACGGTCACGTGATAGCCGAGGAAGGAGCCCGCGCGCACCAGCGCCGAGGCGAAGTCCACCGCGCCGAACACGATCATGCGCGGCGGCGGCACCGCGCACTCCACGAAGAGCGTGAGCCCTCCGGGGCAGTGCGAACCGTCCTCCGCGACCGCCGCCGTACCGGTGCGGCCCAGGTCCAGCCGGGAGCGGGCCTCGGCCGCCGCTGTGGCGTCCAGTTCCGGATGACCGCCGAGGGAGCCCTCGTACGAGCCGTCGGGGCGCACCAGCAGCGCCCTGCCGAGGAGTTCGGCGGGACCCTCCACCACCCGGGCGAGGGCCGCCGCCTCCCCGCGCGCGGCGGCGGAGAGCGCGGCGGCGAACACCGCGGCGAGCGGCGATCCCGCGGCGACCGGAGTGACCAGCACCTCGATGACCCCGCCGCAGGTCAGCCCGACGGCGAAGGCGTCCTCGTCGCTGTAGCCGAAGCTCTCGCGCACCGGACGGCCGTCGCGGAGTGCCTGCTCGCACAGTTCGTACACCGCGCCCTCCACGCAGCCGCCGGAGACCGAGCCGACCGCGGTGCCCTCGGAGTCCACGGCCAGGGCGGCGCCCGGGTCGCGCGGCGCGCTGCCGCCGACGTCCACCACGGTGGCGACGGCGAAGTCCCGGCCCTCGCGGGCCCAGCGCTCCAGCTCCCCGGCGATGTCAAGCACGCCCGGCTCCCGAGCCTCCCGGCGCCGCGCCTCCGGCGAGTACGCGGTCCGGCCGGATGGGCAGGCTGCGGTGCCGCACGCCCGTCGCGTGCCAGACCGCGTTGGCCACGGCCGCCGCGGCGCCCACGATGCCGACCTCGCCGATGCCCTTGATCCCGACCGGGTCGTCGGGGTCGGGGTCATCGATCCAGTCCGCCTCGATGGGCGGCACGTCGGCGTGCGCGGCCACGTGGTACCCGGCCATGTCGGCGCCGACCTGCGCACCCGAGGCGGGGTCGCGCACCGCCTCCTCGTGCAGGGCCATGGAAAGGCCCCAGATCATGCCGCCGACCAACTGGCTGCGCGCGGTGAGCGGGTTGACGATCTGCCCGGCGGCGAAGATGCCGAGCATCCGGCGCACCCGCACCTCGCCGGTGGCGACGTCCACGGCCGCCTCGGCGAACTGCGCGCCGAAGGAGTGCCGTTCCTTCTGCGCGAGCGCGCCGATCTCCTCGGAGGTGTCGGAGCGCACCGTGAGGCCCTCGGCCGGGACGGCGCCGCCCAGCGACAGCCGCTCGCGCAGCTCACGGGCCGCGATGCCGACCGCCCAGGACCACGAGCGGGTGCCTGCCGACCCTCCGGCGATCATTGCCTGGCCGAAGTCGCTGTCCCCGATGCGCACATGGACCCGGTCCGGCGAGACCCCCAGCGCGTCGGCGGCGACCAGCGACAGCGCGGTGCGCGCCCCCGTGCCGATGTCGGCGGCGGTGATCTGCACCGTGAAGGTGCCGTCGGCCCAGGCGGTCGCCGAGGCCGTGGAGGGCATGGCGAAGGCGGGGAAGGAGGCTGCCGCCGTACCGGTGCCGATCAGCCACCGCCCCTCGCGGCGCATCCCGGGGCGCGGATCGCGGTCAGCCCAGCCGAAGCGCCCGGCGCCCTCGCGGAAGCAGTCCTGCAGCCTGCGGGTGCTGAACGGCAGGCCGGAGAGCGGCCCCGTCTCCGGCTCGTTGAGCGCGCGCAGCTCGATCGGGTCGACGCCGCACTTCTCGGCCAGCTCGTCGATCGCCGACTCCAGCGCGAACGAGCCGGGCGCCTCGCCCGGCGCGCGCATGTAGGTCGGCGAGGGCATGTCGAGGCGTACGACGCGCTGCCCCGTGTGGTGCGCCTCGGCCTCGTACAGCACGCGGCCCGTGCCCGCGGTGTGCTCGACGAACTCGAACACCCGGGAGCTGAGGTTCAGCCCGCGGTGCTCCAGCGCGCGCAGCCGGCCGCCGGGCTCGGCGCCGAGGCGGACGCGCTGGATGGTGGGGCTGCGGTAGCCGGTGAGCGAGAACATCTGACGGCGGGTCAGTACGACGCGTACCGGGCGCTGCAGCACGGTCGCGGCCATCACCGCGCCGACCTGGTGCGCGCGCAGGCCCTTGGAGCCGAAGCCGCCGCCGATGTGCTCGGAGCGCACCCGGACCGCCGAGGGGTCGAGCGAGAAGAGGCTGGCGAGCTCGTTCGCCACCCACTTGCTGCCCTGGTTGGAGTCCAGCACCTCCAGCCTGCCGCCCTCCCAGAAGGCGGTCGCCGCGTGCGGCTCCATCGGCGTGTGGTGCTCCTCCGGGGTGGTGTACTCCGCGTCCAGCACCACCTCGGACGCGGCGAGCGCCGACTCCAGGTCGCCCTTGGCCATCTCGCCGCCCTCGGGCGCGTAGCTGTCCGGGTGCTCCGCGACGAGCTCCGTGTCGTGCGGCTCCGCCTCGTACCGCACCTCCAGCGACTCCGCCGCCTCCCTGGCCTGCTCGGAGGTCTCGGCGACGACGAGCGCGACCGGCCAGCCCTGGCAGGTCACCCGGTCGTTCTGGAACAGCGCCGCTGTGGGGTCGGGTGCGCCCAGCATTCCGGTGTAGTCGGTGTCCACGCGCGGCGCGTTCCCGTGGTGCAGCACGGCGAGCACGCCGGGCATCTCCAGTACGGGGCCGTCCTCGACCGCGCTGACGCGGCCGCGCGCGACGGTGGACAGCACGAGCCAGCCGTGCGCCAGCTCCGCGAAGGAGAACTCGCCCGCGTAGCGCGCGGCCCCCGTGACCTTCTCCAGGCCCTCGACGCGGGTGTGCGCGGTGCCCAGCGAGGTCGGTACGGATGTGGTGGCCGTGGTCATCGGTCGCCCTCCTCTGCGGGGCCGGTTGCGGGGCCGGGGTGTGCGGGGCCGTTCGCCGCGGGGTCCGTGGGGCCCGTGGGTCCCTCGGCGCCTGGGAGTCCTGCCAGCCTGGTCAGTTCGGCGACTATGAGGTTGCGTATCAGGGTCACCTTGTAGGCGTTGCCGGACAGCGGCTCGGCCGCTGCCAGTTCGGCGTCGGCCGCGGCCGCGAAGGTTTCCGCGGTCGCCGGGGCGCCGGTCAGCACCCGCTCGGCCTCCCGTGCGCGCCAGGGCCTGGACGCCACGGCGCCGAGCGCGAGACGGGCCTCGCGCACGGTCCCGTCCCGCACCTCCAGGGCGGCCGCGACCGAGCCCAGCGCGAAGGCGTACGAGGCGCGCTCGCGCACCTTGCGGTACCGCGAGTGCGCGGCGACCGGCGCGTGCGGCAGGGTCACCCCGGTGATCAGCGCGCCGGCGGGCAGCGCGGTCTCCAGGTGCGGGGTGTCGCCCACGGGCCGGTAGAACTCGGAGACCGGCAGCGTGCCGGGCCCCTCGGCCGTCTCGTACGCGATCACCGCGTCGAAGGCGGCCAGCGCCACGCCCATGTCGGAGGGGTGCACCGCCACGCAGTGCTCGCTCGCGCCGAGGATCGCGTGGTTGTGGTGCTCGCCCGCGACGGCGGGGCAACCGCTGCCGGGGGAGCGCTTGTTGCACGGCTGGCTCACGTCGGCGAAGTAGCCGCAGCGGGTGCGCTGGAGCAGATTGCCGCCGACGGTGGCCATGTTGCGCAGCTGCCCCGAAGCCCCGGACAGCGCGGCCTGCGCCACCGCGGGGTAGCGGCGGCGCACCTCGGGATGCGCGGCCAGCTCGCTGTTGGTGACGGTCGCGCCGATGTGCAGCCCGCCGTCCTCGGTCTCCCCGGTGGACTCGATGCGGTCCAGGGGCAGTTCGCGTACGTCGACGAGGCGGGACGGGCGTTCCACGCCGGTCTTCATCAGGTCGACCAGGTTGGTGCCGCCGCCCAGGAATCGGGCGTCAGGGTCGGCGCCGAGCAGCGCGACGGCCCCCTGGACGTCCTCGGCGCGTGCGTAGCCGAACTCCCTCATGCCACGGCCTCCTGCGCGGTGACGGATTTCGCCTCGGCGGCCCGCGCGACCGCCTGGACGATGGAGACGTAGGCGCCGCAGCGGCACAGGTTGCCGCTCATCCGCTCGCGGATCTCCTCGTCGGTGAGCGCGGCCGGCGCCTCGGGCCGCACGTCCTCGGTGACCGCGCTGGGCCAGCCCTCGGCGTGCTCGTCGAGCATCGCGACGGCCGAACAGATCTGGCCCGGCGTGCAGTAGCCGCACTGGAAGCCGTCCAGGTCGAGGAACGCCTGCTGCACCGGGTGCAGATGCTCGCCCTCGGCCAGTCCCTCGATGGTGGTGATCTCGCGCCCCTCGGCCGCCACCGCGAGCTGGAGGCAGGCGACGGAGCGGCGCCCGTCGAGCAGCACCGTGCAGGCGCCGCACTGGCCCTGGTCGCAGCCCTTCTTGGTGCCGGTCAGGCCCAGCCGCTCGCGCAGCGCGTCGAGCAGGGTGGTGCGGTGGTCCACGGGAAGCGTGTGCTTCTCGCCGTTGATGTTCAGGGTGATGGAGCTGGACGTCGACGTCGGTGGAGTCACGTTCGGCCTTTCTTCGGTGTCCCTGGCGGGTTCCGGTGTTCCGGTCCGGTGCGGCGGCCGTGACGGGGGCCGCGGCCCGGAGTGCGCACCCCGGTACGGGGGCGTGAGGTACGAGGCACGGGGCACGGTGACCATGGAGCCCCCGCTCTTCGCGCCGTGCGCGACCGGGGGCTAAGGTGGACCTAAGTGGACAGTTGTCCGCTACTCGGGGAACCTACCGGACAACTGTCCGCTCGGCAAGGAAAGTTGAGCCGCGCAGAGCGGAACCGGCGGGAACTCGTGGTGACCGTCCGGGAGGAGGAGGCGTGCAGCACAAGAACGGGCCGCCGCTGCGCCCCGACGCGCAGCGCAACCGCGACCGCATCCTGGAGGTCGCGCTGTCCGAGCTGACCCGCTGCGCCGATGCCCCGCTGAGCGCGATCGCGAAGAAGGCGGGCGTGGGGCAGGGCACCTTCTACCGCAACTTCCCCAACCGCGAGGCGCTGGTCCTCGAGGTGTACCGGCACGAGATGCAGCAGCTCGCCGACAGCGCGGCCCGGCTGCTGGAGACCCGCGCGCCGGACCGGGCGCTGCGCGAGTGGATGGACCACTTCGCGCGCTTCGCGATGGCCAAGGCGGGCCTGGCCGACGCGATACGGCAGGCCACCAGCGCGCCGGGAAAACCGGCCAAGCCGGGCCACGCGCCGGTGGCCTCGGCCGCCGAACTCCTCCTCCGCGCGGCTGAGGACGCCGGGACCATCCGCCCCGGCGTCACCGCAGAGGACCTCCTTCTCGCCATCGGCGGCCTGTGGCAGATCGACCCCGCGGGCGACTGGCAGCCGCGCGCCACCCGCCTCCTGGACCTGGTCATGGACGGGCTGCGGGCGGGAGCCAGGAAGGGCTGACCGCGGCTTGCCGCGGCGGGGCGGCTCGGCTGTTTCGTGGGGCTGCTTTTCGTGGTGCGGCTTTCGCGGGGTGACGTCGATGGACGGTCTGCGTCGGGCGGTTTTCGTGGTGCGGAATTCTCGCCGTGCGGCGCACGTTGGAGTGGGACGAGAGTACGAGGTTGAGGTCGGTCGTGGTCGAGGGAGCGCAGGGTGACGAGAGTTGAGCTGAAGCAGGGCGGCCTCCGCGGCAGCGAGCGGGAGGGCGTCCACGCGTTCCTCGGCATCCCGTACGCCGCACCGCCCGTCGGCGCGGCCCGCTTCGCCGCTCCCGGACCCGCGCCCACGTGGAGCGGCGAGCGCGACGCCACCCGCTACGGACCCACCGCACCGCAGCCCGAGGGCCGCATGCCGGGCGTCGACTTCTCCGCCATCGGCGGGCCCGGCTGGGTGCGCGGCGAGGAAAGCCTCACGGTCAACGTCTGGACCCCCGACCCCGGCGCCGCCGGGCTCCCGGTGCTGGTCTTCCTCCACGGCGGCGCCTTCGTGAGCGGTTCGGGCAGCGGCGCGGGGTACGACGGCACCCGCTTCGCGCAGGACGGCGTCGTGCTGGTCACCCTCAACTACCGCGTGGGCGTCGCCGGTTACGCCTCGCTGGAGGGCGCCCCGGACAACCGCGGCCTCCTCGACCAGATCGCCGCGCTGCACTGGGTGCGGGAGAACATCGCGGCGTTCGGCGGCGACCCCGAGCGGGTCACCGTCTCCGGGGAGTCGGCCGGAGGGATGAGCGTGGCCGCGCTGCTGGCCGCCGCGCCCGCCGGGCTGTTCCGGCGCGCCGTGAGCCAGAGCGGGGGCGGGTGCGCGAGCGTGACGCGCGCGCAGGCGGCCTCCGCCTCGCGGCAGTTGGCCGAGCTACTGGGCGCCCGGCCCAGCGCGGAGTCCTTCGCCCGGTTCTCCGACGGCGAGCTGGTGGGGGCGCTGAGCGAGCTGCTCCTGCGCCGCCCCGGCCTCGCCGTCGACGGCGCCAGGCACCCGCTGATGGGGCTCACGCCGCTGTCCACCGTGATCGACGGCGAGCTGCTGACCGGGCAGGCCGCGGAGATGGTGGCCGCGAGCTCGGCGTCCGGCGTGGACCTCCTCCTGGGCTCCAACGCCGAGGAGTTCAACTTCTACACCGTGGGCCTCGGCATCTCCGTACCGGACGCCGAACTGCCCTCGGCCGCCGCCCCGCTGCACCCCGACCCGGACGCGGTGGCCGCGGCGTACCGGGCGGCCGGTCGCGGCGACCCCTACTCCGCGCTCGGCACCGACTACGTCTTCGCGGTCCCCACCAAGCGCCTGGCCGACGCGCACGCGCCGCACGGCGCTGGGACGTGGCGGTATGAGTTCGCCTGGTCCTCGCCCGGTTTCGACGGCCGCCTCGGCGCCTGCCACGGCCTGGAACTCCCCTTCGTCTTCGACAACGTGGGCCGCGTCGACTACGGCGACCTGGGAATCCCCGACGACGACCCCACCCGCGAGCTGTCCCGCCGCACCCACCGCGCCTGGGTCGACTTCGCCACGACCGGCGACCCCGGCTGGCCCCAGTACGCCGTCGACCGCCCGACGGTCCAGCGCATCGGCACGACCTGGACGACGACGGAGCTGGCGGACGGCCCCGAACGGGCGCTGTGGGACGGGGTGTTGTAGGAGGGAGTACGGGGTGGGGCCGGGGTCGCGCGGCGTGATCGCCGGCCTGTACGTGGTGTACGTGATCCGGCCCTGTCCCGTCCGCCCCGCCCCGCGCCGTCCCGTGCCGTCCCGCTCAGGCCGGGCGCAGTGCGTGCCGCAGCGCCGCGGTGATCTCCTCCACGTCCAGCTTCTCCGTACCGAGGAGCACCCGCGCGCACATGCCGTCGGCCGTGGCCACCAGGCCCTGGACCATGCGGGGTTCGGCGGTGTAGTGCCGGGCCACCTCGGCGACCGTCTCGCGCCAGCGCAGCGCGATGGGGCGGAGCGCGGGGCGGCGGGAGGCGAGCAGCGTGAGCTCCCGTTCGGCCAGTGCCCGCAGCCTGTTGGGCCCGCCGGCCTCGGCGATGACGCGTGCCAGGCCCTCCAGCGCGTCGCCGCCGTCCGCGACGAGCTCGCGGAGCTGCACGATGTACGCCTCTGACGCCTCGGTGAGCGCGGCGACCAGCAGGTCGTCCAGGGTCGCGTAGTAGTAGCAGACGGAGCTCGCGGGGATGTCCGCTTCGCGGGCCACGGCCCGGTGCGTGATGGCCGCGACGCCGTCGCGCTCCACTATGCGCAGGGTCGCGTCGATGATGACCTCGCGTTTACGGAGCCCCCGGGCCCTTCGCCCGTCGACCTCGACTTCCGCCGCCTGCCCCACGTCCGACTCCTCCCACCCCCGACCGGTCTCCCTACGCGGCGCGACACGCTACAACACGCCGCCGCGCCCGTACGAGGGTTCCCGGAGCCCACCGTTCCTGCCCCGGTACAGCCCCTCACCCCTGACCAAGCTGCAACGCCACGACACCCGCGACCGGTGACAGGCGCCGATAACGCGGCCGTGGCCCTCATCGGCGCGGTGTTCTCGGTGAAGTGGACGGTGTGCGTCCTGGTCACGGCTGGTGAGGGGAGGTGGATGATGCCGGACAAGGAGGCGTCATGGCGGATCAGGGAACACCGGTCGAGCTCGGCCGCGTACGGCAGTTGTGGCATCTGCTGGAACCGCTGCACTCGGTGGTCTACTTCGCCCCGGAGAGCTTCGAGGAGGCGGAGCGGCTCGGCATCGAGGCAGGGCGCTGGCCCGCGTACTTCGCCTGGCGGGCCGCGCCGCTCGGCGCGGCCGGGAGCGAGCGGGTGACGTCGGCGTTCTACAGCTTCAGCCCGGCGATGGTGCGGGAGTACGTACCCGCCGTGTGGGACGCGGCGAGTCCGGCGACCGCCCTCGCCGCCCGCCTGCGCGCCGCGGACCGCGCCTACCGCGCGCTCCTCGGCGACCGCGTCGACAGCCCCGAACTGGCCGAGGCCGCGGCCCTGGCCCGCCGCGCCGCCGAGTCCGCCGTCCACGCGGGCCGGCCGCTCGCCGCGGCGAACGCCGCGCAACCCTGGCCCGACGCCCCGCACCTGGCGCTGTGGCAGGCGGCGACGATCCTGCGCGAGCACCGCGGCGACGGCCACCTCGCGGCGCTGATGATCGCGCGGCTCGACCCGGTCGAGGCGCTGGTGTCGTTCGCGGCGATCGGCGCCGCGCCCGAGGAGACCTTCGGGAGCAGGGCCTGGAGCGCGCAGGAGTGGGTCGCGGCACGCGGACGGCTGGCCGCACGCGGCCTGTTGGAGCCGGACGGCACGGCCACCGAAGCGGGCCGTGACCTGCGGGCCGAGGTCGAGCGCCACACCGACGAACTGGCGGCAGGCCCTTGGCAGGCACTGGGCGCGACCGCCATGGACCGCCTCGGCGACCTGCTGGGGGACCCCTGGGTCGCGGTCATCGGCTCGGGCCTGCTGCCGGGCGCGAACACGCTGGGGATCGGGAAGGTGTGAGCGCCGACAGGGGAGTGTCAGGGGCTCGAACTCAGGCGTCTTCCGGCCCCGTTGAGGCGTCCGCGCCCTTGGCGGCGCGCTTGCGGCGGGTCACCAGCGCGCCGCCGCCCACCACCAGCCCGATCGCGACCACCCGGGCCACCCCGTAGAGATTCGGCAGCGTGTCGCTGTCCTGCCAGTTCTCGGAGAACAGGACCAGCGAGACGCCCAGGGCCGCGCCGAGAACGATCAGCAGGATGCCGCCCGGGAGTCCGAGGTCCGCCCACCACGGCGCCTGGGGATGCTCGGCGCTCCCGGCGGTGTCGGTGCGGGTGCCGGTGTCGTCCTGGCGCGGTTCCTCGGTCACGTGAGCCTGCCTTCTGCTGGGGCCGAACGGGCGTTCCTCCGAACGGTAGCCGAGGCTCTGTCACCAGGGCGTCGCAACCGAGCCTCCGCACCGCAACCGCCGTGCGCCGTCCCTCAGTTCCCTCGCGGCGCGTACATGATCACGGCCATGCCGGCGAGGCAGATGAGCGCGCCGATGACGTCGAAGCGGTCGGGGCGGTAGCCGTCGGCGACCATGCCCCAGGCGAGCGAGCCGGCCACGAAGACGCCGCCGTACGCGGCCAGGATGCGGCCGAAGTTGTCGTCGTTCTGGAGGGTGGCGACGACCCCGTACAGCCCGAGGGCGATGACGCCGCCGCCGATCCACAGCCAGCCGCGGTGTTCGCGGAGGCCCTGCCAGACCAGCCAGGCACCCCCGATCTCGAAGAGCGCGGCGACGGCGAACAGGGCGGCGGAGCGGGCGACGAGCACGGTCGGGACGTCCTTTTCTCGGGGGGAGATCTCGGGGGAGTTCTCAGGGAATTCCGAGGGGTGTTCTCAGGGGCGGGGTACGGGGTCAGCGCGGGAGGGTCTGGGTGACGCGCCAGAGGCGGCGCGGCAGTTCGCCCTCCTCGAAGGCGTGCACCTCATCGAGGCTCCAGCCCTCGGCGAGCGCCCCGACCAGCGCGCGGTCGAAGAAGTGGACGGCGAATCCGCCGTGTTCGTAGACGTCGTCGCCGTGCGCGGTGCCGGTGCCGCAGTGGGCGTCGCCGGTGTGCCGGACGGTGTGGACGAAGGTGCCGCCGGGCCGCAGCACGCGGCGGACCTCGCGTACGAGGGTGTGGATCTCCTCCGTGCTCAGGGCCATGCACAGCAACATGTGCGCGAAGACGGCGTCCGCCGAGGCGTCGGGGAAGGGGAGCGGCGCGCGGACGTCGTGCACGGCCGTGGTCACGCGGCCGTCGAGCCCCCGGCGCCGCGTGGCCTCCTCCAACTGGCCCAGGCCGGTCGCGCTGAAGTCGGTGGCCCTGACAGCGAAGCCCTCGCCGGCGAAGTACAGCGCGTCACGGCCGTGGCCCGCGCCGAGCTCCAGTACGTCGGAGGCCCCGGCGTCGCGGAAGGCGCGGGCCGCGTACACGGCGGGCTCGGAGGGCCGCTCGCCGTACATGCCGGGGTTGGCGGCGTACGTGCGCTGCCAGTGCGCCCGCTGTGCCGCGCCGAGATCGCGGGCCGGGCCCTCCGTGTCGTGGTCGTGCGCGGGCCCGTCGTCGTGTGGTGAGTCGTGCATGGCGTCTCCGCCCGGCAGGGGCGCTGGTCAGGGGGCAGGTCGGTGCCGATCATTCCACGGCCTGACCTGCGGCCCGGGCCTCGGGGGAGAGCGCGCCGCCGCGCGCCGCGCGCACCGACGGCCGTCGGAAGCTGGAGCGCGACGGCCGTCGGGCGGCGGGAGCGCGCCGCTCGGCGCGGCTCCTCGCGCGGAGACCTCTCGGCAACGGGAGTCCCCCGTCTGGAGCGCCGGGAGGCGGGAACGCGGCCCGGGGCTGTGCCCTCGGCACGGCGGCAGCGTATTGCGCCCGGCGCGCTGATCGGAACAGCCGGTGGAGCGGCGGTACCGGTGCTGCGTGCACCCACCGGGTCCGGCGCCCGCGCCGTCCGGGACATCCCGTACGGGAAACCTCGGGGAAACGCCAACGTGCCCCTGACGTAAGGGAGTTGAACGCTCCGTGCCGACGCCGCGAGGGGCGGAACGAGGTCCCCGATCACGCCCCGGGACGGCGATACCGCTGTAAAATGCGCGGGATCTGCGACCTTCTGGAGGGGACTGGAGGGGAGGGGCGAGGCATCGACACCGTGATCGTGGAGGCGCCGCCGGAGGCCGGAGCGGCCGGCGGCGCGGTGCGGGACCCGGCACGGGCGGCGGGCCGCCCGCGGCTCCTGCGGCTCGGCCCCGGCGAGACCGTCGACATCGGCCGCGGCGAGGAGGGCGGCGGCGCGCGGGTGGTGCTCGACGACCCCGCGGTCTCGCGGCACGCGGGGCAGATCTGCGCGTACGAGGACTACTGGTGCCTGTCCAACTACAGCGAGGGCGCGACGTACGCGGTGGAGAACCTGGAGGGCGCGGGGGAGCACATCAAGGTCGCGCCGGGAAGGCTGCGCGCGCCCGTGCCCTTCGAGCTGTCCCGGGTGGTGCTGCCCGCGCGCAACGGGGACGCGAGCTTCAAGGTGTACGCGCCCGAACACGCCTATCTGGCCGATGACCTGGGTGTACAGGCTGAGGTGCGGGCGGGCCTGCGAGTCGGGGAGCCGACGGAGAGCCCGTTCACGCTGGACCGTACGGCGAAGTACTTCCTGGTCCTCGTCGCGCTGTGCGAGCCGCGGCTGCGGGACGCCTCCAGCGGCGCCGTGCCGGGGGTCGGGGACGTGCTGCGGCGCCTGTCGGCGCTGGAGTCCTGCGCGGGGCTGACCCGCACCGCCGTCAACTACCACATCGACTATCTGACCTCGGTGAAGCTGCGGCTGGACGGGGCGGCGGACGAGGGCGCGGCCCCCGGAGGCCCGGCGACGGGCTGGTCCGGCAGCAAGCGGGCCGAACTCGTCTCTCTCGCCCTCCGCTTCGACCTCGTACGGGAAGAACACCTCGCGCTGCTTCCGGGCCGGGGGAGATGAGCGATGTCGGATGCCTCCGCTGGGTCCTCCGATTCCGATTCCCCGCCCGAGGGAATCGGTTCCGGTCTGCCGACCGGCTACCGGATCGGCGAGTGGCGGCTGACCGAGCGGATCGGCGCGGGGAGCTGGGCCGTGGTGTACGCGGCCGAGAGCACCGCCGACGGGGCGCGGGCGGCCGTCAAGCTCCTGCGTACGGAGCGGCTTTCGCCCGGTCAGCGCGAGACGGTGGACGAGCTCGCGCGCCGCGAGGTCCGCTTCGGGCTGGCGGCCGAGCACCCCCATGTGGTGCGCACCCGCGCGTCGTTGACGGTGGGGGACGCCGAACGGCCGTCGCTGGACGGTACGACCGCGCTGGTCATGGACCGTGCGGACCGCAGCCTCCAGGAGTTGCTCGACGGCGGCGCGGAGGCCCCCGCGTGGGCGGAGCGCGTCCGGGTGCTGCGCGGCGTCGCCTCCGGCCTCGCCCACCTGCACGGCCGCGGCTGGGTGCACGGCGACCTCAAGCCCGCCAACGTGCTGCTCACGGACGACGGTCACGTCTGGCTCGCCGACTTCGGCCTGACCGCCGAGCTGGACGGGACGCACGCCTATGTGCTCCCGCTCGGCTCGCTCGACCACGTACCGCCCGAGTGGTGGTCCGAGCGCAGGGGCGGGCGCAGCGTGGTGCGGCCGAGCGCGGACGTGTGGGCCTTCGGGGTGCTGGCACACCAGGTGCTCACCGGCGGACTGCACCCGTTCCCCGGCGGTTCGGCGCGGGCGCGGGCACTTGCGGCCCAGTCGTACGCGGGAGGGCGCGCGCCCCTGAGGCTGGACACCCGCCTGTCTCAGGGGTGGGCGCGGCTGATCGCCGACTGCCTGCGGCCAGGCCACGTGGAGCGTGCGGCGCTGAGCGCGGAGGAGGTCGCGGCGCGGGTCGGGGAGTTGGCGGCTGAGGGGCGGGAGGGCGAGGGGCCGGTCGGTGCCGGTCGCGTGCGGGACCCTCGCCGCAGGCCCCGTACCGCGGTCCTGGTGGGTGTCGCGTGCGCGGTGCTGCTCGCCGCCGGTACGGGCGCGGGCGCTCTGGTCGCCTCCGGTGATTCGGGCGCGGGGCCCGGCAACTCGGGGGCGCGGGGCGGCGGTTCGGCGGCCCCGGGCTCGCGGTCGCCCGGTGCCGGCGGTGTACGGGGCGACGGCATCCTCGCCGCGCGCGGCGGTGAGCTGGCCGCCGGCACCGACGTGCCGCGCTCGTTGGAGGGGGACATCGAGCGGTCGGCGCGGCGGTGCGGGGACGAGGCGGTGAGCCCGGCGCTGGTCGCGGGGATCCTCAAGGAGGAGAGCGGCTTCCGGTCGGGGGCCGAGCACCCTCGCGACCACGAGTACGGCATCGCGATGTGGACCCCTCGCGTCTTCGCGCACTGGAAGGTGGACGGCGACGGCGACGGCAGGGCCGACTACCGCTCGCCGGCCGACGCCATCGCCACCATGTCCCCCTTCCTGTGCTGGCTGGGGGAGCAGTTCAGGGCGCAGGGCCTGCGCGGGGACCTGCCCGCGCTCATCGCCGCGGGGTATCTGACCAGCGACGAGGCGGTCATCCGGGAGGGCGGGGTGCCCGCGGCGCAGCGGGCGCGGGTGGAGCGGATCATGCGCTACACGGCCCGCTACACCCGCTGACCCCTACGGGCCCGGAGCCCGCGGCCCCTTACGGGATCGGCTCCACGGAGGGACCCTCCTGCGCGAGCAGATCGCGCGCGAACTGCTCCCACTGCGCGTACGCACCGGGGGCGGCGGAATTCTGTACGGACTGCGCCGCGTCGCCGGGCGGCATCGTCTCCCAGCCGGGAATCTGGACGAGCCCGCGATTGGTCCCGAACGGAGCCACTCCGTAAAAGGACTTCGAGGACGTCGGCACGTCGGTGATCTGCTCGGGCGTTCCCCAGCCCGTGCTGGGACGCTGCTGGAAGATGCCGAGCGAATCGTGGTCGACGGGCTCGGTGTAATTCACGAACTTCGATTCCTGCATGGCCGTCATCAGCGCGATGACCTGGCCCTGGTCGGAGATTCCCGCGCCCTTGCCGACGCCGATGACGGTGCGCGCGTTCTCCCGTTCGGCGGGGCCGAGGTCGGCGGGGGACTGGAAGGCGCGGTGCTGTTCCGCACGCGGCGCCTTCTCCAGCGCCTTGGCGGTCGCGGGGTCCAGCCGCCCGGTCTCCTTCATGCCGTGCCGGTGCTGGAACCACGCCACCCCGTGGCCCTGGCCGGCCTCGTGGCCCGGGTCGGCCTGCGCGGCACCGGGCGCCGCGCAGACGCCGATCGCGGCGGCCAGCGCGGCGGATATCGCGGCTCTGCGTATGTGGGTACGCATGGGATCTTCCTCCCCGTCTCTCTGCCGTTGTGCGAGTGACGCGAGATTAGGGAGAGGTACGCGCCGTGCGGCACCTGACAGATGTCAGGATGGCCCCGCCCCAGCCCTCGGGACGGTCCGGAAAGCGCGGTGAGAAGCACAGTGGAGAACCCGGCGCAGAAAGCAGCGCGAAATCCCGTGATGCTGCGCGCACTTCAGGAGCGGGTGGCCCGCGCCCTGCCCGCCGAGGAGGTCGCGTACGCGGGCGAATGGCGGCTGCGCGCGGCGCCGGAATCCTCGTGGTGGGTCGGTACGGCGCAGCCCCACGGCCCGGTGGAGGACGGCGCATTGGGCTCGCGCATTGCCGCGGCGGAGAAGTTCTACGCCGAACGCGGCGCCGTGACCCGCTTCCAGATCACCCCAGGGGTCTGCCCCAGGGGTCTCGACGCCGAGCTGGCCGCGCGCGGCTACCGGTGGGAGAGCCCCGTATCGCTCCAGACCGCACCGACCGCGCGGGTACGGGAGCGAGTGCCGGAGGACGGCCTGTCGGTGCGGGTGGACACGCGCCCCTCGCAGGACTGGTTCGCGGTGTGGCACGCCGCGCACGGCGGGGACCCGGCCGCCGAGCGGGCCATGATCGCGCGCGTGCGGGAGCCCTCCGCCTACGCCCGCGTCCTGCTGGACGGCGAGGCCGTCGCGGTGGGCCGCGCGGTCGCCGAGGGCGGCTGGGCCGGGGTGTTCAGCATGGCCACGCTGCCCCGCGCCTGCGGGAGGGGAGCGGCCCGGCGGGTGCTGGCCGCGCTCGCCGAGTGGGCGGAGGGCGCGGGCGCCGAGACCCTGTACCTCCAGGTGACCTGCGAGAACGCCGCCGCCCTCCGGCTCTATGCCCGTACGGGTTTCGAAGAGGTCTGCACGTACCACTACCGCACGGCCGCACCCCACTAGCCCCGGCGCGCTCCCCTTCAACTCCCGCCCGGCGCAAGGCGGTCGAGGCCGAGCCCGGTCGGCGGGGGCAGCGGCGTACGGCCCGTACCGTCCGCGCCTTCCGTGCCCTTCGCGCCGCCCGTGCCGTCCGCCCGGTCAGCGCGGAAGGAGTCGAGGAGGTACGCGACGAGGCGCCGGGACGCGGCCTCCGCGGCGGAGCCGTCGTCCGGGCCGGAGCCGTCATCCGTGCCGGAGAGGGCCGCGACCAGGCCGCCGTTGGCGAGGAGCAGCACGGTCAGGTCGGACGGGTGGAAGTCGCGGCGCAGCGCCCCGGACTCCTGCGCGCGGCGCACCAGGGTCGCGAGGCCGTGTTCGCCGCGCCGCCTGCTGCGCGCGTGCCCCTCTTGCGCGCCGGGGAAGGCGCGGAGGAAGGCGCCGGTGAAGCCGCGTTCGGCGGCCTGGAGCGCGCACACCTTCCCGATCACGTGGCGGAGGCCGCGCCACGGGTCGGGGTCGTCCAGCGCCTCGTCCAGCGCGGCCGTACACGCGGCGAGCTGGTCGGCGAACACCTCCCGTACGAGGTCGTCGCGGGTCGGGAAGCGGCGGTAGAGCGTCGCGGGGCCCACCCCCGCGCGGCGCGCGACGGCCGCCATCGGCACCTCGATGCCGTGCTCGGCGAACGCCGCGCGCGCCGCGTCGAGGATGCGCTGCCGGTTGCGCGCCGCGTCGGCCCGCAGCGGCGCCCCGGCCCGCGGCGAGCCCCCGGACCGCAACCGAGAGGATCCCGCGCCCATCTCTCTCACCTCCGCCTTATGTGGACGACCCTCTCCACTTATACCTCTATCGTCGCCGGTGAGACGCACTGACCAGCGCGAACGAGAGGCGGGCCGTGGAGATGACAGCGAACGGGACGATGAGGGCCGCGCTCTACGACCGCTACGGCGGCCCCGAGGAGCTGTACGTGGGCCGGGTGCCCAAGCCGTCGCCGGGCCCCGGCGAGGTACTGGTCAAGGTCACCGCGCTGAGCGTGAACGGCGGCGAGCTCGCCGCCCGCGCCGGCCGCGTGAAGCTGCTGACCGGACGCCGCTTCCCGCAGCGCGTGGGCCTGGACTTCTCCGGAGAGGTCGAGGCGACGGGCTCCCCGATGACCCGGCTGCGGCCGGGCGACCGCGTGTGGGGCGTCCTGCCGCGCACAGCGGGCTTCGGGAGCGCGGCGGAGTACGTGGTGGTGCGGCCCCGGCAGCTCGCGCACCTCCCCGAGGGCATGGACCCGGTCGAGGCAGCGGCCCTCCCGGTGGGCACCACCGCCATCACGGCGCTGCGTGACAAGGCCCGCCTGCGGCCCGGCGAACGGCTCCTCGTACGCGGCGCGTCCGGCGGGGTGGGAAACGTGGCCGTCCAATTGGGCCGCGCCTACGGAGCCCGCGTGACGGGCTTGGCGGGGGCCGGAAACCTCGGCCTCGTACGCGAGTTGGGCGCCCATGAGGCGTATGACTACCGCACCACGTCCCCGGACGACCTGGGCCCCTTCGATGTAATCCTGGACACAGTGGGCAACCAATTGGTCCACTACAGCCGTCTGTTGACGCGGGGTGGCCGCATGACCACGGTCGCCTTCGACATGGACCACCGCGTTCGTTCCCTGACCACCATTCTGACCACCCGTCATCTCCGCTTCTTCAGCGGCGACCCCCGCCACGACTTGTTCGCGGACCTGTCCGCTTACGCCGCCGCGGGGGCGCTTCGCCCTGTCGTGGATTCGGTCTTCCCCTTGGAGGAAATCGCCGAGGCGCACCGCGCGTTGGAGAGCGGCGGCGTGCGGGGGAAGCATCTGGTGCGCGTGTAGCGGCGTACTGGCGCGTAGCGCGCGGAAAAGCGCCGCGGGCGGAGTGGATGGCGGATGAAACCGTTTGACGGAATTCGGACCCCGATCAAGGGCTCGGTTGACCGGTCAGAACCTGTTGGGTTTGATGGTGTTTCGCTCCACTTCATCTCCTGTACACGTCTTCAGCGCCGTGGGTGAGGGGGCGACCGCTTCATGAAGGGGGATATGAAGTGACGTCACTGGGCGGCGATCACCTCTCTCACACGGGATATGCAGGCGGGGAGCTGGGGCGGGAGCGTGTGCTGACACGCGTGCCCCCGGCGTACGAGGGCGGCGGGGCCGCGGAGGGCGCAGCGGGCGGACCAACCCGCGCGACGCGGTGGGCGGCTTCAAGGGTCGATGAGACCGACGAGGGAGCCGGCGACGGGGACGAGGGCGGCGAGACCGAGCCGCCCGACCGCCCGCAGGGGGCGGACGCCGCGTCCGAGTACGCGGCGGTGACCCGGCTCGTCCGCCTGCACGGTGCGCGGGACCGCGAGGCCCCCGCACCCGCGCTGGTGCCCTTATCGGCCCTGCGCCCCGCCGAGTCACCGCGGTTGGAGGGTGTGCACGAGGACTACGTACGGCAGCTCGCGGAGAGCGCGGCGCCGCTGCCCCCGCTGCTCGTGGACCTGGCGACGATGCGGGTCGTCGACGGGATGCACCGGCTGCGGGCCCTCGAACTGCGCGGCGAGGAATACGTGCGGGTGCAGTTCCTCGACGAGAGCCCGCCTGACCTGTTCGCCGTCGCCGTGGGCGTGAACGCCTCGCACGGGCGCCCTCTCAGCCGCGCCGACCGCGTCGCCGCTGCCGCCCGCCTCCTCGTCTCGCATCCGCACTGGTCGGACCGGCATGTGGCCGAGCTGGCCGCGCTGTCGCCGAGCACCGTCGGCGCCATAAGGGAGCGTTCGACTGACCAGATCGGACCGTTGAACGCCCGGGTGGGCAAGGACGGCAGGACCCGCCCCGTGGACGCGGCCGAGGGCCGGATGCGGGCCAGCGAGGTCATCGCGGCGCACCCCGGGAGCACGCTGCGGGAGATCGCCAGGACCGCCGGGATAAGCGTCGCCACGGCGAAGGACGTCCGTGACCGCCTGCGGCAGGGCAAGGACCCGCTCCCGCCGAGGCTCCGCGGCGGGACGGAGGAGGGGGCGCAGCCGCCCGGGGCCGGCGCCGTGACAGAGGTCGACGGCAGGACCGGGGCCGGCGCTGTGACCGGTGCCGATGTCGGGACCGGGGCCGGGGCCGCGAAGGCGGTGAGTGCGCGGACGAGCGCCGCGGTGGTGCAGCGCGACGCGCGGTCCGTCGTCCGACTGCCTCGCGCCGTCCCCCAGTCCGCGTTCAACAGTCTGCTGCGGGACCCCTCGATGCGTACGGACGCGGGGCGGGCGCTGCTGCACCTGATGCGGTGCCATCTCCTGGAGGACGCGGAGAAGAGGCAGTGGCTCATGGACTGCGTTCCCGACCACTGCCGCGCCACCGTCGCCGAAGGCGCGCGCGCCTGCGCCGAGCAATGGCTGCGGCTCGCGGGGGAGATGGAGACGGAGGCCGGTCCGGGGCCCGGCTGACTGGCCGCTGGTTATTACCCGCGAGTTCTGCGAAATACCGCCTGTGCCGCGTCCGCGCGGCACAGGCTTTTTCCTGCCCGAACGTGTTCGGGAAACGGCGTTCGGGAAACGGCGTTCGGAAGTGCCCTTTGGGAAGGGCCGTTCGGGGAAACGCGGGCCGCTTAACGGAGTTCGGATTCCCGCTCGTCCGGCGGATGTTGAAAAAATATTGGCACCGGCTTCCGTGCTGCTAGCGTCCGGGTCGAGGGCAGTCGCTCTCGGCGGAAACCGCCACCACCTTGCCGGACTCGCGATGAGGGATGAATGACTCAGCAGACGGAAAACACGGCCGCGGCGCAGATGTTCCAGTTCGGTCTGGACTACATCCGGGACCACTTCGGCAACAACACGGCCCTGGCCACGCAGCAGATGACGCACAATCTGTACCGCAAGAACCGCAAGCCGCTCGTCGACCACATCGTCGAGTGCCTGGAGCTGAAGGGCCGTGAGACGGTCCTGGACCTGGGCTGCGGCAACGGGTTCATCCTCCGCGACGTGGTCAGCAAGATACGCGCCGGCGGCCGCACCGTCGCCATCGACATCTCGCCCGCCATGCTGGAGCTGGCCCAGCGGAACGCGAATCTCTCCTGGGCGCCGCTGGAATTCGCCGAGGGCCGCGCCGAGGACCTCTCGCGCTTCGCCGACGGCGAGTTCGACCGTCTGATGGCCAACTTCATCTTCCACTACATCGAGGACCCGGACCTCGTCTGCTCCGAAATGCGGCGCGTGGTCAACGACAAGGGCCACGCCATCGTCTCCATCGAGGCGCGCGGCTCCATGCCGGAGATGTACCAGCTCCACTTCGAGGGCATGGAGAAGGTGGGCTTCCCCACCGAGTTCATCAACCGGCTGCCCCGCGGCCGGCGCGGCAAGATGGTGCTGGACAACGCCGAGGCGACGCTCTCCAAGCACTTCGCCGAGGTCGAGGAGCGCCCCTATGTGGACGCGCTCCGCTTCGAGACCCCCGACCCCTTCATGTTCTTCTACGGCACAGGTCACCGCTACTGCGGCGCCAAGGCCATGGCCGGGGACGACATTCCGCAGTCGGCCTTCGACGAGCTGCACGCCTGGGTCGAGGAGAAGGTCGGCGAACGCATCGCGGAGGTCGGCTACTTCGAGCTCAGCAAGCAAAACTCGGTATTCGTCTGCTCGTGAGTGAGGACCCCACATGACGACCGCTTCTCACCCCCCGCTGCGCATCGCGCTGTTCGGGCTTCCCGGAGCCGGGAAGTCGACCACCGCAGGGCTGCTCCGCGAAATCCTCGCGGAATCCGGACGGCGCATGGACGTGGTCAAGATAGGCGCCCCGCTGTATGACGTACAGCAGTATTTCCACGCGCGGGCGGGGTCGGAACTGGCCGAGGGCCAGCAGGACGGAGTGCTGCTCAATTTCCTGGGCACGCATTTCCGCAACACGTCGCCCGACTTCCTGCTGGCGGACTTCGGCGAGCGCTGCGACCGCGTGGCGCTCAACGGCGCCGACGTCCTCGTGTGCGACGACGCCAGGCCGGCCGACTTCGAAGGGGTGCGGAAGCAGGGGTTCCGGGCAGTGCGGGTGACCGCGCCGGAATCCGTACGTCGTCAGCGCAAGGCCGTACGGGGCGACAGGACGGCGGGCAGCGACGACCACCCCACGGAGCGGGGCGGAGACGCCATGGCGGTGGACTTCGAGATCGACAACTCCTCGGACACCGCGGCGCTGAGGGAGCGCGTCGCCGCCGTCGTGGCGCAACTGACCTCCTCCGGCGCGCCGTCGGGCGCGGCGGAGAGGTCGGAGGACGGGCGGCGCGCGCTCCGGTCGCTGCTGGAGCACACCCGGGGCTTCATCCGGGACCGCTACGCCGAGAACAGGCACCAGATCGGCGCCAGCCTGCTGGCCGCCGACGGGCGGGTGTTCAGCGGCATCCACCTGGAGGCGATGGTCGGCCGCGCCTCGGTCTGCGCGGAGGCCGTCGCGCTCGGCAAGGCACGCGAGGCGGGCGCGACGGACCTGCGGTACGTGCTCTCGGTGCGCCACCCCAAGCCGTCCGAGGCCGCCCGCGAGATCAAACTGGTCCCCCCGTGCGGCCTGTGCAGGGAACTGCTCCTGGACTACGGGCAGGACCTGCGGGTGGTCCTGGGCCGCGAGGACGAGCTGAGCTCGGAGCCCCTGTCCCAGATGCTGCCGCACAAATACGTCGGTACGAAGTGGGCGGCTGCCGGACAGCCGCGCTGAAGCGATTCCCGCCGGAAGAGCGGTTCCGGCCGGAAGCAACCTGGGTGATGGGTGACGGAATGAGCACGTTCGAGTCCTTCCTCGCTGAGCAGTATCCCGGTGCGGACATCAGCGAGCTCAGCGGGTCCAACAACGTCGTGTACTCCGTGAAGACGGACAGCGGCCCGGTCATCGCGAAGCACGTGACGGACAGCGACATCCCGCTGGCCTACCTGGCGGAGGTCAACGAGGCCCTCGCCGCGCACCTCCCGGTGCAGAAGATCTTCCGGGTGTGCGAACGGGAGCGCGGCGACGCCTTCGACGCCGTCTTCTCCGAGTACGTCGAGGGCGAGAACCTGGCGACGGTCGTGGCCGAGCAGCCCGGGCGGCTGCCGGCGCGCGACCTGGTGGCCTTCCTGTGCCGCTTCGTCGAGGCGTGCCGCGGACTGCCCGGGATGCACCCGGACTTCGGCCTCTGCAAGCGCGAGGCCCCCTCCTTCGGCACGCACGAGGAGTTCGTCACGCACTACGCGCGGCGCTACTGGGGCCGGGTGCGCCCCTTCTACGAGGGCACCGACGTGGCGGAGGCCGTGGACGGCTGGCTGGACGGAGGGTTCGCCGCGGCGCTGCGGGCCCACCCGGCGTCGTACGGGGGCGTCCCCATCGACGCCAACCTGAAGAACTTCGTCCTCACCCCCGACGGGCGCCTCGTGGTGCTCAACGTGCCCATCGTGGGGCGCTCCACGCCGGCGCACGCGGTGGGGGCGATCGGTGCGCACCTGCGCCACCACGCGGCGCACGACCTGCTGCTGGAGGCGGTGGCGGGCGGCATCTGCGCCGACGACCTGGCCCTGGTCCCGCACTTCGAGGTCTCGGCGCTGCTCGGCATCATGTCCTTCTACGCGGTCCGCGAGCCCGGGGCGTTCCCGCGGTGGAGCAACTGGGGCTCGCCGGTCACGCTGGACCACGACCTGCGGAGCCTGGTCGCGACCGGTCTCGCGGGACCGGAGGCACGATGATCCTCACGGGTTCCGCCATCGGCCAGGCCGTGCAGAGCGGCGACATCGTCATCGACCCCTTCGACGAGTCCCGGGTCAATCCCAACAGCTACAACTACCGCCTCGGTTCGGAGATCCACCGCATCGACGGCGAGCGCAGGGACGGGCCCGGCGGATCGCGCGAGGCGCTCACCCCGGTCGACGGGCGCTTCCTGCTGCGCAAGGGCGAGTTCTACCTGGGGCACACCCTCGAGCGGATCGGCAGCACGCGCTACGTCACCTCGCTCATCGGCCGCAGCTCGATCGGGAGGCTGGGCCTGTTCGTCCAGCTCTCCGCCGACCTCGGCCATCTCGGGGCCGTGCACCGCTGGACGCTGGAGCTGCTTCCCGCGATGGACATCTACGTCTACCCGGGACAGATCCTCGGACAGGTCTCCTTCTGGGAGGTGACGGGCGACCCCCTCGCCTACGAGGGGTGGTACGGGCAGCACGACCGGCCGGCGCCGTCCAAATTGCACGCGGACTTCCCGTCAACATCACAGATTCGAGAGTTGCGTTGATTCTCAGCGGCCACGAAATCGAGCGGCAGATTGAGCTGGGCGCCATCACAGCGAAGCCGTTCGACCCCGAACTCATCAATCCCAACAGCATCGACCTCACCCTCGACGACACCATCCTGCGCTACCGCGACCCCGTCATCGACCCCCGTATCGAACCGGAGGTCGTGGAGGAGAAGATCCCGGAGGAGGGGCTCTTCCTCGAGCCGATGAGCTTCTGCCTCGGCTCCTCGCGGGAAATCGTGGGCAGCACGGAATTCGTCCCCATGGTGCACGCCAAGTCGAGCACGGCCAGAGCCGGTCTCTTCGTCCACGTCACCGCCGACCTCATCGACATCGGGTCGATCGGGACCGTCACCTTCCAGCTCTTCTCCACGCTGGGCCTGCGGGTCTTCCCGTACATGCGGCTGGGGCAGATGACCTTCTGGAAGCCGAAGGGCGAAATAACCCTCTACTCGGGCAAATACCAGGGATCCCGCGGCCCGCGGAAGTCCGAGATATTCCGCGACCGCTATTGGGAGACGCAGCAGCGATGACCGAAGACGTGCACGTCCTCGCGTCGATGGACACCGTGGCGGTGCGCCTGCGCGCTCCCCGCTCCGTCGTCGCCGAATTCGGCCGGCTGGCCGCGCCGTACATCACCACCGGCGAGACCGAGGGGCCCGAGGATCTGCCCTCGGTCCTCTACACGCCGGAGCCGCCGGCGGGCGACGGCTGGGAGCGCGTGGTGAACTCCTCCGACTACGAGCCCGACAGGGTGGTGTGGGCCCACCGCGCGCGGCGCGGCATCGCCGTCGTGGGCGACCCGGTGCCCACCGCCTGGCAGAGCCAGCAACTTCTGCGCTCCGTACGCCACTTGCTGCGCTGGCAGGCGTACGCACGCGGCGACCTGCTCCTGCACGGCGGGCTGGTCACGGCGCGGGGCGCGGGCATCGCCTTCACCGGAGGGAAGCGCTCCGGCAAGACCTCCAGCATCCTGAGCGCGCTGCTGCACGCGGAGGCCGGCTTCGTCTCCAACGACGACGTCGCGCTGACCGAGGCGGACGGCGGCGGGCTCGTCGGCTACGGCTCGCCGCGCACCGTGAACATACGGACCGACGCGCTGCTGGCCCTGGCCGAGACCGCGCCGGGCATGAGGGAGCTGCTGCGCGACTGCGCCCACCCCACCAACGGCTACCGGGGCAGGCACCGCACGCGGGAGTCCCTCACCACTGACTCCGGCGCCGAGCTGCCCGGATCCGTGTGGGTCCGCTGCGCCGAACTGGCCCGCGCCACGGGCTGTTCGCTCAGCCCGCGCGGGAGGCTGGACGCGGTGGTGCTGCCGCGGTTCGACGGGTCCGCGCGTGAGCCGCGCATCAGGCCGCTGAGCGGCGAGGAGGCCGCCGCGGCCCTCCAGGAGCACATCGAGTGGCAGGGCACGAAATACGACCCGTTCCTCGCCGACTGGTTCCCCGAGACGGACTCCGTACGCAGGAAGCAGCTCGTCGAACGCCTCGTGGGCGAGGTGCCCTTCTTCGAGCTCACCCAGAACATGCACGGACTCGCCGCCGCCACGGACCTGGTGGTCGCCGCGGCGCTGGACGCGTCGACCGGGCGGTGACCCGCACGCCGGCCCCCTGGCCCGTACGTGAAGCGACTTCGCAGGAGAGCAATGTGACAGCCACAACCGACCACGGCGGCGCCGCGGTACGGGCAGCCGTGCTCGTGACCACCGGGGACGGCAGGGTCCTGCTGGCGGGAACGGGAGCCGGTGCGGGAGCCGGTGCCGATGACGGAGCCGACCCCGGTGCCGATGCCCGTACGGAGGGGTGGGCGCTGCCCGTCGCCGTACCGGCGGCGGGGGAGTCGCTGTACGACGCCGCCCAGCGCGCGGTGGCCGCCGCGACCGGACTCTCGCCCCGGCTCGGCGAGTTGCTGGCCGTCGACCGGGCGCCCTCCGGGGGCGGGGACGGCGGCGAGTACGTCTCCATCCACGTCCTGGACGGCGGCGGCATCAGCCCGTCGGCGATCCGCCGGGTGGAGGCACGCGGAGAGGGCCGCGCGCCCGCCCCTGTACCGCCCGCCCCCGTACCGGCTGCCTCCGTTCCGGCCGCCTTCGTACCCGCCGACGAGGTGCCGGAGTACGTCGCCGGGGCCGAGGCGCGTCGCGTCGCCGCGGCGCTCTCCGCCCGCGCCGAGGGGCGCTCGGCGCCCTGCCTGGAGGACGGGCGCGCCCCGCGGGTCCAGGCGGTGATGCGGCGGTACGGCGTCGCGCCCTGGGTGCACAGCGGTTCCGCCTGGGTCTGGCACGCCGGAGAGGTTCCGGAGGAGCTGGCCATCCGGCAGGCATGGGTGTGGGTCTTCGCGCCCGACGGTCGGGTGGTCGTCTACCTCGACGAGAACGGCGGGATCGGCCTGCCCGGCGGCACGCTGGAGGACTTCGAGCACCGCGCGCCGGCGGCCGCCGCCGTCAGGGAGGTGCACGAGGAGACCAGCATCCGCATCTCCGGCCCGCTCCACCTGGGCTACGTGCTCGACCAGCGCCCCGGCGACGCGCCTGTGGCCCGCGTACGCCTGGCGGCCGCCATCGACGCCATCGGCCCCTCGGCACCCGATCCGGCGACCGGCACCGTGCACCGGCGGCTGCTCGTCCCGCCGCAGCTCATCGCCGGTCTGTGCGGCTGGGGCGCGGGTGCGGGGGAGCAGACCCGGGCCGCGCTGGAGGCGGCCGCGAAGCTCGGCATCACTCCGGCGCGCGCCGAGGACGAGGTCACCGAGATCCCGGCCGACGGCAGCGGCGTGCTCCCCTCCGACGGCACCGGCGCCCTCCCCGCCGGACACGCGCGATGACCGCGCCGACCGGACCGAACGCGCCGACCGGACCGAACGGGTCGACCGGGCCGAACGCGCCGACCGGACCGAACGGGTCGACTGGACCGCACGGGGCGACCGCACCGACCGCGCCGGTGCTCGAAGTCACCGGGCTCACCGCCGCGTACGGCCGCCGCACCGCGCTGCGCGAGGTCTCCCTGACCATCGCGCCCGGCCAGATCCTCGGGCTGCTCGGGCCCAACGGCGCGGGCAAGACGACCCTCATGGACGCGGTCGCCGGCAAGGTGCGGCCCGTCGCGGGCACGGTCTCGGTGTGCGGCATCGACGTGACGCGCCGCTCCCGCGCGGCGCGCGCCCGCCTCGGCTACGCCGAGCAGGACCTGGCGGTCTTCCCCACCCTCACCGTCCGCGAGAACGTCTCCCACTGGGCCTCCCTGTACGGCATGTCACGGCGCGGGCTCGCGCGCGCCGTGGACGACGCGCTCTCGGCGATGCTCCTGGGCGAGGTCGCCGAGCGGCGGGTGCGGACGCTCTCCGGCGGGCAGCGGCGCCGCGTGCACTGCGCGATGGCGACCGTGTGCCGCCCCCCGCTCCTGCTGCTGGACGAGCCCACCGTGGGCGTGGACCCGGCGACCCGCAGGGCCGTGCTCGACCACGTACGGGCGCTGGCAGCCGAGGGCACGGCGGTGTGCTACTCCACGCACTACCTGCCCGAAGTGGAGGCGCTCGGCGCCGACGTGGTGCTGCTCAAGGACGGGGCCACGGCGGCGCGCGGCCGGGTCGAGGAACTGCTCGACCGCTTCGGGAGGACCGTGGCCGAGCTGCGCGTACGGGACGGTGACGGGCCCTCGGCGACCACCCGCACCCTCTCCGTCGACCTCGAAGGGCCCGGCGAACTGCCGGGCGTGCTGCGAGGCCTCGAAGCGGACCTGGACAGGCTCACGGGGCTTGAGATCCGCCGCCCGAGCCTGGACGAGGTCTTCGACCGGATCGTCGAGGAGGACGGGAGGGCCCATGCGGATACGCGATGACCTGCGGGTCCTGGGGGTGCTGGCCCGCCACGAGTGGCATGTGCAGCGGCGCGACTGGGTGCCCCAACTCGTCCTCACCGTCATGCCGTTGGTGCTGATGGCATTCCTGATGCCCATGTACCGCGGCGCGATGGCCGCATCCGGGCTCCCGCACGCGCCGGGCGGCGACGCGGGCGCCGAACAGGCCGTGCCGGGGCTGTCGGTGATGTTCTCGATGTTCCTCATCTCGCACGTGGGCATGGCCTTCTTCCGCGACCACGGCTGGAACACCTGGAGCCGCTTCCGCTCCGCCCCCGTGCCCGTGCCCCTGCTGGTGGTCGGCAAGACGCTCGTCCCGCTCGGCGTGCTCGTGGCGCAGATGACCGTCCTGCTGCTGGCGGGCTGGTCGCTCTACTCGCTGCGCGTCAGCGGCTCGCCCCTCGCCCTGGCGCTGGTGGTGCTGGCCTTCGCGCTGTGCCTGGTCGCGCTGGGCGTGCTCGGCTTCGCCGCGTGCCGCACGGTCGTGCAGATGACCTCGGTGGCCAACGTGGCCGCGCTGGCGATGGCCGGGCTCGGGGGCGCGCTCGTGCCCCGGGAGCTGCTGCCCGGATGGGCCGAGCCGCTCGCCCCCGCCACCCCCTCGTACTGGGCCGTGCACGGCATGCGCGAGGTGATCTCGGGCGGCGCCGGGGTCGGCGGGGTGGCGGGCGACATCGGGGCGCTGCTGCTGTTCACCGCCGTGCCGGCCGTGCTGGCGGCCTTCCTGCTGAAACCGGACCACAGAAAGGTGTCTTGGGCGTGAAAGGCATACCCGCCATACCCGCCGTCACCGTCGAGCAGGCGCTGAAAGTCGTCGGACTCACCCTCGGCGAGGTGCGGGACCTGGGCGGCAGCGTGCTGACCGCCGGGCCTGCGCACCTGGTCGGCTCGCTGGCCGGCGGCCTGGGCAACGAGGGAAGCGACGTCGACGTGCACATGCTCGTCGAGGGCATCGAGAAACCGACCCCCGCCTACCTGTTCTTCGCCGGGGACACCCCCGTCGACATCGAGCACTACCCCGCGGCGATGCCGGCCCAGCTCCTGGCCACGGCCGACGCGTTCCCCGTGAAGGAGCTGCCCCTCGGGCGCGTGAGCCTCGCGCCGCCGCCCGGGCGGCGCATGCGCAGGACCGCCTCGCGGTGGCTCAACTCGCTGCCGCTCTTCCCCGGCCAGGCGCCGGTGTTCACCGAGGAGGAGGCCGCGCGCGTGCTGCCCATGGTGGTGCGCTCCGCGCTGGACCAGTTCCTCGTCGTCTGGGCCGTCGCGCGGCTCGCCGAGCGCGCGGAGCCCGGCGCGGACGCCGCCGCCTACCTCTTCCGGCGGGCGGGACGCGAACTCCTCGAACTGCGCTGCCGCGCCCGAGGAGACGTGCTGACCAGCGAGAAGTGGCTGCCCAGCAGGGCCGCCAGGCTCGGCATGGACGCGGACCTCGTACGGCGGCACTACGCGGTGCCCAGCGAGGCGGAGCTGACGGCCCTGCTCGACGACACCGGGCTCGCGCACTGGGACCCCTGGCGGCTGACCACCGTCCGCGAGGACCCGGGGCGGCGCACCGTGCAGCTCGGCAGGGAGGAGTTCGCGCTGACCCGGCACGGAAGGGTCTTCGGCGACTCCGTCACCGCTGACGGCTCCCTCCACGAGGCGGCGGACGCCCTCGCCCCCGGCCGGCTGCTGCGCGCGCTGCGCGACGCCGAACTGGTCCTGGAAGTTTCCCCCGACGCACAGCAGGAGGCGTTCGATGAGTGAGCGCGAGACGGGTGAGCGCGAGGGGCCGATGAGCGGGCGCGAGGGGACGGTACGCGAGAGCGCCGGCACCGACCTGACGTGGCTGCTGACCCACGGCGCCGGAATGGCCTGGCAGTACGCGATGGCCGTGCAGACGGCGATCACCGACACCGAGGCCGCCTACCGCGAGGGCGACTACCCGACCTGCGTCGAGTCGTGCGCCGTCGCCCTGCGCGCGATCTCGTACTGCCACCAGGTCGGCGGCGGTTACGTGGGACAGCCGGGCCACGTCGAGCACCACCTGCACCTGGCCCTGGACGGCTTCCCCGCCTCACGGGCGCTGCGCGAGCTGCCGCTGCCGGCCGGCGCGAGCCGCGAGGAGGCCGAGCGGGCGATGGCCGCGGTGCGCGAGCACGACGAACGGCTGCGCGCGGAGCTGCCGTTGACCGTTCCCCTCATCCGCACGGCCAACGGCTACTTCCCGACCGTGCGCATCGCGGGAGCCCTGGAGGAACTCCGCGCCGACCACGGCCTCGGCCCCGTCAACTGGGACCAGTGGGGCATCTGAGCACCGAGAAAGGAACACCGCCATGCCGACGGTAACCACGAGCCACACCACGCAGGAGGACCCCGCGAAGGTCTGGGAGGTCCTGCTGGACAACGAGTCCTACCCCGGCTACATGGCCGAGGTGCAGGACATCACGGTGCTGCGCCGGGACGGCGACGTACGGGTCAGCAAGTGGCAGGTCCTCCTCAAGGGCTCCGAACTCGAGTGGGAGGAAGAGGAGTTCATCGACCACGGCCGCCGCAGGATCGACTTCCGCCAGATCGACGGCGACCTGGCCTACTTCACCGGCCACTGGCAGGTGAGCGTCGATGAGCGGGGCACCACGGTCGAGCTCCACGTGGAGTTCGACATCGGCATCCCCATGATGAGCGACCTGCTCAACCCCGTCGCCGCACGCGCGCTGGAGGACAACTCGCGGGCCATGCTCGCGCACCTCGGCGACCGCGCGGGAACCGCCGAGCCGGAGCGCCGGCGATGAGGGCGAACGGCAGCACGCCGGGAACTGGGAGCACCCCGGGAACCGACAGCACGACCGCGAAGGACACCTTCCGACGGCTGCGCGCGCACATGTCGCCCGCGCTCGCCCTCTCGGGGAAGTTCGCCGGCCAGGGAGCGGTGGAGGCCGGCGCCGAGGGCTGCGAGGTGCGGCTGTCCGACGGGCGCCGGGTCCTCGACTTCGGCTCGTACGCGGTCCCGTTGCTCGGTCACCGGCACCCGGCGGTCCTCGACGCCGTACGCGGTCAGCTCGACGCGATGCCCGTCTCCACCCGCACCCTGAGCAGCCCGGTCCTCGCCCGCGCGGCACAGGAGGTCGTGGAGTACGCCGCAGGGCCCGGGCTGAACCGGGTCCACTTCGGCACCAACGGGGCCGACGCCGTGGAGGTCGCCGTCAAGCTGGCGCGCCTCGTCACCGGCAGGCCCACCGTCGCGGCCGTGCGCGGCGCCTACCACGGCAAGACCATGGGCGCCCTCGCGCTCACCTCGCACGCGCGGTTCCGCACGGGGCTCGAAGGGCTCCTCGGCGGCGTGGTCCACCTCGACCCCGAGGACCCCGGGGCGCTCGCCGCCGCGCTCGCCACGGCCCCGCTCGCGGCCCTCGTGTTCGAGCCGGTCCAGGGCGAGAACGGCGTCATGCCGCTGTCCCCCGAGGTCCTGGCGCGCTGGTGCGCCGACGCGAAGCGGGCCGGCGCCTTCGTGATCGCCGACGAGATCCAGGTCGGGCTGCGGCGCGCGGGCGAGCGCTCGCTCGCGCTGCACGCCGGACTGCCCGTCGACGCGCTGCTGCTGGGCAAGCCGCTGGGCGGCGGGGTCACCGCCGTCTCGGCCGCCGTACTCTCCGACGAGCTGTACCAGCCTCTGACGGACGACCCGTTCCGGCACACGGCCACCTTCGCGGGCCAGCCGCTCACCATGGCGGCCGTGCCGGCGGCCCTCCGGGCCATCGAGGAACACGCCGAGCACGGCGCCCACGTGGCCAAGCTCATGGAGGCCGAGCTCGCCGGGCTCAAGGACCGCTTCCCCTCCGTCGTGACCGCCGTACGCGGCCAAGGGCTCATCTGGGGCGTCGACTTCGCCACTCCGGAGCACGCCGGCGAGGTGGTGGTCGGGCTCGCCGAGCGCGGCCTGCTGGTCTCGCCCTGCCTGAGCCGCCCCGAGACGCTCCGGCTGCTGCCCCCGCTCGTCGCCCGCGACGAGGACGTGCACCGGGCCATGGCACATCTGGAGGCCACCCTCGACCAGGCGCGGCGCGCCGTCGGCGACGCCGGGGGAGGGGACGCGTGACCCCCGACGACGTCTTCGACGGCCTGTGGCCCGAGGTCGGCGACGCGCTGCCGCAGGACGCGCTGGCCGAGATCGCCGGGCACGCGGTGCGCTCCGACAGGGACGGCACAGCCCCCGTCGAGAGCCTGCGGCTGCTGCGCGAACTGCACTGGCCTGGCCGCCCCGTTCCCGAGAAGTTCCTCGGCGGCGGCGCCGGTCTCGTGCGGTGCTGCGCCATGCAGCGCGCGCTCGGCGCCGCCGACCCGGGGCTCGCGGTCGCGGTGAACATGCACCTGTTCTCCGTGGGGCTCATGGTGGAGCACTGGCAGCGGCGTACCGACACCTCCTGGCTCCTGATGGAGGCCATCGCCACCCAGGACAGGCTGCTGGCCTCGGCGTTCGCCGAACCGCACCTCGGCGGGTCCACCACGCGCTCCACGCTGCGGGCCCGCGCGGTGAAGGGCGGCTGGGAGGTGTCGGGCACCAAGCGGCCCTGCTCGCTCGCCGCCGAGGCCGACCTCGTATGCCTCCAGACGCAGACCGAGGAGGACGCGGAGGGCGGCTCGTCCGTGCTGGTCGCGCTGCTGCCCACGGACGCGCCCGGACTGTCGGTGCGCAACGACTGGGACACCCTGGGCATGCGCGGCTCGGCGTCCAACACCCTGGTGCTGGACGCGTGCTTCATCCCCGAGGAGCTGGTCTTCTACGAGGCGGCAGCGGGCACCGAGGACGACGACGTGTTCGCCGCGGGCACCATCTGGTTCGCGCTCACCGCCACCGCCTGCTACCTGGGCCTCGCCCAGTCGGCGCTGCACCACGCGCGCGACCTGCTGGGCCGCATGCGCATCGCCCATCTCGGCACCACCCGCGACAAGTTGCCCAGCTACCAGGCCGCCATCGGCGACCGGGTCGCCGAACTCCTCACCCTGGAGGCCGCCTGCGCCGACGTGGCGCGGCGCATGGAGTCGGGGGCAGCGCCCGAACACCTCGTGGGAGCCGCGCTCGCCGTGAAACAGCAGGCCGTACGCGTCGTGCCCGAGGTGGTCGGCGCGCTGGCCGAGACCGTCGGCGGCGCCTCGTACGCGCGCTCGGCTCCGCTGGAGCGGCTGTGGCGTGACGCCCAGGCGATCCGCTTCCACCCCCCGACCCCGGTGGCGGCCCGGCAGTACCTGGCGCGGCGCGCCCTGGGCCTGCCCGCCACCCTCGACCTGGACGAGGCGGCCCCCGGCCTTCACCACGACGCTCTGCACCACGACGCTCAGCAAATCCGGAAAGGAAGTGCCCATGAACCGCGATGAACTGGCGGATGCGGTCAGGAGTCAGGTCGCCCTGGTCGTCGGCGTCGCAGAGGAGGAGATCGAGGAGACCACCGACCTGCGCGAGAAGTACGACATCGACAGCCTCGAACTGATGGAGATCGGCACCCGGCTGGAGAAGGTCCTCGGATTCCGCTTCCAGGTCGAGGACTTCATGCACGTACGCAGCGTGGGCGACACCCTCGAACTGCTCAAGGAGCAGGCGTGAGCCGCCGGCGGGTGGCCATCTGCGGCGTCGGCATGAAGACCGCGGCGGGCACCGAGACCAAGGAGGTCATGGACGCGCTGCTGGAGGGCCGCCCGACCGCGGCACCGGTCGAGGAGCTGGTCGAGCGTGACCTGGCGGTCACCTTCGCCTGCCGGGTGCCCGACTTCGACACCGCCCGCTACCTGTCGCTGCGCGAGTCCCGCCAGATGGAGCGCTCCGCCGTGCTGGCCATGGCCGCGGCCCTCGACGCGGTGGGCGACGTGCCGCTGGACACCGTCGCCGAGCCCGGCCGCATCGGCGTCGCCGTCGGCGCGGGCGCCGGGGGGCTGACCGCGATGGAGCGCTCCACGGTGGAGTACGGGAGCGACCCGGGGCAGGTGCCGGCCTTCAGTGTGCCGCGCACCATGACCAGCGGGGCCGCCGCGCGGCTGAGCCTGCGGCTGGGCGCCAGGGGCTCGGCGCTCACCTACGCCACCGCCTGCGCCAGCGGCGCCAACGCCATCGGCGAGGCGGTGCAGAAGATCCGCTCCGGCGAGCTGGACGTCATCGTCGCCGGGGGAGTGGAGGCCTCGGTCTCCCCGATGGTCATGTCCGGCTTCGCGCGCATGCGGGCCCTGTCCCAGCGCAACGACGACCCGGCCGCCGCGTGCCGCCCGTTCGACGTCGACCGGGACGGGTTCGTGATGGGGGAGGGCGCGGCCTTCCTCGTACTGGAGGAGTGGGAGCACGCGCGGGCGCGGGGCGCGACCGTGCTCGGCGAGATCCTGGGGTACGGCGCGAACTCCGACGCCTTCCACATCGTGGCCCCCCAGGAGGACGGCGGCGGCGCGGCCGACTGCATCCGGCGGGCGCTGGACGACGCCGGCCTCGCGCCGGGGGACATCGGCCACATCAACGCGCACGGCACGTCCACCGTGCACAACGACCGCGCCGAGGCGCGGGCGATCACCGCGGTCTTCGGCGATTCCGCACCGCCGGTCACCGCGTCCAAGGGCGTGCTGGGACACGGGCTCGGCGCCGCGGGGGCGATGGAGGCCGCGGTCACCGCGCTGAGCGCCGCCGAGGGGCTGGTCCCGCCGGTGGCCAACTTCGGACGCGCCGACGAGGACACCGGGAAGCTGGACATCGTCGCCGGCGCCCCGCGGAAGATCGGCAAGCTGCCGGCGCTGACCAACTCGTTCGGCTTCGGCGGACACAACGCGGCGCTGGTGATCGCCCCGTGACGGCCGCGGCGCGAGAACCCGTGACGGCCGCGACGCATGATCCAGAGGAGTGACCGTATGCGGGTCTTGATCACCGGTGCGACCGGTGTGGTGGGGCAGGAAGTGCTGCGCACCCTCGTCTCGTCGGGCGAGGACATCGAGCTGACCGCGGTGGCCAGGAGGCCGTCGGGGCCGGGCGAGGTGGCCTGGGACATGGGCCACGCCCCACCGCCGCCCGAACTGCGCGGGCACTGGGACGCGGTGGTGCACACCGCGGCCTCCACCCGCTGGAGCATGGAGCGCGAGGAGGCCGTCGAGGCCAACGTGCGTCCTACCGAAGCGGTGCTGGAACTGCTGGGCCCGGACACCCACCTCGTCCACCTCTCCACCGCGTACGCGGACGGCGCCGACCCCGAACGGCACGCGGTGCCCTCCGCCTTCGGCCGCCACCGCAACGGCTACGAGTGGTCCAAGGCGGCCTGCGAGACGCTCGTGCGCGAGCGCCACGGCGGACCGCTGACGGTGGTGCGCCCGCCGCTGATCATCGGCCGTACGACGGACGGCGCGATCGGCCGCTTCACCGGCCCCTACACGCTGGTGCAGGCCCTCGCGTCCGGACTGGCCGCCGCGCTGGTCGGCGACCCGCGCGGATGCGCCGAACTGGCCCCCGTGGACCAGGTGGCGGACGTGACGGCCGGCGCCGTGCTGGGCGAGCCGCCCTCGGCTCCCCGTACGGAGGTGATCGCGGGCGGCGCCAAGTGCCTGCGCCTCGGCGAACTGCTGGACGTCGTGTGCGGCACGCTCAACGAGTGGCGGGCCGAGCGCGGGATCGCCCCGGTCGGGCAGCCGCCGTTCATCCCCACCGAGCGCTGGCACCGGTTCTTCCTGCCGATGGCCAGGGAGCACCTGTCACCGGTGCAGCTCGAAGTGGTCCAGCTCCTGGGCATGTTCGAGAGCTACACGAGCCTCGACGAGCCGCTGGAGCCGACCCAGCAGGTCAAGGACCCCGCGGCCGCGCTCGCCCTGTCCATCCGCTGCTGGGCCGACCGCAAGCCCCGCCTCGCCTCGCGCATCCCCGAGCCGTGGGGCGTCGTGGGCGGGTGAGGGCGCGCCGCGAGGGGGCGGGGCGGCTCTCGTACGAGGGCGGCTTCCGTACGTGGGGCGGCTCTCGTACGCGGCGATCGCCCCGCATCGATCGACCAATGCACTGACCACAGCTTGGAGTTCCGTGCCGTGAAATTCTCCCTGTTCTTCGAAATGCAGCTCGCCTCCCCGACCCGGGAGAGCGAGCGGCGGATATTCCACGACTCGGTCGAACAGGCCGTGCTGGCCGATCAGTTGGGCTACCACGCGGTGTGGGCGGTCGAGCACCACGGGCTGCGGGAATACGCGCACAGTTCAGCGCCCGAGGTGTTCCTCTCCTATGTCGCGGCGCGCACCGAGAACATACGGATCGGCCACGGCGTGACCCTCACGGCGCACCGCTACAACCACCCGATCCGTATCGCGGAACGCGTGGCGACCCTCGACATCCTCTCCAACGGCCGTGTGAACTGGGGCTCGGGCAAGAGCGGCACCCGCACCGAGCAGCACGCCTTCGAGACCGACATCCCCTCACTCGCCGACCAGTGGCTCGAAGCGCAGCGGCTGATACCGCGCGTCTGGTGCGAGGACGTCGTGGAATGGAAGGGCGACTTCTTCCGGATACCGCCGACCCAGGTCGTGCCCAAGCCGGTGCAGGAGCCGCATCCGCCGATGTTCGCCGCGTGCAGTACGCCGTCGAGTTCGGTGCAGGCGGGGGAACTCGGTCTGGGTTCGCTCAATTTCTCCGCCGGCACGCAGAAGAAGCTCACCCAGCGCGTACGGCGATATCGCGAGGCGGTGGCCGCGGCCGAGCCCGCCGGCGAGGCGGTGACCGACCACTACGCGTGCACCCCGATGAGCACGGTGTTGGAGGACGACCGCAGGGCCTGCGCATACGGATTCCGCGGCGCCTCGTTCTTCTGGCAGTCGCAGATGAAGTATTACGGCGGCGAGCAGCGCCCGCTGGGCCCCCTGGACGCGGACGCGGGACCGCTCTCCGAGGAGGACCTGCAACGCGCCATGGACGAACGGCTCGCCCCCGACACTCCGATGACCGGCGTGATCGGCAGCCCCGAGGTGTGCCGCAAGCAGATCGAACGGTTCGAGGAGGCGGGCGTCGACGAGCTGATCCTCGTGATGCAGATGGGCACGGTGCCGCACGAGGTCGTCATGGAGTCGATCCGCACCTTCGGCGAGCAGGTGCTGCCGCACTTCCCGGACCGCACATGACGCGGGCCGCCGAGGGAGCGGCCGTCGCCGGGGGCGAAGCGGGGGCGGGTGACGAAGAGGCCTTGCGTGAGGGGTTGTTCGAGATGATGGCCGCCTTTCCCACCGGCGTGGGCATCGTCACCACGACCGACGAGGAGGGGCGCCCCGCCGGGCTGACCACCACGGCGCTGTGCAGCGTCTCGGCCTCCCCGCCCCTGCTCCTGGTCTGCGTCGGCAACCAGAGCCGCACACTCCCGCACCTCCTGCGCCGCCGCCGCTTCGTGGTGCACGTGATGGCGGCGGACGAGGGCAGGACGGCATGCGTCCGCTTCGCCTCCAAGTCCCGGGACAAGTTCACGGGCCTCGCCTGGCACCACACCCCTTCGGGCCTGCCGCTACTGGAACGGGGCGTCCTGGCCTGGGCAGAGTGCACCACGACACAGGAGATCCCCACGGGCGATCACACGACGATCGTCGCCCGCTACGTGAGGGGAGAGGGCCCCTCCGAGGACCGCCGCCCGCTTCTGTACCACCAGCGGTCGTATGGGGAGTTGGCACCGGGGGCGGTGGCGGCCGGCTGACCTTCAGCCAGCCCGGCGACGGCGGCACCGAGTAGCAGGCTGCGTAAGGCGGTACGGCTTCGGGCCAGGGTGGTCTTCTCCGGTCGTGGTGAGGACGGGATGGTGCAGGTGCCCGGTCTCTGATCATGGCCCTCCGGTCTGCGGCGCCTGGTCTGACGGCCGTTGACCTGACCGGCCGTTCCACGGGTGTGGCGCCGTGTGCTTCGGGTGCGCTACGGCTGTGTGCTCTCCGGTTTCAGGCCGGCAGTCTGGTTGAGTGTGCGGGCGTCGGCCAGGGCGACGAGCTGCAGGCGGCGACCTGTGTCCACCTCGGCCCGGTATCGCCGCTGGAGTACGCGGTCGTAGTGCCGATCCAGGCGTTGAGCTGCGGTGGCTAGCCCGGAGTCGCGGGAACAGGTCGCCTCGGCCCGGAATCAGCGCTCAAGACCCCCGTACAGTCTGCGCTCGGCCTCGGACCGGCAGCCCCGGCTGCTGCGCGCAAGCGGCATGTCGCCTGGCGTCTCCGCGCTGAACATGGTTGGGGACGGCCCATCGGTGGCCCTCCGCTCGGGCAGGGGACTGCGGAAGGACCGCTGATTGGGGTCGCCCGTACGAAGCTTCGCGAGCGCACCCGTACCGTCGCGCCCATTTCGGATCGTCGATGGCGTACCAGAAATTCCGGGCCTTGGACGGAAATTAGGAGTCGGCGAGCCGATAGGCGAACCCGTGCTTACGCATGCAGTCCTCGGGGCGGGAGAGCGGGCGCGGTTCCTTGTGAGGATGGGCAGCCCTCCGGGCTTGGGGGCCCGACGGCTTCGGCCGACCCGGAAGTCTCGGGGAGCAGCACGACGAGGATGGGTGCGAGAGCGACTCCGGGAACGCCCAGCACGAGCGCCGCCCACTCCTTACCGCGTGGCTACCGCTCCGCGATCCGTACGGAAATTCCTTCCCTTTTGGTCCACGAGGCCCTGTGACATGCCGCTGTGCGTCCCGCGCGCACAGACAGGTGCGTCACCGCGATGCGCCTGACGAGTTGCCTAACTCTTCCCGCCAACTTCCTTGGCTCCCGCACCGCCCCACAGCAGGCTCCATCCGCGACGCGCCCCGCCCACCCACGGGCATCTTCGGTTCCGTCCGGAACGGCCCTGCACGCACAGTCCTTACGACCGTCCGCGGACTCCGACCTCAAAGGCAACCAATCAGTGGGAATCAACTCCTCGCCCATCTGGGAAGACGTCCCGCTTTTCAGCATCTGGGCTGCTGGAGGGGTGTCTGGTGTTTCAATCGAGCTACCTGGCGGGGTAGAGGCAACCTGTCGGGGCGTTGTGTCGGTGTCTGTGAATTGAATCAGCGATATGGCACCGGCATCTGAGCCCTGGACGAATCATGGGGCTGTCGTGGATGTGAGGTGACGCGGTTCGCAATCGGGAGCATCGTCATGGCCGGCGTGACGCTCCTGTGGCTGCCCGCGATAGATCTATGGTCGTTATCACCGTAGTCAGCGAATCACTACCCGTGGCACGACCGATCGAAGCTCGCGACCCCTTGAGCACGCAACATGGAACGGTTCCGAGCTGGCCCCGCTGTTGAGTGGTAAGTGAGATTTGTTCGCTATGCGGCTTTTGGCGTTCGCGCGCAGGCGCGCAACAGCGAGTCGGCGTCTACCAAGCCTTCTGTCGAGTTCACCTCTTCCCCCTACTGAAGGTATAAACGTCCGGGAACTTGGTCGACGCATCGGGACCTGGAGTGAGCGGTTGAGTGGGGGAGCTTCCTCGATTGGCACGGGTGGGGGCGGGACGATCTATGAGTATCGCGTCGCGACCCTGGATACAGTCGCGTTGCTCTGCGGCGTAGAGGTTCCAGGGCTGGACGTGGCGCCGGACTCGATCTGCCTGCAGCAGGGCAGTGACTTCCCCCTGGATGACATTGTTGCCTTGAGCTGCAAGGGTCCCTACAAGGTGACTCTGGAAAGGCAAGTTAAACGTACGTTTGAGATCTTTCCGAGTAGTGAACCGTGGCGTAAGACGATACGCCAGTGTTTGCAGAGTCTTGATTCATTCGGCGATGAGATCGATGCTGACCGGCACAGGCTGGGTATTACCTCATCTGGCCCCTTGCGCACCTTGGAAGCATTGCGAAGTCTTGCTGCGTATGCCGCTTCCCAGAAAAGCCTGAAAGGCTTCCTAAAGAAGATTTCAACCTGTGGCCAGGAGCTCAGACGTATATGGCGGCATCTTGTAGAGACCGTGAGAGATCTGCTCGCGGATAGAGGTGTGATCGCTATCGAGCGAGAACTGGTGAACTTTACTGCTTTTCGGGTGGCGCGTCGCCTTGTTGTGGAGGTTGAGCCGACTGAGCAAATTAGCCCAAGGCGCACATATCTTTGCGCTCTGCTGGAGGATCGAGTACTCGCAGGAAATTCCAAGATCAATGCCGCAGCCGTGTACCGGATGATCGAGGAAGCGGTGCAGGAGTGGGGGCCTAGGGCTGGTGTTATTGACGCTGAAATGCTTCGAAATCGACTTCGGGTGCGGGGGGTTGCGCTTAGGGGTGATCCGCCTGGGTCGGATTCTCGGAGCGCTTCTTCGCCTCGCACAAAACTGATTAGGGAATTGGATCCTGCTGATGCTCTGCGATTGGAGGTGCATCCATCCTTCGAGGTGGACCGCGGGTCTGCTGGGATCACGGTACTTCCCCCGTATATCACGCGCACTGTCAGTATTGATGGCGAACTACGGCGCCAGGTGGCTCAGGCAGCCGATGGAAGCCGACTTGTGATGGTTATCGGCGGTTCCTCTACCGGGAAGACACGGGCGTGCTGGGAGGCGGTGCGTTCCGAACTACCGAACTGGCGCATCGTGCACCCGTTGGCTCCCAACCGGCCTGTGGCTCTCCTGCGTGCCTTGGAATCGGACGTGCTCTGCCCAAGAACTGTTCTGTGGCTGAACGACGCTAACATGTATTTGCAGAATAAAGAGTATGTTGCAGAGATATCGGCGAGTATTCAGGAACTGCTGGCTGATGAGCAGCGGGGGCCAGTTCTAGTGTTGGGTACAATTTGGCCCGACATCTGGGACAACCTCTCGGGGGGCGCTCCCGAGGATAATTACTTGGATATTGGAATGGGCGCCGTGGAACAGCTTGCCGACTTGGCAGTGACGGTTAGGATGCCCATCAGATTCACTCAGCAGGAATTGGCGCATGCCGCCACTCTTTTTGACTCCGACGAACGTTTGCGTCTGGCTCGAAGTCGGGCAGTCAGTGGGCACATCACTCAGTTCCTGGCCGGAGCCCTGCACCTGTGGCGTCGGTATGAGCAGTCCGAAGGGGCGGCCCGGGCCATCTTGCATGCGGCGATGGACGCGCGCCGCTTCGGGCATGGTCCGCACCTGTCGGGGGAGTTCTTGCAGGCAGCTGCTGAGGGTTATGTGGACGAAGCTACATGGCATACGCTGAATGATGATTGGTTCACCTTCCACCTGACTAGGCTACTCAAATCCCGTCGCCAACTACCTGGACCTCTAACTCGGTTCCGGCCGCGCTCAGGTCAACCCCTGTCTGCCACTACGTTGTACCAACTGGCCGACTTTCTCGACGAGAAGGGTAGAGCGATAAGAGAAGGGGAGATACCCCCTTCTTCTTTCTGGGTGGCAGCTACTGCTCATTCGTATACAGAATCAGACCTGCGAGAGCTGGCGCAGGCTGCACGTCACCACAAGGTGATGGACTGCGAAGAGCTCTACTTCAAAGCAGCCGCGTCTGGTGACTCGACAGTGCTGCGCTGGTTTGCGCGCCGCCTTATCGCGATGAGGAAATTCAAGCAGGCGGAAGAGGTAATTGATACCAAATGCCTCGATGGCTTTCTTCTGGGTGAGCTATCTGCTGCTGTTGGGCACGCTGGACGTATTGGAGACGCTGAGCGCCTTGCGCGCCGGGCGTATCAGGTCAGTGGCAACCGTATGGGGGCTCGAGCCCTGGCTCATCATCTGCAGGCTATGGGAATGAACCGCGCCGCAGAAAGAATATACTCTTGGGCTGCGGATACTGGAGACCCAGTTGCGGCGCGCTGGCTCACTGCTCACCACGAGGCGGGCCGTAACCGTGGTGCGGCAGAAGAGTTGGCGCACGCATTCCTTGTGCAGCATGGAAGCCCAGCCGCAGCTCTGGAACTGGCCCAACTCCGTGCTGCAGTTGGGAAAGCGAAGGATGTCGAGTGGCTGAGCCGCCTTGTTGCCGAGCACGGGCATGCTGAAATTCTAGTCACCTGCGCACGGGAGCGAGCAGAGCGTCGTGACCTTGCCACTGCCCTGTGTTTTTATAGAGCTGCTGCTGAAGCAGGGAATCCGGCGGCTTTGCAATGGATGTCATGGCATAGCGAAGGGCAAGATGATCGCCGACGTGCTGAGGATTTTGCGTATGCTGCGGCAGCTGTCGGTAATAGTCATGCTTTGCATGGTCTGGCTCACCTGAGAAGCTGCAAAGGATATTTCCATGATGCTGAGCGTTTGAATCGGTCCGCAGCGCAGGCAGGGTCAGCGCAAGCCAAGGCGTGGCTTACGCGTAAGGGGTTCTTCATGTGATCACTGAGGCTACGGCAAATGTAGAGGAGTCACGGTCAGTTGGGTGGGAAATCTGATGGAAGTGATATGAGTGCCAGCCCATGAGAACTGCGCAGGTAAAATAAGGGTGACGTAACTACTCCAGTGGTGAGAGCGCCGCCACGGCAGCATCCCAGGGGTAGTTGGCCACATCTCCTTGCTTGGGCTCGTGTGGTACGAAACCACTCTCCCCGAGGAGCACCGTGACCTCGTTCGCACGAAGGAAGCTCACGCTTTGGTCGAGTGCCGGATGGGCGGCCTGGGCTCGGTTCAGGTAGGGGAGGGCGACCAAAGGGAGGCCGAGGCCGATGGCTTCGGTGAGTAGGCCTAGGGCGAGGGTGTCGGAGATTCCCTGGGCCCATTTGTTGATCGTGTTGAAGGTGGCTGGGGCCACCAGGATGGCGTCCGGGGCGGGGAGGACGTCGGGCTCAGTCGGGAGCTTGTAGCGGGTTCGTACCGGGTGGCCGGTCAGGGTCTCCAGGACGGGTAGTTCTGGCTCCAGCCAGCGGCCCGCGGTGGGGGTCAGGACCAGGCATACGTCCCAGCCGTCTCGCTGTGCCTTTTCGATGCCGGTGCGGATGTGTTGGGCCGGCGGTGCTGCGCAGGCGATCAGGTACAGGACGCGGGAGGCAAGGGAGGGGGCGGTCATGCGGGCAGTCCACAGCGGGCTGCCAGGGCGCGCAACTGGCCTTCGGCGCTTCCGGCGCCCAATAGGCGGAGGTCTTCGACCAGTTGCTTGCTGCGGGGGCGGCAGTGGACTTCTTCGGGGGCTTCCCTTTCTGCCTCCAGCAGCTTGGCGACCGCCTCTGCCCGGCGTCCGGACTGGATGAGGCCGCGGGCCACGTCCACCAGGTGGTGCGCACGCCGCTCGCGGGGCAGGGCCTGCCGGTCGGGCGGTGGGATCTGCATTGCTGCTGCCACCGCGTCGGCTCCGTCGTGCAGCCGGACCAGGGCGGAGACGCGGTGGATGCGTACGTTGGTCGGGCCGAAGGCAGTCCATAGCGCGTTGCCGTCGGTGGCCAAGCGGTCTGCCGACTCCCCGGCGGCGTCGAGCAGGCCGGGGACGCTGCCGCGCGCTTCGATGTGTGCTGCGGCCAGGGATGCCTTGAGGAAGAGCATGCCCAGTACGCTCAGGCCCTCCGCGCCGCGCGCCACGAGCTCGCCCTCCAGCCGCTCCGCGGTTGTCGTGGCGAAGTCGATCGCCGCCGGGCCGTCGCCACGGTGGAACATCGCGTCGCACAGGTGGCGGGCCGCGGCCGCTATGGCAACCGGGTCGCCGGAGCGTTCGGCCGCCACCACGCCACGGTCCGCGGCGTGCCACGCCAGGGACTCGTCACCGAACTTGGTCGCCGTTGCGGCGGTGAGCTGGTACGTCAGCGACAGCAGAGACAGCGCTGTTGGCTGAGTGCCGCCCTCTTGTTGGGCTGCGGCGCGGTTGGCGTCCGCCAGGAGCGGGGGCAGTACCCGGCCGAGGGGTGAGTAGTCGGACGCTTGGAAGGCGGTCCAGCCGTAGGCCACGTTGCGGCGCAGCACACCGAGGTCGACGGGTTCACAGCCTCCGTCGCATGTTCCCGTGATCACGTCGTGCCGGTGCAGTACCTCGCGGATCTGCGCCAGTTCGGCGGCATCGACGCACTCGGCCGCCGGCAGTCCGGAGGTGTGATCCGACAGGAGCGCTTCCAGGCGTACGTGCAGCACCTCGGCCGCGCGTTCCAGGACCGACAGCCGGGGATCGGTCTGGCGCTGGCCGCCCTCGATGTCCTGCACCCAGCGGCGGGACTTGCCCATCAGCGTGCCGAAGTCGGCTTGAGTCATTCTGCGCCGACCGCGCCAGTAGGCGATCCGCCGACCGATGCCGCTGGTGTCCATGGCCGCTCCGGAGGACCCGGTTCCAAGGCACGCACAGCGCGTGCCTACGCACCGTTGTACCGCTTCTACGTTGCCCACAACCGCAGTTCGGGCAATCACGGAAGAAGGCAGCAGTGCTGACGATCAAGGTCTACAAGGTGAGGGCCGATGGGACCCGCACACCTCTGCTGTCCCAGCGGATCGTGCGGCCTCCTGCCAAACCGGACCCGGTTCCCGTCTCAACCGGCTATCCGCCGTGCCGCTGCAGGCGGTGCCGCCGCGCCAGCGGGGTGCCGCGGTGACCCTCGCCTGCTGCTGCGAGTGCGGCGTCTGGGATACCGACGCGGTGCTGGTGCGGATCGTCGAAACCGGCAGTGGGACTGGCGGCATGATCTACGCCTGTCCCCAGCACGCGCCCGACTGGCTCAGACAAAGCGTGGCCGATACGGATCCGAGCGACTCGGAGGGCCAGCCATGACGACCCTCCCCGCCAGCAAGCCGTACACCTGCCCGCCGTGCCGTGCCGACGTACACTGCTACTGCGATGGCGGGCCGAGCGTGCGGGTTGCAGGGGAGGCGGTGCCGGTCGTCGTCCTGCGCTGCGCTTGTGCGTGCGAAGGCGCGCCCCGGCACCCTGTCGGTGAGGAATCTCCGAGCCGCCAATGACCCGCCGCGTCAACGCCCCGCCATCGCCGGTCGCTTCGGGTCGAATCGCCAGTCGGGGACCAAGAAGCGCATCGGTCCCGCGTCGTCCCGCGCTCCGGAGTCGAGGGTGTTGTACAGGGCGTGGGCAGACTCGACTCGGGGCCAGTCCAAGTCCACGCCCAGGCCGGGGCGTTGAGGCACCTCCACCGACCCGCCCTCAATGGTCAGCGGTGACCTCGTCAGGTGCTCGCCCTCCTGCCAGATCCAGTGCGTGTCGATCGCGGTGATCTCTCCCGGGGCGGCCGCCGCGGCGTGGGTGAACATCGCCAAGGAGACGTCGAAGTGGTTGTTGGAGTGTGAACCCCAGGTCAGGCCCCAGTCATTGCAGAGCTGAGCCACGCGTACCGCGCCGTGCATCGTCCAGAAGTGGGGGTCGGCCAGGGGGATGTCCACGGCGTCCGCGCGCAGGGCGTGGGTCAGTTGGCGCCAGTCGGTGGCGATCATGTTGGTGGCGGTGCGCATCCCCGTCGCCCGGCGGAACTCGGCCATGATCTCCCGCCCCGAGTAGCCGCGCTCGGCGCCGCAGGGGTCCTCCGCGTACGCCAGGACCTCCCGCAGCGGGCCGCGGGCCAGGCGTACCGCCTCCTCCAGCGACCAGGCCCCGTTCGGGTCGAGGGTGATCCGCGCCTGCGGGAAGCGTTCGGCGAGCGCGCGGACCGCTGCGGCCTCCTGCTCGCCGTCCAGCACGCCGCCCTTGAGCTTGAAGTCCGTGAAGCCGTAACGGCGTTGGGCCGCCTCGGCCAGCCGTACGACAGCCTCGGGCGTCAGGGCCTCCTCGTCGCGGAGGCGGAGCCAGTCGTCCTGTTCCGCGGAGTCCGCCGCCCGGTACGGGAGGTCCGTGCGGGTGCGGTCGCCTATGTAGAAGAGGTAGCCGAGTACCGGGACGCGGTCGCGCTGCCGGCCGTCGCCCAGCAGCGCCGCCACCGGGACCTCCAGGTGCTGCCCGAGCAGGTCGAGCAGGGCCGACTCGACGGCGGTGACCGCGTGGACGGCCACGCGCAGGTCGAAGGTCTGCGCCCCGCGCCCCGCGGCGTCACGGTGGCCGAATTGCGAGCGCAGAGAGTGGAGTACGGCGTGGTGATCGGCGACCGGCCGGCCCACCACCAGGTCGCGGGCCTCCTCCAGGGTGCTCCTGATGCCCTCGCCGCCGGGGACCTCGCCCACCCCCGTACGGCCCTCGGAGTCGGTGAGGACGAGGAGGTTGCGCGTGAAGTACGGGGCGTGCGCGCCGCTGAGGTTCAGCAGCATGCTGTCGTGGCCCGCGACCGGGATCACCCGCATCGCGGCGACGGACGGAGGGCGAGAAGTGGAAGGCGGGGTCATGCGGCTCCTTCTTGGGGCGTGGGCGCGGGCGAGCCCTCCGTACCGGCGGAAGAGGCCCGCGGCCCGGTCACCGAGCGGTCCTTGCGTACGAGGAAGACCAGCAGCGCGGCGATCAGCGAGGTGAGGGCCAGCGCGTACAGGCCGTATGTGACCTTCCCCGTGGCCTCCTTGACCAGGCCGAAGCCGAACGGGGCCACGAAACCGCCCAGATTGCCCAGCGAGTTGATGACCGCGATGGCCGAGGCCAGCACCGCCGGGTGCATGCTGCCCTGCGGGATCGTCCAGAACAGCGGGCTCGCGCTCTTGAAGCCCATGGCCGCCACGCACAGCATCACCAGTGCCAGGACGGGAGAGGCGACAGCCGCGAGACAGGTGCCGAGCGCGGCCGTGAGCAGCGCCCCGACCAGCATCGGCTTGCTGCGGCCCGTACGGTCCGAGGCCCTGCCCGTCACGTACATGGCGCCGATCGCGCAGATCCACGGCAGCGAGGAGAGCAGGCCGACGGTGATGTCGTCGGTGCCCTCGATGCGGCGCACGATGCTCGGCAGCCAGAAGGTGTTGGCGTAGATGGAGAGCTGGATGGCGAAGTAGATGCCGCAGAAGACGAGGAGCTGGGGGTTCAGGAGCAGCCTCCAGCGGGATACGCGGCGGCCGGTGCCGGACTCCTCCACGCGGGCGCGGTCCTCCGCCTCTATGCGGCCGTGCAGCGTGTCCTTCTCCGCGGTGCTCAGCCACTTCGCGTCGTGGATCTTCGAGTCCAGGAGCCGGTACGCGACGATGCCGACCACGATCGACAGCAGCCCCTCCAGGCCGAACATCCACTGCCAGCCCGCGAGTCCGCCCGCGCCGTGCAGCGTGAGCAGCGGGCCCGAGACCGGTCCGGATATCGCGGCGGCGATCGAGGAGCCGGCGACGAACAGCGCGGTGGCGCGGCCCCGGTGCGAGGCGGGCAGCCAGCGGGAGAAGTAGAAGATGATCGCGGGGAAGAACCCGGCCTCCGCCGCGCCCAGCAGGAAGCGCAGCGTGTAGAACATGACCGGCCCGTTGACCAGGGCCATCGCCGCCGAGACGGCGCCCCAGCTCACCATGATGCGGGTGAGCCAGACCTTGGGTCCGTAGCGCTCCATGAGGAGGTTGCTGGGGAGTTCGAAGAGGGCGTACGCGATGAAGAAGACGCCCGCGCCGAGGCCGTAGGCGGCGGCGCCGATGCCGACGTCCGCCTCCAGGTGCTCCTGTGCGTAGCCGATGTTGGAGCGGTTGAGCTGATTGCAGATCAGCATGACGACGAAGAGGGGGACGACGCGGCGGAAGACTTTGGATACGGCGCGGGTGAGGGGTTCTGCGGGGGAATGCGCGGGAGCTGAGGGCATCGGCGACCTCTCGCGTTGAGCTTTCCTGGCAGGGGCCAAGAGCGCGTCATGGTGCGGGACTTGAACACGCGGGGCGCTCACCGTTCGCGTAGCGGTGGGCTCTTGCGCCACAGGACGCTAGAGGGCGGAATTATGCGCGTCCAAGATTTCTTTTGGATTCGCCGATGCGGGGATTGAATCGCCGCGACCCCGTTGTGCGTGGGGTTGCTTTGCGCTACGGGCCTCTTTTGCGCTGCGCGCCTCTTTTGCGGCTGCGCCGCTTGTCGCCGGTGCGGCTTCGCGCTGTGGCCGCCGGACAGCGCCGCTGATTGCTGCTTTCCGCTGCGGCGGGATGTGAGTGGCCGCTTCTCGTTGCGGGTGCCTGTTTCGCGTTGTGGGCGTTTGTATCGCCGCAGGTCAGCGCGTTGTTTCGCAGGGTTTCGCGAAGTGGTTCCGAACTTGGGGTGTTCACCCGGAAGGCCCAAAGGGCGTGGCGGCCTCCTGGGGGCGGGGGTTCTATCCGTTTATGGAGCGACACATATCGGAGGCCCCTCAGGTGCCTCCCGCGGTCCTCTGCGAGGGCGATCCGTGTGCTTGCTGCGGTGCCCGTCCGGGAGAGCCCTGCGGACCGCCGTGGGGCCACGACTTCTGCGGCAGTTGGGAGGGCCCGGATACGTGCTGCCCGTGCGTGGACCGGATGCATGCCACGGCCACGTACGAGGAGACCCTGCTCGGCCGCCGACGGGGCGATGACGGACCCGGCGGCGACCGAGCCGCGTAGCGCGGCCGGTACGTCGCATTCCGCACAGCCGACGGATCCCGCACAGCCGAGACCGTCGAGGACGGAGACCGCACGATGACCGATGCCGCAGAACGGGCCGCCGCCCCCACTCCGCGCCTCTCCGTCGTGGTGCCCATCTACGACGTCGAGCGCTATCTGCCCGCCTGCCTCGATTCGCTCGCCACGCAGAGCCTGCGCGAGATCGAGGTGATCATGGTGGACGACGGGTCGCCCGACGGCTCGGCCGCCCTCGCCGCCGACTTCGCGGGGCGGGACGCCCGCTTCCGCCTCGTGCGCCAGACCAACGGCGGGCTGGGCAACGCGCGCAACACGGGGGTGCGGCACATCTCCCCGTACAGCGAGTTCCTGACCTTCGTGGACAGCGACGACATCGTGCCGCCGCACGCCTACAGCACGATGGTCGAGACGCTGGAGGAGACCGGCTCGGACTTCGCCACGGGCAACGTGCACCACCTCGACGCCGAGCGGACCTGGCAGACCCCGATGCTGCGGATGCTGGCCGCGCGCACCCGCAAGGCCACCCACATCTCCCGCTTCCGCGAGCTCGCGCACGACCGGATCGCCTGCAACAAGGTCTTCCGCCGCTCCTTCTGGGACGAGCACGGCTTCGTCTTCCCCGAGGGCATCCTGCACGAGGACATTCCGGTCGCCCTGCCGGCGCACTACCTCGCGCACGCCGTGGACGTCATCCGCGACCCCGTCTACCTGTGGCGGGTCCGCGACGCGGAGGCCGCGCCCTCGATCACCCAGCGGCGCACCGAGCCGGCCGCCGTACGGGGCAGGGTCGAGGCCGTGGAGACGGTCAGCCGCTTCCTCGCGAGCCAGGCCGCAGGTCAGGTCGCAGGTCAGGGCGGCGAGACCTTCGCCTCGTACAAGCGGGACTACGACGCGCGGGTGCTGCGCAGCGACCTGCGGATCTTCCTGCGGGTGCTGCCCGAGGGGGACGAGGAGTACCGGCGCGCCTTCATAAAGTCCGCCAACCGCTTCCTCGACCAGGCCGACCAGCGCGCCCTGCTCGACCTGCCGGTGCGGCTGCGCGCCCAGTGGCTCCTGGTACGCCGCCGCGCCCTGCCCGAGCTGCTGGCCAGCCTCGCCGCCGAGCGCCGCAACGATCCCGTACGGGTACGCGGGCTGCTGCGCAAGCACGCCCAGCTCCCGGAGCTCGACGGCGGCGGCCCTCGCCCCGCGCTGCCGCACGGCGCGCTGGAACTGCGCAACGACCTGGAACTGCGCAGCCCCGTACGCAACGTGGAGTGGCGCGAGGGCGTGCTGCACCTGAGCGGCGACGCGTGGATCACCCGCGTCGACGCCTCCTCGCCGCTGTCCATGGGGAAGGTCGTGCAGCTGCGCCGCAGCGGTTCGCGGCGGCGCACCGTGCTGCCCGTGCGCAACCGCTACCGGCCCGAGCGCACCGCGGAGTCCGGCGGCCCCGGCTACAACTACGACTGGGCCGGCTACGAGCTGGACCTCGACCCGCGCAGGCTCCAGCGCAACGGGCAGTGGGTGGAGGGCACATGGCACCTGGGCATCGGGGTGGTCACGCCGGGACTGTTCCGGCGCGGAGCCATCACCGTGCCCGGCAACGGGGCGGCCGCCGCGTACCCGCCGTACCAGTGGATGAGCGAGGACGTGCGCGTCCTGCCCGCCGTGACCGAGGGCCGGCTGACGCTGCGCGTGGAGCGGGTGCGCGCGCAGATCACCGGCGTCGGCCTGAACGGGACCTCGCTGGAGGTGCGCGGCGCGCTCCGCACCGCGGGAGCCGGAGGCGCGGCCACCGTGAGCGCGCGCGACACCGCCGTGCTGCGGCTGACCGCGATGCACAGCGAGCGGGTCGCGGAATACCCGGTGCACTGGGACCGGGCGCAGGCCCAGACCGAGACCGGGACCCAGGCGCAGAACCAGGCGCGGCCCCGCGACGGGCTGCTCGGCTTCACCGTGCACGTGCCGCTCGGCGACATCGCGCTGGAGCACTGGGACACCACCGAGCGTTCGGCGCGCCCCGACCGGCACGGCTGGAGCAGCGCGCTGTACGTGAGGAAGGGGGACGGAACGGAGCAGCGCTTCGGCCCCGTACTCCAAGAGGGGCTGCACGACGCGGAGTTCGCCCTCCCCGCGTACGTCGCCGGCCTGGGCTTTCACGGTGAAGTCGCGGTGACAGGCGGGCAGAACGGCTATCTGAAGCTGTGGGGCCGCACCCACCGCGCCGTGCTGGAGGACGCGCGCTGGGAGGCGGACGGGCGGCTGACCGTGTCGGGGCGCACCACCGCGCGCCCCCGCGACCCGCGGATGGTGCTGCGCTCCGCCTCACGCAAGGAGGAGAAGGCGGTGCCGCTGCGCGTGTGGGAGGAGGGCCGCTTCGAGGCGACCTTCGACCCGGCCGCGTTCTCCGGGCCCGGCGGCGTGCTGCCGCTGAAGACGGGCCGCTGGCACTTCCTCCTGCGGGACACCCCCGGGGCTCCCGGGGTCCAGGAGGGGGAGCCCGAGGACATCCCCTTCAAGGCGGACCGCACCGCCGTACCCCACCTGACCGGACTGACCGGGCACTCCCACGGCCGCGGCTACGAACTGGGCGTGCGCTGGGGCGACTTCCCGCACCTGCACGCCGAGTCCGAGCTGGACATCACCGAGCGCGGCCCCTACCGGCAGCGCCGGATGGTCACCGAGGTGTACGAGGCCGAGCGCCGGAACCCGCTGCGCGACGCGGTGCTCTACATCAGCTACAACGGCAAGCAGTTCTCCGACAGCCCGCGCACCGTGTACGAGGAACTGACGCACCGCGGCGCGGACTTGGAACACCTGTGGGCGGTGCGGGACGGGCAGGCCACGCTGCCGCTGGGGGCGCACCGCGTACCGCTGTGGAGCGAGGAGTGGTTCCGCGCGCTGGCCCGCAGCCGCTACGTCGTCACCAACGGGCACCTGCCCGAGTGGGTGCGGCGGCGCGAGGGCCAGGTGATCGTGCAGACCTGGCACGGCACGATGCTCAAGAAGATCGGCCACGACATCGAGGACACCGTCTTCGACCCCGCCTACCAGGAGAAGCTCCGCATCGAGACGGAGAACTGGAACCTGCTGGTCTCCGCCAACCGCTTCAGCACCCCCATCCTGCGCCGCGCCTTCGGCTACGACGGGGAGATCCTGGAGTCCGGCTACCCGCGCAACGACTGCCTGTACGCGGAGGACAGGGACCGGTGCGCGAGCGAGGTGCGGTGGCGGCTCGGCCTGCCGGAGGACAAGAAGGTCGTGCTGTACGCGCCCACTTGGCGCGACGACCGGCGGCGCGGCGGCGGCTTCCGTCTCGATGTGCACCTGGACCTGGCGGACGCCGCCGCGCGGCTCGGCGAGGACCACGTGCTGCTGGTGCGGCGCCACTCGCATGTCGTGGACAGCTTCCCCGAGGCGGGCGACGGGTTCGTGCGGGACGTGTCGGAGTACCCGGACATCGCCGACCTGTATCTGGTCGCCGACATCCTCATCACCGACTACTCCTCGGTGATGTTCGACTTCGCCCACACCCGCCGCCCGATGCTCTTCTTCACGTACGACCTGGAGCACTACCGGGACACGCTGCGCGGCTTCTACTTCGACTTCGAGAAGGAGGCGCCGGGGCCGCTGCTGCACACCTCGGCCGAAGTCGTCGACGCCGTACGGGACATCGACGCGGTGGCCGCCGCGCACGCCGGTGCGTACGAGCGCTTCCACGACCGCTTCTGCGACCTGGACGACGGGCACGCGGCGGCACGCGTCGCCGACCGGATGCTGGAGCTGGGGGAGGAGGCGCCGAGGGACGGGGCGCCGCGCTCCGCGGTGTCCTTCAACCCAGCGCGCTGACCGCCGTCTTGGTGGCCTCGGCGAGCAGGGCGTCCTCGGAGTCCGCTCCGCGGGTGGTCCTGCGCGAGAGCAGGGAGATCACGACCGGCGCGCGGCCCTCGCCCGGCCAGGCGACGGCGATGTCGTTGCGGGTGCCCCAGCCGCCGTGCCCGGTCTTGTCGCCGACGGTCCAGCCGCGGGGCACCCCCGAGCGGATGTAGCGGGCACCCGTGGCGCTGTCCTTGAGCCACGTGGTGAGCATCTCCCGCCGCTCGGTGGGCAGTACGTCGTCCACGGCGAAGCGCCGCATGTCGGTGCCCATCGCGCGCGCAGTGCTGGTGTCCCGGGGATCGCCCGGGGTGCCCTCGCTCAGATCGGGTTCGGGACGGTCGGTGCGGGTGGTGCCGTCGCCGAGCGCGCGGAGCTTGCGCTGCAGGCCCTTGGGGCCGTCCAGTTCGCGCAGCATCAGGTTGGCGGCCGTGGCGTCGCTGTACTTCACCGCCGCCGCCATCAGCGCGCGCAGCGTCATGCCCGTGCGCACATGGCGCGAGGTCACCGGAGCGTGCTCCTCCAGGTCGGCCTCGCGGTAGTGGACGGTCCGGTCCAGCTCCCGGTCGCTGCTGTCCCGGAGCAGTACGGAGGCGGCCAGCAGCTTGAAGGTCGAGCAGTGCGCGAAGCGCTCGTCCGGGCGGTGACTGATGGTGCGGTTGGTGCCGGTGTCCAGCGCGTACACCCCGAGCCGTGCCCCGTACCGCTCTTCCAGGCGGGCGAAGTCCCGGGCGGCGCGGGACTGTCCTGCCGCCGGTTCGGTGTGCCGGAATCCGGATGCCGAATGGGAGTGGCCGGATTCCGAACGGGAGTCGGAGGAGGCGGGCGACGCCGGGGCGCAGCCGCCGAGGGCGGCGGTCGTCAGGGCCAGGGTCAGTGCGAGAGCGGCCGAAGGCAGAGCTGTGCGCAGGCGTAATGCAGTCAACATGGTCATGCCGACAGTCTTGTCGCCCCTCGCCGATGCGGTCAAAGACACTTCGAGCCGGTCCCATGCCCGATTGGCATACAGTGGCCGGCGTGGATGTGGTTGCCGCCTGCCGAGTCTTCGTCCGCGTCGCCGAGCGCGGCAGCTTCACGCTGGGCGCGGCCGCAGCCGGAGTGCCGCAGTCGGTGGCCAGCCGCCGCATCGCCGCGCTGGAGGAGCACTTCGGGGAGCGGCTGTTCGACCGCTCCACGCGGCGGGCCGCGCTCACCGCGTACGGCCGGGACATGCTGGCGCCCGCGAAGCGCATGGTGCAGCTCGCGGAGTCGCTGGAGGCCGACGCCGAACGCGCCAGGCTCCGCCCCTTCAGCCTCGCGGTGCCCGGCATCTGCGCGGTGCGCAATCTGGCGCTGCTGGACGCCGCGGCCCACGACCGGGGCGTCGTGCTCGACTTCCGCCCCGCAGGACCGGCCGACCGCAAGGAGCTGCTGCGCCACCACGAGGTGCGCGCCGCGCTGGACGCGGTGCCTCCCGACGACGCCGAGTGGACGGTGCCGCTGGGCGTCGCCGCCTCCGCCGTACGCGGGACCGGTCCTGTGCGCCTGGAGCGGCTGCGTCCGTCCCGTACGCAGAACTCCTTCCGGCGCGTCCGCATCCAGCCCGAGGACGACGTGCCGCACATCCGCGACCGCATGGAACAGCTCGGCCACCGCGCCGCGCTGCTGCCCGCGCAGATCACCACCGCCACCTCGCTGACCTCGGCCGTCTCCGCGACGCTGCGCTCCTCCGACCTCCTGCTCTGCTCGCCGGCCCAGGCCGAGGAGCTGGGACTGCACTGGCGCGGACTCGTGGGCGACCCCGTGGCCCGCGGCTACCGGCTGACCGCCGTCTCCGGCGAGGACGCGGCACGCCTGGGCGGCGCGCTGCACGGGGACATCGCCCGCGCGCTGGACGTGCCGGAGGACGACGTACGGGTGGACCCGCCGGATTCACGCAAGGCAGGGGAGCGCGGCGGTGAATGACGAGCGGCTGCTGCGCGAGCTGCGCGCCGAGCTGGCCGAGGGCGGCCTGTCGGGCTCCTTCCTCGTACGGGACGTGCGCACCGGCGAGGAGACCGGCATCGAGCCGGACACCGAGATGCCCCTCGCGTCACTGGTCAAGATTCCCCTGGCGGTGGCGGTGTGGGAGCGCATCGCGGACGGGCGGCTGGACGGCGGCGCGATGGTCGACATCGAGCCAGGACGCACCACGATGCCGGGGCCCACGGGGCTGACCCGCTTCCGGCACCCGGCGCGCGTCGCAGTGGAGGACCTGCTGTATCTCGCGCTGTGCATCAGCGACAACACCGCGACCGACGCGCTCTTCGGCCTCGTACCGCCCGAGGAGGTCAACCGCACGATGCGGGAGGCCGAGCTGCCCGGGATCACGCTGCGGCACCGCATGCACGACCTGGGCGAGACGCCGGCCGCGCGCTTCGGGTCGGCCGAGACGCACCTCGCGCACTCGCTGGCGATCGAGAGCCGCACGCCGACCCGCGGGCACCGCGTGCCGCAGCTCGACACCAGCCGCGCCAACTCCGGTACGGCCAGGGCCCTCGCTGATCTGCTGACCGCGCTGTGGACGCCGGGGCGGCTGCCCGAGGAGGTCGCGGCGCCGGTGCGGTCGCTGCTGGAGAACAACCTGATCAGACAGCGTCTCGCGCCCGACTTCGCCTCGGACGCCTCGCGCTGGGCCTCCAAGACCGGGACCCTGCTCAACCTGCGGCACGAGGCGGGCGTCGTGGTGCACGAGGACGGCGACACCTTCGCGGTCGTGGCGCTGACCGAGTCCAGCGTGCCCGCGGCGGCGCAGCCGGCGGCCGAGGCCCTGATGGCCCGCGTCGCGCGCGCCCTCCACGACCAGCTCAGGGACCGCTGAGGGGTTCCGCACGGGGTGCTGAGGGGCGGCTCCGCGCGGCCACGGCCTCAGCTGCGGTCTGAGTGCGGTCTGGGCGGCGGCTTGAGCTGCGGCCTCAGCTGCGGTCTGGGCTTGTGGTCTGAGCGGCGGCCCGAGCTGCGGTCCGGGCGGCGTGCCGGCGCGTGAACGGGGCGTACGGGGGCGCACGTAGGGTGGGGCGAAACCGCAGGCGCGGGTATGAGACGGAAACCAGGGGACGAACCGTATCCGGAGGGGCGGACAGTGGGAGCGGAAACGGCAGCGGAGGCGGCGGGGGACGGCCGCGCGTGGGCGGTGGAGATCAAGGGGCTGTGGAAGCGGTTCGGTGAGCAGGCGGCCGTCGCGGGCGTCGACCTGTCGCTGCCTGCGGGACGGTTCATCGGGCTGGTGGGCCCCAACGGCGCGGGCAAGACCACCACGCTGTCCATGGTCACCGGGCTGCTCCGGCCCGACGCGGGAACGGCCCTGGTCAACGGCAGGGACATGTGGCAGGACCCGGCGGCGGCCAAGGCCCGCATCGGCGTACTGCCCGAGGGCCTGCGGCTGTTCGAGCGGCTCTCGGGCCGCGAACTCCTCGCGTACACCGGGCGCCTGCGCGGGCTGCCGGGCGAGGAGGTCGACAAGCGCGCGGGCCAGCTCCTGGAGATCCTCGATCTGTCCGGTTCGCAGCACAAGCTCGTCGTCGACTACTCCACCGGCATGCGCAAGAAGATCGGCCTCGCCGCCGCGCTGCTGCACAACCCCGAAGTCCTCTTCCTGGACGAGCCGTTCGAGGGCGTCGACCCCGTCTCGGCGCAGACCATCCGCGGCGTGCTGGAGCGCTACACCGCCTCCGGCGGCACCGTCGTCTTCTCCTCGCACGTGATGGAGCTGGTGGAGTCGCTGTGCGACTGGGTCGCGGTGATGGCGGCAGGGCGCATCCGCGCGCAGGGACCGCTCGCCGAGGTGCGCGGCGACGCGCCGTCGCTGCAGAGCGCCTTCCTCGAACTGGTCGGCGCCCAGGACCGCAACGGCGCTGGCGCCCTGGACTGGCTCGGCGGTGACGCCCGGTGAGCACCGACCGTTCCGCCACCGCCGACGTTCCCGCGCCCGGCGTTCTCGGCACCCGGCAGCCCGAGGCGCCCTCCGGCGGCGAACCCTCCGTCACCGCCGTGCTGGTCAGGCTGAAGCTGAGCCTGCTGCGCAACGGGCTGCGCCAGTCCTCGGGGCGCCGCGCCGCCTACATCGCCTCGGTCTGCCTGGTGCTGCTCCTCGCCGCGCTCCAGACCCTCGGCCTCGTACTGCTGCACGGCACACCGCACGCGGCGACCGTGGCCGTGCTGCTCACCGGCGTCCTCGCGCTCGGCTGGGGCGTGATGCCGCTGTTCTTCCCGCACGGCGACGAGACGGTCGACCCCAGCAGGCTGGCCATGCTGCCGCTGCGCCCGAAGCCGCTGGTACGGGGCCTGCTGGCCGCCTCGCTGATGGGGTTCGGGCCGCTGGTCACGCTGTGTCTGACGGGCGGGGCCGCGTTCGCCGTGGCCCGCGGCGCGGCGGGCGCAGTGACCGCGGTGGTGGCCGTGGTCCTGACGCTCCTGCTGTGCGTGGCGCTCTCGCGCGCCGTCGTGACCGCCAACCTCCGCCTGCTCACCAGCCGCAGGGGCCGCGACCTCGCGGTGCTCAGCGGGCTGCTGATCGCGGTCGGCGCGCAGGTGGTCAACTTCGGCGCGCAGCAGCTCAGCCGCAGTGGAGGGCTCGGGGTGCTCGACCCCGCCGCTGCCGTGGTGCGCTGGATCCCGCCGGCCTCAGCGCTCGGCGCCGTGGACTCCGCGGGACGCGGTGCCTACGGCGCCGCCCTGGTCCAGCTCGCCGCGACGGCCCTGGTCCTCGCGGCGCTGCTGGCCTACTGGCGGCGCGCCCTCACCCGTCTGATGACTGCCCCCGACGGCTCCACGCTTCAGGCCGCCGGACCCGGGCGCGAGAAGCGCGGCGGACGCGGCGCTTCCCGGCTGCTGCCCGGCGGGCGCACCGGCGCGGTCATGGAACGCAGCCTCCGCTACATCTGGCGCGACCCCAAGACCAAGATGGGCTGGGCCACTTCGCTGGCCGTCGGCCTGATCGTCCCGCTGGCCAACGCGGTCCAGGGCAACGGCTCCGCGTACTTCGCCTGCTTCGCGCCCACGCTGCTCGGGCTGATGATGTACAACCAGTTCGGCCAGGACACCTCGGCCTTCTGGATCGTCGCGATGACGCTCGACTCGCCGCGCCGGGCGTACGAGGAACTGCGGGCCCGCGCCCTGGCCCTGCTCCTGATCACGGTGCCGTACGTGCTGCTCGTCGACGTGCTGGCCACCGCGCTCTTCGGCGACTGGCGGGTGCTGCCCGGGGTGCTCGGGCTCACCCTCGCGCTGCTCGGCGCGATGATCGCCACGGGCGCCTGGTCCTCGGCCCGCTTCCCGTACGGCATCCCGCAGGAGGGCCACAAGAACGTCGCGCCGGGCCAGAACGGCATCGCCTGGATCTCCATCTTCGGCGGCATGCTCTTCTCCGCGCTGCTGTCGGCCCCGGTGATCGCCCTGACCGTGTGGCTGCACGTGACCGACGCGTACGCGGCCCTGTGGGCGGTGCTGCCCGCCGGAATCCTGTACGGGGCGGTGCTCGCCGTGCTGGGGCTGCGGCTCTCGGCGCCGCGCGTGATCTCCCGGCTGCCGGAGATCCTCGCGGCGGTGAGCAAGGGCTGAGCGGGGCTGTGCTGCGGGGTTCGTGGGGCTCGCTGTGACCCGCGGTGCATGTGAGCCGGGCGCTCCCTTGCACCGCGGCGCCGTTTCCGCCGTCGGCAAAAGGCGCTCCGGCCTGGGAAGTTGAGGCTCTGGCTGCGGTCGTCGGGGCGTTCGCCTGAAGGTCTTTGTCAGCACGCGGGGTGAGCAGGTAGACAGGGCCCTTGCCCCTTCAGCCCCGAGCGGAAGGAGAGAGGGATGCGGATTCGTTCTGCCCTCACCGCTACCGCCTGGGCCGTGGTCGCCGTGCTGGACGGCGCGACCGCAGCCTCCGCCGCGGCCCCCGAACCAGCGGACCGCGACCGCGACCCCCGGCTGCCCCCGCAGCGCCGCCCCGCGGGAACCGGCACGGCGGACTACGTCCCGGCACGCCCTTCATCCGACTGACGGCCCTCAGCCGACTGAGGCCCGCCCGGTATCCCGTACACCCGTATCCCGGTCCTCCCGTCTGCCGGGCACCCCGCCTGCCCGCCTCCCCGTCCGTCCGCCTGCCCGCTTAGGATCCGCGCATGATCGAGGTGCGCGAGGCGCGGGCGGGGGACGCGGCGGAGCTGGTACGGCTGCGAAGGCTGATGTTCGCGGGGATGCACGGGGTGGACCGGCCCGGCGCGTGGGAACGCGAGGCGGAGGCCGTGGCACGGCGCGAACTGGAGCTTCCGCGTGCGGAGCGGAGCCTCGGCGCGTTCGTGGTGGACGGCGACGAGGGTTCTGGGCTCACGGGTGAACTCGGGGGAGGCGGGCCGACGTTGGCCGCCTGCGCCGTGGGCACCGTGGAACAGCGGCTGCCCGCGCCCGCGCATCCCACCGGGCGCTTCGGCTTCGTCTTCAGCGTGTGCACCGACGGGCGGTACCAGGGGCGCGGGTATGCGCGGGCCGCCATGGAGGCGCTGCTCGACTGGTTCGCCGCGCGCGGCGTGAACCGCGTCGACCTGCACGCCTCCAAGGAGGCCGAACACCTCTACCGGGCCCTCGGCTTCACCGAGCACTCCACCCCGCTGTCCCTGCACTTGAGGGAAGGCTGAACCGTACGGGACTTCGGCTTCGGCTTCGCTCCCGCTCAGTGGGGCGCGCCGTCCTCCTCGCCCGCGACCCGGCGGCGGTGCAGCACCCACGCGCCGGCACCCGCGATGACCAGGGCGCCCGCCCCGGCGAGAGCGAGCGGCGGCTCCGAAGCGGTCGCGGTCGCGCCGTGCGGGTCGGCCTCCACCGCCGTGCCGGCCGCGCCAGCCGTGCCGGCCGCGCCAGCCGTGCCGGCCGTGCCGGCCGTGGCGGAGGGCCGTTGCGCGCCGGCCTCGCACACCGTTCCGGCCCGTGAGGCCAGCGCGCGGGCCTCGGTGTCGGCGTCGGCCAGGTGCCGCCGCTGCGTCGGGTCGGGGTGCCCGCCCCTGCCGACGAGGGCCCGGTAGTCGTCGCGCACGGTCAGATACGTGTACTCGGCGCGTGCGGCCGCCGAGGTCACCGCACCGCACCGGTCGCGCCCGCCGTCGCCGTGCAGCGCCTGCGCGCCGCCGTGCGCGGCCGCGGGCCAGGACAGCGCCAGAACGAGTCCGGCGGCGTACGTACCGGCGAGCAGTGCTGGGGATCGCATCGCCCTACCTCCATGAGGCGCGGACGCGGCGCCGGTGCGCCGCCCACGGGGATTCCGCCCTCGTGTTCCGAGCAGAACGGGCGCCCCCGCCCTCCGCACCTCGAAGCCCGCGCCCGCTTACCCCGTACGCACGGCCCCCGTCCGCCCGCGGCGCTCTTTGCGCTGCTCATCGACGTGTACGGAGGCGCGGCGCGGCCCGCGCACGACGGCCCCGCGAGGGGACACCTGCCACCGATCAGGCGAAACCGCCCGGGGGAGCAGGGGGCGGGGGAGTCTGGCCGTTGCGGGGTGCCGGGCCCGCTCGTGGTCCCGTGGGCTCGTGGGCCGGTGGGCTTGTGGGGAGGAGGACCGCACGGGGGCGGGCGGACCGACCGCGTCAGACGATGCGGCCGCGCCCGTGCGGTCCGTACATGTTGAGCAGGCGGCTGCGGGCCGCGTTCAGCCGGTGGGCGAGCACCCAGCCGACCCAGTGGTTGACTGCGGCGCCCAGCCTGGGGTCCTCGTCCATCAGCCTGCGTACGGTCGCCGCCTCGAACTCGGAGGTGCGCACCGGCGTCATCGCCTCGGCGCCGAGCTGCCAGGTGTACGGCGGGAACAGCCACGACCAGCCGACCAGCTCTCCCTGGCCCAGCGTGTCGATCACGACCATGCCGCCGTCCGGCGTGCGGATGTCCAGCGTGACGGCGCCGGAGCGCACGATCCAGAAGTGCTCGGCGGGCGCGCCCTCGTCGAACAGCCGCGTGCCGCCGTCGAAGTTGACGTCCCGCGCCGTCTCGAGGAGGCGCGCGCGATGGTCCGCCGGGAGGGAGGCGTTGATGCGGGTGGGGGAGTAGGTAGTCGTGGTGGCCTCCGGTGTGCGGCCACTCCGCGAGTGGGGTGGGGAACGGGGGCGGGCGGCCCCCGCGTGGTCGTGCAGCGCGGGTAGCCCCGCCGCCGACCAGCCAAACAGGGCCGCGGCACCGAACACCCCGAACTACACAGGGGATTCATGGCCTCACACACCGCGACTGCGGGGTCGAGTGTGGGGCCTCGGCGCCGTGTTCGGCCTGAGGGCTGACCGGCGAACCCGTCCCGCTCAGCGCCGCCCCGCTCAGAGCCGGCAGCTTATTTCCATGCCGTCTTCGACGGGGAAGGTCGTGCTCTGGTAGCCGTTCGCGGGGTCGCGGACGTAGTCCAGATACGGGCCCAGGTCGTCCATGTCCACATCGTCGGCCACCACCAGGGCGCCGGGGCGCAGCCGCGGTTCGAGGAGGCGGAGGACCGGGAGGCACAGGTCCTTCCAGCCGTCCAAAAGCAGGAAGTCCACGGTGCCTTCGAGGTCGGCGAGGGTTTCGCAGGCGTCGCCCTCCAGGATGGTGATCACGTCGTCCAGGCCGGTCTCGGCGAAGGTGCGGCGTGCCGAGGCGATCTTGTCCCCGCTCATCTCGGTCGTGACGACGCGGCCCGTGCCGTTGTCCCGTACGGCGGCGCCCAGATAGAGCGCGGAGATGCCGAAGGACATCCCGAACTCGACGACCGTGTCGGGGCGCGCGGCCCTGACCAGGCTGTAGAGCAGGCGGCCGCCGGCTTCGGAGATCGGCATGTAGATCCCGGACGCGGCCTCGGCCGCCTCGCGCGGGGTCAGGTCGTAGAAGTCGCCGGGGTTTTCGGCGCGATAGCGGTCGAGGAAGTCCCCGTCCCTCTCGGCGCCCTGGAACATCCGCTCCAGCGCGCCCTCCACCCGCGGATCGGCCAGCGTGCTCTTGCCGGCCGGCGTGTTCGTGGCGGCCGACGCGCTCTTGACGGTTTGTGCGCTCGTGTTCGTCATGCGTTCTAGAGTAGACGCACCGTTGCGTTGCGTCTAGAGCCTTTTTCTATGCTGGCGGAAGGAGGCGACATGGGAACGACAGCGAGAACGGGCGGCGGGGAGGCCGGCGGCCGCACGGCGCCGAAGCATCACGGCAACCGCCACGGGCGCAGCGAGGAGGCCCGGCTCGCCGTGCTGCGTGCGGCCGACGACGTGCTGGCCGAGAAGGGGTTCGCGGGCGTCACGATCGAGGGCATCGCGGCGCGCGCGGGAGTCGCCAAGCAGACCATCTACCGCTGGTGGGGCACCAAGACGGAGGTGCTGCTCGAGGCGTTCCTGCTGGATGTGACCGAGGACCTGGCGCCGCCGCAGTACGACGACGTGGCCCGGGACCTGCGCGCGCACCTGCGCCAACTGGCCGGTTTTCTCGGGCAGTCCGACCCGGGCGCGGTGTTCCGCGCGCTGCTCGCGCACGCCGAGCACGACCGGACGTTCGCCGAGGAGTTCCGCGCGCGCTTCCTGGAGGAGCAGCGCGACCGCGACCGGCTCCCGCTCGAACTGGCCGTGCACCGCGGGCAGTTGCCCGCCGACCTCGACGTGTCAACCGAGACCGACCAGCTCGTCGGCCCCGTCTACTACCGCGTCCTGGTGACCGGCGAGCCCGTGGACGAGGACTTCACCGACCGCCTGGTGGACGCGTTCCTGCAGCGCGTGGAGCGAGGCTGAGGAACGGCCGCGTTCGTACGAGGAGGAGCCGCACAGCGAAACGCCCCGCACAGGGAAACGGTCCCTCACAGCGAAACGGCCGCCCCGCCAGGGGCGACCGCTCCATCCGCGTAAACAGCCCTACGGCACCCGCCCGTCCGCCCGCCTGCGCGCGAACTCCGGCGCGTGCTCCGGCCGGAAGCCCACGCCGATGAGCCGGGCCGGTACGGAGGAGAGCCGGGGCGCGTACCGCAGCAGCGTGCTCAGCAGGTGCGGCGGGCCGTTCCTGCGCCCCTCGATCACGGGCGTCACGACGTTCCGGTGCAGCATGCGCTGCACGGCCTGGGTGGCGACGGTCGGCAGCAGGCGGCGCGTGCGCACCCGGGCCAGCGTGCGCGGCGTGAGGCGCCCCCGCCGCAGCGGCCCGGCCAGCACGTGCGCGGCGGCGACCGCGTCCTGCACGGCGAGGTTGATGCCCACCCCGCCGATGGGCGACATGGCGTGCGCCGCGTCGCCGATGCACAGCAGTCCGGGGCGGTGCCACTGGTGGAGGCGGTTCAGGCGTACGTCGAGGTGCTTGACGTCGTCCATGGACTCCAGCGCGCCCACCCGGTCGGCGAACGCGGGGAAGCAGGCCGCGATGCGCTCCCTGAAGTGCTCGACGCCCTCGGCGCGCAGCGCGGACGCCGTGCCCTTCTCGACCATGTAGCCGATCTGGAAGTAGCCCTCGCGCGGAATGCGCACCGCGAACTCGCCCCTGCGCATCGCGGGGGACAGCGACCGCACCCCCTCGTCCTCGTACCGCGGGAGGCGGAACCACCACACGTCGAAGGAGCACGGGAACTCGCGCGGCCGCAGCAGCGCCTCCTCGCGCGCCAGGGACCAGCGGCCGTCGCAGGCGACGGTGAGGTCGGCGCGCAGTTCGCCGGTCTCGCCGGCCGCGGTGCGGTAGCGCACACCGCGCACCGCGCCGCCGCCGGTGAGCAGGCCGGTGACCTCGGTGTTCATGCGCAGCTCGTACGTGGGCTCGGCCTTGCTCGCGCGGGCGAGCAGGTCGAGGAGGTCCCACTGCGGGACCATCGCGATGTACGGGTGGGCCACCTTGAGGCGCCGCATGTCGCCCACGAGCAGCCGCTCGCCGTTCTCGCCGGTGAAGGAGAGCCGCTCCAGTCGGCTCTGCGGGAGCTGCGCGAACCGTTCGCCCAGCCCGAGTTCGTCGAGCAGTTGGAGTGTCGAGGGGTGCACGGTGTCGCCGCGGAAGTCCCGCAGGAAGTCGCCGTGCTTCTCCAGCACCGTCACCCGGACGCCCGCGCGGGCCAGCAGCAGGCCGAGGATCATCCCCGCCGGGCCGCCCCCGATGATGGCGCAGGTCGTGCGCTCGGTCATCGCTTCTTCCCCCTTCGGTCGGGGCGGCCGTGCCCGTTCGCTGGGCCGCCCCGGCGCTCGTCGTTCGGCGTGGCCGTTCCACGCGATTATTCATCGCCTGATGAATAACACTGTCGCGCGGCCCGGATACGCCGTCAAGCCCCCGCCGACGGCACGGTGCAGAACAGGACAGGCCGTACGGGGGCAAGGCCGTACGGCCAGGTCGTACGGCGCAGGCCGTACGGAGGCTCACGCGGGTCCGGGCTTCGGCGCGGGCCAGGCCGCCCAGTTCGCGAGGGCGAAGTCCGCGCCGTCGTGCCGGACTTCGGCCGCGCCGTGTCCCGGGAAGTGCGCGGGGATCACGAGCGCGCGGGTGTCGGCCGCCTCGCCCAGCACCCGGCGCCTGCTGGCCGCCGCCCCCGCGGGGTCCTCGCAGAAGCAGCTACTGAACTCGGGCCGCACGACCTGCACCGGGCTGTGCACCATGTCGCCCACGAAGACGGCGCGGTCGGAGCCTGAGGACAGGTGCAGCACCGAGGAGCCGGGGGTGTGTCCGGGGGCGGTACGGAGCGTGAGGCTGCCGTCCAGGCGGTACTGGTCCTCCCAGAGAACGGCCTGGTCAGCGCGGAGCACGGGCGCGATGCTGTCCTGGAAGACGAGGTCGTCGTTGTTCCGCGGCGAGGGTTCGCGGCCCTGTTCGGCCGGATCGAAGCGGAGCCTGTCGGCGCGCGGGATCAGGTACGTCGCATTCGGGAATGTCGGCACCCAACCCCCGCCGTCCCAGCGGGTGTTCCAGCCCACGTGGTCGAAGTGGATGTGGGTGTTGACCACGACATCGACGTCCTCGGGTCGTACACCCGCGTACCGCAGCCGGCCGAGGAAGTCCGTGCGCATGCCGGAGAAGTGCGGCATGCTCGGCCGCTCGCGCCCGTTGCCGACCCCCGTGTCGACCAGGAGCGTGCGGCCCTCGCTGCGCACGACCCATGTCTGCATGGTGCCGAACCAGGTGTCGTCCTCCGCGCTCCAGAAGTCAGGCTCGAGCCACGGGCGGTGCTCCCGCCACAGCTCCGCCGGCGCACCGGGCACCAGCCCCGCACCCGTGCCGACGGGTCCGCTCCACTCAACGACCCTGGTGATGTCCACGTTCCCGAGCGTGATGGTGTCCGCGTTCATCGTGCCTGCCCTTCCGACGTCTCCGGCCCCGCTGCGTACGGGAATCAGACTACGAAGCAGCAGTGCGCAGATGAATACGCACAGAGCGCATATGCATGCTCCAAAAGCTCAACGTGCCGCCACGCCTAGACTCCCCTGCATGGACGTACTCAGCGACGTGATCGCCACGATGCGGACCGGCGAACCCGCGGTCGGCCGCGCCGGGGCCGACGGCGGGGGCTGGCGCTTCGCCTCGTACGAGGGGACCGGGTTCCACATCGTGCTGGAGGGGCACTGCTGGCTGGTGCCGCGCAAGGGCCGGGCGACCGCGCTCGGCGTCGGCGACGTGGTGCTGTTCCCGCGCGGCGAGGGGCATGCGCTGGCCTTCGGCGGCGCGGAACCGCCCACGCGCGCCGAGGTGCGCGCCTTCCCGCGATGGGACCCCGCATCGGGCGACCTCACCCGCCCCGAAGAGGACACGCGCTCCGTCGTGCTGTGCGGCAAATACCGGCGCGGGACGGCCCGCGCGCACCCCCTCCTGCACGAGATGCCCGACACCGTGCACATCCCCGCGCGCATGGGGCGGAACGAGGAACTGCGCGGCGCCGTCGACCTGTTGGCCCGCGAGACGCGCGCCCCGCGCTCGGGCAGCGGCACCCTGGTGACCAGCCTCCTGGACGCCGTCTTCGTCTACCTCGTACGGGCATGGCTGGACGAGCGCCCGGAAGCCCCGGCGCAGGACGGTTCCCCGGCGGCGGCCGGGGCCGGGTGGCGCCGGGCGCTCACCGATCCGGTGTGCGTGGCCGCGCTCGACGCGATGCACGGCGACCCCGCGCGGCCGTGGACGCTGCACGAGCTGAGCGGCCGCGCGGGGGTGTCGCGCGCCACGCTCACCCGCAGGTTCACCGCGCTGGCGGGACAGCCGCCGATGGCGTATCTGACCTGGTGGCGGCTGATGACCGCCGCGCGGCTGCTGAGCGCGACGGACGCGCCGGTCCAGGAGATCGCGCACCGCGTCGGCTACGGCTCGCCCTTCTCGCTCTCGCACGCCTTCAAGCGCGAGTTCGGCCAGGCGCCGCACCGGTACCGGGGGCGGTACGCGGAGGCGGGGGAGGGCGCCGCGCGCACGTGAGGGCGCACGCGGAGGTAGCCGGTGGCGCCCCAACTGCCGTAATTCCGCGGCCGCATGGGCTCGGCGCGGCCCCGTCGGCAGTAGCGTGAGGCCGCGGTGTCCGCGCGCCGCGGAGGGGGAGGGGCCGATGCCGAGCATGTACGAGCAGGCCGGGGGCGAGGAGGCGCTGCACCGGGTGGAGGCGCTCTTCTACGAGAAGGTGCTCGCCGACCCGCTGCTGAAGTCCCTGTTCCCCGAGCGGCGGCCGCACCACGTCGAGCACCTGACCTGGTTCACCGCCGAATCCTTCGGCGGGCCCGACACCTTCACCCGCGAGCTGGGCTTCGGCCACCTCGTACGGGCGCACCGTGGGCTCGACATCGACGACGCGCAGCGCCGCCGCTTCGAGGAGCTGTACATGGAGTCCTTCGACGAGGCGGGGCTGACCGGCGACCCGGAGTTCCGCGAGGCGGTGCGCTCGCACATCGCGTTCGGCGCGGGCGTCGCGCAGCAGAACTCCCGCGCCACCACCGACGCCGAGCTGCACCCGCTGAGCGAGGTGCCGCGCTGGACCTGGGCGGGCGACGCGGCCGACCCGCGCGACCCCGCCTGAGGCCGGCGGGCGCCCCGGCCGCGCCCCCGCGTCCGCGAACCGGCATGCTGGGGCGCACAGTTGGACGACATGCGGGATGGAGAGACGGTGAGCGGTCCCGTGGGAGAACCAGGCCCGGTGCGCACGGGCGCGCGGGCGGCGGAGGGGGCCGCGCCCGGGGTGCGGGACGGGCGGACGCGGCGGCGGTACGAGCGGCGGGACGCCATCTACCGCGCCGCGATCGAGCTGTTCGTGAAGCTCGGCTACGAGGAGACGATGATGGAGGCCATCGCCGAGCGCGCGCAGACCTCGCGGGCCACCGTCTTCAACCACTTCGGCCGCAAGATCGCGTTCCTGGAGGAGTGGACGGCGCGGCGCCGCGCCGACGCCTGGGAGGCCGCGCGGCAGGGCCAGTGCGCGGGCGACGGGGTGGCCGGCTTCCTGCGGCGTTACGTGGCGCAGATCGCGGAGCGCAGCGAGACCGACAGGGAGGAGACCGTCGCCCTGTTCGGCGCTGCCCTGCGCTCCATCAACGTGCTGGACAACCTGGCGCTGGGCAGCGCGCTCGGCGGGATCGTCGAGGACGCGCAGCGGCGCGGCGAGGTCCGGGCCGAGGTGGACGCGACGCAGGCCGGGGTGCTGCTGTCGGCGGGGTACCTCGCGGTGCTCACGCAGTGGATCGGCCGCGAGCCGGGGGAGTTCGACCTCGCGGGGGAGCTGCGGAAGGTGCTGGACATGTTCCTGCACGGCATCCTCACGCCGGACGCCGCCGCGGAGGACTGACGGGCCGGAGCGGGCGGTTGGACCGGAGCGGACTGACGGCCGGAGGGGGTTGACGTCCGGACCGGAGTGGACTGACGGCCGGACCGGACCGGCGGGCCGGATCGTCGGGCCGGAGAGTCGTCTTTGTCCCGGCCCGGCTTTCTGTTTCAGTGCCGTGCATGCCCAGCGAGCCGAGCAGTGCCGACACCGTTCCCTACGACGGCGATCCGCGCTCCGCTGCTGCGAGCGCCACGGCGAGCGCCCTGGACAAGAAGGGCGGCCCCGGCCACACGGTGCTGCTCGCGCTGGTCCTCGCCGTCCCGGTGGTGAAGGTCGCGTACACGGTCGGCGAGGGCGACGCGGTGCGCGAGGTCTTCTCCGGCATGGAGCTGTCCAACTGGCCGGATGTGCTGGTCGGCATGGTGCTCTCCAACCCGCTCTTCGGCTGCGTGCTGGGCGTGGTGTGCTCGCGCACGCTGTTCGCCGTGTTCGCCGCGCGCGGCGCCGTACCCCGTGGCACGGGTCCCGCCGTGATCGCCCGCTACCTGGCGCTGAGCCTGGTCAACCCGCTGGCCACCGGGCTGATCGCGACCTGTTTCTTCGGGCCCTGGTGGGGGCTCGGCACCTTCCTCGCCGCCGTCGCGCTGCGGCAGGGCATCGTCGTGGAGTACCGCACGGGACGGCGCGGAAGCACGCGTGAGCCCAGCGCCGCGCACGGGGAGCCGCGCCCGGACGCGTACGGCTCCCCGCGGTGGCTGCGGCGCTGGGCCGCGGCCGAACAGGGCCTCGCGCTCGCGCTGACCGTGCTCGTGCTCCCCGTGCTGGCCTTCGCGGCCGCGGTGGACGGCCGCTCCTGGACGGCGGTGGTGCGCTGCGAGGTCACCGACGGCACGCGCACGCAGTCGGACCGGCTGATCGAACTCGGCCGCAAGGGCAACGGCGTGGTCGGCTGGAACCTGGACTCCCACCAGGTCTCCAACGGAGCGGGCTGCGAGACCTCCGAGGGCCTGGCCGTACGCGAGCCGTGGTGGCGCTCGTGAGCCCCGCGGCTCCCGCTCCGTGACGTTTCGTCAGATCCCGCTCGACTCCCGCCACAGCCGCACCAGCGACGCATCCCCCGAGACGGTCTGCCGCTCGGGCGGCTCCGGCGTCCTGTTCCACACCGTCAGATACATCTCGCCGGCCGGTCCCGCCCAGGTGGCGTCGGCGGGGCTCTCGCCGCCCCGTTCGGTACGGGGAGGCGCGTCGGGCGTCAGGTGCAGGGTCCACGCGGCGCCGGGCACGTCGGTGGCGCGCACCCGCAGCGTGCGGGGCTCGGGGGTGCGTACGCGGGACCTGTGCCGGGCGTGGAAGCCGCACAGCAGCTCGTCGATGCCGTCGGCGGCGAACTCCGGCGCCACGGGCGAGAGTCCGGCGCCGAGCGCTGCCTCGGCGTCCACCCGGTGCACCGCGGTCTCGTGCGCCTGGCGCCGGGCCCAGAACGCCAGCGGCGAGGGCGCCGGCAGGAAGCTCCAGCACTCCAGGCCGGCCGGGGCGGCGGCGAGCGCGGCGACCAGCGCCTCGTGGCCCTCGCGCAGCCACTCCGCCAGTTCGCCCGCCGCCAGGGACGGCGGGTCGGGCAGCGGCTCGCGCCGCTGCCGTCCCTCGGTCACATAGCCGCGCGCCCAGCGGTGCACGGACCCCAGGTGCTCCACCAGATCCCGTACCCGCCAGCCGGGGCACGCGGGAACCGGCGCCTCCGCATCCGCCTTGGCCGCCGCGTCCGCGAACAGCCGCCCCTCGGTGCGCAGTACCTCGATGAACGCCTCAGTCTCCACGGGTGCAGTGTGCCCCGGGAGGGGCCGTCGCCGCACCGGTGTTCACTCCGGGCTCAGCCCCCGCACTGGCGCAGCATCATCCGCTTGTCGGGCGCGGTCACCGGCAGTTCGTACTTCTGCGAGACCTGCGCGAAGCGCACGCTGTACGCGCAGCGGACGCCCTTGTCCGGCGGCAGCCAGCTCGCCGGGCCCTTGTCGCTCTTGGCGCCGTTGGCGGGACCGTCCACGGGCAGCAGGTTGAGCGGGTCGTTGGCGATGCTCTCGCGCTTCTCCTTCGGCCAACGCGAGGCGCCCATCTGCCAGTTGTACGAGAGCGGCATCACATGGTCGATCTGCACGGCCACGGCGCGGGACTTGCGCCAGTCGATCGTCTTGCCGGTGTAGGGGTCGTCCAGCGTCATCGAGGTCACCACGCAGTCCGAGCCGCCCCGGTAGCGCACCTTCCGGCCGTCCCGCTTGAGCAGGTCGTTGCGCGTGTCGCAGCCGTTGCGCGCGTACGGGACCTCGCGCGGCAGCGTGTCCTTCCACGCATAGCCGAACTCGTCGCGCTCGTAGCCGGTCTTGGGTCCGCGGCCCTTGGTGGCGACCTTCTCGATCAGGGCGCGGGCCTTCGCCTTGTCGGCGTCCGAAGTGAGCGGCGCCAGGCCGGGCTTGGTGCCGTCGGGGTTGTCGAGCGGGCTCACCGCGTGGCCCGATCCGTTGCCGGGCGCGGAGGAGGGGGCGCCGTCGTCCCCGGCCAGGTCGTCGGGGGAGCAGCCGCCGAGCAGCACCACGGAGGCGAGCGCCGCGCTCGCCGTGCCTATCGTGGCGCGGTGCCGGGCGCGCCGGCTGGGTCTGCTCGGCAGGGAACGTGATCCGGAAAAACGACTCATGCGGGCCATTCTCCGGTACGCGACGGAGAGTGGATCTTGGGGGAGGCACGGAGGGCGCGGTCCGGTCAGTCCGCCGGGTCGCGCACCAACGGGCACGTCATGCAGTGCCCGCCGCCGCGGCCCCGGCCGAGTTCGCCGCCCACGATGCGGATGACCTCGACCCCGGCGTCCTCCAGCAGGTGGTTGGTGAGCGTGTTGCGGTCGTACGTGAAGACCACGCCAGGCTCGACCGCCACGGCGTTGTTGCCGCTGTCCCACTGCTGGCGCTCGGACGCGTAGTCGTCGCCGCCCGTCTCCACCACGCGCAGCCACCCGAGCCCCAGCGCGCGGGCGACCACGTCGACGAAGGTTCCCGCGCCCTCGTCGGTGACGTGCACGCCCGCGGCGTCGCCCGAGGGGCGCAGCGAGAAGGCGTGGATGCCGTCCACGATGTGCGGATACAGGGTCACCAGATCGCGGTCGGCGAAGGTGAAGACGGTGTCGAGGTGCATCGCCGCGCGCAGCTTGGGCATCCCGGCGACGACCACGTGCTCGGCCGCTCCCTCGCGGAAGAGCGTCGCCGCGACCTGGGTGACCGCCTGCCGCGAGGTGCGCTCGCTCATGCCCATGAGGACCACGCCGCGTCCGACCGGCATGATGTCGCCGCCCTCGAACGTGGCCTGGCCCCAGTCCCGTTCGGGATCGCCCCACCACACGGTGCTGCCCGCGAAGTCCGGGTGGAAGGTGTAGACGGCCTTCATCAGCAGCGTCTCGTGGTGCCTGGCCGGCCAGTACAGCGGGTTGAGGGTGAGCCCTCCGTACAGCCAGCAGGTGGTGTCGCGGGTGTAGAGAGTGTTGGGGAGCGGCGGCATCAGGTATTCGCGCGGCCCCGTGGACTCCCGGGCCAGCGCCAGATAGCGGCTGGAGCGGAAGCCGTCGGGCAGGTCGGAAGTGGCGAGCCCGCCGATGAGGTAGTCGGCGAGCACCTGCGGGTGCAGCGATTCCAGGAAGGCGCGGGTGTCCTCGACGAGGCCGATGCCCGCCTGGTTCACCGTGACCTTGCGGTCCAGCAGCCAGTCGCGTGCCCCGGGCAGCGCCAGCGTCTCGGCCAGCAGCTCGTGCAGCTCCACGACCTCCACGCCGCGTGCGCGCAGCTTCCGCACGAAGTCCGCGTGGTCGCGCTGTGCCTGCTCCACCCACATCACGTCGTCGAAGAGCAGGTCGTCGCTGTTGGTGGGGGTGAGCCTGCGGTGTGCCAGGCCCGGCGCGCACACCAGGACCTTGCGCAGGCGGCCCACCTCGGAGTGCACGCCGAGGGCTTGGGGGGAAGCGGGGCTGTCGGCGGTCATGACGTGATCCTTCCCGTACAGGCCCTGCTCACAGGGCGATCCAGCCGAGGGCCAGCGAGACGACGCCGAGCACCGCACCGGCGAGCGAGACGGCGAAGACGACGACCTCGCGCGCGCTGAACAGCCGCCGGTTCTGCTCCCTGCGCGCCATCAGGAACAGGATCGTGGCGGGCGCGTAGACGATGAAGGAGACCAGCAGGAACTTGAGCCCGGCCGCGTAGATCAGGAACGCGGTGTAGACGGTCGCCAGCGCGGCGATCACCAGCGTCCCCGTGCCGCCCGAAGCGCCCGTGCTCCCCGCCGGGCCGCCCCGTACCAGCAGCTTGACCGCGAAGGCGGCCGCCAGCAGGTACGGGATCAGCGAGAGCGCGCTGGTCAGGTCGAGCGCGAAGTCGAAGGCGTCGCCGGAGGCGAGCGTGATCACCAGCACGACCTGGGAGAGCAGGGTGGTCAGCAGCAGCGCGGACACCGGCGCGTCCCGTTTGGTGGTCCGGCGCAGGAAGCGGGGCATGTCCTCGTCCTTGGCCGCCACGTACAGCACCTCGGCGGCCATCAGCGTCCAGGCCAGATAGGCGCCCAGCACCGAGACGATCAGTCCGACGCTGACGAAGACCGTGCCCCAGGTGCCCACCGCCTCCTCCAGCACGCCCGCCATGGACGGCTGCCGCAGCCCGGCCATGCGGTCCATGGGCACGATGCCGTACGAGACGATCGTGACCGAGGCGAAGACGCAGAAGACGCTCGCGAAGCCGAGCAGCGTCGCGCGGCCCACGTCCTCGCGGCGCCTGGCGTGCCGGGAGTAGACGCTCGCGCCCTCGATGCCGAGGAAGACGAAGACGGTGGCCAGCATCGTGCCGCGCACCTGCTCGAACAGCGATCCCGCGTCGGCAGACCCCGCGAAGTTGTCCGCGAAGACGCCGGGGTCCAGGTAGAAGAGCGCCAGCACGATGAAGACCAGGATCGGCACGATCTTCGCGACGGTGACGATCCTGTTGATCGCCGTGGCCTCCTGCACCCCGCGCCGTACGAGGAAGAAGAAGCCCCACAGGCCGAGCGAGGAGACCACGACGGACAGCACCGTGTCGCCCTCGCCCAGCGCGGGGAACACGGCGCCGAGCGTCGACATGATCAGCACCCAGTAGGTCACGTTGCCCACGCAGGCGCTGGCCCAGTAGCCGAAGGCGGAGAAGAAGCCGAGGTACTCGCCGAAGCCGGCCTTCGCGTACGCATAGACCCCGGCGTCCAGATCGGGCCTGCGCGTCGCGAGGAACTGGAAGACCAGCCCCAGCGTCAGCATCCCCGCGCCCGCCACCGCCCAGGCGATCAGCGCCCCCGCCACGCCGGTCTCGGCGCCGAACCGCCCCGGCAGCGAGAACACCCCCGCGCCCACCATCGAGCCCACGACCATCGCGACCAGGCTCGGCAGGGACAGCTTGACGGCGGCGGAGGAGGCGGGAGCGGCCTCCTCGGCGGTATGGCTCATGGCCCGCCTCGCAGGGTGTCGCAGGTTCTCGCAGGGCTTCGCAGAGTGGGGGTCACCGACCGTTGTCACTATGGACCGGGGGCGGGGGCTCTGCACGCGGGAGCGGTACGCAGGCCGGCCCGCGGCTCACTCCGGTACGAGGTCCCACTCGGCGCCGAGGGCCGCGCGCAGGTGCCAGAGCGCGGCGCGCTCCAGACCGCCGGGCCACTCGAGACCGCAGCGCCGGTGCACCTCCCGCGCGGCCGGCAGGAACGCGCGGGCGCAGGCGAGGTGCCCGGCGACCGCCGAGGCGCGGGTGGCCTCGACCGGGGGCAGCGCGGCGAGCGCGGCGAGGCGTTCCGCGGGCAGCAGCGCGTTCAGGCGCAGGGCGCCGCCGCGGTCCTCCACGGCCACGTCCTCCACCAGTAGCTGGATCAGGAGCTGCCGCAGCAGCCCCGTACCGGAGGCGGCGACCACGTACTCCCGCCGTCCCAGCACGACGGGCAGCAGCCCGAGCACCCGCAGGAACTCGGTGGTCAGCGCGGACACCCGCTCCGGATCGGGCGGCTGCGGTGCGCCCTCGATCCTCAGCCGGGAGGTGAGGTCCGCGCGGTCGAAGAGCGGTTCCAGCGTGGAGCGGCTGCGTTCCGGCACGTCGTCCGGGGTGCCGATCGCCACGTCGAAGCGCAGCCAGTCCGGCGTGATGGCGGTGAACACCGGGGCGCCGCCCACCTGTCGGCGCAGCACGGTGGGTGTGACGTGGTCGGACAGCGCGGGCCAGTCCGCGACGAAGCCTGGCAGGTCGTCGGCGGACACCACGAGCCACACGTCCACGTCGCTGTACGCGTCGGCGGTGCCGCGCCCCCTGCTCCCGCTCAGCCAGGCCGCGAGCACGCGCGGGTCCTCGGCCAGTACGCGGTGGATGCGGGCGATGAGGGCGTCAGGGGTGCGGGGAACGTCGGCGGTCATCGCCTGACGGTAGGTCACCACCGGCCGCGCGCGTGACCGATGGCGAGGGCACGACGGCGGGGCGCGATGGCGAGGGCACGAGCGCGGGGCAATCGAGGGGACTCGCCCCGGGGCGCGGGCCGGTGCGGGGCCTGGGGCGTACCGGTCTGGTAGCCCGGGGCAGCATGGACCACACTCCGCTCGCTCCCCGCCGCCGGTGGGCCGCGACCGCCGCGCTGTGCCTGGGGCTCTTCCTCCTCGGGCTGGACCTGACGGTGCTCAACGTGGCCGTCCCCGGGCTCCAGGCCGACCTGGACGCCTCCATGGGCGAGACCCAATGGGTCGTCGACGCCTACGCGTTGGTGCTCGGCGGCCTCGTCCTCACCGTCGGCGCGCTGACCGACAGGCTCGGGCGGCGGCGCGCGTTCGTGTGCGGCGTGTACGTCTGCGCGCTGGCCTCGGTGTGCGGGGCGGTCGCCGCCGACCCCGCGCAGGTCATCGCGGCGCGCGCCGGAATGGGCGCGGGCGCCGCCCTGTTGATGCCCGCCACGCTCTCGATCGTCAGCGCGCTGTTCCCCGACCCGGCGGAGCGGGCCCGCGCGATCGCGCTGTGGACCGCGGTCGGCGGCCTCGGCGGCGGCTGCGGCCCCGTGATCGGCGGCTGGCTGGTGGACCAGTTCTCCTGGCGCGCCGCCTTCTGGATCAACCTGCCCTTCGCGCTGGCCATCGTCGCGCTCACGCTGTGGCTGGTACCGGCGTTCCGCCCCGTACGGGGTACGCGCGCCGACCCGCCCGGCGCCGTGCTCTCCGCCGCGGGACTGCTCGCCCTGGTGTGGTCGATCATCGAGAGCCCGGGGCGCGGCTGGACCAGTCCCGAGGTGCTCGCGGGGTACGCCGGTGCCGGGCTGCTGCTCGTGCTCTTCGTGCTGTGGGAGCGGCGCACCCCGCACCCCATGCTCCCGCCGGCGCTGCTGGGGCAGCGGCGGATCAGCCTGTCGGCGGGAGCGCTGGCGATGATGTCGTTCGCGCTGTACGGCTCGCTCTTCGTGGCCACGCTGTATCTGCAAGGGGTGCTGGACTACTCCCCGTGGCGGGCCGGCCTGTGCACCCTGCCGCTGCCCGGCGGGCTCATCGTGGGCGCCGCGCTGTCGGTGCGGCTGGGCGCACGGTGCGGCCAGCGCGCCACCCTGCTGCTCGGCCTCGCGGTGGTGGCCGGCGGATTCGCGGTCCTCGCGGGCATCGGCCCCGACTCCGGCTATCCGCCCCTGGCCGCCTTCCAGATCATCGCCGGTACGGGCGCGGGGCTGATCGCGACCGCCGCGACCGCGAGCGTGATGGACGCGGTGCCGGAGGGTCAGGCCGGGCTCGGCTCGGCCGTCAACGACGCCACGCGCCAGGTGGGGGTGGCCCTGGGCGTGGCGGTGCAGGGTTCGGTGCTGGCGGCGGGATACGGCGACCGCATGTCCCGCGACCTCGCCGCCGCGCACGCCCCCGCCGCGCTGGACCCCGCGACCGACAACATCCTGGCCGCCAGGGCGCTGTCCGACCACGTGCCGGCCGGGTCACGGGAACGCCTGCTCGACAGCGCCTCGGAGGCGTTCACCTGGGGCATGACCCACGCGGCGCTGGTGGCGGGAGCGGTGGTGACCCTCACAGGACTGGCCGTCTGGCGCTGCCTGCCCGGCCGGCGGCGCGCGGCCCCGCGCCCTGAACCGGCGACGGAGTCCACGCCGGTCACCCACCTCACCGCATGAGCCGAACTCGCCGCCGTACGAGGGGAGGCCAGCGGGTGCTCTCGTACGGGGCGAGTTGAGCGGGCTCCTTCGTACGGGGCGGGTTCGGAGGGAGCCCGCGCACAGCGCGGGTTCGGCGGGCTCCTCCCGTGCGGCGCGGGCTCAGCGAGGCGCTTCGGCGTACTGCGGGGCGCCGCGGCGCGCACGGGACGGCGGCGGTGCGGCCGCTGCCCCGGGCGGGCGCACGCTCAGGACGGCCCGGCCCGGAGTCGTGCTGGAGGTCAGATGGGCGTCCTGGGTGCGGGCGGCCAGCCGGGCCGCCCTGCGCAGCGGGAGCTCCCGGGGCCGCGCCGAGTCCTCGGGGGCCGGGCCGCCCGCGGCGGCGACGACGTCGAGGGCGATACGCGCGCACTGCCGCGCGTATCCCGCGGCCGAGGGATGGAAGCGGTCGGCCGACAGCAGTTCGTGCGGGCGCTCACGGAAGGCGGGGTCGGCCAGCGACGCCACCCGCGCCCCGTGCCGCACGGCGTGCACGGCCTGGAGCGCGCCCGTCCTGCGCGAGCGCCAGGTGAGGAACGCCCGCACCGGACGCGAGAACAGCCCGCTGCTCCCGGTGTCGGGCGAGGTCGTGACCACGACGGAGGTGCCGCGCGCGGCCAGCTCGCTCACGTACCCGCCGAGCCGCCGCGCCGCCCACCGCACGGGGAGCGGCAGCAGCGTGTCGTTGCCGCCCACCACGAACAGCGCCACATGCGGCCGGTGCTGCCGCGCCTTGGCCACGCACCGGGCCAGCCCGAAGGTGCCGGTGCCCACCGCCGCGCACACCTGGAGGTCCACCGGGCGGCCCAACTCCCGCACCACGGACCGCGCCACCACGCCGGCCGGCGCCTCGTCCCGCGCCCGTACGCCCAGGCCCAGCGCGCAGGAGTCGCCGATCACGGAGATCCGTACGGGCTGCGGCTCCTCCGCGTACACGGCGTCTCGCAGCTCGTACCGGCCGCTCACGTCGAAGGACGCGCGCGGGTCGATGTGCAGCAGCGGGCGCAGCACGGTGTGCGCGTAGAGCCGGGCGAAGCTCTTGGCGAGCCTCTTGCACACTGCGGGCTCGGAGGAAGACGGGGAGGTGGGCGGCATGCGTCGGCAGACTCCTCGGGATCGGCGCGTACGGCTCGGTACGCGTGCGGACGGGCAGGGACGCGTGGCGGTGGCCGTGTGCACGGCGCCGCTGCGTGATCCTCCCCGCCGGGAGGCGCGCTGCCCCGGGGTGGCGGCAGAGGGCATCCGCCTGGCGGACCGCATCCAGCCTGACGACGTACCGGGGCGCGTCCGCCGCTGGCGCCCCCTTCGTACCTATGGTCCCTATATGGAGACAGATGCGATGGAGCAGGCCGGGCACGGAGAAGGGGCCGTGCGTGGGGATGAGGCGGTGGGCGCCGGAGCGGTGGCGCGTGCGCTGCCGTCGGTACGCCGTGTCGCGGGCGGCGTGTGCGCGCTGGCCGCGGCGGGGGCGTTGCTCGCCGGGTGCGGAGGCGGGGGTGGGGGTGCCTCGCCGTCGTCGTCGGGGTCGTCCCCGTCCTCCCCGTCCTCGCCGTCCGCCTCGCGCTCGGGCGGCGGGAGTTCGGCGGGTGCGGGCGAGCTCACCGAGGACCAGCGGGAGCGGAAGGAGCTGCTGCCGAAGGCGAAGGTGGGGTACGACAAGGCGTTCGCCGCCGCCACCGACGTCGTGGCCGACACCGAGCCGGTCGCGACCGAGCTCAAGGCCGGTACCGACGGCCATCCCGTGTGGGTGACCGAGGTGGCCACCTCGCGCGGCACGGCACACGTCGTACGCGTCGACGCCGTCGGGGGCAAGGCGCAGCAGCCGCAGGTCAAGCAGGAGGACGAGGACGACCGCAAGAAGCTGGCGAAGCGGCTGGACGGCGCGAAGGTCAGCGCGCGGCAGGCGGCCGCGACGGCGACGGACAAGAAGGAAGGGACCGTCGCCGCCGTGGAGTTGGACGACGACGACAGCGGCAAGACCATCTGGTCCGTGGACGTCGTCACGCCGAAGGACTGGAACAAGACGACGTACGACATCGACGCGTCGAACCGGAAGGTGCTGCGGGAGCACGTCGACCGGGATTGAGCGGGGCCGGTCGCGCGGGGGTGCGTGCGGCCGGCCGCCGGTCCGCGATCGGGGCCCGGTTACCGCACCGGGGAGAAGTCGGTGGGCTTGAGGATGCGGTTCTCGATGTTCAACAGGAGCCCCTCGCGCTTCATTTCGGCCACGTACTCCTGCCAGGCGGGGTCCGCGTACAGGGCGTTCCTGCGGCGTTCGCGGTCGGCCTGGCTCTCGTACGCCCACAGGTGGACGACCTGGTCGAGCCGCCCCTCGACCGGCACGAACCAGCCGAGGCAGCGACCGAGGTACCTCTCCTGGAGCGGGAAGCCCTTCTCGCGGTAGAGGGCGACCCAGTCGTCCACGCGGGTGGGCTGGATCGTGTACGTGCGGTGATCGACGATCACGGCGTTCTCCCTTCGACGGTGGGCCCGCAAACTCTACATCGACGATCGTCGATTATCGATGGACGGGTTACGGTGATGCCATGCGCTCGATCGAACACCCGCAGCTCTCCGCCGTGTCGCTCTCCGACGCGCTCGCGGCGCTCGCCGACCCGAGCCGCCGGGCGATCGTGCGGGTACTGCTGGACGGCAAGGAGCACCTGGCGGGCGACTTCGACCTGGAGCTCGCGCAGTCGACGCTCAGCCACCACATGAAGAAGCTCCGGCAGGGCGGCATCACCCACAGCCGCCCCGAGGGCACGCGGTGCTGGGTCTCGCTGCGGCCGGAGTTCGGGGAGAGGTTCCCGGGGCTGCTGCAGACGGTGCTGGAGCTGGACGGGGGCTGAGTCGCGAGTCCCGTACGGGGCGGGCCGCGCGGGTCAGGTGTCGGTGCCGGCTGCTGCTGTCGTTGCCGTTGTCGCTGCTCGTCCCGAGCGGGCGAAGCGTGCGGGCGTCGTCCCCAGGATCCGCTTGAAGTGCCTGGTCAGATGGGGCTGGTCGTAGAAGCCCGTGGCGGTGACCACCTCGGCGGCCGGCCGCCCCTCCAGGAGGAGGCGCCGTGCGCGGTCGACCCGGCGGCTCATGAGGTACTGGTGCGGCGCGATCCCGAAGGCGCCGCTGAACGCCCGTACCAGGTGCGCCGGATGCGCGTGCAGCAGCCGGGCGGCCTCCTCCAGCGCCATGCCGGGCACCAGCCGCTCGTCGAGCAGATCGCGCAGGTCGTGGGCGACGCTGCGCGCGGTGTCCCGGGGTGCTCCGGGGAGTTCCAGGCGCGGGCGCAGGAGCCCGCGCAGTCGGTCGCCGATCAGCGCGAGGCGGCTCTCCGCCTCCAGCTCGTCGCCCCGGCGCGCGACGGCGGCGTGGAGCTGGCCGACCCGCCGGCGCAGCAGGGGATCGACCAGATCGGGACCGTCGACAGCGGGCCCGATGAACCGTTCATCGAGCTCGTCCAGATCGAGATACAGCACGCGCTTGCGGAACCCCTGCGGGGTGGCCGCCGACCCGTTGTGCGGCACCTGCGGCGGCAGCAGCGACACGGTGTCCCCGGGGGTCCCGCGCTCATGCCGGTCCAGGTCGTACCGCACGGCCCCGTCGTCCACGATCAACAGCGTCCACGCGTCGTGCACATGCATCGGATAGGCATGCTCGGTGAACCGCGCATGCAGCACTTCCACGACACCGGGAACGGCGGGCCGCCAGGCGGAGACCTGCTGCCGGGGCACCATCTGTCGGGGCACCATGCAAGAAACGTACAAGACCGCGCTCAGGCCGGGTCGGCAGCATCGGGGCATGAGCACGACGACCGAGACCCCCGCCGCCGACACCCCCGTCCGCTTCGATACCAAGATCGCCGTACTGCTGCGGGAAGACCTGGAGACCTGGCAGCGGCTGAACGTGACCGCCTTTCTCGTCAGCGGGCTGGGTACGGAGGTGCCCGAGGTGATCGGCGAACCGTACGCGGACGCCGACGACACCCCGTACCTGCCGATGTTCCGCCAGCCCGTGCTGGTCTTCGAGGGCACGAAGGAGAACCTGGCGACCGCGCACCAGCGCGCCCTCAACCGCGCGCTGCCCCGCTCGGTCTTCACCGCCGACCTCTTCACCACCGGCAACGACCGCGACAACCGCGCGGCGGTCCGCGCCGTCCCCACCGCCCACCTGGACGTGGTCGGCCTCGCCGTCTACGGCCCGCGCAACGCGGTGGACAAGGTACTCAAGGGGGCGCGGATGCATCCGTGAGCCTTTCCGGGGCCCGCCCCGCGCCTCAGATCGGCGGTGCCAACGTGAAGTAGCGGTCCGGGAGTGAGGGGTCGCCCTTTGCTGAGGGCAGTTCGTGGGACGGTATGCGGCGCCACAGGAACAGCATCAAGTCCGAGGCCGTGCCTGAGAGTTCGAGGTCGGCGGGGGCGGGGCCGTGGTGCAGGTGGAGGTGGGTGTCCTCGAAGGTGACGTGCCAGGACTCGGGGCCGTCGGTGCGGTGGAAGGCGAAGCGTTCGCCCGCGCCCGGCGGCGCCTCCCGCCACTTTCGGCGCGCCTCCACCATGTACTCGAACGTCTGCGACACCGCGTCCGCCGCCAGCTCCCCGTCCACCGCACGCGGCGCGCGGCCCGCGGTGCGCTCCGCGTCCCAGCGGTGCACGGACGCCTCGATGGTCTGCATGCGCTTCCAGAAGCCGACGGTCTGATCGCTGGACCAGGTCCACACCGGGGTGGTGTCGGGGGAAGTGGAGAAGAGTCCGGCCAGTGCGGCCACCCCCTCCGCGTACCAGTCCACCAGCGTTCCCGGTACCGGCCCCCGGTTCGGCGCCTCCTCCGGGCGCGGCCAGCCCCGTACGTCCTCGGGAAGCTGGAGGAAACCGAGGTCGGTGCCGGCCGGCTGCTCCGTGAGGCGTTCGCGTACGAGGCGGGCGACGTACCGGTGCACCGAGCCGAGGTGCACGATCAGGTCGCCCATGGCCCAGTCCGGGCAGGTGGGGACCATCGGCGCCGGTTCGACGCCCACCGCCGCGCGCGCCACGTCCTCGAACGCCCGCGCCTCGCGCCGGAAATGGGGGAGATAGTCCATGGAGGGAGCCATGGAGCGAGACTGCCATGGGGCTACGGGGAAGCGGTACGCCTTTCCACGCCGTCGCCGCACCCCGCCGCCCCCGCGGCCCGCGCCTCACCCGCGTACCCACCCCGGCACCCAGATCTCCCGCGCGGGGAGCCGGAGTTGCGCGGAGCGCAGGTGTTCGCGGAGCTTCGGCAGCGCGGGGTGCGGATTGTCCGTGTGCCACAGCAGTGAGTGCGGGTAGACCGGCGTCGGGCCGTGCAGGGGCACGCGGCGCATGTCGTGCCCCGCGGGCCACACGAGCGGCGTGCGCTCGCTGAGGAAGGTCGCCAGCGTGGTGGAAGCGGCCACGGTGTCCAGCAGCGCCTCGATCCCGAAGTCGGGCCCCACCGCGTCGATGCTGAGCCCGAACTCCGAGGCCAGCGCATCGTAGTAGGCCGCCCACTCAGTGCCCTCGGCGTTGCCGGGCATCCAGATCCGGTGCCCGGCGAGCTGTGCCGGAGCGATCGCGCGCTCGGCGGCGTACGGATGGCCTGGACCGGTGAACAGCTCCAGCGGCTCGTCGAAGACCCGCGCGGTCTCGATGTCCGCGGGCAGCTCCCGGCCCGGCATGGTCACCGCCCGGAAGGTCGCGTCGATGGTGCCCGAGCGGAGCGCGGACACGGCCTGGTCGACGTCGTAGAGGGTGACGACGTCGAGCTCCACGTCGGGGTGCGTGCGGTGGAAGTCGCGCAGCAGCCCCGCCGTGGAGACGCGGCGGCCGATGACGTCCACGCGCAGCGCCCGGCTCCCGGGGCGCACCGAGGCCGCCGCGCGCTCCTCGGCTCGGAGCAGCGCGCGGGCGTGCGGCAGGAACGCCTGCCCGTCGATGGTCGGCTGGGCGCCCCGCGCGCCGCGCGTGAACAGCCGCACGCCGAGGCTCTTCTCCAGCGCGGCGATCCGCTTGGAGACGGCCTGCTGGGTGATCTCCAGCTCGGCAGCGGCGTCCTGGAACTGCCCGGTGTCGGCGGCGGTGACGAAGGTGCGTACGGCGGTGAGGTCCACGCGCCGGAGTCTAGGCATACAACGCATGGTTGTACGAAGCAGGTCCGCCGGTTGTTTGATGCGGGCCGCGCAGCTGGCTTTGATGTGCCGGGTCGGGGAGCGGAAGCCCGCGCAAAGGGCGTGCTCAGCGGCAGCCTAAGGCGCCGCGCCCGCGACGGACCCTGCCCGTACGCCGCCCGGAGGTGACCCACCCGTGCCGGATTCCTTCGTGCATCTGCACAACCACACGGAATACTCGATGCTCGACGGCGCGCAGAAGCTGCGGCCCATGTTCGCCGAGGCGGAGCGGCAGCGGATGCCCGCGCTCGGCATGAGCGATCACGGCAACATGTTCGGAGCCTATGAATTCGCCCAGGTGGCAAGGGACTTCGAGGGGGTCAGGCCGGTCCTGGGGATCGAGGCGTACGTGGCGCCCTCCTCGCGGCATTCGCGCAAGCAGGAGTTCTGGGGCCCGGGCGGGCGCCGCGCGGTGCGCGAGGACGGCGAGGGCTCCAAGGACGTCTCCGGCGGCGGCCGCTTCACGCACATGACCATGTGGGCGCGGAACGCGGAGGGCCTGCGCAACCTCTTCCGGCTGAGCACCCGCGCCAGCTACGAGGGCCAGTTCCCCGCGGGCAAGCCGCGCATGGACCGGGAACTGGTCGCCGAGCACCCGCAGGGGATCATCGCCACCACGGGCTGCCCCTCAGGGGAGATCCAGACGCGGTTGCGCCTCGGGCAGTACGCGGAGGCGCGCGCGGCGGCAGCGGCGTACCGGGACATCTTCGGCGCGGGAAACTACTTCCTGGAGCTGATGGACCACGGCCTGGACATCGAACGCGAGGTACGCGAGGACCTGTTGCGCCTGGCCAGGGACCTGGACCTGCCGCTTTTGGCCACCAACGACGCGCACTACACCACCGAGGACCAGGCCGAGGCGCACGACAACCTGCTGTGCATCGGCGTCGGCAAGAACAAGGACGACCCGCGCCGCTTCCGCTTCAGCGGCTCCGGCTACCACCTCAAGACGGCGGCCGAGATGCGCCGCCTGTTCGCGGAACTGCCTGAGGCCTGCGACAACACCCTCCTCATCGCCGAGAGCGTCGAACCGTACGACGAGGTCTTCGACCACCGCGACGAGATGCCGCGCTTCCCCGGCGTACCCGAGGGCGAGACGCAGGAGTCCTGGCTGCGCGCCGAGGTGCTGCGCGGTCTGGTGCGGCGGTACGGGGACCCGGTGCCGGCGGAGGTGCTGGAGCGGTTCGAGACCGAGATGGCGGTGATCGGGCCGATGGGCTTCAGCGCGTACTTCCTGGTCGTGGCGGACATCTGCCGCTTCGCGCGGGAGAACGGGGTGCCGTTGGGTCCAGGGCGCGGCTCGGCCACGGGCTCGCTGGTGGCGTACGCGGTCCGGATCACCGAGCTGTGCCCGCTGGAGCACGGCCTGCTCTTCGAGCGCTTCCTGAACCCCGAGCGCATCAACCCGCCCGACATCGACCTGGACTTCGACGACCGGCGCAGGGACCGGATGGTGCGGTACGTGACGGAGAAGTACGGCGAGGAGTACACCGCGCTGGTCAACACCTTCGGCACCATCAAGGCCAAGAACGCGATCAAGGACTCGGCGCGCATCCTGGGCTACCCCTTCGCGCACGGCGAGCGCATCACCAAGGCCCTGCCGCCGGACCAGAACGGGAAGCCTGCGCCGCTGGAGGCGCTGTTCGACCCCGCGCACGAGCGGTATGCGGAGACCGGTGAGATCCGGAAGCTGTACGAGGGCGCCCCTGATGTGCGGCGGGTGATCGACACCGCGCGCGGCGTGGAGGGCCTGACCCGCGGCACGGGTGTGCACGCCGCCGCGGTGATCCTCTCCAAGACGCGGCTCACCGACCGCATCCCACTGCACATGCGGGCTTCGGACCGCGTACGGATCACCGGCTTCGACTACCCGTCGTGCGAGGCGATGGGCCTGGTCAAGATGGACTTCCTGGGGCTGAGGAACCTCGGCGTCATCGACCAGGCCCTCGAGAACATCCGGGAGAACCGCGGCGTGCGGCTGGCCACCGTCGAGCCGGAGGAGGGCACCTCGGGGGACGGCGGTGCCGAGGACACCCTCGTGATCCCGCTGGACGACGCGCGGACCTACCGGCTGCTGGCCGACGGCAACACGCTCGGCGTCTTCCAGCTCGACGGCGGCGGCATGCGCGCCCTGCTCAAGCTGATGGAGCCCACCCGTTTCGAGGACATCGCCGCCGCCAACGCCCTCTACCGGCCAGGCCCGATGGCCGCCAACGCGCACACCAATTACGCGCTGCGCCAGAACGGAAAGCAGGAGCCCACCCCGGTCCACCCGGAATTGAAGGAGGCGCTGGACCCGATCCTCGGCTCCACCCACCATCTGCTGATCTTCCAGGAGCAGATCATGGCCATCGCGCGGCAGTTGGCCGGTTACACCCTGGGCGGTGCCGACATGCTGCGCCGGGCCATGGGCAAGAAGAAGCCCGAGGTGCTGGCCGCCGAATGGGAGAAGTTCCACGCCGGAATGCGCGCCAACGGATATTCCGACGAGGCCGTGCGTGCTCTGTGGGACGTGATGCTGCCCTTCTCCGGATACGCCTTCAACAAGTCGCACACCGCCGGGTACGGGCTGGTCTCGTACTGGACCGCGTACCTGAAGGCCAATTACCCGGCCGAATACATGGCGGCCCTGCTCACCTCGGTCGGCGACGACAAGGACAAGGCGGCGGTCTATCTCGCCGACGCGCGCCGCAACGGCGTCCGCGTGCTCCAGCCCGATGTGAACGAATCCGCCGCGGAATTCACCGCTGTGGGCGACGACGTACGGTTCGGGCTGCGCTCGGTGCGCAACGTCGGGGACGGCGTGATCGAGGCGATCGTGCGGACGCGGCGCGAGGGCGGGCCCTTCGTCTCCTTCGCCGACTTCCTCGACAGGGCCCCGCTGCCCGCGCTCAACAAACGCGCCGTGGAATCCCTCATCAAGGCGGGCGCCTTCGACTCGCTCGGACACTCGCGCAAGGGGCTGCATGCCGTGCACGAGGACGCCGTGGACGCGCTCGTTCCGGTGAAGAAGGCGGCGGGGTTCGGGCAGGAGGAGTTGTTCGCGGGGGTGGGTGGGGAAGGGGGCGAAGTCCAGTCCCCCGGGCTGGACTTCGCCGTCTGTGGGGAGGAGTGGTCGCGCCGGCACCTTCTCGCCGCTGAGCGCGAGATGCTCGGTCTGTATGTGTCCGCGCATCCGCTGGACGGGGCCGAGCATCTCCTCGCGGGCGCGCGCGACTGCACCGTCGCCGACCTGCTCGCCTCAGGGCGCACCAGCGGCGAGGTGCGGCTCGCCGGGCTGATCACCGGGGTTCAGCGCAAGGTCACCAAGCAGGGCAGGGCCTGGGCCGTGGTCCAGCTCGCCGACCGGGACGCCGGGATCGAGGTGCTGTTCTTCCCCGCCGCGTACGAGCTCGTGGAGCACGCCCTGGTGGAGGACGACGCGGTCTCCGTACGCGGAAAGCTGGAGGACCGCGACGGCACCCTGAATCTCTTCGGGAAGGAACTGGCCGTGCTCGACGTGTCCTCCGCCGAACACGGCGGACGGCCTCCTGTGCACCTCGCCCTGCCCGAACACCGCGTCACCGAGCGGTCGGTGCGCGAGCTCAAGCGCATGCTCGCCGAGCACCCGGGGGAGAGCCCCGTGCGGCTCAGCGTGCGCGGAGTACGCAAGACGACGGTGTACGCGTTGACGGCCAGGGTGGATGCGGCGTCCCTCGCCTCCGAGGTGAAGGGCGCCTTCGGGGCCGAGGCGTGGGCGGGGTGAGGGTGAGGGCGCGTGGCGCTCAGGCACCGAGGCGGTGGCCCGTCGTCGCGTCCACGTGGTCCGGTACCTCCTCGTGGCGGTCGCCCACCGAGGACGTCCCGGTGGGCTCGAAGAGCAGGATCGCGGCGCCGCCGGGCGCGTACGGCTTGTGCTCGGTGCCGCGCGGCACGGTGAAGACCGCGCCGCGCGGGAGCCGCACCGTGCGCTCGTTCCCGGACTCCCTCAGCCCGATGTGCAGTTCGCCGTCCAGTACGAGGAAGAACTCGTCGGTGTCCTCGTGGACGTGCCAGACGTGTTCGCCCTCGACCTTGGCCACGCGTACGTCGTAGTCGTTCACGCGCGTGACGATCCGCGGGCTCCACAGGGCGTCGAAGGAGGCCAGGGCCTCGGCGAGGGAGACGGGAGTGCTGGGTGCGTCGGTCATGCACGGCATCCTTCCCGGCCCGCGCGCTGCACGGGAGTGCTAGGAATGGCACATGCCGCAACGATCCTCGCAGCAGTGCCGGCAGCCGTCCGACGAGAACGGGCTCCACCGCGTCGTCGTGATCGTCGACGCCAACTCCAACCCCTTCGAACTCGGCTGCGCGACCGAGATCTTCGGCCTGCGGCGGCCCGAACTCGGCCGTGACCTCTACGAGTTCGCGCTCTGCTCGCCCGAGCCGCGCACCCTGATGCGGGACGGCTTCTTCACGCTCACCGGAGTGGGGGAACTGGAGGCCGCCGATGAGGCCGACACCGTCATCGTCCCCAACCGCCCCGACGTGGAGGTCCCGCGCCGCCCGGCCGTGCTCGACGCCGTACGCCGCGCCCACGCACGCGGCGCGCGCCTGCTCGGCTTCTGCAGCGGGGCCTTCACGCTGGCCGAGGCCGGAGTGCTGGACGGGCGGCGCGCGACCGCGCACTGGCAGTGGGCCGATGCCTTCCGCGCCCGCTTCCCCGACGTGAAGCTGGAGCCCGACGTGCTGTTCGTGGACGACGGCGACATCCTCACCGCCGCGGGCAGCGCGGCCGCGCTCGACCTCGGGCTGCACGTGGTACGCCGCGACCACGGCGCCGAGGTGGCCAACGCGGTGAGCAGGCGGCTGGTGTTCGCCGCGCACCGGGACGGCGGACAGCGGCAGTTCGTCGAGCGCCCGGTGCCCGACACCCCGGACACCTCCCTCGCGCCGCTGCTGGCCTGGGCGCAGGAACGCCTCGACACCCCGCTGTCGGTGCCCGGAATGGCGGCGCGCGCTGCGGTGAGCCCGGCCACCCTGCACCGCCGCTTCCGCGCGCAGCTGGGCACCACGCCGCTGGCCTGGCTCACGGGGGAGCGCGCAGCCCTGGCCTGCCGCATCATCGAACGCGGCGAGACCAGCTTCGACCTGGTGGCCCACCGCAGCGGCCTGGGCACGGCGACCCATCTCCGTACGGTGATGCGCCGCACCACGGGCCTGAGCCCCCAGGAGTACCGGCGGAGATTCGGCCCCGGGGAGCGGTGAGCCGAGCGGCACCGGCCCGCCCTCAGCCGCCCCCTCTGCCACTCAAGGGGCAAACGGAGGCCCGGCCCCGCGGCGTGCTGCCGCCGGGGCCGGGCCGGTGCCCAGGGTCAGGAACCGCCCTGGCCGCCCTGACCGCTCAGGCTGCCCAGGAGCGGACCCAGCACGGGAATCTGCTGCACCATTCCGCCGATCGCCCCGCCGCCGCCACCGCCGTCGGCGGCCGGCGCGGGAGCGGCCTGCTCCTGGCCGGGTGCCGGCGCCCCGGGATCGGCGGCGACCGCCGAGGAGGCGCCGCCCAGTGCGGCACCCGTGGCCAGGGCGAGGGCGGCGAGCGTCGTACGTACGCGCATGGAAATCTCCCTTCATAAACGGGCCGGTCCTCACCGGCCCATGCAGGCGAGATTTGCCGGGGAGCGCGGCGCGCGCACATCGGGCTGGTCCGGTACAGCGAGGCCGCACACCCCCGTACGGGCGCCGCGGACAGTCCGGGGGTGTGCACAGCGTGTCGCCGAAACGGTGCGTTCTGGCGGGGAGGGAATGGGGAAGGGGGCGTACGCGTTACGGTCGGCGGTCGCACCGGTTCGCGCCATGGGCCGGCGCGCGTACCGATGCACCCCAACGCAGGAGCTGTACATGAGCACCGTTGAGCTCACCGCGGACAACTTCGACGAGGTCGTCTCGGCCAACGATTTTGTCCTGATCGACTTCTGGGCGAGCTGGTGCGGGCCCTGCCGCCAGTTCGCGCCCGTGTACGAGGCCATGGCCGAGAAGCACCCCGACCTGACCTTCGCCAAGGTCGACACCGAGGCGCAGCAGGAGCTCGCCTCGGCCTTCGGCATCCAGTCGATCCCGACGCTGGCGATCATCCGGGAGCGGATCGTGGTCTTCTCGCAGGCCGGCGCGCTGCCCGAGCAGGCGCTGGAGGACCTGATCCGCCAGGGCCGCGAGCTGGACATGGAAGAGGTGCGCAAGTCCGCCGTCGAGGCGGGCGCCGAGGAGGAAGCCCCCGGCACCGCGAGCTGAGCCCGGCTCCCAGCCGGCCCACACCGGCCCCCGCCGCGCGTACGCCCCGTACGCATGCGGCGGGGGCCGGTGTGCTTATGCCACGTTGGCTCGATGTTTCCCGCGTGGCCGCCGGGACGCGCGGAGATGCCGTTAACATCACGGCGTGATGACGGTACGGCTTCCCTCCGCGACGCAGCGGACCCGCACGCTCGCGGGCCCCGCGCTCGTGCTGTGGGTGGCCGTGCTGCTGTTCGGCCTGGTGGCCGGGCACGGCGTGTGCGGGCAGAGCGCACAGGGGCACTCGATGCTCGGCGCCGCGAGGGCCCAGACCGAGGCGGTCGCGCACCCGGCCGGCTCCGAGGCGCCCGAGGCCCCTTCGGCGCGGACCACCGCGACCGACGCGCACCACGAGCACGGCGAGGGCTCCCCGCATCCCGCCGAGGACTGCGTCGCAGCGCAGCCCCAGCAGGCACCCCCGCTCGCGGCGCCCTGCGCGCCGGCACCGGCGGGCGACACGCCCGTGGCTCCGGCGTCCTCGCCGGCGGCCGACGGGCGAGAGGCGCACGCGGCGCCCGTTCCGTGGCTCAGTGCGCGAAGTTCCGTGGTGCAGCAGGTATAGAGGCGGCCCTGCACCGGCTCCGCCTGGCTTCTCACCCGTTGCCTCACCTGCTGCCTCGCCTCGCGTACATGCGGTGCATCCGTTGCATCCGTACGCGGGACCGGCCGCGCGCTCGGACGCGCGGCGCGGAGGGGCGGCCTCCGTACGGAGGAACGATCCGTGCCGCACCACCGCACCCGAGCCCCGCTCTCCCCGCTCCCGCCTTCCCGACCTCCGCTTCCCCGGCCCCGGCTCCGGCTCCGGTCCCGGCCCCGTCCCCCGCTTTCCCGACTCCGTTACGCCCCGCGCCGGTTGACCGTGCCGCTGCTCTGCCTGCTGGCCGGGCTGCTGGCGATGACGGCGCTGTGCTCCCCCTCGCACGCGGGGGACGCGGCCGCGCACGGCCATGGGCGCGGCCACGGCGCGCGGTCCGGCGTCGAGCACGTACACCAGGAGCCGGACCACCAGCAGCCCGGACACCACAAGGGCTCGCACACCCCCGACCACTGCCTGCACGGCGCCCCGCTGCGCTCGGCGCCCACGACGGGCGAGGGCTTCCTCGCGGCCGCCGCGCCGCCGGCCGCGGCCCTGGCGCTGGTCGTCACCCCCGTACGTACGCGTGCGCCGCCGCTCCACGCGCACAGACCCCGCAGGACGCTCTCGGGCCGCGAGGCGCTGCTCGTCATCTGCCGGTGGCGGATCTAGATGCCGCGCGGCCGGTCACCGCACCGGCCCGCCGCGACCGCCATCCTTCGACGACGCGAACGAGAGCGAAATGCATCAGTCTCAGCCTCTGATCAAGTCTCAGTCTCCGACGAAGTCCCAGCCGAAGTCCCAACCCCTGACCGATCCCCAGCCCCTGGCCGAATCCCAGCCTCACGGTGCCGGTGCCGCCGCCGGGATTCCCGCGCGCCCGGCACTCTCGCGGCTGGTCGGCGACACGCCCGTGCTGCGGGTCTCCGCGCCCTTCACCCCTCCGGAGCGCGGCTTCTGGGCCAAGCTGGAGGGCTTCAACCCCGGCGGCATCAAGGACCGGCCCGGACTGCACATGGTCGAACGTGCCCGGGTGAAGGGCGAGTTGGCACCCGGCGCGCGGATCGTGGAGTCCACCAGCGGCACCCTGGGCCTCGGCCTCGCGCTGGCCGGGCTCGTGCACGGGCACCCCGTCACCCTGGTCACCGACCCCGGGCTCGAACCCTCCATGAACCGCCTGCTCACCGCGTACGGCGCACGCGTGGACACCGTCGCCGAGCCGCATCCCACCGGCGGCTGGCAGCAGGCGCGCCGTGAACGGGTGCGGGAAGTGCTGGCGGAGGAGCCGGGTTCCTGGTGCCCTGACCAGTACCACAATCCCGACAACGTCTCCGCGTACACCCCGCTCGCGCTCGAACTGGCCTCGCAGCTCGGCCACATCGACACGCTCGTGTGCAGCGTGGGCACCGGCGGGCACTCCGCGGGGCTCTCCCGCGCGCTGCGGCCGCTCTACCCCGACCTGCGGCTGATCGGGGTCGACACGACGGGCTCCACCATTTTCGGCCAGCCGTCCAGGACGCGGCTGATGCGCGGGCTGGGGTCCAGCATCCATCCGCGGAACGTGGCGTACGAGCAGTTCAGCGAAGTGCACTGGGTCTCGGCTCCGGAGGCGGTGTGGGCCTGCCGCACGCTGGCCTCCTCGCACTACGCGACCGGCGGCTGGAGCGTGGGCGCCGTCGCGCTGGTCGCCGGGTGGGCCGCGCGGACGCAGCCGCCCGGCACCTGCGTGGCCGCCGTCTTCCCCGACGGGCCGCAGCGGTATCTGTCCACCGTGTACGACGACGAATTCTGCGCGGGGAACGGTCTGTTGGACGTGCCGCCGCCCCTTGAGCCCGAGGTGCTGGGGCGGCAGGACGAGAAGGAGGTCACGCGGTGGACCCGGTGCACGGCGGTGACCGACCCGCTGGCGGGCCCCGCCGCGGCCTCCGTGACCGCCCCGCTCATCGAGGGGAGCGCGCGGTGAAGAAGCAGAGCACGCTCGCCCAACTGCGCTCCTACGAGCGCAGCGTCCAGCTCCTGATGGTCAATCAGTTCACCATCAACCTGGGCTTCTACATGCTGATGCCGTACCTGGCGCAGCACCTCTCCGGGAGCCTGGGCCTGGCCGGGTGGCTGGTCGGATTCATCCTGGGCGTGCGGAACTTCAGCCAGCAGGGCATGTTCCTGTTCGGCGGCGCGCTCGCCGACCGCTTCGGCTACAAGCCGCTGATCGTGGCCGGGTGCCTGCTGCGTACCGTCGGCTTCGGCACGCTCGGTCTCGTCGACTCGCTGCCCGCGCTCTTCGCCGCCTCGGCGGCCACGGGGCTCGCGGGCGCGCTGTTCAACCCGGCGGTGCGGGCCTATCTTGCGGCCGACGCGGGGGAGCGCAGGGTCGAGGCCTTCGCGCTCTTCCAGGTCTTCTACCAGGCGGGGATCCTGCTCGGCCCGCTCGTCGGGATGGTGCTGACCGGCATCGGCTTCCGTACGGCGTGCCTCGCGTCGGCGGCGGTCTTCGCGGTGCTCAGCCTCGTACAGATCCGCTCGCTGCCGTCCCGGGGCGCGGACGAACAGCGGTCGGGGGCGCGGGAGAAGGTGCTCGCGCAGTGGCGCGGCATCCTGGCCAACAGGCCGTTCCTGCTGTTCTCGGGCGCGATGATCGGCTCGTACGTGCTGTCCTTCCAGGTCTATCTGTCGCTGCCCCTGGAGGTGCGGCGGCTGGGCGGAGGCGGCCAGTCCGGTACGGCGGCCGTGGCGCTGCTCTTCGCCGTGTCCGGGCTGAGCACGATCCTCTTCCAGACCCGGGTGACCGCGTGGTGCAAGGCCCGGCTGGCGCCGGGGCAGGCGCTGGCGTGGGGGCTGACCTCGATGGGGCTCGCGTTCGTGCCGCTGCTGCTGGTCACCGGGCTGCCGGTGCCGGAGGGCGGCGCGGCGCGCTGGCTGTTCGCGGCCGGGCCGCCCGCGCTCGCCGCGCTGCTGCTGGCGCTCGGCACGATGCTGGCGTTCCCCTTCGAGATGGACACCATCGTCCGCCTCTCCGGCGACCGCCTGGTGGCCACGCACTACGGGCTCTACAACACCGTGTGCGGGGTCGGCATCACGCTCGGGAACCTGCTCACGGGGGCCGCGCTGGACGCGGCGCGCGAGGCCGGGGTCCCGGCACTGCCGTGGATCTGCCTCTCCGCGTTGGGCCTGGCCTGCGCGGCGGCCCTGTACGGCCTGCACCGCACGGGCCGTCTGGCGACTCCGGTCCCGACGCCGGAGCCCGCGCCTGCCTGACGAGGTGTACGGGGTGGGGCGGGCGTCTTCGGGGCGCCCGCCCCCTCAACCGGCCGGCGTGAGCGCCCGGGTGACGGCGGCGACCGCCGGGGTCGGGCGGCCCGGCAGGCGTGCCGTGAGGACGCGGCGTACCTCGGGCGGCGCGCCCTCGACGCGCAGCAGGCACACCCCGGGCGGCAGCAGCGGCGCGAGCCCGAGCGGCACCGTCGTCACTCCGAAACCGCCCGCCACCAGCCGGAGTTTCGTGAGCCAGTCGCGGGCCGAGTGGAGGACGCGCGGGCGCCCCGGCAGGCCGGGCCAGACGCCGAGCAGCGGTTCGGAGCCCGAGGACGGCGTGGCGATCCACGCGGCGCCGGCGAGTTCGTCGGCGTGCACCGCGGTGCGCCCGGCGAACTCCCCGGTCGCCGAGGCCGCCACGGCCAGTTCGGTGTCCTCGACCGTCTCGGTGTGCAGGCGCGGCGCCTCGCCGTCCGACAGCCTGTGCGGCGGCCGGGAGGTGAGGACGGCGAGGTCGAGGGAGCCCGCGCGCAGCGCCCTGGTCAGCGCCGGTGTGGTGCCCTCCCGCGTGGTGACCGTGAGCTGCGGGTCCGTGGCGGCGAGGCGGGCGAGCGCGGTGGGCAGGAGCGCCGCTCCCGCGCCGGGAACCGCGCCGAGCCGTACCGTCTCGTGCCGTGGTGCGGTACCGCTGATGTCGCGCTCGGCGGCCGCCACGGCGTCCAGGATCGTGCGGGCGTGCCGCAGCAGCGCCAGCCCGGCCGAGGTGAGCCGCACCCCGTCGGCGCGCCGCTCGAACAGCGCCGCTCCCGCGCTCCGTTCGAGGGCAGCGGCCTGGCGCGAGACCGCCGACTGCGTGTAGCCGAGCCGGCCGGCCGCCGCGGTGAAGCTGCCCGACTCCGCGATCTGCCGCAGGACCCGCAGGTCCGCGCTGGAGATGTCCATGCGCCCTACGCATACCAGCCATGCGAGACCTTCGCTTCCCGCATGGCTGTCCCCGCTCTAGCGTCTTTGCCGGCGGATCACGAATCACGGTCACGGATCACCGGTCACGCATCACGCATCACCGGTCACGGGCCCGTACGGAAGCGGAGGTCATCGCGTGCGCGCAGCAGTTCTGACGGAGTTCGGCGTTCCGCTCACCGTGCGGGAGGTGCCCGACCCGGAGCCCGGGGGAGGGGAGGTGCTGGTCGAGGTGGTCGCCGCCTGCGTCTTCCCGTACGCGGCCGAGGTCTTCGGCGGTGAGCGCGCCTATCCCCTCGTGCCGCCGGTCGTGCCCGGCACCGGCGGCGTGGGGCGGATCGTCGGCGCCGGCCCGGACGCCACCCGGCTGCGCCCCGGCGACCTGGTGTGGTGCGATCCGACGGTGCGGTCGCGCGACGACGCGCTGACGCCCGACATCGCGCTCCAGGGCTGGAGTTCGCGCGGCGAGGGCGGCGCGCGGCTCGCCGAGCACCTGCACGACGGGTCGTTCGCCGAGCTGATGAGGGTCCCGACGGAGAACGTCTTCCCGCTGCCGGCCGAGGCGGCCGACGACCCAGCACGCTGGGCCGCGCTCAGCGTGCTCGGCGTCCCCTACGGCGGGCTGCTGGCCGGTGAACTCCAGGCGGGCGAAACCCTGTTGGTCAGCGGCGCCACCGGGAACCTCGGCAGCGGCGCGGTCGCGCTCGCCCTCGCGATGGGCGCGGGCCGCGTGGTGGCCCCGGGCCGTGACGGGGCGGTGCTGGACATGCTCGCCGAACGGTTCGGCCCGCGCGTACGCCCCGTACGGCTGACCGGCGACGAGGACGCCGACCGCTCGGCGATGCGCGCCGCCGCGGACGGGCCCGTGGACATGGTGCTCGACCTGCTCCCGCCGGGCGCGCCCTGCGCGGCGGTGCGCGCGGCCGCCATGACCGTGCGCGAGCGCGGCCGGGTCGTGCTCATGGGCGGCGTGGGCATGCTCGGCGGCGACGACCTCGCGCTGCCGTACCCCTGGATCATGCGCAACTCGGTCACCGTGCGCGGGCAGTGGCTCGCCCCGCGCACGGCGAACCCGGGCCTCGTCCGGCTCCTCGCCGCGGGCGCCCCGGACCTCGCCGCCGAGCGGGTCGCGGTCTTCGGCCTCGACGCCGTGAACGAGGCGATCGCCCACGCGGCCTCGCACGGCGGGCCGTTCGACCGCACCGTGCTCACCCCGAACGCGGACGCGGGCTGAAGCAGTCCGCGCGCCTCACTTCCGCTGCTCGTACACCAGCCACACCTGCCCGCGCGCGAACGGCATGCGGCTGCCGTCGGGCCGGGTGTACGTGGTGACCTCCTCCGCGCCCTTGCGCTGCCACTTCACGCGGAACGCCTCGCCGTCGCGCAGCACGGTCGCCGTTCCGCTGCCGACGGTCTTGATGTACGGGGTCTCGCCGCTGGAGTCCGGCGGCATGTCCGTCTCCTGGATGATCACCGTCGCGCCGCCGAGGCGCTTGCCGGCGATGGACTCGGCCGGCTTCCCGTCGAAAGAGACGAGCCACCGCTTCTCCTCGGCGGACCAGGTGAAGCCCGTACGCGCCGAGCCGTAGTCCACCGTGCGCTCCTTCGTGGCCCTGCCGCCCCCGGGCTTCGGGCCGAAGCGGAAGCCGATGTCCCGCGCATGGGTGGCCTTCGGTGCCTTGGCCAGCACCTCCTCGGGCTTGGCGTACAGGTTGTGCGGCGGCTCGTTGGAGCCGCCGCGCTCGTACACGCCGGGGTGGTCGTCGTGCGAAACCCCGTACAGCGGCGACTTCTTGATGAGCTTCACGACGCCCTCGCGCGCTCCTGAGTACGCCAGGGCCGGGCGGTGGAACATGCGCATCTGCTCCACGTTGTACTCGCGGGCGCTGCGCACCGGTCCCAGCGTGCGCGGCAAGTGGCTGGAGTAGACGGCGAAGAGCCTGCTCAGGCCGCCCTCGACCTTCTCGACGCCGACGATGTCGGCGGCTTCGAGCGCGGTGTGCGGCCGCGCGTCCTCGTGGTTGTCGATCTTCACGGCCAGTACGGGCCCCGGATCGGCCGGCAGCCCGGTGAGGGGCGAGGTCCACGCGCGGGTCCCCTCCTCGGCGCCCCGCTCCTCCGCGCCCTGCGCGGGAGTGAGGGAGGCGAGGCCCGTGGCCCCGGCACCGGCGAGTACGGCGAGGAGCCGGGCCGCGGTTCTGCGCGGGATGGGGCGGCCCGAGGCGTGAGGTTCCGTGGTTCCGGCCTCGGCACCGGCCCCGGATATGTGGGGGTCCGAATCTCCGTTGCCGGTGGGCCCGTTGGAGTGTGCTCGCATGAAAGGCGCCTTCCGTGGGGGGAGTTGGGGGTGGACAGCTACCTCATCCCCACGAGGCGGGCCCCTCCACACACGCCGCGGCCGCACGGCGCGGGCGCCCCGGGTCGCGGGGCCCCCGACCTTTGGCGACCATGATCCGTAGAACCCGGATGGCGGCCGGACGAAGGAGCGCGGGGTGACGGAGCGTGGCACGGCGGGGAAGCCGGACGACGGGCACCGGCACGATGTGTGCGACCTCCCCGGAGCGCTTCCCCAGGCCCATGCGGAGGGCGACCCCGGCTCGCCCTCGGCCCTCCGCGCCGTCGGCGAGCTGCTGGCCGCGCAGTGCCGCCGGGTGCGGGCCTTCACCGAGCGACAGGAGGAGAGCGCCGCGGCCCTGGGCGAGGCCGCGTACCCGCACAGCGAGCCGGAAACGGCCCGCGCGCCCCCGCTGCCCGGCCGCCGCGCGTTGCTGGAGGCGGTGCCCGCCGCCGCGATCCTGGTCAGGCCCCTGTTCGGGGAGCGCGGGCAGATCCTGGACTACCGGCTCGCCGAGTACAACGCGGCGGCCCACGCGTATGTGACCGAGAGCCTGCCGCCCGGCGCGCCCCTGCCCGGGCTGCCGCTCCACCTGCTGCGGGACTTCCCGAACCTCGCCGAGACGCCCGTCCCCGGCATGCTGGCCGCGACCCTGCGCACCGGCAGGGAGCAGGGGCCCGAGGCCATCGAGTGGTACCTGAGCGCGCCGGGAGGGCCCGTACGGCTCAGCCACGAGGTGCGCACCAGCGCCTGCGCCGGGCACGCGCTGGTCACCTGGGACCGCGGCCACCGCAGGCGCATGGCGCGGCAGGCCCAGCGGCTGGCCCGCACCGCATGGGCCGAGTGGGGTCTGGCCGACGAGACGGTCGAGGCGTCCCGCGGCCTGGCGCGGGTGCTGGGGCGCCCGGCCGAGGAGCCGCCGCCCACGCTGTTCGGGCTGGCCCGCATGGCCGACCCGGAGACGCTGAGCGGCCTGTACGACGTACTGCGCGCGGTCCTGCTGCACGGCGAGACCGCGGACTGCGTGCTCTCGCTGAGCGCGCCGGAGCCGCGGGTGATCCGGCTGGTCGCCGAGCCGGTGCGGCTGCCGCGCGGGCCCGTGTGGACGGTGCGCGCGGTGCTGCGGGACGTCACCGAGATGGACCGCAGCCGGCAGCTGGCCGCGCACGCCGAGCAGGAGGCGCGCCGCGAGCACGAGCGGTACGAGGCGGTGGCGGAGGTCGCCGAGCGGCTGCGCGAGGCGGTGCTGCCCCGCTTCCCCGCCGAACCGGAGCGCTACGGGCTGGACTCCGCCGCCGTCTACCGGCCCGACGGCGGCGTGGCCGGGGTGGGCGGCGACTGGTACAAGATGCGGATGCTGCCCGACGCGCGGGTGCTCATCGCGCTGGGCGACGCGCGCGGACACGGGCTCGACGCGGTCGCCCTGATGGCCAAGCTGCGCTACGCGCTGGCCGGACTCGCCTACACCGGCGCCGGCGTCGAGCGCCTCGCGCAGTGGCTCAACGACCTGGCCTGCCACGACGGCAGCGAGTCGACCACCACCGCGATCATCGGCCACTACAGCCCGCGGGACAGCACCCTCCGGTGGACCTGCGCGGGACACCCGCGCCCCGTCCTCGTGCGCGAGGGCGCGGCCCGGCTGCTGGAGGGCGCGCCGGACGGGCCAGGGCTTCCGCTGGGGGTGCTGGCGGGGGCCGCGTACGACTGCGTGAAGACCCAACTGCGCCACGGCGACCTGTTGTTGCTCTACTCCGACGGGCTCATCGAGCGGCGCGGCCGCGACATCGAGGAGGGCATCGGGGCGCTGCTCGACTCCGCGGCGCGCGCCGCCCGCGAGGTGCCGGTCGCGGACGGCGCGGGCCTGCAGCGGTACGCCGACGCCGTGGTGCAGAGCCTCACGGGCCCCGGCCAGTGGGACGACGCGACGCTGCTGGCCTTCCGCGTGATGGGGCGCGAACCGGGCTGAGCCGGTGGCACCCGGCTGAGCGGGCGGAACCCGGCCGAGCGCGGGATGTGCCAGGGCCGCGCCCCGTGCGCTCACACCTCCTTGAGCTGGCCCGAGTCGATGACGAGCTCGGCGCCCGTGGTGCTGCCCGAGCGCGGGGAGACCAGCAGGGCCACCGCGTCGGCGATCTCCTGCGGCTCGGCGAGGCGGCCCGTGGTCAGGTCCATCATCTCCGGCACCACCCGCTCCATGACCGCCGTGCGGTCGGTGCCCGCCTGCGCAGCGATGCGGTCGGCGACGCCGCCCTCGTCCGTCCACCACTCGGTGCGGGTCGCGCCCGGCGCGACGGAGTTGACGCGGATGCCCTGCGGGCCGAACTCGCCGGAGAGCTGCTTGGTGAGGTTCGCCAGCGCCGCCTTCGCCGCGCCGTAGTCCACGTTGATCGGCGAGGGCCGGCGCGCGTTGGACGAGGTGATGTTCACGATCGCCGCCGCGTCGCTCTCCAGCAGGTGCGGGATCGCGGCGCGCACCGCGCGCACGACCGCGAACAGGTTGAACTCGAACATCGCGTGCCAGTCGCCGTCCGACGCGTCCAGGAACGAGCCGCGCGGGAGCAGGACGCCAGGCGGCTGCCCGCCCGCGTTGTTGACCAGGATGTCCAGCCGCCCGAACTCGGCCACGGCGCGCGAGATCACCACGCCCGGCGCGTCCTCCTCCATGAGGTCCACGGGGACGTGGACGAGCCCGGGCCCGGCCAGCTCCTCAAGCCCCGGACTGGATTTGCGCGATGCGGCCACCACCCGGGCGCCCTCCGCGAGCAGCGTGCGCGTGATGGCCAGGCCCATGCCCTTCGAGGCGCCGGTGACGACCGCGACGCGGCCCGACAGTTGAAGATCCATAGCAGTGCTCCTCCCGTTGCGGGCCCCGCCGTGTCACCGGCGGGGCGCCCTTGGAGCAGCAATCCTGCTGAGCGGGCGGCCGCGCGGCTGGCGGCAATCGGACACGGCACTCGCCACGGAGCCCACGGAGCGCAGGCCGGTGGGTGATCTTCGGCGCGCCTCGCCAACCCCGGTCACGGCGTACGGAGTTGAGCGGCCGTGATCTTTGCGCGCGGTTGCAAATGCACCGTGCTGAGGTAAGCCTCAACTGCCTTCGCGTCCAGCCCTGTTACCTGCGGCTACACGAGTGAGTCTGTGTCGCGCAAGGTTTTCCCCGCGCACTTCGCCCTGGTGGAGTCGGCCGGTACGACTGCACGGGTGAAAAGACCGGCTCCCGGCGGCAAATGGTCACCGCGCGGCGCCTTGTGCGGAGTTTGCTACCGCACTGACGGGCTTCCCTCTGACCCCAACAGAGAGTCTCCGGACTCGACGGTAAGGAGTGTTCAGATGCGCAAGACCACCGGTGCCGCCTTCGGCATCGTCACCGCGGCGCTGATCGCGGTGCCTGCAGGGCCGGCCTTCGGCTACGACGTGCAGTCCGGCGACACCCTGTCCGGCATCGCACAGCGGCACGGCACGACCTGGCAGGACCTCGCCGCGCGGAACCGTCTCCCCGACCCCGACCTGATCCTCCCCGGCCAGCACCTCGCGCTCGAACCCGGGGACGCGAGACCCGCGCCCGCCGGGCCGCAGAGCGCGGGGCCCGCCGCGGCGCCGCCCGGCCCGGCGGGCGCACAGACCCCCGCCGACCAGCAGAATCCCGCAGGACCGCAGTCCGGCGCCGACGAGCAGAGCCCCGCGGGTCAGCAGAGCCCCGCAGGGCAGCAGGCCGGGACGGCGCAGCACGCCGCGCTGCCCGGTGGCCCCGAGGCGGCGCCGGCCTCGGAGGGCGCGGCCAAGCGGGAGATCATCCACCGCGAGTCCAGCGGCAACCCGCAGGCGCGCAACGGCCGTTACCGCGGGCTGTTCCAGACCGACCAGCCCTGGGGCCGCGGTTCGGTCGCCGAACAGCACGCGGGCGCCGAGCGGTACGTGCGCGAGCGGTACGGCTCCTGGCAGGAGGCCCTGCGCTTCCACGACCGCAACGGCTGGTACTGAGCCGGGGCCGCGTACGGTCACGGCGCCGCGTACGAGTACGGAGCCGCGTACGGACAGGCCCTGAACAGGTGACGACCGGCCGTCGGGCGGCCCGCTCGCGAGGAGAGTGCGGTGCGGGCCGCCCGGTCACGGCGACGCGTGCGGCGCGGTCAGCCGCAGCGGTCGCTCAGCCGCAGTGGTCGCTCTTCTCCTGGTCGGTCATGGGCCGGGTGTGCTGGGTCTTGGTGCTCGGCGCGTCCGGCATGGGACCGGTGGCCTCGAACGGCACGTACCAGATGTAGTGCCCCTTGTAGGGGTCGGGGAAGTGCAGCTCGTACGTGCCCTTCACGCGCTGCATCTTCGCCTCGCGGGTGACCGTGCCCACCTCGCCGGGCCGCACGTCCACGTTGGTCTGCTCGCTCTCGGTGTGCGAACTCTCCCAGGTGTGCTGGTAGTTGGTCTCGATGCTGACCTTGAAGACCTCGGCGAAGCCGTACTCCGCGCTGAGCGAGACGCCCACGCTGTTGGTCTCGCCGGTCGTGTCGGACCAGCCGACCGTCGAACGCTGCGGGTCGGGCGTGCAGTTGAAGGCCTCGGGGCCGACCTGGTGCGCGTCGCCCGCGAACTCCTCGGGCGCACCGTCGGGGTGGAACTCGCAGGAGTCGGTGCCGTTGTCGCACTTCTCCAGCAGCTCGCGGTTGGTGGGCGGCTCGTCGTCGGCCTGCGCCGCGGTCGGCGCGAAGGCCGTGCTGCCCGCGGTGGCCAGCGCCGTGAGCAGCAGCGCGAACCGTATGCGGGGGCGGTTGCGGGTACTCGTGTTCATGCTCTCTCCCAGAACGGTGGGGGGATGGATCAGTCGGGGAGCGGTGGTCAGCTGAAGCCGATGGACTGGGTGCGGTCGTTCATGGCGGTGCCGATGTCGGCGGTGTTCTCCTTGAAGGGGCCGTCACGGTCGCCGCCCAGATCGGGCTCGGGGTAGAGCCAGACCCAGCAGTCGCCCCAGGGCTGGACGGAGGAGATCCGGTTCTTCCAGCCCTCCTCGACGTTGTGCTGGAACTCGACCTTGTCGTCGCCCTTGCACAGCGATTCGCCGTAGACCGTCAGCGAGTCCCCGCCGAACTGCGGGTCGTCGAAGAACGTGCCCTGGATGATCTTCCCGTCGGCTTGCTGCCGGGCCTCTGGTCCGGCTGCCTCGCCGCTGGCCGAAGTGGCCTGCTCCGCGGCCAGTTGGCGCGTTTCCGCGCGCAGCCCGGAGTCCCGTACGGCGGTACGCGCCGAGGCGGGGGCGTCCTTGATGCGGCCCCCGCTGGCCGCCGACACGGCCTCGGTGAACGTGCCGAAGCACTGCTGTCGCCCGGTCGAGGCGTCCAGCGCGCAGTGGCGGGCGCCTGCCCCGCCGTCCTGCTCCGTGCCGCCGCCCGCGCCGGGTGCGGCCTGCGCCGAGGGCACGGCCAGTGCGCCGGAGAGCAGCGCGAGGGCTGCCACCGCGGTGAGCGGGCCCCGCCTGGTGCCCCTCGGGTTCCCGGGGCTGCGGGGGTCGTGGGGTCCTGCCTGTTTTCTGGGGTTCTCGTGCATGTGCGGCAACTCCCGTGCAGTGGGGGGTAGTTGACGCGAACACGCTAAAGGTGACGGCGGGCCGTTCGCGGGACTTGCCCGCCATTGACCGCAATCTCGTCCGGCGTCACTGGTCGCGGCGCGCCGGTGCCCGCAAATGTGGGCCCGGCGGGGCCGTGCGGCCCCGCCCCGTGGGAGTGGTCAGGCCGCCATGCGGGAGAGCGGCGCCGAGGGCAGTGCCGGGCGGAGCGGCTGCTGTACGGGTGCGGGCGCGGGTGCCGGGGCCGGCGCCGGGGTGTTCCTGCCGCGCCGCGAGCGGCCCTTGGTGCGGTACATCGCCGCGTCGGCGGCGGCCAGCGCGGCCGACAGGTCGGGCCCCGGCAGCTCGTCGCGCCGCACCGAACCGATCGAGGCGCCCACCGTCAGGACGTGGCCCTCGTGCTCCACCGGCTCCCGCAGCCGCCCCGCCAGATCGGCGAACCGCTCCTCCAGGTCCTCGTCGTCCGCCAGCACGGCGACGAACTCGTCGCCCCCGAGCCGCCCCGCCACGCCGCGCTGCCCGCACCAGTCGGACAGCCTGCGCCCGGCGGCGGCCAGCACCGCGTCCCCCGCCGCGTGCCCGTAGCAGTCGTTGACCGGCTTGAACGCGTCGAGGTCGGCGAGCAGGACGACGGGCCGTGCGTTGCGCTCCAGCACCCGCCTGGCCTCCCTGGACCAGCCGTCGCGGGTCAGCAGCCCGGTCACCGGGTCGCGGCGCACCTGGTGCAGGCGCCGGTAGAGGCGGTGGGCGTGCAGGGCCCAGGCGGCCGCGAGCAGGGCGGGGAGGAGGAGCTGTAAGGCCGGTTCGGGGAGGGACTGCATGGGCTACTCCGTCTCGTGTGAGCGGCGCCCGGGGCCGGCCCGTGCAGCGGCCACCACAAGGCCGTCCCGGGTCTGCGCGTACGGTCAGCGGGCGAGGTCACGGCGGCGCGGGGCGATGCGGCCCCGACCGCCGCTGGAGGCGGCCGGTCGAACCGCCGCGAGGCTTTCATGCATCGACCTGACCGGGTAGACGGCGCCACGCGGTGACATGCCGTATACGTGCGAATCCGGTCATCCCTGTCACCGTGTCTGCCCTCGTGCACGACTGTTGACTCTGTTTCTAACGTCCCAGTAACTTCACTGTGGCCTCGGCGAAACCCCCGCCACAGCAGGTGAGTTGAGGCCGTACGGCGAGCTGCTCACGCACGACGACGACGTACCGGGCCGCCCTCTCCCATCCCTCCGTCTGCATGCCGCGCGGCTGCGGGCCGCGTGTGCTCCCCCAGCGTCCAAGGAGTCGCCGGATGTCCCTCCGTACCCGAGCGGGCGGCCTGGTCGCCGCCGTCACCGCGAGCACCCTCGCCGCCCTCGGCCTCGCCGCACCGGCCCAGGCCCAGGCGTACGAGGGGGCGTCCGGCACGCCGCTGCGCTACGCGGCCCTGGGCGACAGCTACAGCGCTGCCTCCGGTAACTTCCCGCTGGCGCGCGGCGCTTCGCCGCTGTGCGCGCAGTCCGTCAAGAACTACCCGCACCTTCTGGCGCAGCGCACCGGCGCCCGGCTCACCGACGTCACCTGCGGGGCCGCACAGACCAAGGACTTCACCAGACCCCAGTACCCCGGTGTACCCGCGCAACTCGACGCGGTGGGGGAGCGGACCCGGCTGGTCACGATGACCATCGGCGGCAACGACAACAACACCTTCATCGGCGCGATCCTCTCCTGCACCGCCGCCGGGATCGCCTCGCACGGACGCGGGAGCCCCTGCAAGGACAAGTACGGCGACTCCTTCGAGGAGCGCATCGACGAGAGCACCCTCCCCGCGCTGGTGAAGGCTCTCGCCGCGACCCACGAGAAGGCCCCGAACGCGCGCGTCGCGATCCTCGGCTACCCCTGGATCCTCCCGCCGAAGGCCGACCCCTCCTGCGGTCCGAAGATGCCGGTGGCCGAGGGCGACGTCCCCTATCTCCGCTCGCTCCAGACGCACTTGAACGCCGCGGTCGAGAAGGCCGCCGCCAGGACCGGCACCACGTACGTCGACATGGCGGGCGTCTCCGAGGGCCACGACGCCTGCAAGCCGGCCGGCACGCGCTGGATCGAGCCCGCCTTCTTCAGCACCAGCCTCGCCCTCGTACACCCCAATCCGCGCGGCGAGCGGGGCATGGCCGACCAGACGGCGCGGACGCTGGGCCTGGGCTGAGGGCCTGCGTCATGTCGCCGGGGCCGGGCGCCGCACGCTGATCCGACCAGGGGCATGACGCAGGCTCTGGGCGGCCGCGCGTGCGGCGCTGGTCAGCCGGCCAGCGCCGCGGTGATCTGGCGGGTCGTCTGCGCGGCGACCCGCGGGTTGTGGGCGGCGTAGGAGGTGTACGCGTTGAGGCCGGTGGCGAGGGCCCAGCCGCGGCCCCTGAGCCAGGTGGCGTCGTCGGCGCCGAGCGCGGAGCGGAACGCGGCGCGGCTGCCGGCGGACATCAGGGTGAAGGCGACGGTCAGATCGCGGGCCGGGTCGCCGACGCCGAGTTCGCCGAAGTCGATGACAGCGCTGAGGCGGCCGCCCCTGGTCAGCAGATTCCCGGTGTGGAAGTCGCCGTGGAACCACACCGGAGGGCGGTCCCAGCCGGGGGCGTCCAGCGCCGCGTCCCACACGGATAGCCGAAGTCCGGCTCGCCCACGCCCATCGGTACGGGGACGGCCAACGGCAGGTGCGGGGCGAGGCGGGGAAGCCATTCGGCCTCCTTCGCGGCCTGGCCCGCGGCGCCTTCGTGGCGGGGGAGGCGGACGGACAGTTCTTCGCCCAGGCGGTAGATCACGTGGTCGCAGCCGGCGGGTTCGAGCAGCGTGAGCGGTAGTCCGGCCCACTGCGGGAACTGCGTGTCGACCAGGCGTCTGGCCAGCGCGGCGTCGATCGCGGGGCGCGGCTCCATCGCGGTGTCCGCGGTCACTGGAGCGGTGTGCCGTTCGGGACCGGGTGGTCGAAGCCGGCGAGGGTGACCCGGTTCGCGGCGTCGTACGCGCCGAGCACCAGCACCTCGGACTTCACCCCGGCGACCCGCTTCGGCGCGAAGTTGCAGGCGCACAGGACCTGTCGGCCCGGCAGGTCCTCGGCCGCGTACAGGTCGGTGATCTGCGCGCTGGAGGTCCTGACGCCGAGTTCGCCGAGGTCGATCTCCAGCACGTAGGCGGGCGTGCGCGCCTTCGCGTTGGGCGCGGCGGACACCACGGTGCCCACGCGCAGGTCCACCGAGCGGAACGCCTCGAAGTCCGCGTAACCGGACGTCATCTCCCACCTCACCAGCGCCGTCTGCCGTTCTTCGCGCCTCGGGGGAGGCGGCGGGCCCGCACGCTACCGGCGCCGCACCGTGTGCGCATGCGTATTTCTCCGGGCGGCGCGTGTCTCCGTCGGCCCGCCGGCGAAGCTCCTCGGGATGAGCGTGGATTGCCCCCGGCGCTTTCCGGAGCCCCAGGGGTAACCTCGCCTCGAACTCCCTTTCCCGTCGAGTACCCGCCCCGAGGCGGCCGTGGGCGCGAGAGGAGCGGCATGCCCGGGACCGGCGCACCCACCGACGCACCCATCGGCGCGCGCACCGAGGCGCCCGCCGGATCACGTACCGAAGCGGCCTCAGGGCCCCGTACCGACGCGGACGAAGCGCGGGTCGAACTCGCCCACGACCCCGTGCCGCTGCACCGGCTCGACGTCCCCGCGCCGCACGTCCTGCCGTTCGCGATGGGCGGCTTCGACGCCATCGGGCGGCTCTCGCGCGCGGCCTTCCCGCACCGGCACACCTTCTACGAGATCGTCTACCTCACCGGCGGCACCGGCACCCACGTCATCGACGCGCGCGGCTGGCCGCTGGGCCCGCCGCACCTGTGCGTGCTGTATCCGGGGCAGGTGCACTTCTGGCACCGGGCCGCCGGGCTGAGCGGGTGGGTGGTGCTCTTCGAGGAGGCGTTCCTGCTCGCGCACCCCGAAGACCGCGAGCTGTTACGGGAGTTGAGCGCGCGCCCCTGGCTCGCCCCGCGGGGCGCGGCGGCCGAGGAGATCGCCGCGGTGCTGGACGCGATGGCGGCCGAATACCGCGCGGGCCGCCCCGGGATGCTCTCCGTGCTCCAGGCGTACCTGCACATCCTCCTCGTACGAGGGGCCCGGCTGACCCCGCGTACGCCGTCCGGGCCGGCGGAATCGGAGGTGCGGCGCGCGGCCGCCGGGGAGCCGGCGGGCGGCGGGGGAGCGGGGCGTACGGGGGCGCTGGCCGAGGAGTTCGCGCGGCTGGTCGCGGCGGCGCGGCCAGCCGAGGGCGCGCCGGTCACGGTGGCGGAGTGGGCGGCGCGGCTCGGTGTCTCGGCCGGTCATCTGCACCAGGCGGTCAAGCGGGGCACGGGCCGCACGCCCGGCGAGCTGATCCGGCAGGCCCAACTGCTTGAGGCCAAGCGGCTGTTGGCGGGCACGGAGCTGACCGTGCGCCGCATCGCGCGCGAGACGGGGTTCGCCGACCCCGCGTACTTCTGCCGCTTCTTCCGGCGGGAGGCCGGGATGACGCCGGGGGAGTTCCGGAGGGCGGCGGCGGGCGGTGTACGGGACACCGCCGGACTCCGCATTGGTATGCACCACACTCCCCGAGATCTGTCCATCGAAGCGCCGGGGCCCTCCGCCTAATCTCGCTCCCGCACCTGGTGGCGGCGGGCTCACCGGCCGCCGCCCGCGTCCGGCCGGTCGCACCCGTGTCACTTCACCGAAGTACCCCCGTGAAGTACCCCGTGAAGTCCGCTGCCCCCAGCGGGACTTCGACGCTTCGTCACATGAAGGAGACCACCGTGGACGGCGGGACCCCCACCGGAGCCTCACCCGAAGGCACCGAGCACAGCGGAAACACGGAACACCCCGGCGACTCCGAGGGTACGGCGCGCGCGGAGGAGAGCGGCACCCGCACCGGCATCAGCCGCAAGAACGTGCTCAGGGCGGCGCTGGTCGCGGCCCCGGCGGCCGTGCTCGCCGGCGGCGTGCCCGCGCTAGCCCGCGACCGGGCCGAGCAGGGCGAACGGCGGCTGAGCCCGACCCCGTACTGCGACGACGGCGACGACCCGACGCCGCCGCAGATGGAGGGGCCCTACTTCAAGCCCAACTCCCCGCGCAGGACCTCGCTGCTGGAGCCCGGCGCCCCCGGCACGCGGCTCACCGTGAGCGGCTACGTCTTCGGCCTGCACTGCCGGCCGCTGGCGAGCGTGCTGCTCGACTTCTGGCAGGCCGACTACCGCGGCGCCTACGACAATGTCGGATACCGGTACCGGGGGCACCAGTTCACGGACGCCACCGGCGCGTTCAAGCTCACCACCATCGTGCCGGGGCTCTACCCGGGCCGCACCCGCCACCTGCACGTCAAGGTCCAGGCGCCCGGTCGCCGCATCCTCACCACGCAGCTCTACTTCCCGGGCGAGCCGCGCAACAACACCGACTCGCTCTTCGACCCCGAGCTGCTGATGAACGTCCGCAGCGCAGGAAACGCCAAGGAGGCCACGTTCGACTTCGTCCTCAACGTGACCTGACCGCGGGGCGGTCGGCGGGGCGCCCCATGCCGGGCCCGGACCACGTGCCGGGCCCGGCACGCGCGCGACCGTCGCCGCTCCGCGTGTTCCCGATGGCCGGGAATCCCCGCCGGAATGATCTCCGGGGTGATGGGATCACCTGTGCGGGCGGCCGCCCGCACGACGGCAGGGAGAGACGGGAGACGCAGTGGAACGCATCGGGATCATCGGCGTGGGCGAGATCGGCCGGGCCATCGTGGACGGCCTGTGCCTGGGCGGCCGGGAGTCGGCCAGCCAGGAGCCGGGCGGTGGCCCGCAGTTGCCGGAGATCTTCCTCTCGCCGCGCGGGGCCCGTACGGCGGCCGAACTGGCCGGCCGGCACCCCAACGTCCAGGTGTGCGGCGCCAATCAGGAGGTCGTGGACCGCTCCGACGTGGTGATCATCGCCGTCCGGCCGCAGGACCGCGCCGAGGCCCTCGCCGGGCTCAGGTTCGGCGACGACACGGTGGTGATCAGCGCCATGGCCGGGGTCGGCATCGGCGAGCTGCGCCGGACGCTGGACACCCGCGCCCCGCTGGTGCGCGCCATTCCGCTGCCCGCCGTGCGCGAGCGCCGTGCGGTCACCGTCACCTGCCCCGCGCACCCGGTGGCCGACGCCCTCTTCGACAGCCTGGGCGGAGCCCTCCCCGTCGCCGACGAGGAGGCCCTGAACGTCTTCTCCGCGCTGACCGCCACCCTGACCAGCCACTACTGGTATCTGGTCACGCTCGCCGAATGGGCCTCGCAGCAGGGCGTACCCGCCGAGGACGCGGACCGCTACCTGCGCGGCCTGTTCCAGGGCCTCGGGCGCGCGCTGGGCGACGAGTCGCGCTCCCTGCGGCAGCTCGCGGGTGATCACGAGACGCCGCAGGGGACCAACGAGCGCATCCGTACGGAGTGGTTCGACGCGGCCAACTCCGAGGCTCTGGCCAGGGCACTCGACGCGCTCCTCGCCGACCTGAAGTAGACCTCGAGCAGCCCTCGCCCGGCGCCGCGTCCCCGGCGGCTCAGCGCAGGCGCCGCAGGAAGACGTCCGAGGTGGCGTTCGTGTCGCCGGGGACCAGGTCGGGGGACGTCGAGGTGAAGACCGCGCGGCGGCCGGCGGCGTCCAGGGCGGCGCCCCACAGCGCCGCGCCCGAGCCCTGGATGCCGTCGGTGGAGACCGACGCGCGCGTGGTGGACCGGGTGCGCAGGTCGCGTACGAAGACGTCGCCCGTGCCGTTGGTGTCCCCGGGGACCAGATTGGCCGCATACGAACTGAACGCCACAGAGCGCCCGTCGCCGCTCAGCGCGGGATACGAGGAGCTCGCGTCGGCCGCCCCGCCGTCCGGCGCCACACTGGCCACCGTGTCCTCGCCGGTCACGCGGTCGCGTACCCGGATGCGGCTGTGCCACGGCGACTCCGTGTCGCTGACCTCGTAGGCGATCCGCCGCCCGTCGCCGCTGAGCGAGGGCCCGCCGCCCGCCGCCTCCCGCGTGGTGGTGCCCTTCCGCCGGTCCCGTACGTAGACGGCGGGGCCCGAATCGCCGTTGCCCGAGCCGAGGTTGGAGGACCAGGACGAGAAGCCCGCGTAGCGTCCGTCGGCGCTGAGGGCGGGCTCCGAGGAGTGGTCGTCCGCCTGCGTGCCGTCGGAGGCGACCGAAACGCGCTCGGTCGTCCGCGTGCGCAGATCGTGCACGAAGACGTCCACGCGGCCGTTGGTGTCGCCGGGGACGAGGTCGGTGGCCTGCGAGTAGAAGGCCACATGGCGCCCGTTCGCGCTGATCACCGGCTCGTACGAGAGGTCGTACGGCGGCCGCGTGGCGCGCTGCGCGGTGAGGCTGGCGCGCACCGTGGTCCCCTTCTTCCGGTCCCGTACGAAGATGTCGTAGGAGCGGTTGGCGTCCCCGGCGACCACGCCGTCGGCCCGCGAGGCCCAGGTCACGAACCGCCCGTCGGCGCTGATGCCCGGGTCGACGCCGCCCGCAGGGGCGCCTCGGTCGGTGACGCTCGCCGCGTCCAGGGCGCCGGTCTTGAGGTCGCGTACGTAGATGCGCTGCATCGGCTCGGTCTCGCCCAGCAGGCGGCCGCTCGAAGCGAAGGCCGCATACCGGCCGTCAGCGCTGATCGAGGGCTTGGCCGCGCCGCCCTCCGGCGCCTCGCGCCCGTCGGCGGTGACGCTGAGGCGTTCGGTGCGGGGCGCTTCGGGTCTCAGCCCGGCCGCCGGCGGGCTGGCCGCCGACGCGTCGGCCGCCGACGGGCCTGCCGGTACGAGTGCGAGGCCGGCGGTGCAGAGCGCGGCGAGCAGTCCTCCGGCCGCGGCGCGCGGTAATCCAGACATGTTCCCCTCCCCGGGAATTCGGCGCTGAACCCCGCCGGGAGGCAATCCCAGCCGCTTCCCCGAGGGCAAGGGAACGGCGCGTACTCACGGCCGCAATGCGTCCCGTAATGCGCTCGATGCAGCACCGCGGCGCGGACGTTCGCGCGCGGATCACATGACATGTGCGCCACGCACGGTGGCCGGATCGCCACGGTGCGGATTCGCGACCCCTGTACGGGCGGGAAAGCGGCCCGTAGGGTGATTCGCCATCACCCGGACCACTGGGAAAGAGAGGAGGACGGCCATGTGGATGTACGTGAACACCGCGCTCGCGGGATGCCGCGCACGGACGGGGATTTCCCGAGCCGACGGCGCGCGCCGGGCAGCGGAGGACAGGGCCGGAGCCTCCGCTTTCCCGCCGCGGCAGCCTTTCTGACGCTCCGATCAGCGACGTTCCGATCGGCGGCGTTGCGTCGAGTGACGTTATGTTGCGTTCCGCAGAGCGCGCCCGGCCCGCGCGACCGGGAGGCGATCGTCATGTTCCTCGAAACCCTTGAAGCTGTCGGAACCTTTCTGGGCGGAGTCGGCGCCCTGGCCGGAGGCGTGGCCCAGCTCCTCACGCATCTGAAGAAGGAGGAGGGCGACGGGGGCGAGGCAGCGGGGCCGATGTGTGACGGCCCGTACAGCGACAGGTGGCTTCTTCTTCCTGTCTGATTCTCCCCGCCTGAATTCCGCCGCCGCGCCCGCCCCGCGCCTCCTCAGGCGCGGGGCAGCCGCTCCCCGCAGCGCGCGCAATAACGGGCGTCGGATTCCTGCGCCATGCGCCCGCATTCGGGACAGACGGAATCCAGCAGGCAGGCGGGCTCGCCCCCTTCGCGTTCTCCCGACCCCGCGCCGAGGCCGGCCAGGACGCCCGCGAGCAGCGCCTCCTTCTCCGCGTAACGCTCCCGCACCGCGTCCTCGCCGACCCCGGCCCGCTCCGCGACCTCCCGCACCGAGGCCCCCGCGAACCCCCGCTCCCTGAACACCTCCACCGCGGCAGCGAGCACCCGCCCCTCCACGTTCCCGATGACCATCCCGGCCTCCTCGGCATCCCCTGCGCCCGACGCCTCGCCGGCCCGCGTGCGCGCCCTACGGCTCGTCATCGTACGGACACACAGGGCGCCAGGTGAGGCCCCGTACGGACGCCGTGCGGAGGCCGCGCGCGGGCGGTGGCGGCCGTCCGCAGCCCCGGGATTTTTGTTGATCGGCTGGGGTCGGTCACAATCATCCGGCGATCTCTCCTTTCACTTCTGCCACTCCGGTGGTCACGCCTGTGTGCGCGGCCGTACGGGGTGCGGGCACGGCCCGGACGGTGCAGGGGGTGAGGGGCGGTCGCTGTTCCATGTCCTGTCCAACACCCCAGCCGGCAACCCAGCCGGCAACCCGGCGGAAGTGGGCGCTCCCGAACGGAGGCACGTCATTGGAAGGAAGGCCGGTCATGTCGGAGGCAGCACGCGGTGAGGTCGAGGAGTTCCTCCTCGGGGACCGGTTCATCTGTCTTGCGGGTCGTTCTGCCTGGCGGCAGGGCGGCATCACGCACCGCCACTACGATCTCCTCGGCGGCGGGGACTCCGCCCGGCTGATGGCGGAGGATCTGGCGGAATTCGTCGCGCAGGCGGATTTCAACCCCCGCAAGTTCACCAGTTTCATCGCGACCTTCGAGCAGCCGCGCGGCGTGGACGAGCTGCGCTTCGAGGAGCTGCTGTGGCAGCAGCTCCAGTCGCTGCACGAACAGGACGCGGAGAAGTACCACTGGGCCGAGGGCTACGACTCCGATCCGCAGTCCGACGACTTCGGCTTCAGCGTGGCCGGGCACCCCTTCTTCGTGATCGGCCTGCACGAGACCCACCGGCGCTGGGGCCGGCGGCCTCCCTTCCCGATGCTGGCCTTCAACTCGCACCAGCAGTTCGACCGCATCAAGGGCGCGGGGATGTGGGACCGGCTCGCGGAGAAGATACGCAAGCAGGACATCAAGCTGCAGGGCGACATCAACCCGAACCTGCAGGAGTACGAGGAGCTGTCCGAGGCCCGCCGCTACTCGGGGCGCCCCAAGCCCCCGGAGTGGCAGTGCCCCTTCAGCCCGCGCGGCGCGGGGGAGGAGCGGGGCGACCGGGAGGACCGGGAGGACCGGGAGGACCGGGAGCCGGTCCCGGCCGCGGCCTCCGCGCCGGCAGCGGACAGCGAGCTGAGCGCGGTCTGAGCGGGGGCTGACCCGCCGTTCGTCCGGGGTGCCCCGCGGGGCGCGCACTGCCTTGAGCGGCACCCCGGACCCCACCCCCGGTGACCCCGCGCAGCGCCCCCGTACCCCGGAAAGACCACATCAGCGCGCCCTCCCCCGCGCAGCTTGATCATCCTGGGGCTCCGAGCTCCGAAGCGCCGGGAGGCAGTCATGGCAGCAGCGGGTCCGTACGGTGACGCGATGCCCGGAGGGCGGCGCGCCGAAGCCCTGCCCGAGCTGGACGTGCCGGAGCCCGGGCACCAGCACCGGCTCACCGTGCTGCTGCGGCTCCTGCTGCTGATCCCGCAGTTCATCGTGGTCTTCGTGCTCGCGGTGATCGCGTTCTTCGTGACGGTGGCCGGATGGTTCTCGGCGCTGGTGCTGGGGCGGCTGCCGGACCCGATCTGGGCCTATCTGCGCCAGTACCTGGGCTACGAGACCCGCGTGAACGCCTCGGCTGTGCTGCTGACCGACCGCTACCCGCCGTTCCGGCTGGGTCCGCCGGTGGAGTACCCGGTGCAGGTGGAGGTGGAGCGGACCGACCTGAACCGGCTGGCCGTGCTGTTCCGGATCATCCTGATGATCCCCGCGGCCATCGTGAGCTATGTGGTGTGGGCCGGCTGGTGGTCGGTGGCGTTCCTGTGCTGGCTCGTCGTGCTGATCATGGGCCGCTGCCCGCGGCCGCTGTTCGAGGCGACGTCCGCCGTGCTGCGCTACCGGATGCGGATGGGCGCGTACACGATGATGCTCACCTCCGCCTACCCCAAGCGGCTCTTCGGCGACGAGGGCGCGCCGCTGGCCGGGACGCTGGAGGGCACGGGCGGGCCCGGCGCGCGCTCGGCCACCCGCCCGCTGGTGCTGAACACCGGCGGCAAGGCGCTGCTGGTCATCTTCATCGTGCTCGGCGCGCTGACCGCGATCGGCAACGGCGTGGGCAGCGGCACCGAGGGCGGCACGGGAGACGGCACGGGCACGTACAGCACGGCCCCGGCCATCCCCTAGGGCCGATCCGCAGGACACGCCCCGGCCGGAGGGGCCGGGGAAGACCACCCGGGGGAACGGGGTGGCGAATCCTCACCGCCGCAGCGGGTGGCGGCTCGCGTGGGAGGCGTGCGCCGGGAGAGGATGCGCCCCGTACTTCCGGCAGGCACAGAGGGCTGGCGCGTATGGAGGAGACGGACGGCGAGGCCCTGGGGCATGCCGTGGAGCTGATGCGCGCACGCGGCGGCGCCGCGCAACTGTGCGTCGTACGGGACGGCCGGGTGCTGGTCGACGAGGCGGTGGGCTGCGCGCCCGACGCGCTGTTCTGGACCTACTCCGCCAGCAAGCCGTACGTGGCGCTGCTGATCCACCACCTCGCCGAGCAGGGCGAGTTGGGGCTGGACGATCCCGTGGCGCGCCACTGGCCCGGCTTCGCCGCCCGCGGCAAACACGCAGTGACGATCCGCCACGTGCTCCAGCACAGGTCGGGGCTGCCGCACGCCCGCGGCCTGACCCGCGACGTGCTGGCCATGAACGACTGGGAACGGTCCGTACGCGCCATCGAGCGCGCCGGGCTGCGGCACAGACCCGGCGAGGTTCCCGCGTACCAGCTCCTGGTCTTCGGCTTCGTGCTCGGCGAGGTGGTGCGCCGGATCACCGGGCGCCCCGTGGACGAGGTGCTGCGCGCCACCCTCCTGGACCCGCTGGGCCTGGCCGACACGCACCTGGGGCTGCCGCGCGACCTGTGGGACCGGCACGTCCCCGTACGCAGCAAGGGAGCGCTCGGACGGGCCTGCCAGGTGCTGAGCAACCGTCAGGCCGCCCGGCGCGCGGTGATCCCCTCGGCCGGAGTCTCGGTCACCGCGCGGGACATGGCGCGCTTCTACACGGCGCTGCTGCGCGGCGGCGAGCTGGACGGCGTACGGGTGCTGCCGGAGCGGGCCGTGCGCGAGGCGCGCAGACCGGCGGCACCGGCAGCCGAGCCGGACCGCTCGCTGCGCGTGCCGATGCGCTGGGGGCAGGGCTTCGAGCTGGGCGGCCCCGTGCCCGATGTGACCAAGAGCCAGCCGCTGGGGGAGCTGAGCACCGTGGACACCTTCGGGCACAACGGCGCCAACTGCTGCCTGGGCTGGGGCGATCCGGCACGGGGGCTCGCCGTCGCCTACGTCACCGACCTGCTGACGGACGAGGCCGGGGTGCGGCACCAGAGCGCGGTCAGCGACGCGCTGCTGAGCGCCTGCACCCCGCGGCTCACATCCGCTCGGCCCCCGACCTGACCGCCTCGCGGATGCGCGCGTACGTGCCGCAGCGGCAGATGTTGCGGATCTCGTCGAGCTCGTCGTCGCCGATCTCGCGGCCCGCCTCCGCCGCCTGGCGCACCTTGGCGACGGCGGCCATGATCTGGCCCGGCTGGCAGTAGCCGCACTGCGAGACGTCGCGCTCCAGCCACGCCTCCTGCATCGGGTGCAGCTCCTTGCCCACGGTGTCGGGCAGCCCCTCGATGGTGGTGATCTCGTCGTCCGGTTTGATCTTGGAGACCGGGACCGAACAGGGGTTGATCGCCTTGCCGTTGAGGTGCGAGGTGCACGCCTGGCACACCCCGATGCCGCAGCCGTACTTGGGCCCGGTCACCCCCAGCAGGTCGCGCAGCACCCACAGCAGCCGTACGTCGTCCTCGGCCTCGACCGTGGTCTTTCTGCCGTTGAGCGTGAAGGTGTGCGTGGACAAGGGGTCTCCTCACAAAGAATGGGGCGGTGATCAGCGGGGTCAGCGGGGATCAGTACGCGCGGTCGAGGCCGTCGGTCGGCGACTGCGGCGTGGAGGGCTGGCGCGGCATCGGGTCGAAGCCCAGCGTGCCGTGGTTGAGCGGGAAGCTGGTCGGCATCCTGCCGGTCGCCCGCGCATAGGCGCAGGCCACGGCCGCGAAGGCGGGCGCGACTCCCAACTCACCCGCGCCCGAGGGCTGTTCCGAGGTGCTGGGCAGCACGACGACGCGGAAGTCGAGCGGGGCGTTCCACTGCCGCGTGTAGAAGTAGTTGTCCCAACTGCCCTCCAGCGGCAGCCCGTCGTCGATGTGCAGGCTGGAGGTCAGCGCCATGGCCAGGCCGTCGCTGAAGGCGCCCATCATCTGCGCCTCCAGACCGCGCGGGTTGATCGCGAAGCCCGCGTCCACGACGGTCAGGGCGCGGGTGACGCGCGGGCCCGTGACCCCGTTCCGCACCTTGCGGTTCACCGTCTCCGGGCGGCAGTCCAGCTCGACCAGGGTGGCGACGGCGCCGCGGTATTCGGTGTGCAGCGCGATGCCCTGACCGGCCTTCGCGGGCAGCTCCCTGCCCCACTCGCCCTCCTCGACGGCCTTGTCCAGCACGGCGCGCAGCCGCTCGTCCTTGAGGAATTCGCGGCGGAACTCGACCGGATCGCGCCCCGTCTTCTCCGCGAGCTGATCGACGATGAGTTCGCGCGCGCAGGCCACGTTGGGCGAGTAGATGTTGCGCATGCTGCCGGTGTTGAAGCCCAGCGGGACCTCGTTGAGCAGCGCGGTCGTGGCGCCGAAGTCGTACGGCGTGGACTGCGTGAGCTGGAAGATGGTCTGCGCGAAGGTGGCGTTGCCCGCCACCGGCAGCTTCGCGGCCGTAGAGGTGATCATCTCGCCGAGCCCGTGCCCGAAGTCGGTCCGCGCGCTGGTGTGCCGCTGCTCGTACGCGAGGACCTTGCCGCCCGTGTGCGTCGCGCGCACCCGCGAGACGCACGCCGGGTGCGTGCGGCCCTGGCGCACGCTGTCGGTGCGCGACCAGGCCAGCTTGACCGGCTTGCCCATCTTCTGGGAGATCTCCGCGGCCTCGGCGGCCACGTCGTGGAACAGGTGCCGCCCGAACGAGCCGCCGCCCTCCACCACATGCACCGTCACGGCCTTCTGCGGGAGCCCGAGCCGGGTGGCGATCTCGCGCTGCGCCACGATCGGCACCTTGAGGCTCGACCAGATCTCCGCGCGGTCCTCCCGTACGTCCGCGATCGCGTTGTCCGGCTCCAGCGGGCTGTTGCTGGCGAACGCGAAGGTGAACTCGGCGTCCACCGTCCCGCCCGGCACCTTCGGAATCGCCGGGGGAATCGCCGCCTTCCGCAGCTTGGCCAGCACCGTCGCGTCGGACTCGCCGTCCACGGTGCCGGGGCCCCAGCTCACCTCCAGCTTCCGCAGCGCGTCGATGCACTGGCCGAAGGTGGCGCCGCGCACGGCCACGCCGTGCTTCACGGTCGCGACATCGGTGATGCCGGGCATCTTCCGTACCGCGTCGGCGTTGTGCACCTTCTGGACGGTGCCGTTGATCGTGGGCGGCCTGCGCACCATCGTCGGCTGCGCGTCCGGTACGCGGAGGTCCATCCCGAACCGTTTGCGCCCGGTCACCGCCGCCAGCGCGTCCACCCTGTTCTGCGGGGTGCCCAACACGGTGAAGTCCTCGCGGGACTTGAGACCGGGCGCCTCGATCCTCTTGTTGCGCGGGGCGGCAGCGGCCTCCGCCAGGGCGCCGTACGTCGTCTCGCGCCCCGACCCGTGGCGGATCACGCCCTTCTCGGCGGTGAGGTGGGAGACGGGAACGTTCCAGCGTGCCGCGGCGGTGGCCAGGAGCTGGTGCCGGGCGAGGGCCGCCGCGGTGCGCACCGGCAGGTAGATGCTGCGCATGGAGTTGGAGCCGCCGGTGAGCTGGTTCATCAGCAGCTCGGGGCGTGCGTCGGCCAGGGTGACCGACACCTTCTCCAGCGGGAGGTCCAGCTCCTCGGCGATCATCATGGCGACCGCGGTGGTCATGCCCTGCCCCACCTCGGCGCGCGGCACGGCGAACGAGGCGGTGCCGTCCTTGTGCACCTGCACCGCGATCAGCCCCGCGGTCGGGGCGGCCGCGAGATTCTGCAGGTCGCCGAGGTCCAGGATCTCCTCGGGCTGGGGGAGCGAGGGTATGCCGCCGCCGGCCCCCTTCGGCGCGGGGGCCGCCGCCGCCTCGGACGTCGCGTCACCGGCCAGCCGCGCGCCGACGGCCAGCGTCGGGGCCGCGAGCAGGTACGCGAGCACCCTCCGGCGCGCGGGGGCCGGCTCCTCCTGGGGCGCGGCTCCGGTTCTGTCGTGTGCTGCCTCCGCGTCTCGCGCGTGCGAACGGCTGCCTTCCGCCATGTGGTTCCTCCCGGAACGGGCCCGAACGCCGCCTCGCGGGGCACCCGTTGCCCGGCCCCGCTGCGGCCCGTCGATCAAAAGCGCAGCTTAGAGGCTGTGTGAGGCGAGAGAGCCGGCTGCGTCCAAAGTTCCACACGGCGACCACAGTTGGCTCCTGAGTCGGTCACCCGGGCGCGGGCCGCGGCTCCTGACGCGACGTCAAGATCGTGTGAGCTGTAGCGCCTTCACTCCGCTTCGTGGTTGCCGGGGGCAAGCCTTGGGCAGAGATCGGCCGCTTCAGAATGATCACGGCGGCCGCCGTGACCCCGAGCGACCAGGAGTGACCAGCATGCCTCTCGGCAGTTCCCCCGCCGCGGTTCCGGCACATGCCAGGACCGCGGGCCCTGCCTGCCGCAGTGACGAGCCGTTCCGAATACGCCTGCAGCCGCTCCACCGAGGCCACGGGACGGTGCGCCCGTGACCCAGACCGACGTCCGCACGACCCTGCCCCCCGCCGCCTTCTGGTGCCCGATCGACCCTGCCGAACACCCCCGCGCGTCCGATCTGGGCGACGTGGCGCTGAAATGGGTCGGGAGATACGGCCTCGAAGACGACCCCGACCAGCTCCGCCGCCTGGAACAGGCGGACTTCGGCGGCCTGACGGCACTGACCATGCCGGAGGGCCACTACGAACCGCTGCGCATGATGGCCTCGCTGCACGCCACCCTCTTCGCCTTCGACGACGGCGTGTGCGACGAGGGCCAGGTGCCGCCGGGCGAACTGGCGGCCCAGACCTCCCGGATACTGCGCCTCCTGGAGTCCGCCGACCCGCCGGGCCCCGAGGACTCGGTCTTCGCCCGGGCGCTGCGCGAGATCCGCGTGGGCCTGGAGCCCTACGCCTCGGAAGACCAGCTGCGGTACTGGGTGCGCTCCATGGAGCGCTATCTGACCTCCCTGGTCACCGAGGCCGAGCAGCGCCGCGCGCCGGGACTGCCCAGCCTGGAGGAGTACGTGCCGATGTGGATGGGCGCCATCGGCATGGCACCCTCCACGGCCCTCATCCCGATCACGGCAGGGTACGAGGTCTCCCCCGAGGACCTGGAGCGGCCGCGGGTACGGGCGCTGACCGAGATGACCTGGACGCTCGTGGCCTGGGACAACGACCTCTACAGCAGGGCGAAGGAGATCGAGCGGGCCGGTGACACCCTCAACCTCATCGACGTCCTGGCGCACGAGCGGAACTGCTCCCTGGAGCAGGCCCAGCTCGAAGCGGTGGCGCTCAGGGACCGCGTGCAGGCGCTCTTCCTGCGCCTGCGCGAGCAGACCGCGGCCACCGCTGGGCCCCAACTGCGCGCGTATCTGGACGGCTTGGCCCAGTTCGTCCGGGGCCACCTGGACTGGGCCTCGGCCTGTGCGCGCTACAAGGCCGGGCGCCGCGAGGCAGCGGACGGCACGACGGAGGGCTGGTGGAAATCCGCCCCCGACGACGCGCTGAACGAGCCCGTGCCGGTCGCCTCCATCGCCTGGTGGTGGGACCAACTGGAGCCGCAGGGGGCGTGATGCGGACGTGAGGTGACTGGGGCCTGACGTGACCGGGTCCTTATGTGACCGCGCCCGGGCGTGAGCAGTCACGCCCGGGCGTACCGGTGGGCCGGGTGCCGCTGTGGCCCGGCGTCGCAGTGGAGAGGGCCGTTGCTAGCGGGCCGCGACCGCCGGAGCCGCCGGGGCCGCCGGAGTCGCCGCGCGCGTCTTCTCGGGCCGGCCGAAGTGGCGCCGTACGGGCGTGAAGGTGACCGGCAGGCTGTCCAGCCGGCGGGACATCAGCGCCTGCGCCTCCTGCACCTGGTCGAGGCCGACGGCGAGCTGCATGTCGGGAAGGCGCTCCAGCAGTACGTCGATGCCCGCCTCGGCGATGCCGCGCGCCAAGTCCTGTCCGGGGCAGGCGTGTTCGCCCGCGCTGAAGGAGAGGTGGGCGCTGTTCTCGTGCACCGGGGCCGCGGGGTCGGGCCGGATCGCCGGGTCGCGGTTGGCCGCGGAGAGCGCGTGCACCAGCAGGTCGCCCTTCCTGATGGGCTGCTCGGCCAGCATGTGGTCGGCGGTGGCCCAGCGGCCCACGAGCCGGGGGAAGGGCGGCTCGTCCCAGAGCACCTGCTCGACGGCGTTGAGCACGGTCAGCCGCCCGCCGTTGAGCGAACCGCGGAAGCGCACGTCGGTGAAGATCAGCCGCAGGGTGCTGGCCAGCAGGCTCGCGGTGGTGGTGTGGGTGGCCGTCAGCAGCAGGCGCAGGTGCTCGCGCACCTCCTGCTGCAGCGTGGCCTCGTCCACCTGGCCGGCCTTGTGGCCGATGAGCCAGGAGGCGATGTCGTGGCCGGGGTGCTGCCGCTTCTCCTCCACCAGGTCCTGGAGGATGCGGGTGACCTGCTCGTTGCTCTGCACCGCCGTGGCGGAGCCGGTGATCATGTCGCGTACGGCGTTGACCAGGACCGGCATGTGGTCCTCGGACAGGCCGAGCAGCCGGGCCACCACGCGCAGCGGCAGGTGCTCGGCGAACTCGGTGACCAGGTCGGCCGTGCCCCGCTCGGCGAACTCGTCGATCAGCAGCCGCGAGGTGCGGGATGCATACCGGCGCACACCGCCGCGCTCGAACCCGCCCAGGCTGGCGGTCACGGCCCCGCGCAGCCGCGCGTGCTCCTCGCCGTCGGTGAGGTTGCACAGCGGCTCCCACGCGGTGAGCGGGGCCAGCGGGCTGGAGGCGTCCAGGCGCACGCTCCAGTTCCTCGGGTCGCGCGAGTAGAGGATGGCGTTGCGCATGACCGCGAGGTTCTCCTCGAAGCCGAGGATCAGCCAGGCCGGCACGTCCCCGTGCAGCAGCACCGGCGCCACCGGGCCGTACTGGGAACGCAGCCGCTCCTCCAGCGCGGCGAAGTCGGCCTCCGCCTCGGGGCCGTAGAGCCGCCGCACGCCGCCGGAGCCCGCGGCGTGCGCGGGGCATTCCGGCGGCGGCACCGGGTGCGAGGAGGTGCGTGTGGGGTCCGAGTCCTCGGGCGGGGTGGTCACGAAGTCTCCCTCACGGGTCAGAGCGCTGATCAGACGGCCACCCTAACCCCTTGTGATCATCCGCCGCGCGGCCCGCTCGGGCTCAACCCCCGCTGCCCGCAGGGGACTTCGCGGCGCCGATGGGAGAGGAGGAGGCGCGTGGACTCCGTGCGCGGGTGAGCACCTTGGCCAGAATTCGCGGTCCTCCCATGGCGGTCGGCGCGGTGAGCATGTGGTACACGCGCATGAAGGTGCGCAGCACATGCGGATCGCGCTCGTGCACGGCGAGGTGGAGCAGCCGCTGCTTGTACCAGGCGGTCACGCGCAGCGGCAGCGGCGGGCGGGTGCCCCGCATCGCGTGCGACCACATGCCGTCCTCGCTGGTGGCCATCAGCCACGGGTTGCGCACGTCGCGGGCGATGCGGCGCTGGAAGCGCCCGGAGAGCCCCGACAGGTCGCCGCCCTCGCCCAGTTCCTCGCCGAGTGCGGCGGCCTGGAGCACGGCCACGGTCATGCCCTGGCCGAAGACGGGGTTGAAGCTGCAGAAGGAGTCGCCGAGCGCGACGAGCCGGTCGGGCCTGCGCGTCATCTTCGCGTAGTCGCGCCGCTGGTTGCGGGTCTGCTTGAAGGTCCGCACCTCGGTGACCGGGGTGGCGCCGTCCAGCAGCTTGTCCAGGTGCGGGTTGCCCAGCTCGGTCGCGTACTTCTGCCAGCCCGCCTCGTCGGCCGGCGGGTGGCTGCCCCCGGCGCCGAAGAGCGTGACGATCCAGCGGCCCTCGCCGATGTCGGCCGCGTAGACGCCGCCGGGCTTGTCGGGCGCCTGGTTCATCTGCTGGAGGCCGTGTATGCCCTCGGGCCGCTCGGCGACCTCCACGACGCGGGTGGCGTACGCGAGGCCGCCGTCCACCACGGTCTCCGCGGGGCGCGGATAACCGGCCTGTTCCAGCCAGTCCGGCAGCCGCGAGAAGCGCCCCGAGGCGTCGACGACCAACTGCCCTGCCAGGTCCTCCTGTTGGCCGTCCTCTCCCTCCAGTACCAGCCCGTCGACGCGGTTGTTCGTCTTGTCCACGCGCAGGGCGACGACGCGGTTGCCGTCGCGCACGGTGACCTTCGGCAGCGCGGTCACCCGGCGCCGCATGGCCCCCTCCAGCGCGGCGCGGTGGAAGGTCTGCACCTCGACCCCGGCCTCCAGCGGCGGCAGGGTCCCGGCCCACACCTGGGTGCGGGCACCCGCGCCGTGGTCGAAGACCGGGGCGCCGCCCTCGCCGAGCTCGCCGCTCAGCCCGGGGAACAGCCGCTCCAGGTGCTCGGCGCCCAGAGCCAGGAGACCGTGCACGTGGTGGGCCTGCGGTACGCCGCTGCGGTGGCCGTCGTCCTCGGGCAGCGTGTTGCGCTCGACGAGGACGACCTCGTCGAAGTGGTCGGTGAGAACCCTCGCCGCCGTCAGTCCGCAGATACCGGCGCCTATGACCAGCGCACGGTTCCGACCTTGCTGCGGCATCTGCCACCACGCCCTTCCGCTCATCCTGCTGGCGGGCCCGGTCGTCCCGCTGAAGATCATTCATTGCCCAGGCAATAGGCGATCAATGCGCGGGAAAGCGGCGGAAGTTGATGTTCCATTTCGCCACGCTCTGTCAACACGCCTGCGCACAGGGGTAGTTGGCGAACATGTGTGACGTGAGTCTCCCTGTGGCGTCCCGAGGGCGGGCCGCCATGCGAGCACCAGGGCGGAAAACGCCCCACAAGGGCCCAACTCCCGCACATCCGACCCACCCCGTATCTCCCCTTGCGCCCCCACGTTCGCTACGTCACACGGCACTGGGGGACGTCCCCGTACCACCGTGCCCGGAGAGCACATCCGTACCGGTCAGAGCGCATTCCGGGGGTGGCTTCGAGGGCGGCGATGGGCCGGTCGGAGGTCTGCGGGTGGCACGGGGTGACGAATCGCACGCGGGTGGGCACATGTTCAGGAGCGCCAGGGGTAGTGGGATGCGACCACACCACCTCGTATACGACCTGCCGCAGCGGGCGGGTCCTTTGGAGCCGTCGGGGCGTGAAGGAGCGCAGAGCCATGTTTCGCAAGGTATTGATCGCCAACCGCGGTGAGATCGCCATCCGCGCGTTCCGCGCGGGCTACGAGCTCGGGGCCGGGACCGTGGCCGTCTTCCCGCACGAGGACCGCAACTCCCTGCACCGGCAGAAGGCGGACGAGGCGTACCAGATCGGTGAAGAGGGGCACCCGGTGCGCGCCTACCTCTCCGTCGAGGAGGTCGTGCGGGCAGCGCGGGACGCGGAGGCGGACGCGATCTACCCCGGGTACGGGTTCCTGTCGGAGAACCCGCACCTCGCGCGCGCCTGCGAAGAGGCGGGCATCACCTTCGTGGGCCCGAGCGCCGAGACGCTGGAGCTGACCGGCAACAAGGCGCGCGCGGTCGCTGCGGCACGCGAGGCCGGCGTGCCGGTGCTCGGCTCCTCGCAGCCCTCGACCGACGTGGACGAACTCACGCGCGCGGCCGAGGAGCTGGGCTTCCCCGTCTTCGTGAAGGCCGTCGCGGGCGGCGGCGGGCGCGGCATGCGGCGCGTGGAGGAACCCGCGGCGCTGCGCGAGTCGATCGAGGCCGCCTCGCGCGAGGCGGAGTCGGCCTTCGGCGACCCGACGGTCTTCCTGGAGCAGGCCGTCGTGGAGCCGCGCCACATCGAGGTGCAGATCCTCGCGGACGGCGAGGGCAACGTGATCCACCTCTACGAGCGGGACTGTTCGCTCCAGCGCCGCCACCAGAAGGTCGTGGAGCTGGCCCCCGCGCCCAACCTGGACCCCGAGGTGCGCGAGCGGATCTGCGCCGACGCGGTGAAGTTCGCGCGGCAGATCGGCTACCGCAACGCGGGCACCGTGGAGTTCCTGCTCGACCGCGACGGGCGCCATGTGTTCATCGAGATGAACCCGCGCATCCAGGTCGAGCACACCGTGACCGAGGAGGTCACCGACGTCGACCTGGTGCAGTCCCAGATGCGGATCGCCTCCGGAGCCACGCTGGCCGACCTGGGCCTGAGCCAGGAGGACGTGTATCTGCGCGGCGCCGCGCTCCAGTGCCGCATCACCACCGAGGACCCGGCCAACGGCTTCCGCCCGGACACCGGCATGATCTCCGCGTACCGCGCGCCCGGCGGCTCCGGCATCCGGCTGGACGGCGGCACGGTCAGCGCCGGTACGGAGATCAGCGCGCACTTCGACTCGATGCTGGTCAAGCTCACCTGCCGGGGCCGGAACCTGGACACCGCGATCGGGCGGGCGCGGCGCGCGGTGGCCGAGTTCCGCATCCGCGGCGTGGCCACCAACATCCCGTTCCTGCAGGCGGTGTTGGACGACCCCGACTTCCGCGCGGGCCGCATCACCACCTCGTTCATCGAGCAGCGCCCGCACCTGCTGACCGCGCGGCCCTCGGCCGACCGCGGCACGAAGCTGCTGACCTATCTCGCGGACGTCACGGTCAACCGGCCCAACGGCGAGCGGCCCCGGCTCATCGACCCGGCCACCAAGCTGAACCGGCTGCCCGAGGGCGCCCCGCCCGCCGGGTCCAAGCAGAAGCTGACCGAACTCGGGCCCGAGGGCTTCGCGAACTGGCTGCGCGACGCGCCGACCATCGGCGTCACCGACACCACCTTCCGCGACGCGCACCAGTCGCTGCTGGCGACCCGCGTGCGCACCAAGGACCTGCTCGCGGTCGCGCCGACGGTCGCGCACACCGTCCCCGAGCTGCTGTCCCTGGAGTGCTGGGGCGGTGCCACGTACGACGTCGCGCTGCGGTTCCTGGCCGAGGACCCCTGGGAGCGGCTGGCCGCGCTGCGCGAGGCGGTGCCCAACATCTGCCTCCAGATGCTGCTGCGCGGGCGCAACACCGTGGGCTACACCCCGTACCCGACCGAGGTCACGGACGCCTTCGTGCAGGAGGCCACCCGTACCGGCATCGACATCTTCCGCATCTTCGACGCGCTCAACGACGTCTCGCAGATGCGGCCCGCCATCGAGGCCGTACGCGGGACCGGCAGCGCGGTCGCCGAGGTGGCGCTCTGCTACACCTCGGACCTGTCGGACCCGCGCGAGACCACGTACACCCTCGACTACTACCTCAAGCTCGCCGAGCAGATCGTCGAATCCGGCGCGCACATCCTGGCCGTCAAGGACATGGCGGGACTGCTCCGCGCACCGGCCGCGGCCAAGCTGGTCTCGGCGCTGCGCTCGGAGTTCGGGCTGCCGGTGCATCTGCACACCCACGACACGGCGGGCGGGCAGCTCGCCACGTACCTCGCGGCGATCCAGGCCGGAGCGGACGCGGTGGACGGCGCGGTGGCCTCCATGGCGGGCACCACCTCGCAGCCCTCGCTCTCCGCGATCGTGGCCGCGACCGACCACTCCGAGCGGCCGACGGGCCTGGACCTCCAGGCGATCGGGGAGCTGGAGCCGTACTGGGAGAGCGTGCGCAAGGTGTACGCGCCCTTCGAGGCCGGGCTCGATTCGCCGACCGGGCGGGTCTACCACCACGAGATCCCCGGCGGACAGCTCTCGAACCTGCGTACCCAGGCAGTGGCGCTCGGCCTCGGCGACCGCTTCGAGGACATCGAGGCGATGTACGCGGCGGCCGACCGCATTCTGGGCCACCTGGTCAAGGTCACGCCGTCCTCCAAGGTCGTGGGTGACCTGGCGTTGCACCTGGTCGGAACGGGTGTCACGCCGGAGGAGTTCGAGGCCGACCCGGCGCGCTTCGACATCCCGGACTCGGTGATCGGCTTCCTGCGCGGCGAGCTGGGGCAGCCGCCCGCCGGGTGGCCCGAGCCCTTCCGCACGAAGGCGCTGGAGGGCCGGAGCGCGGCCAAGCCCGTGCAAGAGCTGAGCGCCGAGGACCACGAGCAGTTGGAGAAGGACCGGCGGGCCGCGCTGAACCGGCTGCTCTTCCCCGGGCCCACGAAGGAGTTCACCGCGCACCGCGAGCAGTACGGCGACACCAGCGTGCTGGACAGCGCCGACTTCTTCTACGGGCTGCGGCCTGACCAGGAGCACGCCGTCGACCTGGAGCAGGGCGTGCGGCTCCTGATCGAGCTGGAGGCGATCGGCGAGGCCGACGACCGGGGCGTACGCACGGTCATGTCCACCCTCAACGGCCAACTGCGCCCCATCCAGGTACGAGACAGGGCGGTGGCCTCCGACGTGCCGGTCACGGAGAAGGCGGACAAGTCGAACCCGTCGCATGTGGCGGCCCCGTTCACGGGCGTGGTCACCCTGGCGGTCGCCGAGGGCGAGAAGGTCGAGCCCGGCGCGACCGTGGCCACCATCGAGGCGATGAAGATGGAGGCCGCCATCACCGCGCCCCAGGGCGGCACCGTCACCCGCCTCGCGATCACCAACATCCAGCAGGTGGAGGGCGGTGACCTGCTGCTGGAGGTCCGCTGACCCGGATACGGAGGGTACGCAGGTGACCGCGGCGCCCCTCTGGTGCGGCCTGTACGGGGCCGCGCCGAGGGGCGCCCTTCCGGCAGGTGAACGCCGGGTGTCAGAACGCCCCGACGGGGAAGTCGTACGCAGCCCGGGGCTCTATGGGGGGTTCCGGTGGGGCGGGTGCGGTCCGGGGCCTGCGGTGGTGCCAGAGACCGCACCCGCCGTCTGGGGACGGGTGTGGGGGGCGTCTCGTGGGAGGCCGCACGCCGTGGTTCGCACGCCGGGCGCCGTACGCCAGGTACCGCACGCCGGGGTCAACTCCGCAGGAAATACAGCACAGTCGACGTCACGGCCGTGGCCAGGATGATCCAGCGGAGCAGTACGGAAGGGAGGCGGCGGGTCATGTGGGCGCCTGCGTAGCCGCCCACGATGGCGCCTGTCAGGAGGGACGTGAGGGCCAGCGGGGTGCGGAGGGCGTCCGAGGCGAAGAGGAGGAGTACGGAGGCGCTGGCGAAGACGGCGGCGAGCTGTGCGACGCGCATCGGGTTGCCGGCCGCCGCGTCGAGGCCGAGGCCGATGCTCCACAGGGCCAGCATCAGGATGCCTACGGCTCCGCCGAAGTATCCGCCGTACACGGCAAGCACGAACTGGCCGCCCAGAACGGCGCGCGGCCCCATCGCCGCCTGGCGCCCCAGCGCCGTGCTCAGTACCCGGGACAGGCGCGGCCCGAGCGCGAGGAGCAGCGTGGCGAAGGCGAGCAGCCAGGGCGCCGCCGCGTCGAAGGACGCCTCGGGCAGCACCAGGAGCAGCACGGCGCCGACCCCGCCGCCGAGCACGCTGACGGTCGTGAGGGCCCGGGTGGAAGCGGCCCCGACCTGCGTGATTTCGCGCCGGCACACCCACGCACTGGTGAGCGCGCCGGGCACCAGGGCGATGCGGGAGAGCGCGTTCGCGGTGACGGGCGGGAGGCCGAAGGCGACCAGGGCGGGCAGCGCCACGAAGGTGCCCCCGCCGCCGGCGGCGTTGAGCGCACCGGCCGCGACGCCGGTCAGCAGGATGAGGAGAGTGTCGGTCACGCGCCGAGCATCGCCCGCTGCCGGGTGACCGACAATGCGCGATCCCCGTACCCGGCCTAAGGCACAGACAGAGGCAGAAGCAGACAGAGCCTGCGGCGACGGCATAGCCTCGGGCGGTGCGCTATGACCTGGACGATCTGCGGCTGTTCCAGCACATCGTGGCGGAGGGTTCGATCACGGCGGGCGCCCGCCGGACGCATCTGAGCCTCCCGTCGGCGAGTGCGCGGGTGCGTTCCCTGGAGCGGAACGCGGGCGTGGACCTCCTCCTCCGCGAACGCCGCGGCGTGCGGCCCACCCCGGCCGGCACGGCGCTGGCCCGCCACGCACGCGAAGTGCTCGCCCAGACCGCGCGGCTGGAGAGCGCGGTCGCCAGTTACGCGGGGGCAACGGCCGCACCGCTGACGCTGCTCGTCGGCGGTTCCGCGATGCACAGGCTGGTGCCGCAGGCGCTGGTCACCTTTCTCCGCGAGCACCCGGAGGCGGACGTCGCCGTCGAGGAGAGCCGCACGCCGCGGACCGTACGCCGGCTCGCCGCGGGAGAAGCGGACCTGGGCGTGGTCATCGACGGCGAGGCGCGCGGCAGCGACCTGGAGTGCGAACCGCTGGGCGACGACTCGCTGGTGGTGATCGGCGGGCGCGGCGGCGTGCTGGCCGGGCGCCGCGCGATGTCGTACGCGGAGGTCGCCGAGCACCCGCTCGTCGGGCTCGACCCCGGCTCCTCGCTGCGCCGCTGGATCGAGAAGCGGCTGGGCCCGCACGCCCCGCTGGCGCGCCACCGCACCACCGCCGCCGACCTCAATGTGGTGATCGCGCTCGCCGCCGCGGGCGCGGGCCTCGCCGTCGTACCGCACCGCGCGCTCGACCCCCAACGCCCGCTGGAGGTCTGCGCGTTGGACGAGCCGTGGGCGCGCCGCGCGCACCTGCTGGCCTGGGGCGCGGGGGAGGAGGCGCGGTCGGAGGCGGCGGTGGCGCTTGCGGCGCATCTGCGGAGGGCGGCGGGTGTCGAACCCGGGCTGTACGAGGCCGAGTTCGGGTCCGGAGTCGGGGTCGAGCCCGGGCCCGGCGTGGGGCCCGGGCTCGGGGAGGAGACGTGAGCCGGGGCGCTCAGCCCGGAGCGGCCGCCGGGTGCTGCGGATACCGGCACCAGGCGTCCCCCGCATAGCCGGCCGCCCCGAGCCGCTCACCGGGCGCCCGGCATGCGGGAGGTGCGGCGCGGGGGCCCAAGTGCCGCCCTCCCCCGGCCAGTTGAGCCCCGCCGCGAAACCCCCTCGACCCCCTCCTGGCCGCATGGTTCAATTCTTGGCCATGCGGTCAGAAAACGAGCCGGGCGGTCAGCCGCCACGCACGGAGGGCCAGGCGGAGGCGAAGTCCGGCAGGGGCGGGCGGCGTTCGTTCATCGAGCGGGCGCGGCGTGCCCAGATCGTGGAGGCCGCGGTCGAGGTCCTCGCGGCACGGGGGTACGCGAGGGCCTCGCTGGCGCAGATCGCCGAGCGCGCCGGGGTGAGCAAGGGCGTCATCTCGTACCACTTCGCGGGCAAGGGCGAGCTGATCGAACGCCTCGTGGAGCAGGTCTACGAGCGGATCGGCGAGCACGTCGGCGCCCGGCTCCAGCAGGAGGCGGAGCCGGGAACGGCCCGGTGGATCCGGGTGTACGTCACCGCGGTCGCCGCCTACATGCAGGATCACCGCACCGAACTCCGCGCGCTCGGTGAGATCTTCACCAACCACCGCACGAGCGAGGGCGAGCCGCGCTATGGGGCCGTGACCAGCGAACCTCTCTACCAACGGCTGGAGGAGGTGTTCCGCGCGGGCCAGGAGAGCGGCGCCTTCCGCCCGTTCGACACCCGCGTGATGGCCGTCAGCCTCCAGGCGTCGATCGACGCGATGTTCGGCTACTGGAGCGCGTACCCGGAGCACGACCTCGCCGCGCACGCCCGCGAGCTGGCCGACCTGTACGTCCACGCGACGGCGGCGCCCGACCGAACGCAATGACCATCCACACGGGGGAGACCACATGGCGCAGGACGCCCGCACCGGCGTACCCGACGGCCCAACAACCGCACCCACCGCACCCGCCACACCGGCCGCGGCCCCACAGCCCAGCACCGGCACCGGCCGCCGCCTGCACTACATCGACAACCTGCGCATCGCCCTGACCGCGCTGGTCGTCCTGCACCACACGGCCGTCACGTACGGCAACATCCCCGCCTGGTACTACACCGAGCCCGCCAAGGACGCCTCGGGCGGCGCGCTCGACCTGCTCGTCATGGCCGACCAGGCGTTCTTCATGGGCTTCTTCTTCCTCATCGCCGGGTTCTTCACCCCGGCCTCGTACGCGAGGAAGGGGCCGCGGCCCTTCGTGCGCGACCGGCTCGTGCGGCTCGGCATCCCGCTGCTCGCGTTCCTGCTCCTGCTGCGCCCGCTGGCCAACGTCACCGCGTTCCCCGCGGCCCGGGAGGCGGCGGCCGAGCAGGGGCACGGCCTCTCGTACGGGCTGTTCTACGTGCTCAGCTGGGACCCGGGGCCGCTGTGGTTCGTCGAGGTGCTGCTCGTGTTCATACTCGTGTATGTGCTGGTACGGAGGCGGCGCGGGGGAGCGGGCGCTGCCGCGTACGGCGGTCCGGCGCGGCTCGGGGCCCTTCCCGTGCTCGCGTTCGGCGCGGGTCTGGCGGCGGTCACGTACGCGTGGCGGACCGTGTGCCCGACCGGCACGTACGTGCCCGTGCTGGGGCTGCCCACGCCCGACTTCCTGCCGCAGTACGCGGGTTTCTTCGCCGTGGGCGTGCTGGCCTGGCGGCGCGGCTGGGCGCACACGCTCTCCCGCCGGGCCGGGCGGCTGGGCTTCGCGGCCGCCGCCGTCGCCACCCTCGCGTACGTGCCCCTCGTGCTCACGGTCCCGGGTGAGGAACTGTTCCGGCCCGGCGGCTGGGGCTCTGCCGCGACGGCCTGCTGGGAGGCGGCGTTCGCGATCGGGACGGTGTGCGGGCTCACCGTGCTGTTCCGCGAACGCCTCAACCGGCAGGGCAGGCTGGCCGCCTGCCTCTCCCGCAACGCCTTCGCCGTCTACCTCGTCCACGCCCCGCTCCTGGTGGGCCTCGCCCTCGCGCTGCGGTGGCTCCAGGCCCCGGCCCTGGCCAAGTTCGCGCTGGTCGCGGCCCTGGCGCTGCCTCTGTGCTGGGCGTTGGCGGGTGCGGTACGCCGCATACCCGGGGTGTCGCGGGTGTTGTAGGGCGCGCCGCACAAGGACCGGGCGCGCCACGAAGTGCGGCGCGCCCGGTCCTTGTGGGGATGGGGACGGGGGTGCGAGAAGCGCTCTAGCCGGCCGTGCCCACGCCCTCCTGCTTGCCGGGCTTGCCCGCCTTGCCCGACTTCCAGTCGGGGTGCCCCGGCATGGGCGGCGTGGTCTTCCCGTACAGCCAGCTCTTGAAGTACGGGGTGAGGTCCTTGCCCGAGACGCGGTTGGCGATGTCGATGTAGTCCTGTGTGCCGGCCGAACGGCCCTTGTAGGTGCGGTAGAAGGTGCTCTCGATCTGCTGGAAGGTCTCGTCGCCGACCTTGTGGTGCAGGCCGTACAGCATCAGCGCGCCGGGCATGTCCGTGTTGAAGAGCAGGCTCGCCGCCCGCTTCAGCTTGGCCGGCGGCCCGCCCGAGGCGCGCTGGTCCGCGTCCGCCTCGTACTGCTTCTTCATGGCGGCGTCGAGCTTCTGGCCGCCGTGGGAGGAGGAGTAGAGCATCTGGTAGTAGGTCGCGTGGCCCTCGCTGATCCACATGTCGTCCCACCTGCCCACCGAGACGGCGTCGCCGAACCACTGGTGCGTGAGCTCGTGGACCATGATCGGGGTGAGCTTCTTCGGGTCGACCGTCAGGGCGTGCGCCGAGTAGCTGGAGAGGGTCGCGGTCTCCAGCGCCACGCCGTCGTAGTCGCTGTCGACGCCGAGGACCCCGTACCGGCTGAAGGGGTAGGGCTGGTCGAGCTTCTTCTCCAGCCAGGCGACGTGGCCGGCGGTGCGCTTCGCGTTCGCGACGGTCTTGGCGTACTGCTTCTCCGGCACCCACGAGCGGATGGGCAGACCGTGCGGGCCCTTCTGGTCGACGGCGCGGAACCTGCCCACCGCGAGCTGCGACACGTGCGTGGGGATCTCCGAGCGGCTGGCGTACGTGAACTGGTCGCGGCTGCCGGTGAGTTGCCTATGCCGTATCAGATCGCCGTTGGCCACGGCCTTCGTGCCGCGCGGCACGGTGACGTCGAAGGTCACGCGGGCCTTGTCGCCCGGCACGTCGTTGGAGGGGTAGAAGAGGTGCGCGCGGTCGGGCTGCCCCATGAGGGCGAATCCGTCCTTGGTGTTGATCCAGCTCTTGACCGGCCACTTCGTGCCCGGGGGCAGCTTGTACGCGGGCGAGACCGGGTCGTGCGAACGGTCGGCTGTGTAATCGATCCTGACGTTGAACGTGCTGCCGTTCGACACCGGCTTCGCGGGTGTGACGTACAGCTTCTCCTTCTTGTCCTTCTTCTGGAAGCGCGCGGGGTGGCCGTTGACGGTGACCTTCTTGATGTCCTTTGCCGCCGAGTCGAGGCTGAACCTGGACAGGTCCTGCGTGGCGCGGGCGTTCATCACGACGCGGGCCGGCATCCGGTGCGTGCCGGAGCGGTAGTCGAAGTGGACGTCGTAACTCCGGGCGTCGTAGCCGCCGTTCCCCAGGCCGGGGAAGAGGCGGTCGCCGGCCTTGTCGGCGCCGGGGCGCGCCTTCGCCGGATTCGCCGCCGCGCCTCCCTTGGCGCCCTCGGTGCGCACCGGTCCGGCGTCGGCCACGGAACAGCCGGTGGCCGCGAGCGGCACGAGCAGCGCGAGGCTCGCGACCGACGCTCTCTTCGTCACGGACCGGGGCGGTGTGGAGGGCATGGTGGGGGCTCCTTCCTCCCCGCCCGGGACGCCGGTACGGAGACGGTGCGTGGGGGGTGCTTCCCTGGCAGGGGGCCTGCGCCGGGACCGGCCTGCCTCCTGCGCCACAGAGGCTATGCAGCGGAGGGGAACCGGCACGTCCCCTTCGGGAGGCACATCTCGCGCCCCACCGTCAGACCGGAGCATGACAACCCCGTAAGCCCGGAGACTGACCACGCGTGGTCCCCGAGAGGTACGCGGGGCGAGCGTGGGCTGGCTGTCTGCGGTGCTGCCGTCCTGGTAGAGGCAGAAGGGGTGGCCGGGGCAGGGCCACGTCCTCGAAGTCGAGGCGCATGCTGAGGCGTTGGGCATCTTCCGTCTGAGCCGGACCGGGGTGTGCATCCCTCCGTGCGCTGGAAGGTGATGCGCGTGCTCCCTGTCCTCAACTCACTGGTGGCCAACCGTGCGTGAAGCGCACCCGCTGCTCGCCTTCTTCCTGGACGCCGCCGACGGGCGCTTTCCGGCGGCCGACGGCCGGGTGACGCTCCTGCCGCCCCTGCCACGGGAGTTGGAGTGCTCCGTCGCCTTCACCGGGCACGCCGTCGTCGCCACCGCCATGCCTGGGCGGGCCGTGTACGCGCGGAACCCCGACGGCTTCGGCGGTTCGCTCGCCCCGGACTTCCTGCGCCACCTCGCCGGACCCAAGGGCTGGATCGGCGTCATCGACGCGACGTTGACGGCGCGCGGTACCGGCGGTGCTCCGCGCCTGGCGGAGCTGAGCGGGGCGGACGGCCACGCACGGGTCCGCCACGCCCGGTGGCTGCGGACCGGCGTCCGGGTCCACGGCGACGAACGGGGCCTCGTCATCCTGGCCGACGGCCTCGCCGGGCGGCGCGAGCTGAGCGTCGAGCTCCACCGCGCCGAGGACGGCACCCGGGGCCGTGGGCGGTCGCTCATCGCCGACGCGCTGTCCCTCGTCCCGGAGGGCGAACCGGTCTTCGCCGCCGTCTCGCCGGGCAACGCCCGCTCCCTGCGCGCCTTCCTCGCCTGCGGGTTCACGCCCGTCGGCAGCGAGGTGCTGCTGCGCCCCGAGCGGAACGGGGGTGCTTCGCGAGGGGCCCGGTGAGGGTGCTCAGCGTTCGTCGCGCGGCAGGTGTCCCTTGGCCTCCTCGTACCCCGCCTCGTACTCCGCGCCGTCGTTCCCGGCGTCCGCCGTCGGCTCGGCCGGGCCGTAGACGAGGTTCAGGACTCCCGTGCTGAAGGTCTCGGAGGCGATGAGCTTCAGGGGGAGGGGTGTGTGGGCGTCCTCGAAGAGGCGCATGCCGCTGCGCACGGCGATCGGATGCACCAGCAGGTGCAGCTCGTCCAGCAGGCCGGCGGACAGGAGCTGGCGTACGACGGAGACCGAACCGCTCATGGCGATGAGGCCGCCCGGCTCGTTCTTGAGCGCGGTCACGGCCCCCACCAGGTCGTCGCCCGCGAGCTGCTCGGAGTTGCGCCAGGTGAACTCCAGCCTCTGGCGCGAGACCACGATCTTGCGCGCGTCGCCCAGCGTCTTGGCGAACCCGGCGTCCTCGCCCCCCGCCGCCTCGCGGTCCGGCCACGCCCCCGCGAAGCTGTCGTACGTCTTGCGCCCGAGAAGGAGCGTGTCCGCCTGGCCGAGCGTCGCGCCCACGGCCTCGCCCATCTCGTCGTTGAAGTACGGGAAGTGCCACTGGTCGGGCGCCTCCACCACGCCGTCGAGCGCGATGAATAGCCCCGCGATGATCTTCCTCATGGTGTCCTCCCGATGAGCGGGCCGAGCCCCGGGTGCCGGCCCGTGTCATAAGGGGTGACCGGGGGAGCGAGGAATACTCATCGCTCCCACTCATCGCTCGCCGGATGCCTCCGTGGATGTCTCCCCGGATGCCGCCTCGGGACGTGTCCGGTCCCGCGCCGGGAAGATCCGCGCGAGGTGGTAGTCCAGCACCGCCCGCGCGTCCGCCGGCGTGCGGCGCCCGTGCAGGATGTCCACGCCGAGACCGGTCGCGCCCGACACCAGCAGGTCGGCCTCGTACCGCGGTACGACGTCCGGCGGCACGCTCCCCTCGGCCTGGGCCGCGCCGACGAGGTCGGCGACGAGCCGTTCCAGCGGGTCCTCGGCCGCCAGGAAGACCGCGGCGAGCTCCGGATCGGTGAGGCTGCACGCGTAGTACGCGGCGAACACCCGCAGCGCGAAGTCCCGTTGCGCGTCCACCGGCAGGAACTCCTCCAGCACCGCCCGTACCACCGCGCCCGGGTCCCCCGGCCGCGGCGCGATGCGCGCCGCGGCGATCCGCTCGTTCTCCGCGTGCAGCAGGTGCAGCGCGTCGATGAGCAGCGCGTGCTTGCCGGGGAAGTGGTACTGGACCGTACGCAGCGACAGCCCGGCCTCCGCGGCGATCCGGCGCATGCTCGCCGCGCCCAGCCCGTCCTCGGCGGCGATGCGCCAGACCGCCTCCGCGATCAGCCGCCGCTTGCGCTCCCGCACCTCCGTGATCGGCCGCCCGGCCGGCGCGTGCGGCGCGGTGGGCGACGTGGTGGGCGGGGGCGCCGGGGGAGGGGGCTGCTTGCGGCGCCGGTACGCCCGCGCCTGGCAACTCCGCGAGCAGTACCGAGCGGGACGCCCGCGCCCCGCCACCGCCGTCGCCGCCCCGCACATCCGGCAGCCGGCTCCCTTTTCGTCACGCACTCCTGCACGGTAGCCCGGAAACGAGTGTGACGAAAAGGGTCATCCGAGCTGGCGGGAACGCCCGTTGGCGCGCTTCTCTGGAGGTACACACGTAACGTTGCGAGGGGGAGCAGTGAAGTACGACGTCCTGCAGATCATCGGCGCCGCCGCCGTGGTGACCTTCGGCCAGTCGCTGATCCGCATCCTGATCGACCACCACGACGGGGGCCTGCTCGCCCCGCTGGCCCTGGGCTTCACCCCGACCCTCCTCCTGTACGCGGCCCTCACGACACTCGCCGTCCTCCTCACGGGCTGGTCCCACGACCAGGCAAAGGCACTCGGACGCCGCAAGTAGGGCGACGGGAGCTCGCCGAGGCTATGCGCATGCCGACGCCATAGTCCGATGCCGCGAGGAAGACGGCTGTGTACGGGTCAGGGCAGGCCCTAGTCCTCCGCCGGGCGCGAACTCCGCCCTCCCGGCGTCAGGTTGACCAGGCCGGGGTGGCGTTGGGCCGTCAGGGCGCCGCGGACGATCGTCTCCTTGTAGAGGACGGCCAAGCGGCCGGTCAGGACGTACTCCACCGGGCTGTCGTCGGCGCGCACGTACTGCACCAGCGCGTCGCGCCGCCCCAGGCTGATGCACTGGTTCAGGTAGCGGAAGCGCAGCCCGCGCGCGGGCCGGCCGGCGAGGCGGTCGTCCAGGGAACGGGCCACGTGCGCCGCGGCCGGCAGGCCCGTCGCGCATGCCATGCGCAGCTCCTGGCCGTCGGGGCGGCGCGCGGCCGCCGCGTCGCCGATCGCGTACACCTCCGGATGCGACACCGACCGCAGGGCCGCGTCGACCACCATGCGCCCGTGCCCGTCCACCGCGAAGCCCGCGGTCCGCGCCAGCTCGGGCACCCGGAAACCGGCCGCCCACACCACGGTGTCGGCGTCGAGCCGCGTCCCGTCGTCCAGCAGCGCTCCCGAGGGGCCGACCTCGGTGACCCGTACGCCGTCCCTGACCTCTACCCCGAGGCGCGCGAACACGCGCCGTAGGTGCCGTCGGCCGCGCGCCGAGAGGCCGGCGCCCAGCGTGCCGCCGGGGAGGAGACGTACGGTCACATCCGGCCGGGACTCGGCCAGTTCGGCGGCCGCCTCGATGCCGGTGAGGCCGCCGCCGACGACCGCGACGCTGCTGCCGCCGCCCTCAGCCAGCCGTGCGCGCAGCCGGCGCGCATCCTCCGCCGTGGCCACCGCGTACGCGTGTTCCGCCGCGCCCGGCACGGCGTGCGTAGCGGCCGCGCTGCCCAGCGCGTAGACCAGTACGTCGTAGCCGAGCCGCGTCCCGTCGGCGAGCTCGGCCTTGCGCCCCTCGGCGTCGATCCTCTCGACCCGGCCGACGACGAACTCCACGGGATCGCCGGCCAGCAGCTCGGCGACGGTCCGCTGCCGTACGGGCTGCCCGGCGGCGACCTGGTGCAGCCGCACCCGTTCCACGAACCGGTCCCCGGCGTTCACCAGCGTGACCCGGGTCCCCGGCCGCCGCGCGATCAGCTTGGCCGCGACCAGCCCCGAATAGCCCGCTCCCAGGACGAGGACGTGCACGGTCATCTCCCTCTCCCTCCGCTCGTTTGCAGCGATCTCCCGGAGGGGACGGAGTGGCGGGTTCGGTCCGTGACATGCCGGCCGTGACATGCGCGCCACGTGAGCCAGGAAGGGAGCGGCCGCGCGGCTAGCCGGTCGGCGGCAGCGGCGGCAGGGGCAGCGGGAGCCCGGGCAGGCCGTCGATGCTGGTCGCGACGTGGTCCTTCTTCTGGAAGTACATGTCGAGCGACTCGTCCGTCTCGCGCGCGAACCGCGAGGTGTGCAGCGGGCGGTCCTCCTCGTAGGTCATGAAGGGGACCGCGTACCCGCAGGTGTCGCGGATCTTCTCGGCGGTCACCACGATGATCGCGCGCAGGCCGTTGAGCGCCGGGTCGATGCCCGGGAAGTGTGCCATCAGCGATGGCCAGCGCGCGTCGTCGCGGAAGACCGGCTCTCCGCTGCCGTGTACGCGCACGATGTTGGGCGGTCCCTCGAAGGCGCACCACATCAGCGTGATGCGGCCGTTCTCCCGCAGGTGGGCGATGGTCTCGGCGTTGCTGCCCGCGAAGTCGAGGTAGGCCACGGTGTGTTCGTCGATCACGGCGAACGAGCCGTTCAGACCCTTCGGTGAAAGGTTCACGGTGCCGTCGCCGTCCAGCGGCGCGGTCGCGGTGAAGAAGATGTGCTGCGCCTCGATGAAGCGCCGCAGCCTTCCCTCTATTCGCTCATAGCTCTTCCCCATCGTCCGATTATGAGGTGCGATCAGCCCTTCTCGTCCAGGGTGATCGCACCGGTCGGGCAGACGGCCGCCGCCTCCCGCACCGCCTCGTGGGTGTCGCGGGCGGGGCTCTGCGCGAGCAGCAGCACGATGCCGTCCTCCTCGCGCTGGTCGAAGACCTCGGGCGCGACCAGCACGCACTGTCCCGCGCCGCAGCACTTTTCCTCGTCGACGCTGATGTTCAGGGTGTTCGCGTTCGTGTTCATGTTCGTGTTCGTGTCCGCGTTCGTGTTCGCGGGCATGGGCTTCGCCTCTCGTAGGGGGTGGGGATTTCTCGGGGGCTCACCAGGTGACGGGGACCGTGCGCAGCCCGCCGACCAGCAGGCCCTCCGTCTTCTCGAGCTCCGCGGCCGGCACCGCGAGGCGCAGGGTGGGGAGCCGCTTGAGCAGGGTCTCCAGTACGACCTGGAGCTCGGTGCGGGCGAGCGCCTGCCCGAGGCAGGAGTGCGGGCCGGCCCCGAAGGTCAGGTGCGGGTTGGGGGAGCGGTCCAGGTCCATGTCGTCGGCGCCGGCGAAGGCCGACTCGTCGCGGTTGGCCGCCGGCATGCTGCACACCACCGTGCTGCCCTCGGGCACCAACTGCCCGTCGATCTCGATGTCCTCGGTGATGAAGCGGCGGATGCCGAAGCCGAGGTTGGCGTCGAAGCGCAGCGACTCCTCGACGGCGGTGCGCACCAGCGAGGGGTCGGCGAGCAGCCGTTCCCAGCGCGTGCGGTCGCCGAGCAGCATGCAGACCATCTTGCCGATCATGTTGGCGGTGGTCTCGTGGCCCGCGACGAGCAGCCCCATCCCGGTGGCCAGCAACTCGTCGTCGCTCAGCCCCTGTTCCGCTTCCTCTTCGCCGCGCGGGCCGTGCGGGCCTTCGCCGTACGAGCTGTCTCCGTACGAGCCGTCTCCGTACGGGCCTTCTCCGTACGAGCCGTCCCCGGCGTCCGTGATCAGCGTGCTGAGCAGGTCGTCGGCCGGGGCCTCGCGCTTGGCGCGGATGTGCGCGTCCATGTACGCGACGAACTCCGCCTGCGCCGCCCCGATCTCCTCCGCGGTGTAGCGGGTCACGCTCAAGAACGCGTCCGACCAGTGCGAGAACCGGTCGCGGTCCTCGGCCGGCACGCCCAGCAGATCGCAGATGATGTAGACCGGCAGCGGGAACCCGAGGTGCGCGCGCAGATCGGCCGGCGCGCCCTCGCGGACCATGGCGTCGATCAGTTCGTTGGCTGTGCGCTCCATGCCGGGGCGCAGCGCGGCCATGCGCTTGGCGGTGAAGTACCGGCCGACCCGGCGGCGCCACCGCCGGTGCGGCTCGCCCCTGTCGGGCGTCCGGTAGGTGGTGTTCCCGGTGGCCGCGGCGCCTCCGACGCCCTCGGGCGCGATGCGCGCCGCGCCGTCCTCGGCGGTGGGCCGCACGAAGCGCGGGTCGGCCAGCAGGCTCTTCACGTGCTCGTAGCGGGTCAGGTAGACGGCGCTGTCCCCGCTGGGCAGCCCGACGTGCGCGACGGGGCACTCGCGCCGGAACCGCTCCCATTCCGCGGGCGGTTCGAGCGGCCCTTCGGTGGCCAGCGGGAGGCGTGCGACCTGCTCGCTCATGGGTTCCTCCAGTACGAGGTGGGGCGGCGGGGTGTGGGCGCGGGAGGTGGGCCCGCGCGAGCGCTCGTACTGTGCACCGTACATGTGCAGTGCATGATGCACGAGAGGTGCACGATGCACGATCGGGTGAGCCGCCGGGCGCCGCGGAGCACGGGGGCGTACGGGGGTGTGCGGGGCGTGTGCGGAGGAGCGCGTGAGGGTGCGGAACCGCTGCGTACGCGCGCATAGGGTGTGGCGCAGTAGCCACGTACGAGGCATCGCGAACCGGAGGAGGCGGCGTGGACGCACGGCGGGCGGGCGGCCGCATCGAGCGTGAACTGCTCATCCTCACGCGGCACATGGAGATGACCTCGCCGCGCCGGGTGCGCAGCGGCGGCGCCCTGGACCGCAGCGCGTATGTGCTGCTCAGCCGCCTGGAGGCCGAGGGGGCGATGTCCATCCCCGATCTCGTGGACGCCTTCGGGCTCGCCCCGTCCACCTTCACCCGGCAGACCGGGGCGCTGCTGCGGGAGGGCCTGGTGGAGCGAACCCTGGACCCGAACGGGAGCATCGCGCGCAAGTTCCGCATCACCGACGAGGGACTCAAGCGCCTGCGCGAGGACCGCGACGCGGTGGTCAGCGGACTGGCCGACGTCTTCCGCGACTGGCCGGCCGAGCGGCTGAAGCGGTTCATCGAGGATCTGCAGCAGTTCAACACGGACATCGAGGAGCGCACGGGGCGCCCCTGGCCGCGCCGAGGCGGCGCGTGATGTCGCCCCATGAGGCAGCCGACACGATTCAGCGCTGAGCCGCCCCTCGACTGCCCGCGGCCCTCAACCGCCCGCGCGTCGCCGCCGGTTCACCGTTGCGCGCCCGTGAGCACGACGGGCAGCTCCGCGACGCTGTTGCTGACCAGGGAGCGGAGCGGCACCAGGCGCTCCTCCGGCACTCCGAGGGTCAGTGCGGGGAAGCGGGCGAAGAGCGCGGGCAGCGCGACCTCCGCTTCGAGCCTGGCCAGCGCGGCGCCGATGCAGTAGTGGGCGCCGTGGCCGAAGGCCAGATGCCGTATGGGGCCTCGCGCGGCGTCGAACTCCCCGGCCCCGGGACCGAACTGCCCGCCGTCACGGCCGGTCGCCGCGTACGAGGCGAGGATCGCGTCGCCCTCGCGTATCGTCACGCCGCCCAGCTCGATGTCCTCGGTCGCGTATCGCAGCGGGAAGTGCGCCACCGGCGAGTCCCAGCGCAGCGTCTCCTCGATCACCGCACTCCACGGGAGCGCGCCGGACATGGCCGCCGCCAGTTGGCCGGGGCGTGCGAGGAGGGCGCGCACCGCGTTGGTGATCAGGTTGAGCGTGGTGCCGTGCCCGGCGACCATCAACTCGACCAGCGTGCCCAGCAGTTCCTCCTCGGAGAGCCGGTCCCCGTCCTCGCGCGCCGTGACGAGTGCGCTCGCCAGGTCGTCGCCGGGATGCGCGCGCCTCTCCCGTACGAGGTCGGTGAGCAGGCCCAGCAGACGCGTACGGGTGCTCAGGCCCTCCTCCGCTGTGGTGCCGCTGTCGACCAGGCTCTGCGAGAGCGCGCGGAACTCGGCGTGCCGCTCCTCGGGCACGCCCAGCAGCCCGCCGATCACCCGCATCGGCAGCGGGTACGCGAAGTGCTGCCGCAGATCCACCCGCCCCTCGGGGCCCGAGGCCCGGGCGGCGAGGGCGTCGAGCAGACCCGCGGTGACCGCCTCGACCTCCGGCCGCATCGCCGCGATGCGCCGCGGGGTGAACGCCTGGGTGACCAGCGCGCGCAGCCTCCTGTGGTCGTCGCCGTCGGAGGTGTTCATGCCGGGGTTGGCGACGAAGTCGATCAGGGGCCAGCCCTCGGGCACGGCGCCCTCGGCCAGGTCGCGCCAGTGCCGCGCGTCCTTGGACACGCGCGGGTCGGCGAGGAGTTCGCGCAGCTCCAAGTAGCCGGTGACGGCCCAGGCCGGTACGCGGTCGGGCAGCTCGACGCGTACGACGGGGCCCAGGGCCCGCAGCCGTGCGGCCTCGCCGTGCAGGTCGGCCGCCGTCGCGTCGAGGCGTATCGGGGCGGGAGGGGCGGGCGTGTCCATGGGGGCCTCCGGAGGGGGCGGGGTCGGGTGCCGCGCGCGTGGTGGTTCCGCCGGGGTTCGGTTCTGGTTCAGCTTGAGGCCGCGGGGGCGGGGCTGTCGATGAGGCGGCATGCGGGGGAGGCGGCGGCACGGGCGGGCGCGGACGGCGTGGGCGCGGGTTGGCCCGGGCGGAGGTGACACCCTGGTCGCCTTCCCGTTTCCCGCGACGACCCAGGAGCGCACCGTGTCCGACCCCTCAGCCGCGTACCCCTTCCCCGACGCCCGCCGGCCGGAGGCCGAGCCCGCGCCGCACGCGCTGCTCGCTCCGGTGCTCGGTCTGCTGGGCACCTGGCGCGGCCGGGGGAGCGGCGAATACCCCACGCTGGAAGAGGACTTCACCTATGCGCAGGAGGTCGTCTTCAGCCACGACGGCCGCCCCTTCCTGCACTTCGAGTCCCGCGCCTGGCTGCTCGACGCGCAGGGCGAACCGCTGCGCCCCTCCGCGCGCGAGAGCGGCTGGTGGCGGATGCAGCCCGAGGGCCGGGTCGAGGCGCTGATCACCCAGCCCACCGGCATCGCGGAGCTCGCGGCCGGCCACGCGGACGGCAAGGTGGTCGATCTGGCCAGCAGCGAGGTGGCGCGTACCGGGACGGCGAAACGGGTGGACGCCACCCGCCGCCTCTACACCCTCGACGGCGACACCCTCACCTTCGCGCACGAACTCGCCGCCGTGGGGCAGCCGTTGCAGCACCATCTCGCGGCGCGTCTCGAACGTACGGAATAATCCCGCGCGGCAATTCCCTTTCCGCGGGCCTCAACCGCAACTCAAACCACCGTACGCGCCGCGCAATTCCGGCCTAGGTCAGCACCGCGACCGCCGCCCGGAATTGCGCGGCGCGCATTCTAGATCTCCATAATCGGAACGCAGTGCGCTGGTTGACGTGCTGGAAGCGCCGCTCCTAGTGTCTCGCTCCGAGGGTCAAAAACGGGGTGCGGCCGCGCGGGATGGATGTCCGTTGAACGACACCGTCGAGCGGAGGGGCGGCAATGAAGAAGGTTCTCCTCAGTACGGCCCCGATAGAGGCCCTGGTCGAAGAGGACGGGGTCGGGGGAAACTGGTACGACCGCACCGACACCTATATGGCGTGGACGTGTGCGGTGGACGTCGAGGACCGGCTGACGGTCACCTGCCCGCCCACCGGGCTGCGTTTCCTGAAGCACAATGTGCCGGACATCGAAATCCTCGAGTATCCGACCTGGCAGGAATACCGCGACGCGCTGGCCGCCGAGGACTGGGACATGGTGGGGATCAGCTTCTACACCTGGTCCACCCCGGTCGCCTGCGAGATGGCGCAGGTCGCCAGGGACGCGGGGGTGCGGGAGCTCTGGGCCGGCAACTACGGCGTGCTCTCCCCGGGCATCGACCGCTATTTCACGCGGCTGGTGAAGGGGGCGGGGGAGTTCCCGCTCCACCAGTACGTCTACGGGACCGAGCTGCCGCGCGTACGGCATCCCGCGATGCTCGGCGAGAGCGGATTCCGCGGGATGAACTCGCCGGTCGGCTATCTCTACTCCAAGCGCGGCTGCAATATCGGCTGCACGTTCTGCTCCACGCCGATCTTCAACCCCAAAGAAGAAGCCATCTTCATGGAGGACATGTACGCGGCGCTGGACGCCTATCGTGAGGCGAACGTCGCGCACGTCATCATCTACGACGAGAGCTTCTTCCTCACGAATCATCTCGCCGAACAGGTGGTGGACGCCCTCGCCGAACGCGAACTGCCCTGGATCTGCCTCACCCGCGCCGATCTGATCCGCGGCAGGATTCCCGAACTCACCGACCGCTATATGGACGGCGCGATCGTCGGCATCGAATCGTACCGGGACAAGAACGTCGCCGACGTGAAGAAGCGCGACGACGTCTACAACGTGCGGCAGACGGTGCGCGAGCTGCTCGCCAACGGCCGCAGGGCGCTCGGCACCTTCATGATCGGATTCGCCGAGGACAGCATCGAGGACATGAAGTACGACATCGAACAGCTCGACCAGGAGGGGCTGTTCGCCTGCCAGCTCACGCTGCTGACCCCGTTCCACGGCACCCGGCTCTACCGGCAGATGGAACACCTCATCGACGAGCCCGACCTGAGCAAGCACGACCTGTACAACCTGGTCTGGAAGCACCCGAAGATGTCCCGCAGCGAGGCGCGCGACCTGCTCGCCTGGGCGCAGCGCAAGGTCAACGACCCGGACCGCATCGCGCGGCAGCTCAAGCGGGAGATGAAGGTGAAGGTGCGCAGGGAGATGGCGAGGCGACACGGCGTCACGGCCGAACCCGGCGCGCCACGGGCCGGCGCCGCGCGAGCCACCACCCCGCGGGCCGGCGTGAGCGCTGGCGGCCCCGCATGAGCGGCACCTACGCGCCCGTACCCCTGCCCACCCCCAGGTTCCTCGGCGCCGGCCGCAGGCACCTGCGCATCCTGTGCGTCCAACTCGGCTTCCACGAGGCCTATCCCGACGCCTCCACGCTGGCGACCACGTACAACGACGGCATCTACTACGTGGCCTCCTTCATCCAGCAGGAGTATCCGGAGGCGGACGTCGAGATGTGCCAGATGTTCTGGGGCGAGAAGCCCGAGGACTTCCCGCTCGGGCGCTACGACTACATCCTGATCTCCGCGCTGGCCACGCACTTCTGGTCCAACCTCGAGACCCTGGAGGCCATTCGGCGCGCCAGGCGCCCCGGCAGCGTGGTGATCATGGGCGGCCCGCACGCCGCCTTCGCCCCGTACGAGGCGCTGCGGTACGCCGACTACGCGGTGATCGCGGAGGGCGAGGTGCCGGCCGTCCAGCTCATCCGCGCGCTGGAGGCGGGCGAGCCGGTCACCGAGGTCGACAACCTGGCGTACATCGGCGACGACGGCGACCTGGTGGTCAACAAGATCGCCAGGTACGGCAACATCCTCAACGCGATCAACCCGAAGTTCCTGGCCCGCGCCCCGAAGCTGCACTGGGCGACGGTCTCGATGTCCCGCGGCTGCCCCTTCGACTGCTCCTTCTGCTACGCGATCAGGCTGCTGGGCCGGCGCTTCCGCACCAAGACCGCGGAGGACGTGCGCGCCGAGCTGGACGCCCTGTACGAGCAGACCGGGTGCAGCCGCTTCTACGTCACCGACCTCAACTTCACCACGCGCAAGGACTACTGCCGCGAGATCGCCGAGACCTTCCGCGACCGCGACTACAAGTTCATCGCGATGAGCAGGGTCAACCACGCCGACGACATGGACCTCGTCCTCGACCTCAAGCGCTCGGGCTTCGAGGAGTACTGCCTCGGCGTGGAGTCGGAGGACCCCAGCGTCCTGAAGGCGTTCAACAAGAAGGTCGACGCCTCCGAACAGACCCGGCGGCTGCTGCGCTTCGCGGAGAACGACATCGCCATCCACTCCGCGATCATCTACGGCCTCGACGTGCAGGACCGCCCGGCCATCGAGGCCACGGCGCGCTGGTGCGCGGAGGCCCGCATCATGCACCCGGTCTTCGTGTGCCTGGCGGAATACCCCTTCCAGAACCTGCTGTACGGCTCACGGCAGGACGTCGAGGACCACCGCATCATCATGGAGGTGCCCACCTACCAGCACTATTCCTTCGTCGGGATCTTCCCGCGGCACATGCGCCCCAGCGAGCTCCAGCGCGGCATCCTCGACAGCTACGACGTCTTCTTCCGGCGTGCCTTCGAGATCGAGCAGCGCCCGCAGCGCCGCGCGCGCCTCAAGTCGTACGCGAAGAGCGTCGAGCGCGGCCGCGCCGGGATGGAGCACCACGTCGGCTTTCTGGAGGAGCTGGAGAAGCCGTACTACACCCCGGCGGGGACGCTGCGCGAAAGCCTGCTCAAGGACCATTTCGACGCCCGCCACGGGGAGTTGCGCAGTTGGCTGGAGCGCTCGTCCAAGCGCGCCGACGCGCAGTTCGTGAAGGGGTACGCGCGGTGAGGCGGACGGGAGGCGCTGGTGCGGGAGCGGGCGCGCAGACGGTGGTCGAGGCGTTCCTCGACAGCGCGGACCGCGCCCCCGACCGCCTCGCCTTCCATGTGATCGAGCGCTCCGAGGCGGAGGCGGGCGAGGAGCACGCGCTCAGCCACGCCGACGTACGCGGCCTCCTCGCGCGCTCCGTCGGCGGCCTCGCCGAACACGGCATCGGCGCGGGCGAACGCGTCCTCCTCATCCTCCCCACCTCCCGCGACTTCCTCGCCGCCTACCTCGGCTGCCTGTACGCGGGCGCCGCGCCGCTCGTGCTGGCCGAGCCGCTGGACGGGCGTACGGCGCAGTACGCGGAGCACGTACGGCGCACCGCGGAGCTCGCCGGGGCGCGGCACTTGATCACGACCCCGGAGCGGGCGGCCGCGCTCGCCCCACTGGTGCCCTTACGGGTCCTCACTCCGGGTCACCTCAGGGGCGCGCCGGCCGAGTTGGACAAGCCGTACGCGCGCCCCGACACCCTCGCGCAGCTCCAGGCCACCTCGGGCTCGACCGGCACGCCGAGGCTGGCCGCCGTGCGGCACGGCAACCTGACGGCCAACGTGGGCGCGATCGCCGAGGCCATCCGGGCGCGCCCCGACGACGTGCTGGTCAGCTGGCTTCCCTTGTTCCACGACATGGGCCTGGTCGGCATCTCGTACGCGCTGTGGTCCGGCATCCCGATGGTGCTGTCCGACCCGGTGAACTTCCTGCGCAACCCCCTCGCGTGGCCGGGGTGGATCCACCGCTTCCGCGGCACGCTCTCACCGGCGCCCAGCTCGGCGTTCCACATCTGCGCGCGGGTCGCGGGCCGGCGCCCGCCGCGGGACCTGGACCTGTCCTGCTGGCGCGTGGCGCTGTGCGGGGCCGAGCCGGTGCGCGAGGGGACGATGCGCGAATTCCAGGAGGCCTTCGGCCCGTTCGGGCTGCCGGAGACGACGCTGCGCCCGGTGTACGGGCTCGCCGAGGCCACCCTGGCCGTCACGATCTCCGACGTCACACGCCCGTACGCCGCCGACCACGTCGACGCGGAGTCCGTCGCGGCGCGCGGCCGCGCGGTGGTGCCCCGCGTCTCCGACGGCGGCCCGCGCGGCACGAGCGTGATGTGCGTGGGCCGCGTGCTGCCGGGCCACGGACTGCGGGTGACCGACGCCGAAGGGAGCCCCCTGCCCGAGCGGTGGATCGGCGAAGTGGAGGTGAGCGGGCCGAGCGTGATCGAGGGGTATCTCGGTGGGGCGAGCGCCGAACCGGGCGCGGCGGGTCCTGAGCTCAAGCGCCCCGACGGCTGGCTGCGCACCGGTGACCTGGGCTATCTCGCCGATGACGAGCTGTATGTGACGGGCCGCAGCAAGGATCTCGTGATCATCGCGGGCCGCAACTGCGTACCCGAGCAGATCGAGAGCTTCGTCGAGGCCGCCGCCGGAGGCCCGCGACGCGCGGCCGTCGTCGCGGTCGGCGTGCCCGACCCCGCGCTGGGCACCGAACAGCTCCACCTCCTGCTCGACGAGCGGATGGCGGAGGGCCGCGACCGGCGGGAGATCACCGGCGCGGTGAGCGAGGCGCTGGCCGAGGTCTTCGGCCTCGGCGGCGTCACGTACCACTGGGTGCGCAGGTCCGAACTCCCGCGCACCACCAGCGGAAAGATCCAGCGCCATCTGTGCAGGCGGCTGATCGAGGAGCGGTACGCCGCCGCCGTACCGACGGAGAAGTCACCGTGAGGGAGAGGTGGACGCGATGCCAGACCAAGTGACGCCGGACCAGGAGCGCGACCGGAAGCTGTTCGAGGAGATCGTCACGCACATCGGCGAGTTCGTCGAGGCGGACGTCTCGCACCTCAGCCCGCAGTCCCCGCTCGCCACCTCCATCGCGGGCATGAGCTCGCTCAAGATGGTCGAGATGCTGCTCTACATGGAGGACTGCTTCCAGCTCGACTTCGAGGAGACCGCCATCGGGCGCCTGGAGACCATGCAGGATCTCGTCGACTACGTACGCGACTTGCAGGATGCGGAGCAGCAGCCCGCGTGACCGCGAGGCCCCGGCGGGCCCTGCCTCACCGGCGGGGCCGCGCCGGGTCGCGGTGACCGGCATCGGCGTGCTGTGCCCGCTCGGCGCGAGCCCCGGCGACCTGTGGAGCGGCCTGATCGGCGGCCGCTCCGGCGTCGGCCCGCTGACCCGCTTCGACCCGGCCCGCTTCCAGAGCGGGTACGCGGGCGAGATCGACGACTCCGCCGTGGTCATCGGCCCCGGTGCGCTGGACTTCGAGGCCAAGCGGATGAGCGCGTTCGTGCGGTACGCGCTGTTCGCGGCAGGGCGCGCGCTGGAGGACAGCGGGATCGGGTCGTACGAGGGGCAGCCGTACGGGGGCGAGGGGCGGTCGTACGAGGGGCAGCGGTACGCGGGCGAGGCGCGGTCGTACGGGGCCGAGGACCGGTCGTACGAGGAGGGCGCCAACTCCCGTGCCGTGCCGCCCCGTTACCCGCCCGACGGTGCCGTCGTCCTCGGCGTGGCCATGGGCGGGCTGCCCAGCGTCGAGGCCGGGGTCCTGCGGCAGGAGCGGCGCGGCGTGCGCAAGACGAGCCCGTACCTGATCCCCTCCCTCATCCCCAACATGGCCGCCAGCGCCGTCGCTCTGCACCACGGCATCGAGGACGAGCAGACGACGGTCGCGGGGGCGTGCGCGAGCGGCTGCCAGGCGCTCGGGCAGGCGATGCGCGCGATCCGTTCGGGCGCGCGCACCTGGGCCCTGGCGGGCGGGGCCGAGGCGGTGACCACGCCCATCACGTACTCCGGGTTCGAGGCCATGCGGGTGCTCAGCCGCGGCGCCGACCCCGGGCGCACGCCCCGGCCGTTCGATCGCACCAGGGACGGCATGGTGGTGGGGGAGGCGGCGGCCGTGTTCGTCCTGGAGGACCGCGCGCACGCCGAGGCGCGGGGCGCGCGGATCCACGGGGAGCTGAGCGGCTTCGCCGGCAACAGCGGTTCGGAGGGCATCGCGGGCGTGTCCGCCGGCCACGCGGCGCGCTGCATGGCCTCCGCGCTGGCCGACGCCGGGCTCGGCCCCGAAGCGATCGACTGTGTGTTCGCGCAGGCCAGCGGCATGATCCAGGGCGATGCGGCGGAGCTGGAGGCGATACGCGCGGTTACGTCTCGCGTGCGCCGTGCTCCCGCCATCACCTCGGTCAAGGGCCACACCGGGCACGCCTTCGCCGCGAACGGGCCGCTCAGCCTCGCCGCCGCGCTGCTGGCCCTGCGCCACGGCGCGGTGCCGCCGACCCTGCATCTGGAGGAGCCCGACCCGGACTTCGCCGGCCTCGACCTCGTACGCGAGACACGCGAAGCGGCGGTGGAGCACTGCCTGATCAACACCTTCGGCTTCGGCGGGATCAACGCCGGGCTCGTCGTGTCGCGCGGCTAGGGCGGGGCGGCCGGGTGCGCCATGCTGTCCGTGCTTCTCCCGTGTTTTCCCCCTCGTCCCTTTCCGCAGAGGCGCAAGGAGCACCGGCCATGGCCCCTTCCTCCACCCCCACCCCCGCTCCCACCCACTTCGAGAAGCTCGTCCGCTGCTGCATGAACTGCAAGATCTCCCGGACACTGGGCAGCGAGATCACCATCGAGAAGGCGGGGCTGGCACGAGTGGCCATGCCCTTCCACAGCGAACTCACCCAGAACGCCGACTTCCTGCACGCCGCCCTGCTCTTCGAGGTGGGCGACACCGCCGGCTTCATGGCGGCCAATTCGCTGGAGGAGACCTACAGCGTGCTGACCGTCGACTACCACATCAACCTCATCCGGCCCGTACGCGGCGAGGGCATCTACGCCATCGGCGAGGTGGTCACCGCGGGCAAGACCCTCTACGTCACGCGCAGCAACATCTACACCGACAGCGGAAAACTCGCCGCCGCAGGTCAGGGCACGTACACGGTCTCCACGCTCCTCCTCGCCGACCTGGAGGGGTACGAGGACTGACGGCGCTCCGAGCGGGTGCGGGGTGCGGGTTCGGGGGGCGCCTGTCCTCCGGCATTCCGGCATTCCGGCATTCCGGCATTCCGGCATTCCGGCATTCCGGCGTTCCGGTGCTGCGGTGCTCCGTGCGGCCGGTTTCCGCCTGGCGTGCCGTCCCCGCACCCGCCAGCATTGCCGGGTGATCGAGACAGCCGAGCACGACGGCACCGCCGTACTGACGCTGCGCCACGGGCCGGTGAACGCGCTGGACCTGGAACTCCTCACCGCCCTGCCGGACGCCTTCGCCGCCGTCGCCGAGGCGCCGGCCGTAGTCCTCACCGGCTCGGGCCGCTGCTTCTCCGCCGGAGTGGACCTGAAGCGGCTGGCCGACGGGGGAGCGCCGTACGTGGAGGAGTTCCTGCCCGCGCTGAGCCGCGCGCTGCTGGCCGTGTTCGGCCACCCCAAGCCCGTGGTCGCCGCGGTCAACGGGCATGCGCTGGCCGGCGGCTGCGTGCTGGCGGCTGCGTGCGACGCGCGGCTGATGCCGGAGTCGGAGGGCACCATCGGGCTGACCGAGCTGGCCGCGGGCCTGCCCTTCCCCACCGTTCCGCTGGAGATCATGCGGCACGCGGTCGGCCCCGGTCTTGACGCCATGGTCCTCGCGGCCCCGCGCCTGACCCCGCACCAGGCGGCGGCGAACAACCTGATCCACAAACTCACCGAGCCCGAGTCCCTGATGTCGGCCGCGTTCCGTACGGCGGAAGCGTTGCGTGCCGTCCCACCCGAGGTCTACGCCCTCTCCAAACACCAACTGCACCGCCCAGCAACGGAACGCATCACCGCCGACCGCCCCGTGGACGACCCGCGCGTAGCGGACCTGTGGAGCGCGGAGGAGACGGCGGGGGTGCTGCGGGGGTATTTGGCGGGGTTGGGGAAGGGGTGAGGGGGCCCCGTAGGCAGGGCAAAGGCCACCAGGGTGCAGGCGCCCGAGCCGAATGTGGTTCTCCGTAAAGCGAGTTGGGGGTCACCTCACGGTGCCGTCCGTCGCCCCGGGCAGCCGCCGCGTGGTCGCCCACAGCAGCAAGGCCGCGATGCTGAACGCCGCTCCCAGTGCGGACACCGCCGTCCAGCCGGCCGCCGCGTACGCCGCCGAGGAACCGATCGCGCCGAGGGCGCTGCCCGCCGAGTAGAAGACCATGTAGCCGCCGATGATCCTGCTGCCCGCTTCCGGCCGGGCCGCGTAGATCAGGGACTGGTTGGTGACGTGCACGGCCTGGACGGCGAAGTCGAGCAGGAGCGCCCCTGCCGCCAGGGCCCAGAGCGAGCGCCCGGTGAAGGCCAGCGGGAGCCACGACGCGGCGAGCAGGACCAGCGCCGTACCCGTGGTCCGCTGCGCGAGCCCCCTGTCGTTCCAGCGCCCTGCCGCCCCCGCTGCCGCGGCCCCGGCGGCTCCGGCCAGCCCGAACGCGCCGATCGCGGTGTGCGACAGCGACCAGGGCGGGGCGCTGAGCGGTTGCGCGACGCTGCTCCACAGCGTGCTGAACGCCGCGAAGACCAGCAGCGCGAGCACGCCGCGCACGCGGAGCAGCGGGTGGCGGGCGAACAGGGCGACTGTTGAGGTCAGCAAACGCGCGTACGACATGGTGGTCTTCGGCGGCCGCCCGTACGGGAGGGCCCGGCGCAGGAGCACGGCGAGCAGCGCGGTCGCCGCCGCCGAGAGGAGGTAGACCGCGCGCCATCCCGCGAGGTCGGCCAGTACGCCCGCCACCGTGCGGGCCAGCAGGATGCCGGTGATCACCCCGCTGGTGACCGCGCCCACGACCCGTCCGCGGAACGCGGGCGCGGCGAGATGGGCCGCCGCTGCCACCATCGTCTGGGCGACGACGGCGAGCGCGCCGACCGCTGCGAGGGCGGCGAACAGCAGGGCGGCACCGGGCGCCAGCCCCGCGAGGAGCAAAGCGACGGCGAGCAGGCCGAGTTGGGCGGTGATCAGCTTCCGTCGGTCCAGCAGGTCGCCGAGCGGAACGAGCAGCAACAGGCCGACGGCGTACCCGAGTTGGGTCACCGTGACGATGGCGCCGAGCAGGCCGGGGCCGAGCGCGAACTGTTCGCCGAGCGTGACCAGCAGCGGCTGGGCGAAGTAGACGTTGGCGACGGCGCTGCCGCAGGCGACGGCGAAGAGCAGGACCAGGCGTGTGGGCGGTGGGCCGTCGGGCGGGGCGAGTCGGGCGTCCGCGGGTGGCCGGCCGTCTGTCTCGTCGCCGGTCCCGTCGTCGATTCGGTCGTCGGCCTTCGAGCAGTGTGCGGACATGCGGCGTCCCCCTCGTAAGTGGTTGCAAGTTGCCACCTGCTGGACGGTAGGGCAGCGAGGTAGCATGTTGCAACCAGAGAGGCTGAACGCGGTGTGCACGAGGAGGAGTCGCGATGGTCGCGCGTACGCGGTTCGACGCCGAGCCCTGTCCCGTCGCCCGGTCGATCGACGCGATCGGCGACTGGTGGTCGCTGCTGATCGTGCGCGACGCTTTCGACGGGAGCCGGCGCTTCGGCGAGTTCAGGCGGAGCCTGGGCATCGCCAAGAACATCCTGACCAGCCGCTTGCGCGCGCTGGAGGATGCCGGGGTGATGGAGACCGTGCCCGCCGCGGACGGCAGCCGCTACCAGGAGTACGCACTGACGGAGAAGGGCCGGGCGCTCTTCCCCGTCATCGTGGCCCTGCGCCAGTGGGGCGAGTCCCACTGCTTCGCCCCCGGTGAGGAGCACTCACGCCTCCTCGACCGCCGCAACGGCGAACCGCTGAGCCCCCTGGAGCCCCGCTCCGCCGACGGCCGCGCCATCGGCCCGGACGAGACGAGGGTCGAGAAACTCGACGCGGGGCGGGCCGAGGCCGGGGAGGGCTGAACGCTTCGGGGGAGGGTCGCGGCGCAGGCCGTGTTGGTGGCCTCGCTGAGTGCTGCATGCTCCTGAACCCGGCCTCCGGCGGGCCGAGTTGGATGCTGTCGTCGTCCTCGCCGTGTCCGCCGCGCGGCTTCCCGGGCGGCGGCGTACGGGAGTTAGCCGGCGCACCCCCGCACCAGGGCCCGGGCCAGCTCCGTACTGGCCGCGAGCGTGTCGAGGGGTAGCGGCTGGGTGGCCAAGGCGCCCTCGTGCAGGGTGAGGAGCCGGGTGGCGAGGGTGCTGGGGTCGGGGCAGCCGGCCGTGGTGGCGAGTTCCTCGAACAGGTCGCGCAGCCAGAGCTTCTGGTCGGCGGCGATGCGGTGCGCGGGGTGCGCGGGGTCGGGGAGTTCGGCCAGGGCGTTGATGAACGCGCAGCCGCGGGCGTTGCCCTCGCTCCAGGTCCGCAGCGCGTCGAGCGGCGCGGTCACGGCGTCGAGGGGGTCGGCGCAGGCGTCGACGGCCTCGCGTACGTACGCGCGCCAGCGCCGGTCGCGTTCCGCGAGGTACGCGGCGACGAGCTGGTCCTTCGAGCCGAACCTGTTGTAGAGGGTCCGTTTCGTCACGCCCGAGTGCTCGGCGATCAGGTCCACGCCGACCGCGGTGATGCCGCGCTCGTAGAACAGCTCCTCGGCGGCCTCCACGATGCGCCGCCCGGCGGGCGTCATGACGCGTGCGCCGCGGGCCTCGGCTTCCGGCGCCCCGGCCTCCTGAGAATCGGCTTCCCGCTCCCGCGTATCCCGCACCCTGCACTCCTTCACCGATCGGTGTACTCTGGCTCACGTCCGAGGTTCACAGATCAGTATACCTGCGAGGAGGTTCAGCGATGAGCGTGTCCGAGACCATGAGCGTGCCGGAGACCATGCGTGCGGTGCGGATCGAGGAGCACGGAGGTCCCGAGGTCCTTCGCGTGACGGAGACGGCCGTGCAGGCGCCGCGAGCGGGAGAGGTGTTGGTGCAGGTCAGCGCCGTGGCGCTGAACAACACCGACCTGTGGACCCGGGAGGGCGCGTACGGGCGCCCGGGAGATCCGCAGGCGCTGTCGGGCTGGCGCGGGCCGATCGACTTCCCGCGCATCCAGGGCGCGGACGTCGCGGGGACGGTCGCCATGGTCGGCCGCGGCGTGGACGGCGATCTCGTCGGCCGCCGCGTAGTCGTCGACCCGGCGATCTACGACGCCGACGGACCCGACGCGCACCCCGTGGGCCTGATGGGCAGCGAACGCGACGGCGGGTACGCCGAGTACGTGACCGCCCTGGCCGACCGCGTGCACGACGTGACCGCGTCCCCGCTCACGGACGAGCAGCTCGCGAGCCTGCCGACCGCGTACGGAACGGCGCTGGGCATGATCGAGCGCGGTCGGCTGCGCGAGGGGGAGACCGTCCTGGTCTCGGGCGCTTCCGGCGGCGTCGGCCTCGCGCTGGTGCAGCTCGCCCGTGCGCGCGGCGCGAAGGTGCTCGCCATCAGCAGCGGTACGAAGATCGAGGCCGTGCGCGAAGCGGGAGCGCACGAAGTCCTCGACCGCGCGCGGGACATCGCCGAACAGGTGCGCGCCGCCGCCCCCGAGGGCATCGACGTAGGGCTCGATGTCGTCGCCGGTGAACTGGTCGGCGACGGCCTGCCGTTGCTGCGCGAGGGCGGCCGGTGGGTGATCGCCGGCGCGCTCGGCGGCTACGAGGTGGCCTTCGACGTACGCCGCCTCTACCTCCACAACGCGCAGGTCATCGGCTCGGCGATGCACACGCCCGCACACTTCGCCCTCCTGATGGACCTGGCACGGCAGGCCGCGGTCGAGCCGGTGATCGCCGCGAGCCACCCCTTGGAGGAGGCGGCCCAGGCGCAGAAGGCCCTCGCCCAGAGGGAACACGTAGGCAAGATCGTCCTGCGCCCCTGACCCGCACCGCTGACCTGCACCGCTGGCCTGCACCGCTGACGGGCGCCCCTGATCTGCGCCCCTAGGCCCGTCCGAGGTCCGCCCGAGGCCCACCCCCTAGGCTCGCGCGGCCTCATCCGTACGTTCCAACGGCCCGCCCCCGTCCGGCAGTTCCGCCGCCAGATGGTCGTGCGTCGCGCCCGGGTCGGTCAGCCGGTTCAGGCGGGCCGGTACGTCGAGGCCGACCAGGGCGACGACCAGGATCGTGCCGGCGAAGGTGAGGACCGCGAGGGCGCGGCCCAGCGGCATGCCCGAGGCCAGGTGCGCGCCGAGCACGGGCGCCACCGCGCCGCCCAGCGCGCCCACGTTGTATGTGAAGCCGAGCGCCGCCGCGCGGCTGTGCGTGGGGAAGTGGCCGCCGATGTAGCGCGGCAGCAGCCCCGAGATGCCGAAGCTGAGGCCCTGGAGCACGAACAGCAGCACACCGAGCAGCAGCAGGCTGTCCCGTACGGCGAACACCGGGAAGACGAAGGCCAGGGACGCCAGCAGCGTGAACGCGTACGCCTTCCTCGTACCGATCCAGTCGCCCACGAATCCGGCCAGCCAGCAGCCCGCCATCGTGCCGAAGCCGGCGAAGAACATGGCGTCGCCGACCTGGCCGGGGGAGTAGTGCAGTTCGGACTTGAGGTAGGTCGGGAGGAGGGACTGGATGGGCCAGGTGTAGAGGAAGGCGAAGAAGACGGTGACGGTCATCGCGAGGTAGAGGAGCCAGCCGCGCCGCCCGCCGAGCTGGACGGCGAGCGCGGCCAGGCTCAGGCCCGCCACGACCGAGAGCAGCGGTACGAGGTCGCCGCCCAGTGGGGTGAACGCGCCGAACAGCGCCATCGTTCCCGCAACCGTCAGCACCACGTTGGCCGTTGAGCGCGCCGGAGTGGCGAAGAGCGGGCGGAAGGGATTGGGCTTCTTCTCCCCTTCCTCGGTCGCCTCCTTGACCGCCTCGCGCCACTCGGCGGCCTCCGGCAGCGCGCGCCGCAGCCACAGCGCGACGACGATCGGCAGCAGCCCGATGTAGAACATCCACCGCCAGCCGAGCGCGGGCACCACCCACTGGTACACCTCGGCCGCCAGCGCGGAACCGACCGAGAAACCGCTGATCAGAAAGCCGCTCGCGCGGTTGCGCAGCCGCGCGGGCCAGCTCTCCATGGCGTATGTGGCGCTCGCGCTGTATTCACCGGCCATGCCCATGCCGATCGCCAGCCGCGCGACGAACAGGCTCGTGTAGTCCCAGGCGAAGCCGCAGAAGAAGGTGCCGAGGGAGTAGAGCAGGATGCTCACCACCATCGACAGCTTGCGCCCGTAGCGGTCGCCGAGCGCGCCGAGCGCGGCCCCGCCCAGCCACCGCGTGATGAACGCGGCCGAGATCAGGCTCGCCCCCTCCACCGTGCTCAGGTGGAACTCGCCGCTGATCTCGGTGAGCACGAGCGTGATGAGGACGAAGTCGAACCCGTCCAGCACATAGCCGACCCAGGCGGCGAAGAACGACTTCCACTGGGTGCGGCTGATCTCGCGATACCAGCGCTGCTGTGGCGGGAGTGGTGGGTGAGCGTCTTTGGTCACGTCGACTCCAGGGTGGACGGAGGGGTTCGCGTGGGGGCCTTCTTCGGGTCGTACGGGGGTGAAGGTGAAGCTCTCCGGGGCGCTTACGCGCGCGGCTTGAGCCCCGCGGCGCGCAGCCGGCCGGCGACGAAGTCGATCGCCTCCGCGCCCAGTTGGACCTGCGGGAACGCGGTGTCGCCGCACTCGATCACGCCGAGCAGCCGCAGCGCCGCCTTGAACGCGCCGAGAGCCGAGGAACTGCGCCCCATCTCCGCCTCCGGGCCCGCGTCCACCAGGCCGAAGAGGTCCACGAGCCGCTCCTGTTCCTTGGCGGCCTGCGCCCACTCGCCGGCCGCGGCGGCCTCGTACAGCCGGACATAGCCGGAGGGGTCGACGTTCCCGAGGCCCGGCACGACGCCGTCGCAGCCCGCCAACAGTGCGGCGTCCACGGTCAGTTCGGAACCGGTGAGCACGCTGAAGCCGGGCGCCGGGCCGCTCCCGCGCCCCTCGCGTCCGCCCAGCTCGACGAGCAGGCGCCGCAGCCCGCCCTCGTCGCCGCTGCTGTCCTTGAGCCCGGCGAGCGTGCCGTTCTCGGCCAACTCCCGTACGAGTGCGGGGGAGAGCTTGCTGTGCACCGATACCGGCAGGTCGTAGGCGTACACCGGCAGCGCGGTGCGCTCGCGCAGGCGCCGGAAGTGCCGGGCGGTCTCCAGCGGGTGGGTGCGGGTGTAGAAGGGCGCGGTGGCCACGAGGCCGTCGGCGCCGAGTGCGGCGGCCTCGTGCGCGTGGTCGAGCACGCGCGGGGTGGTGGTGTCGATGACACCTGCCAGCACGGGAACCCGCCCGGCCACCGTGCGGACGACGGTGTCCAGCGCGGTGGCGCGCTGCGCGTCGCCGAGGTACGCGACCTCGCTGGTCGACCCCAGTGCGAACAGCCCGTGCACCCCACCGTCGAGCAGATGCTCCACGAGCCGCGCGAGCGAGCCGGTGTCCACCTCGCCCTCGGCGTCGAGCGGTGTGCAGACGGGCGGGACGACCCCGCGCAGGGGTGTGGTGAGAGGCATGCGGCTTCTTCCTCCAGGGCTTTCCAGGGCTCCAGGGCCGGGTGCGGGCGGGTGGCCGGGACGTAAGACATCAGATGTCCTACCTCACGAGTCACGATGCCGACCGAGGGCGGGGAGGTCAAGGGTCTGCGGGCGTGCGGGTGTTCAGAGCGCGTCGGAGGTGTGCGGGGTGTGCGCGTTTCGCGTGCCCTGCGCTTTTCGCGGGCGCTGTGGGCTCTGCGTGTTCTGCGCGTTCTGCGGCGTTCGCGCGTTCTCCGGCTTCGCGCGCTCTACGGGGTCTCCGCGTCCTCGGTGCTCTGCGGGCTCTGCGGGCTCTGCGGGCTCTGCGGGCCCTGCGGGCCCTGCGCGCTCTGTTGGCTCTCGGGGCTTTGCGATCGTGCTTCGCGCAGGCGGCGGCGTACGGGCGCGTAGTGGTCGGTGACGGCGGTGGCGAAGTCCCCGGCGTCACCGGCGCGGGCCGCGTCCACGATGCGCTGGTGCGCGGCCACCGTCTCCTGCCGGTCGTCGGCCGTCGCGAGGTCGAGGTGCGGGGCGACCACCGCGTACACATCCCAGAAGGCCAGGGAGAGCTGGCCGATCAGCTCGTTGCCCGAGGCGTCGGCGAGGTGTGCGTGGAAGCCGCGCTCGGCGGCGACGAAGTCGGGGCCGTTCGCCTGGCCGGAGCTCGCGCGCATGTCCTCGACCAGGCCGTCCAGCGCGGCCAGCCGCTTGTCGTCCAGCGCGGAGACGATGCGCTCGGCCATGCCGCGCTCGAACAGCTCCCGCGCCTCGATGAGGTCGGCCATCACCCGCAGGTCGTCGCTGGTGCTGAGCATGCCGCGGAAGGTGAGGGACTCGACGACCGAGGACAGGCTCAGCCGGCCGACGTAACTGCCGTAACCGTGCCGCACCTCCACGATGTCCAGCGCGTGCAGGATCTTCATCGCCTCGCGCACACTGGAACGGCTCGTGCCCAGCGTCTCGCACAGCTCGCCCTCGGTGGGCAGCGGATCTCCGGGGCGCAGTCCCTCGTCGAGGATGTAGCGCTTGATCCGCTCGGTGACCCGCTGCCGCAGCAGCTGCCTGCCGGGCCGATTCTCCGGCACGCGCCCACTCCTCACGTCTTGACCTCGTACGCCCCGCATCCTACGGGCCATCGCCCCGCGGATCCCGGGCCTGTGACTACCCTGATCTGACCTGCCCCTTTACGAGGAGAGCGAGACCGCACGCGATGAGCAACGCCGAGACCCGCCCGCAGGAGCTGCGCTGCGCGAGCGGCCACGCGCCCGAGACGCCCGAGCCCTCAGCGGTGCAGGTGCTCACCGCGCGTGACGTGCCGCTCGGCGGCCCGCGCGCGATGAACGTGCGCCGCACGCTCCCGCAGCGCGCCCGCTCCCTCGTCGGCGCCTGGTGCTTCGCCGACCACTACGGGCCCGACGACGTCGCCGTGAGCGGCGGCATGGACGTGGCCCCGCACCCGCACATCGGCCTGCAGACGGTGAGTTGGCTGTTCGCGGGGGAGATCGAGCACCGCGACAGCTCGGGCGTGCACGCCATGGTGCGGCCAGGGGAGATCAACCTGATGACCGCGGGGCACGGCATCTGCCACTCCGAGGTCTCGACCTCCGACACCACCGTTCTGCACGGGGTGCAGCTGTGGGTGGCCCTGCCCGCGCGGGACCGCGACGTGCCCCGCGGCTTCGAGGGCCACGTCCCCGAGCCGGTGACCTGCGGGTCCGCGACGGTACGCGTCTTCATCGGCAGCCTGTGCGGCCAGACTTCACCGGTACGCGTCTACACCCCGCTCCTCGGCGCGGAGATCCACCTGGCCCCGCACGCCACGGTCTCGCTGGACGTCGACCCGACGTACGAGCACGGCGTACTGGTCGACAAGGGCGACATCACCGTCCAGAACACCCCGGTGGCCCGAGCCGACCTGGGCTATGTCCCGGTAGGCGAACACCACTTGACCCTCACGAACGACAGCGACGAGGAGTCCCGCCTGATCCTCCTGGGCGGAGAGCCGTTCGGGGAGGAGATCGTGATGTGGTGGAACTTCGTCGGCGGTTCGCACGACGATATCAAGCGGGCCCGCGAGGACTGGATGTCCGGCCGCAGGTTTGGCGAAGTAAAGGGGTACGACGGCGAGCCACTGCCCGCCCCTGAGTTGCCGAATGTGCCGCTCAAACCCCGGGGTGGGGCGCGTTGATCAGCGGTTTTCTGCTGATGCGGTGACTTCTTAGCGGGGCGGGCAAGTACGCGCTCACGTTCGTGCAATTCCGTCTGCGAACTGCTCGCAGAGACGTGATGCGCTACGGAGACGATGTGCATGTGTCGCCACCCGTGGCCGGGTCTGGTCATCCTGATGCTGACCTAATGCTGACTTTCGTGACGGTGCGTCAGCTCTAGCCGTCGGTGCTCTTGCCCGAACGTGCCCGGGCGATGCCAGAGCTGTGACCGAGCGTCGACTGGAGGTGGACGCGTGCTTTGTAGGCGACGAAACGGGCTCAGCGAGCTAGGTGCCGGGAGTGGCCCGCGCTTGCTCTCTGGCGCTCTGTCCTTGTGGGGGCTCGACAAATCTGCGCCTTCTTCGGCGCACCCCAGGAGCGCGGGACATTCGCTGGTGCCGCGGCTCTCGACGTTTGCGGTCTTCGCCGTGGGTTCTTCAGGCCGCCCGTCGGTCGCCCCCTCTGCGGCAGTACCGGGATGGCCCGAGGTGTCTGTGCCCACCGTCCCCGCGTCGCTACCGGCCCGATGGGTGGGCATGACTGCTCACAGCCACCCCGTTCCCTGGGCGATGCGGATGGCGTCGACGCGGTTGCGGGCGCCGGTCTTGCGGGTGACGGCGGAGATGTAGTTGCGCACCGTGCCCTGGGCCAGGCTCAGGTGCTGGGCGATCTCGGGAATCGAGGCTCCCTGGGCCGCGGCCCGGAGGACCGCCAACTCCCGCTGAGTCAGGGGAGCTTCGTCAGCGTGCAGCAGCGTAACGGCGAGCGACTGGTCAACGAACTGCCTGCCGGCAGCGACCTCTCGTATCGCGGTCAGCAACAGTTCAGGACCGGCACTCGTGGCTATCAGGCCGAGCGCTCGGGCGTCCAAGGCGCGCCGCAGTGCTCCAGGCCGGTCCTGGCCGGCCAGCGCCAATATCCTGCCTCCAGTGCCGTGGTGAAGTGCGGCCAGGCTGTGCGGGGTGCTCGTTGTCGCAGTGTCTGCGTCGACCACGTATACGTCTGCCGAAGGAGTTCCGGGGTGGTGCAGTGCTTCATGCCAAGGGATCGCCGTGCTGGCCATGTCGGGCGCACCGTTGATCAGCGCGGCCAGCCCGCACCTGAGAAGTCCCACATCGTGTACCAGGAGTACCTGGATCACCTATCGCCCCTCCCTGTGCCCGGGTTTGCTTGATTACCGCAGCGATGTTCCGACGCGTGCGTCGCGGAGGCCGGAGAGTGCGCCACTCTGTCGAAGCGCATGAAGGCATGGGGATGGCCTGGAACCGGCTGGGTTAACTCATGGTCGCTGCAGGAGCGTTCCCCATACCGCATCGGATAGGTCGTGCGTATCGGTCGCTCTGCGTACCTGCCGTTGCCCGGCGCTTTCCCCTGTACCTGACGCGCTCTACCCGTGCCGCGAATCGGTTATGCGAAGAAGGTAGGCGCTGCACATGCAAAGAATGAGAGTACCGGCCGTTCTTGGCTGGCTGGTTCGCCCCGCACCAGTCCATCCTCGACGACCTCCTGGGGCCTGTCAGCAGACCCTTTGCCGGCCTGTGCCTGTGGGGCCGGGGATTTGCCGGTGCGGCAACGGTCCGATCCCGGCCACCGGAATCGCGGGGTCAGGAGAGCGGGGAGGCTGGTTCTCTTGGCGGGGTCTTTTCAGCAGCGCTTGCTCTCCCCTCGCCGGGGAGCGATGGGCAGTGCGGACGTGATGCGAGGCCTCGTACGGCTGCGTGCCCGGTCACACGATGTCCAGGACGTCTCGTACGGGGCGGCGAGGGGTAGCCGGGCCGCGCGGGCCGTAGCCCAGGCGCAGCACCATCTGCACATGGCCGGGGCCCGAGAGCGGGTCGCGGAGCAGCGGCCGCAGATCGGCGTTCTCCAGCGGATGGGAGGTCAGGGAGGTGGCCAGGTCGGCCAGGGTGGCCTCCAGCAGGACGCGCTGCATGGCCTGGCCCGCGCGCAGCCAGTGGGCCGGGGTGTCCCCGGGAGTGCTCAACAGGGCCAGGTGCGGGATGTGTTCGAAGGCGGTGGTGCCGCGATCGGCCACAGGACTGCGCCCGGCGAAGTCCCGCTGGGGCGCCTTGCCCCCTCGCCGGCGCGGCCCGAAGGCGTACTCGGGAACGCCGTCGACCGCGGTGTCGGCCTCCGGACCCAGCCGGGTCCAGCGCTCCAGGTCCTCACGGGCGGCGGGGGAGACGGCGTCCCGGCTCTCCGCGTCGCGGACCAGTTCCACCACGGCCTCGGCGTGCCAGGCGCCGGGGGTGGCGAGGAAGGCTCCCTCCCGCGCGGCCGCGGCCCGCAAGGTGGCCTGTACCTGTTCGGGAATCTGCTGGTCGGCGAAGGGGTAGCGGCTGCTGTGCCGCTGGGGGATGGCGGGGTGGAGATGCAGAAGGGAAGCTTCATCGGAGTGAGGGCCCGAGGCGACGGTCAATTCGACGGCCGCGAGCAGCAGCGGGTCGTGCGGGTCGGGCAGGAGGCGGGTCCGGGCGGCCACGCCCGTGTGTGCGGCGGCGACGCGCAGGGTGAACAGGGCGGCCCCGCAGCCGATGTGCAGGGCACGGTCCGCGGGGTCGGAGTGGGACATGGCCCGCTGCGGATCGCCGCGCAGCAGCAGACGGTGCTCGCCGGTGAGGAAACGGAAGCGCCAGGGCTGTGCATTGTGCATGGACGGAGCCGCCGTGGCTTCGCGAACCAACGCGGTCACCGTCGTGGCGTCGAGTTGTTGCGGGGGCACTGTCGTCCCTCCTTGCCGCTTGCCGACCGGCTTTGCGCCGTGTACCCGCGGAGGCCGTGTGCGCACCTGTGTGCCTGCGAGGCGACCACTGCACGCGGTTCACGCGGTTGCTGTCACGAAGTGCGGCCGGCGTCGTCGTAGGGCTGCCCCGTACGGCGTCCTGACCACCCCTTCCTCAGCGGTGACCATGCCGGTTACCGGCCGTCCCGGTGTGTCCGCTCCCCTCGTCCGCGGGCTGGTCCATGCGGCCCGCCAGGACAGCGGCCTGTACCCGCCGCTGTACGCCCAGCTTGCTGAGGATGCGGGAGATGCTGTTCTTGACGGTCTTCTCGGAGAGGTAGAGGCGCCGCCCGATCTGCTGGTTCGTCAGTCCTTCGCCGATCAGCGTCAGGATGTCGCGCTCACGCGGGGAGAGCTGCTCCAGGCGCGGGTCTTGCGGCGCGGGGGAGGCGGGTTCCTCGCGCAGGGAGTTCATCAGGCGGGCGGTGGTGGCCGGATCGAGGAGGGAACGTCCTGCGGCGACGGTGCGTACGGCGGCGACGATGTCCGCGCCCTCGATCTGTTTGAGCACGTAGCCCGCGGCGCCCGCCATGATCGCGTCCAGCAGGGCGTCCTCCTCGTCGAAAGAGGTGAGCATCAGGCAGACGGTGCCGGGCAGTCGGGAGCGGATATCTCGGCACACGCTGATCCCGTCCCCGTCCGGAAGGCGCACATCCAGTACGGCGACGTGAGGCTGCAAGGCGGGTACGCGCGCCAATGCCTGTGCGGCGGTGGCGGCTTCGCCCACCACCTCGATGCCCTGCTCGGTGCCGAGGAGGTCGGCGAGCCCGCGCCGTACGACCTCGTGGTCGTCCAGCAGGAAGACCCTGATGGGATCCTGAGCCGAGAACTCCCGCATGCTCGTCATTCTGCTTCCCCTGAAACCTCGTCCACCGGTGGTGTGCCTGAGCTTCCCGGGAAGCGGGCCGTGTGTACCAGGGCCGAACGGTCCTTACTGGTACGGAGGTTGGGCGTGCGGCCCCGTGCTGTTGCTCCACCTGACCCCGACGACCACCGTACGGCCGGAGCGCGTCCGGTCCGGTAGCCCGCTGCCGCGGTGTCAGGAGCCGATGGGGATGCGCAGCACCTGCCCGGGGAAGATCTTGCCGGGGTCGGTGATCTGGTCCGGGTTGGCGCGGACGATGCGCGTGTACAGGGAGGCGTCCCCGTAGTACGTCTTGGCCAGGGCCGAGAGGGTGTCGCCCTTGAGGACCTTGTGCTCCCGGTAGCCGTAGTAGCCGGGCACGATCAGCGGCCCGTAGAGGCAGGGCACGGTCACCATGTGGATCTCGCTGCCGTCCTTCTGGTCCACCTCGAAGACCTGCACGAGGAGCCGTTCGGCCTTGAACGCCGCGTGCCCGGTGTCGACCTGGATCTGGAACTGGCCGTGCTCGCCGCTGCCTCCGCCGGCCTGGAAGTGGCCGGTCAGCTCGTCGTGTCCCTCGCCGATGCGGTAGTACAGCGTGGCCTCGTAGCCGGTGCCCACTCCGCCCACCTGGACCGGATTGCCGACGAGGTCGAGCGGGCGCGGCTGGTCGATACGGTTCGTCATGGCTCCTCCTGCCACAGAAGGGGTGCGCTGTCGGCCCTCACTCAACTCCCCTCCCGGGCGCGGGAGAGCAGGCCGTTGGGGCAGAGTGGTGGGCCGTTCGTACCCGCTCCACAGCGGTCCTTCGGAGCGAGCCGGGCCCCAGCCGTGCAGGGCGGTTCAGTCCGTCGCGGCGGGCAGCCACAGGTCGGGGCCGAAGACCTCGTACCGGATGCGCCGTGCGGGCACTCCGGCGCCCAGTAACTGTGCGCGTACGTGGCGCATGAACGGCAGCGGGCCGCACAGGAACACCGTGGCCTCCTCGGGCAATTCGCCGATCGCGCCCAGGTCCATCAGCCCGGTGTGGGCCGCGGGCTCCTGCGGACCGGGGCGCTCGTACCAGAACACGGCGCGGGCGTCCGGCAGCTCCCGTACCAGCCGCCGGGTCTCGGCGCGCAGGGCGTGCAGGGCGGGGGAGCGGTCGGCGTGCAGGACCAGGACGGGGCGGGACGAGTCGAGGGCGGCGAGATGGGCGAGCATGCCGGCCATGGGGGTGCAGCCGATGCCCGCTGAGATCAGGACGAGCGGGGCGGCGGCGTCCGCAGGATCGTCGAGGACGACGTCGCCGAAGGGCGCGGAGAGGGTCATTTCGTCGCCCGCCTCCACCCGGTCGTGCAAGAGGGTGGAGACCTCGCCCGGCGGGGTGGCGGCCGTACCCGCCTCCCGCTTCACGGTGATGCGCCGCAGCTGCCCGCCGGGTTCCGAGGACAGGCTGTACTGGCGGGCCTGCCGCACCCCGTCGGGCATGCGCACGCGCACGCTCACGTACTGGCCAGCGCGTGCGGGCGGGGCCGGTTCGCCGTCGGCCGGGCGGAGCAGGAAGGAGACCGCTTCCGGCGTCTCGGTGCGGCGCTCGATGACCTCCCACTGCCGCCACACCTGCCCGGGCTGTACGCCCGCTGCCTGGTAGAGGCGGGCCTCCTGGCCGATCAGGGCGCCGGCCATCAGCCAGTACACCTCGTCCCACCCCGCGGCCACCTGCGGGGTGACGGCCTCGCCGAGGACCTCGGCCATCGCGCCGAAGAGGTATTTGTGCACGACGGTGTACTGGTCGTCGGTGACCCCGACCGCCGCGTGCTTGTGGGCGATGCGCACGAGCAGGGTGTCGGGGCGCGCGTGAGGGTTCTCCAGCAGCGCGCCGGCGAAGGCGGTGATCGAGCCGGCCAGGGCGCGGCGCTGGCTGCCGTCGGCCTGGTTGCCGCGGTTGAACATCCCGTCCAAGAGTTCCGGCCGGTCGCGGAACATCGCGGCGTAGAAGCGCGTGGTGATCTCATCGAGCGCCGCCGAGACGGCGGGCAGGGTGGCACGGACGACGGCGGCGGATTCGGCGGACAGCATGACGCCTCCCAGGACAGGGGGGAGAGGGATGAAGAGCGCCGCGATGCATCGGGCGCGACGAGATACGCGACGAGGTGTATGTACCAGGATTCGGGCGATACTTCGGCGCCGAATCCTCGCCCGGAGCGAAGCAGGGCTGATCGGCCCACCAAGTCGGTCACCACGGCCCCGGAATCCGGAAGCGGAGAGGGCCCAACGGCGAGGCGTGGATTCCCACTTGCGCTCTCGCGGCCGGGTTGCGGTCGGCTGGTGGAGCCTCGCGCAGTCCTCAGCCGCGGGCTGGTCCTCTCGGCCCACCGGCAGGGACGTGAGGCCCCTCCTGCGGTGGATGTGCAGTGCCAAGACTGGCGGCACATGTCTGAAGGAGGCCCTCATGCCCTGTGCCCTCACCGTCGGTCTCGACGGTTCCCCCGCCAGCCTTGCCGCGGCCGACTGGGCCGCCGGTGAAGCGCTGCTGCGCGAGGTGCCCCTGCGGCTCCTGCACGCCTGGAACCCGGGTCCGTACTACGCCTCGCTCGCCGGAGCCGTCTGGTCGCAGCAGGAGCTCGAAGCCCAGCGCGAAGACGCCGAGCTCAGGCTGGATGAAGCGGCGTCCCGGCTCGCGCGGCGCCACCCCGGGCTGCGGGTCAGCGCGCACCAGTACGCGGACGACCCGGTGCAGGTGCTGCTGGGCGCGGCCGAGGACGCCGAGCTCCTGGTCCTCGGCTCCAGGGGGCTCGCCCGGCTCACCGGCTTCCTGCTCGGCTCCGTGGCACTGGGCGTGGTCTCCCGCACCGAACGTCCCGTCGTTCTCGTACGAGGCGACGAACGGAGTGGTGAACGGAGCGAGGGCACCCACCCGTTGGCCGAGGAAGAGGTCATCTCACCCGGGATCCGCGGTGGCAGCATCGTGCTGGGGCTGGACCTGGACAACCCGCACGACGCCGTCCTGGAGTTCGCCTTCGAGGAGGCTCTGCGTCGCGCCGCTCTCCTGCGGGTGGTCCACGGCTGGAGCCTGCCGCCCTCCTTCGGCTACGGAGGCATCCTCGAGACGGGTGCGAACGCCGAAGTGGCCGCGCGGGTACGGCGGATGATGACCGAAGTGCTGCGGACGTGGCAGGAGAAGTTCCCCGACGTCACGGTGCGGACCGGGACCGCGGTCGGCGGCGCGGGCCCCGCGCTCGCGGACGCCTCGCGGGACGCGGCGCTCGTCGTCGTCGGCCGCAGGATCCGCAAGTCGCCGCTCGGCAGCCATATCGGCCCGGTCACCCACGCGGCACTGCACCACGCGGGCGCACCGGTCGCGGTGGTGCCGCATCACTGATGGCGAAAGAGCCGGCGCCTCACGGGCCGCCCGACCCGTGTCGGGCGGCCGGGCCTCAGAGCCTGTCGGCCCCGTGCATCGAGGTCATTCCCTCGACGTCCTCCACCGCGGTGTTCAGCAGCTCCTGTGCGAGGGACATCAATGCGCGCCCCACGGCCAGTTCGTCACCGATTTCGGGCACCGAGGCGTCGTGCGGGTTGCGATGGGCCTCGGCGCGCTTCTCCAGCACGTTGTCGCCGGTGTCCAGCACGACGTGTGCAGAGGTCACCGGACCTTGCTCGAACAGGTGGATCTGCAGCTTCCAGTCTTTGACGGAGGCGCGTTCGGCGCTAGTGGTTTCCTTCATCATTCGCCTCCTCCTGAGTCGGTCTTCTGCCGACGAAGAGGGATCCGTGGGTCGTCTCGGGGGTTTCCTCACCGCACGGATTCACTGTCGTGCTGCCGGGGTGGTGGTGCATGGGGCCGAGCGGGCCTCTTCACGCGGCGACCGGCCTTCGTACGGGCGGGCGGTGCCGTACGAGGCTCCGCTCGTGGAGGTCATTGGAAGACCTCGCGCACTTCCCGTTCCGTGGCGGAGTGGGAGACTACGAGGATTTCGTCGCCCGCCGCGAGGCGAAGGCTGGGCTGCGGGGCTGTGGGCTGCCCCTCCCGGATGACCGCGGCGACCACGGTGCCCTCGGGCACGGGCAGGTCGGCGAGAGTGCGTCCGACCGCCCGCGAGTGCGGGGTGATGCTGGTCTCGATCACATCGACCCCGGCCTTGCTGAGCCGGAGGAGGGCCACGGTGTCCGCGGTACTGGTGGCCTCCTCGATGAGGGAGACCAGGGGCGTGGCGGCGGGTACGGCGGCGTCCACGCCCCAGCGGTGGTCGAAGAGCCAGGCGTTCTCCGCGTCGTTGACGCGTGCCACTACCCGTTCCACCGCGCACTGGCGCTTGGCGAGGAGGCTGATGACGAGGTTGTCCTCGTCCTCGCCGGTGGTGGCGATCACGAGGTCGGCGGTGAGCGCCCCGGCGCGCTCCAGCACGGAGGGCTCGCAGGCGTCGCCCGTCTCCAGACGGGCGGGCAGCGTATCCGCGAGGTGCGCGGCCCGGTCCTCGTCGCGTTCGAGCAGGGTGACCTGGTTGTGGGCCGCCCCGAGCACCTGGGCGATCTGCGTGCCGAGCCGTCCGGCGCCGGCGATGAGCACTCTCATGTCCGCGGCTCCCTGCTCCAGATCACGTACCCGTTCAGGATCACGTCCCCAACTCCTTGTCCAGGAAGGCGCGCAGCCGTCCCAGGGAGGCGGCGGCCACCGCGAAGGTGACCAGGTCTCCCGGCTCGGCCGGGGTGTGCGCGGTGGGCAGGAACGAGCGGCCTCCGCGGGTCACTTCGATCAGCCGGATCTCCCCGTTCAGCTCCAGTTCGCCCAGCCGCCGCCCGGTGAGGTAGGCGGGCAGTCCGGAGCGCAGCAGCAGCGTCTCGCCGTTGCCGAAGTCGAGTTCGGGGGTCAGGTGCCGGTGCAGCAGCATCTGGTGGAGCTGGTGGACGGTCCAGCGCACGCTGGTGATGGTGGGGATGCCGAGGTCGCGGTAGATGTCGGCGCGGAGTGGATCGTAGATGCGCGCGAAGACGAGGGGTACGCGGTAGACCTCCTTCGCTGTACGGGCGCTGACGATGTTGCTGTTGTCCCCGGAGGTGACGGCGACGAAGGCGTCGGCGTGCTCGGCGCCGGCGGCGTCCAGCAGGGTGCGGCTGTAGGCGTTGCCGTGCAGGACCTGTCCGGGGAAGCCGGCGGGCAGCAGCCGGGCGGTGCGCGGGTCGCGGTCGATGACGCGGATGTCGTGTCCCTCGTTGGCCAGTTGGGCGGCGAGGGCTGAGCCCACGCGTCCGCAGCCCGCCAGGATGACCCTCATCGCGCGGTCGCCTCCCCTCGGACCCGTACCGGTTTGCGGTCTCCTGCCGCCCTCCGCGCGTCCCGTGCGCGCAGCCGGGCCTTGCGCGCCTCCTCCGCGCCCAGCAGCAGAACCCCGAAACCGGTGACCGCCGCCCAGTCCGTCCAGGTCAGCGGCGCGGTGTGGAAGACGGCCTGGAGTGGCGGCGCGTAACTGATTGCCGCCATCAGCGCCAGGCCGCCACAACCGGCGGCCAGCAGCGCGGGGTTGGAGAAGAGCCCGGCGCGCAGCACGCTCTGCCGGTCGGTGCGCACGGCCAGCGCGTTGAAGAACTGCCCCACCACGATGGCGGCCTGGGCCATGGTGATCGCCTCCCGGTAGACGGGGGTGTCCTCGGTGAAGGCGTCGTAGGCGATCCCCGAGGAGTGGATGTGCCAGAAGAAGACGGTGCACACGCCGAGGGACTGGACGGTGCCCAGGAAGAGGAAGCGCCGCACGAGGGCCGCGTTGAAGAGGCGTTCGCGCCGGGAGCGGGGCGGGCGGCGCATCGTGTCGGACTCCGGCGGCTCGGCGCCCAGCGCGAGCGCGGGCAGCACGTCCGAGCCCAGGTCGATGGCGAGGATCTGCACGGCCGTGAGCGGAACGAGCGGGAACCCGGCGAAGGCCGCCGCCAGAATCGGCGCCAGCTCGGCGATGTTGTGGCTGAAGAGGTAGACGAGGAACTTGCGAATGTTGCGGTAGACCGACCGGCCGAGTTCGACGGCTGCGGCGATGGAGGCGAAGGAGTCGTCCAGCAGCACCATGTCCGCGGCCTCGCGGGCCACGTCGGTGCCGGTGACACCCATGGCGACGCCGATGTCCGCGTGCTTGAGCGCGGGCGCGTCGTTGGCGCCGTCGCCGGTGACCGCCATCACCTCGCCGCGCCGCTGCAGGGCCGCGACCACGCGCATCTTGTGCTCGGGGCTGACGCGGCACAGCAGCAGTTCACGGGGCGCGGCCAGGAGGGTGTCGAGCGCGCTGTCGTCCATGGCGTCCACCTGCCGGCCGGTGAGGACTTCGGGCCGCCCGCCGCTGACGATCCCGACGCGGCGTGCCACGGCCTCGGCCGTGAGCGGATGGTCCCCGGTGAGCATGACGATGCGGATGCCGGCGCGGCGGCAGGCGCGGACCGCCTCGCTCACCTCCGGGCGCGGCGGGTCGAGCATGCCGATCAGACCGAGGAACGTCAGCGCGCTCTCCGCCTCCTCCCGTACGCGGGGGACGTGATCGGCGTGGCGCCGGGCGGCGGCCAGCACCCGCAGACCCTGGGTGGCCATGGCATCTGCGGCGGCGGTGACCTGCGTGCGGTCAGCCTCGGTGAGCGGCAGGGCCCTTCCGGAGCGGTCGATGTGCGCGCAGCGGGCGAGGAGTTCGGCGGGCGCGCCCTTGGCATGGATCCAGCAGCCCTGGTGAGGGTCGTCGTGCACGGTGCTCATCAGCTTGCGTACGGGGTCGAAGGGGAACTCCGCGCGGCGCGAGGCTGCGGTCTCCTCCGCCGCCGTGTCCACGCCCGCCTTGGCCGCGGCCACCAGCACGGCGCCTCGGTCGTGTCGCCGATCACCTGCCAGCCCCGGCCCTCGGAGGGCGGGCGCAGACGGGAGTTGGAGCACAGCGCGGCGGAGACCAGCAGGGCGCGCACCGCTTCGGGGGAGGTGACCGTGCCGGTGGGGGTGTAGCCCACGCCGGATACGGGATGCTCCTCTCCATCGGCCCACAGCCGGGTCACCGTCATCTCCGCCTGCGTGAGGGTGCCGGTCTTGTCGGTGCACACCACCGTCGCGGAGCCCAGGGCCTCGACCGCCAGCAGCCGTTTGATCAGCGCCTGGCGGCGTGCCATGCGCCGTACGCCGATGGCCAGGGAGACCGACAGGGTCGCCGGGAGGCCCTCGGGCACCAGCGCCACCATCACCCCGAGCGCGAAGACGAAGGCGGAGACCAGATCGTTGCCGGCGGGCAGGCGCACGGCGAAGACGAGGGCGCCGCCCGCCAGGGCCAGGCCCGCCACCCGCCGTGCCATGGCGGCCACTTCGCGCTGCAGCGGCGTCTTCTGCCGCGGCGCCTGCTGGGTGAGCCGGTAGACCTTGCCGAACTCGGTGTGCGCGCCGGTCGCGTACGCCACCGCCCTGCCGGAGCCGCCGAGCACCGTGGTGCCCATGAACACGCAGTTGCGTGAGGTCAGCGCCTTCTCCTCGGCGGAGGGATCCGCGGTCCTGCCCACCGGGCCGCTCTCGCCGGTCAGCGCCGCGTTGTTGACGGTCAGCGCGTGCGCCTCGGTCAGCCGGCAGTCGGCGGGCACCGCGTCGCCCGCCTCCAGCAGCACCAGATCCCCGGGCACGAGCGCACCCGAGGGCAGCTCTTGGCGCGCTCCGTCCCGCAGCACCCGGCACAGGTGCGGCACCATCTGCTGGAGCGCCTGCGCTGTGCGCTCGGCCGAGTACTCCTGGACGAAGCCGATCACGGCGTTGAGCACCACCACGCCGCAGATGGCGAAGGCCAGTTGGAGGGTGCCGGTATCGCGCGGTTCCTGGAGCGCGTACGCCACGAAGGTCAGAGCCGAGGCGACCAGCAGCACGAGCGCGAACAGGTCGGTGAACTGCGCGAGCAGGCGCCGCCAGGGGCGTATGCGGCGCGGCGGCGGCAGCGTGTTGGGACCGTGGCGCCGTGTCCGCTCGCCCACCGCCTCGGCCGTCAGCCCCCGCGGTGAGGACTCCAGCGCCGCATACGTCGCCTCGGCGGGCAGGCGCCAGACCGGGGCGGCGGCGGGAGCTTCGAGAACCGGGCGGGTCACGGCGCCGCCGTGGTGCGCGCCTGCGGCCCGGTGCCGGGCATCCCGGTCATGGTGGGCCTCCTCGTCGGGGCCTTCGCCCCGGGCGTCCTGGCAGGTGCGCCGCGGCGCGCCGGGAGCGGCTACGGGGGAGAAGGTACGCAGCGCGGGCCGCGCCCGGTGGGGGCCGAACGGCCCTCGGTGCGGCCGGACGGCTCCCCGCCCGCGGCCTGCAGGCTCGTTGGTGCGCGCGGCGCGCGACGGGCGGGCGCGCAGGGGCGGTGGGGGTCTGCGCGCGGCCGTGGTGGGCGCTCAGGCGGGGAGGGTGAGGGTGAAGCAGGTGTGTCCGGGCCGGCTGTCGAGGCCGACGGTGCCGCCGTGCGCGGTGACCACCGCGTGCACGATCGCGAGCCCCAGCCCCGTACCGCCGGTGCCGCGCGTGCGGGCCCGGTCGGCGCGTACGAAGCGGGTGAAGATCTCGGGCTGGAGGTCGGAGGGGATGCCGGGGCCGTTGTCGGCGACGGTCAGCCGGGTCGCGGCGTCCTCCGCGGTGAGGGAGACGGTGACCTCGGTGCCGGGCGGGGTGTGGGTGCGGGCGTTGGCGAGGAGGTTGCCGACGGCCTGGTGGAGGCGGTGGGCGTCGCCGGTGATGGTGACCGGTTCCTCGGGCAGTTCCAGGAGCCAGCGGTGGTGCGGGCCTGCGGCGCGCGCGTCGGCCGTGGCGTTGAGGACGAGCAACGTCAGGTCGACCGGCTCGTGTTCGAGGGGGCGGCCCGCGTCCAGCCGGGCGAGCAGGAGCAGGTCGTCTACCAGGTGCGTCATGCGGTGCGACTCGGCCTGGATGCGCTCCAGCGCGTGGTGGATGCCGGTGGGGACGGGCCCCTCGTGGCGCAGCGCGAGTTCGGCGTGGCCGCGGATGTTGGCGACGGGGGTGCGCAGTTCGTGGCTGGCGTCGGCGGCGAAGTGCCGCAGCCGCTCCTCGCTGGCCTGGCGGCGCACCAGGGCGTCCTCGACGTGGCCGAGCATGCGGTTGAGCGCGGTGCCGACCTGGCCGACCTCGGTGCGCGGGTCGGTGTCCGGCAGCGGCCGGGGCATGGCGATCTCCCCGTCGGCCAGCGGGAGGCGCGCGACGCCCATCGCGTGCGCGGTGACCCGCCGCAGCGGGCGCAGGGAGAGGTGTACCCACAGTGCGCCGGCCACGCCGGTGAGCAGGAGGGCGGTGCCGAAGACCGCGGCCTCGACGGCCTCCAGGCGGTGCACGGTCTCCTCGACGGGGCGCAGCGGGAGCCCGGTGAGCAGCGTGTCCCCGTCGTCGCCCGGGACGGCGAGCACCCGGTAGGCGCCCAGCCCTGAGAGGGAGACGCTGTGTCCGCGCTGGTTGGAGGGCACGGCGGCCAGGGCCCTGCGGTCGCCCTCGGTGAGGGGGAGTCGGCGATATCCGGCTTCGTCGACGGTGGCCGCGCGGGTGACGGTGCCGTGCATCCGGCGGGCGCCGAAGGTGTACTCGGCCTGTCCGCGGGTGTCGGGGCGGTTGTCGGCGTCGGGGTGGTCCTCGTACTCCAGGCTGGAAGCGAACCGGCCGCCGGTCGCGGCGAGTTGGGAGTCCAGCCGCCCCACCAGGAAGCCCCTGAGCGCCAGTACGGTGGTGAGGCCGACCGTCAGGCAGGCCAGGGCCAGCAGCACGAGGAGCCCGGCGGTGAGCTGGCCGCGCAGCGTGCGCGGCGGCGGGCGCCTCACGGGGCCGCCGGGGCGCGCGGATCCGCCGGGCCGCGCGGGGCCGCCGGACCACGCGGGGCCGCCGGTTTGAGGACGTAGCCCACTCCGCGCACCGTGTGGATCATCGGCGGGCGGCCAGCGTCGATCTTCTTGCGCAGGTAGCTGATGTAGAGCTCGACGATGTGGGCCCGACCGCCGAAGTCGTAGGACCACACCCGGTCGAGGATCTGGTCCTTGGACAGCACGCGGCGCGGATTGCGCATCAGGAAGCGCAGCAGCTCGAACTCGGTGCGCGAGAGCTCCACCACGCTCCCTGCCCGCCGTACCTCGCGCGCCTCCTCGTCCATCGTCAGATCGCCGACGCTCAGCAGGTCGGCGCCCGCCTGCGCGGTCATCCCGGCACGGCGCAGCAGCCCGCGCAGCCGGGCCAGGACCTCTTCGAGGCTGTAGGGCTTGGTGACGTAGTCGTCGCCGCCCGCCGTGATGCCCGCGATCCGGTCCTCCACCGCATCGCGCGCGGTCAGGAACAGCACGCACACGCGCTGCGCCTCGCGCCGCAGCGCGGCCAGCACCCACAGCCCGTCGGCGTCGGGCAGCATCCAGTCCAGGACGACCGCGTCGGGGCGGAAGGCGCGCGCCGTCTCCAGCGCCGAGGCTCCGTCGGCGGCCGTGCGCACCTCCCAGCCCTCCTTGGCCAGCACTCCGGCCAGGACCTCGGTGACATCGGGCTCGTCGTCCACCACCAGGATCCGCACGGGGTCTCCGCCGGGGCGGTGCAGCACGGGTTCCGTGGCGGGGCGGTGCGGTACGGGGCCTGTGCCGGGGTGGTGCGGTACAGGCCCTGCGTCGGGCCGGTGCGGTGCGGGAGTGCTGCGCTGCTCTTCCATAGCCCCTCCAGCATCGCGCCCCGCGGGTCCTGCGGACCTCTGCGGCAGCTCTGAGTTTCCTCTGAATCCGGTCTGCGGCGGCCTTCCGGAGGCGGTTTCAGAAGGTCCGCAGAGGTTCGGCTGTGACGGTGGGCCGCTCACCGGGGAACCGACCGCCGGACCGGCCGCCGAGGAGGGCGCCGTGACAACCACTTCCACCTCCACGATCCACGCCACCACGACCTACGCCGCCCGCGGCATGCGCTACCGCCGGGCGCACCATGCCCTCCTCCCGCGCCTCCTCCCACTGGTCATCTGGGCGGGCGCCGCGGGCGTGCTGGCCCTGTGGTGGAGCGACACCGCCGCCGTGGTCGGGCCGGCGGACTGGCTGACCGGCGCCGGGCGCATCACGGGGCTGCTCGCCGGTTACGCCTGCGCCGTGCTGCTCGCGCTCATGGCCCGCATGCCGCTGCTGGACCACAGCGTCGGCAGCGACCGGCTCGCGCGCTGGCACGCCTGGGGCGGGCGCTGCACCATCTCGCTGATCCTGGCCCACGCCCTGCTGATCATCTGGGGCTACTCGCTGACCTCCCACACCACCGTGGTCCAGCAGACCGGCACGCTGGTCTTCCACTATCCCGACCTCCTCGCGGGTACGGCCGGCTTCCTCCTCTTCCTCGCCACCGCCGTACTCTCCGCCCGCGCCGCGCGCCGCAGGCTGAGCTACGAGACCTGGCACTACCTGCACTTCGCCACGTACCTGGCGATCTTTCTGGCCTTCAGCCACCAGCTCTCCAACGGCGCCGACTTCGTGGGTCACCCGTATGCGCAGGCCGCCTGGTACACGCTGTACGGAACGGTCGCCGCACTGCTCGCCTGGTACCGCTTCCTCACCCCCGTACGACGCGGCCTGCGGCACCGGCTGCGGGTGGCCGCCGTCGTGCCCGAAGCCCCGGGTGTCGTCTCAGTCCACCTCAGCGGTGAGCACTTGGACGAACTGGGCGGCGTGCCCGGGCAGTTCCTGCGCTGGCGCTTCCTCACCCGCGGCCTGTGGTGGACCGCCAACCCGTACTCGCTGTCCGCGCCCGCCCATCCGCGGCAGCTGCGCATCACCGTGAAGGCGGCCGGACGGCACAGCGCCGCGCTCGCCCGCCTCGCCCCCGGCACCCGGGTGTGGGCCGAGGGCCCCTACGGTGGCTTCACCGCCAACCGCCGTACGGCGCCCAAGGTGCTGCTCCTGGCGGGCGGCATCGGCATCACGCCCCTGCGCTCCCTCTTCGAGACGCTGAAGGGCCAGGTGACGCTGATCTACCGCGCCCGACGCGCCGAAGACCTCGCCCTGTGGCGGGAGATCGAGGCGATCGCCCATCGCCGCCACGCGATCGTGCACTACGTGGTGGACGAGCCCGCCCAGCACTTCTCGCCGCTCACCGCGCCCGAGCTGCGCCGCCTGGTGCCGGAACTGGCGGAGCACGACGTGTACGTGTGCGGCCCACCGGCGATGACGGAGGCCGTGCGACGGGCCCTGCGCGCGGCGGGCGTACCCGGACGCCGCATCCACCACGAGACCTTCGCACTCTGACCCCGCCGGCCGACGGCCGACCAGCCCCGAGGAGATTCCCGCCGTGCGCCGAGCCTTCGCCGCCTCCGCCTCGATCACCGCGCTGATCGTCGCCCTGCTCGCCCTGAAACCCCATCAACTTCCGTCGCAGGGCGGCCTTCCGGGCTCGGCACCGGGGGGCTCGGCTGCCTCCCCCTCGCCGAGTACGAGCGCGCACGCCTCCCCGCGATCCCACTCCGGCACGGGCACCTTCACCGGGGACCCCATCGCCACGCAGTACGGCACCGTGCAGGTGGCCGCCACCCTCAACCGGGGCCGCCTCACCGGAGTGAAGGTCCTCCAGGCTCCCCACGACAACGGCAGGTCCCGCGAGATCGCCGCGCAGTCCCTGCCGAGCCTCAATCAGGAGGCCATGACAGCCCAGAGCGCCCACATCCACACGGTCTCCGGCGCCAGTTACACCAGCGACGGCTACACCCGCTCCCTCCAGAGCGCCCTGGACCGCTCCCATGGCTGACGGCCCGGCGCCGGTGTCGGAGCCGGGCCTGCGCCACACCGAACCCGTCATGGGCACCGTCTTCTCCTTCGACATCCGCGATGAGCCCACACCCGCCATCCGGCGCGCCCTCGCCGAGGCGGCACGGCTGTTGCACCGGGTGGACGCCGTCTTCTCCACCTACAGGACCGACAGCGCCATCAGCCGACTCGGCCGCGGCGAACTGCCCATCGCCCTGTGTCCGCCAGAGGTCGAGGAGGTGCTGTCGCTGTGCGCGCACGCCGCCCGGGTCAGCGAGGGCTGGTTCAGCATCACCGCCGGCGGCTTCCTCGACCCCTCCGGGCTGGTCAAGGGCTGGTCCGTGGACGCCGCCTCCGACCTGCTGCACGCCGCGGGAGCCCGCAACACCTGCGTCAACGGCGCCGGCGACCTGCGCGTGCGCGGCCGTGCGGCCCCCGATACGCCCTGGCGCGTCGGCATCGCCCACCCGCTGCGCCCCGGACACCTGGCCGCCACCGCCACCGCAGCCGAAGACCTGGCTGTCGCGACCTCGGGTACCGCCGAGCGCGGCGCGCACATCCTGCACCCCGACTCCGGCGCTCCGGCCCAGGGCCTCGCCTCGCTCACCGTGACCGGCCCCCGACTGGCCCTGACCGACGCCTACGCGACCGCCGCCTTCGCGCGGGGCGAGAGCGCGCTGGAGTGGCTGGAGACCTTGGAGGGGTACGAGGGGCTGGCGGTCCTGCCCGAGGGGCGGGTGCGGCGCACACCGGGGTTCGGGGAGTGAGGGAACGGGAGCGGTGCGCCGCGTTCGGGACGGCCCGGCGCCCCGAACGACCCCGCAGAAGAGGCCGGACAGCGTCCCTGAACGGGCCGTCAGGCCCTGCCTGGCACTCTGGCGATGCGATATGCCGAGGGTGTGAGACCGCCTGCGTCACAGGCGGCCCGCACCCGGGCGGCCGGGCCATTCGGACCGACCGTGATGCCGTGGGTTCAGAGGGGGCGCCATGGTCCCGTCACCGTCCTGTATCCCTGAGCCGGACTGTGCAGTTCTTGTGCCATCCGGTACGTAACGGGGTTCCCCGCGAGCCGATGTGCGGCGGAACAGGTCCGCGCTGTCATCTCGGGTTCGGGAAGGAGACGGCCGCCCTTTCGGACGGGGGCAGCCAGGGGGACGCGAGGAGCCGCAGGCTCCCCCCGGCTCCTCGCGCAGGGGCCTCACCGGCAGGGAGGTGCTGGGCGTGCCTCCGCTCTGGGACAGCCGGGAGGACATGGCTGGAGCCGCGTGGGTCGGTGATGCGGCTCCAGCGGGCCTCCGCCGTGCGGCTGTCAGGAGGAGCAGTCGGCGCGGAGGGCTCCAGGCCGGCGTCGTCCGGGGAGCCACCTCCGGTGTGAGGGGATGGAGACGGGTGCTGGGTGGCGGCCCCACTCCTCGGTGATTTTGTGTGCGAGCAGCGCGCAGTCCCCCGGGATGCTCCCGTGCGGCCTTCCCGTCACCGTCTCGGCCTGCCGGAGAAGGCGCGCGACCCTGTCCCTGAACGCCGGATGCGCCGTCATCTGCTGCGGGAAGCACGAGCACAGAGCGTCCACCAGTACGGCAGCCGACAGCCGGATGTCGGGGTCCGGGTCCTGCTCGGCGCACTTCATCCAGACTCGGGTCGGCCAGTGGGGAGGGGCGCCGCCAGGGCACCACCACCTCTTGTCCTGGGAGAGCAACGTTTCGCCCATGGCCAGTAGCAAGTCGTTCTTCGCTGTGTGCGGCAGGTCGCCGCGCCAGCCCGACAGGAAGTCGCCGGGAAAGAAGAGGCCGCCTGTGGCGCGGTCGGTCAGTTGGTGTGTGTGGGATCGCAGCAGCACCGTGGCCTCGTTGATGACGGGATCGGCGCGGGCGTCCCGCCTGCCGGTGGAGGACGTTTCCGCGCCGGCGAGCACCTGGCCGATGCACCAGGTGGCCGTCGCATGGTCCACTTCCTCTGCCTTCCAGGCGGGTTCGAGGACGCGCAGGACGACGCGGGGATGCCCGAGCAGGATCATCGTCGAGAGGACAGCGGCGACCCGCTGGGGCGTGCCGGGGGAGAAGGAGTCCAGGCTCTTCAGCAAGGTGTCCAGCCCCAGGCGCCGCCGTTCACGGGCGTTGTGCTCCCGCGTGATCAAGGCGCCGAACAGGGTCGCCGCCGTGGCCAGGCCACCGCCGACGAACGTCAGGAACGTCTTCACCTGCGCCGGGTCGGGGCGCCCGGAGAAGCCGTACACCCCGCTGCGTATGGCCAGGGTCGCCGCCATCCACCACAGCGGGATGACGATGAAGACGAGGAACAGCAAGTAGGGCCAGTTGCGGCCCACCCCGCGCACGAAGCGGGGAGTGCGCAGCCGCATGGCGGGCTACTTCTCCTCGTAGTCGATCTCCCTGACCCGGTCCGCCTCCGCTTGAGCGCGGTCGGTCCCGGCACCGTCGGCGCGCGCCTGCTGCGCCTCGGGGAGCGCCTCGGCCGCCCGGCGGGCCTCGGCCTCCTTCTCCAGCTTCGCCTCGTCCTTGCTGAGGAATCCGGCGAAGCTCTTTCCGCGGCAGGCCCCGACCACCTTGCTGGCTCCCTCGTAGGTCTGCTGGTCCATCAGCTCGACTCCCAGGCCGATCCGCTGCGCCTCGTGGAAGTCGATCGGGAAGAGGTGGTGGGTGTAGCCGTAGACGAGCTGCCAGGCGATGCCCTCCACGCCGGGCCGGTGGACGTCCTCGGCCTTGGACTCCAGGAGCTTGCGCGCGTAGTGCTCCCCGATCATGAGGCTGCGGCCCCAGCCCCCGAAGTCCAGCGCGGTGACGCTGTGGAGCATGGGGGCGATCGCGCCCAGGGCGAAGGAGGTGGCGCTGTCGAGCAGTGTGCTGATCGGGATCTGCCGTTCGGTGGAGTTGACCAGCTTCGGGAGCGTGGCGGAGATCGTCTTGATGCCGAAGTCCCGTACGTAGTCCACGCTTTGGTAGCAGTCGAGGGCTGAGAGCGTGTTCGCCGGGTTGCGCGGATCGGGTATCTGCGTGTCGAGCGGCCCCAGTTCGCCGAAGGCCGACAGGTAGAGCCTGTCCGCGCCCACGGCCACCAGCGTCGCGGCGCTCTTGGCCCGGTCGGGCACGTAGACCCGCAGATCGGCGGTGTACGCGGAGAGGTAGAGCACGGTGGTGTACGCGCTGTCCAGGCTCCCGCCGGGGGAGTCGAGCAGGAGGTGTAGCGGCCTCTCGGGCCGTTCCGGAGGCGGGTAGCCGAAGACGTCGTGGAGCTTGCGCTTGATGAGGGATTCCATCCCGTTGCCGTTGTTCGCCGTGAAGCGACCGGAGGCCAGCAGCCACACGCCGCCGACCTGCTCGGAGAACTCGGCGCCCAGCGCCTCCACCACCTCGCGTTCGGCCGCCGTCATCTCCCTGTCGCTCAGGTGCGAACTGATGTCGAGCGCGTTCGCCGTCTCGTTCGCGAACAGCCGCTCACGGTCCCTGTATCCGGTCATCGGAGTCCCCTTCAACCGCTGCGCGCAGGGGGCGGCGCACGCGCCACCGTCCGCCTGGGCCTGTGCGGCGGCGCCTTGCGGTGCCTCCGGGGCGTGGTGTTTTCCACCAGCGTGACCAGGGCCCGCGCACACCGGGCAGGGGCCGAACGGGCCCCGCTGACGGGGCCGTCGGGCCACGCTCCCTGCGGCGCGTGCAGGCGTCTGTTTTGTACGGCGTATTGAGGTGGACGGCGCGCTTCCTACTCTGGAGGCATGAAGCGCGTCGTCGCGGATCGCTTCGGCGGTCCGGAGGTCCTGCGTGTGATCGAGGAGCCCGCTCCGCGGCCGGGGCCGGGGCAGGCGTGCGTCGAAGTGGAGGCGGCGGGGGCCTCGTTCACCGATGCGCTGGTGCGGGCCGGAAGCTACCTCGGCGGGCCGAAGGCGCCGTGCACTCCCGGGTATGAGATCGTCGGCACGGTGCGGGAGACGGGCCCCGGGTGCGAAGCGCTGCGCGTGGGGGAGCGGGTCGCGGCGCTGATCGTGTGGGGCGGGTACGCGGAACAGGTCTGCCTCGCCGAGCAGTCGGCCGTACCCGTGCCGGAAGACCTGGACGCCGCACAGCTGGTCGGCCTCCTCCTGCCGTATATGACGGCGTATCAGCTACTCCACCGTGCGGCGGGAGCAAACAAGGGGGAGACGGTCCTGCTGCACGGGGCGGCGGGGCGCGTGGGCAGCGCTGTGCTGGAGCTCGCCGGCCCGGCCGGGCTGCGCGTGATCGGCACTGCCTCGGCCGAGGACCGCGCCCGCGTCGAACGCGCGGGCGCGCTCGCCCTCGACTACCGGAGCCGGGGCATGGCGCGGCGGGTGCGCGAACTGAGCCCGGCCGGCGTGGACATCGCACTCGACGGCATCGGCGGCGCGGTATCCCTGCGCTCCTATCGCGCGCTGGGTCCCGGCGGGCGGCTGGTCCTCTACGGGCATCTCTCCACCCTCTCCGGCGGTCGCCGCAGCCCGCGCGGATGGCTGGAGTGGTACGCGGCAGCCGCGGCCGTGGAGGCGGCCGGACTGCTCGCGCCACGGCGGAAGGTGCTCGGCTACCGGGTTGTGCAGATGCGCGACCGCCACCCGGAGTGGTTCCGGGAGGATCTGCGCGAACTGATCCGCCTGCTGCGGGAGGGCACCGTGCGGCCGGTGATCGCCGAGCGGATGCCCTTGACCGACGCGCGCAGGGCCCACGAGATGCTGGAGAGCACCGCTGCCCGGGGCAAGCTCGTACTCCTGCCCTGAGTGACGCACCCCCGCTGAACTGCCCGTACGCGCCCGGCCATCGGGCTTCGGTGTGGACCGGTCGTCCCCTGCCGCGGGGCGGCGTGCCGCGATGCGATGGGCGGGGACCGGACGGGTCCCGCCGGACTCGATGTGTGACCGAGGTGCGTCATGAACCGCTCCGCCTTCACCGCATGGTTTCGCCGTCTCCCCGCGCCGGCTTCGCTCCGGCTTGAGCCGGTCCTCCTGGCCGTGACCGGAGCGGCTCTGGCCGGTGGCGGTTTCGCCTGGCTCGCCGACTCCCCTGACATCGCCGACCTGTTGTGGGGCCTGGGGACCGTGGGTGCTGCCATCCCCGCCGTGGTGTGGGTGCTGGCCGCGTTGCGGCGCGGGCAGGCGGGCGTGGACGTGATCGCCGTCCTCGCGCTCGGCGGCACCCTGGCCGTGAGCGAGTACCTGGCGGGCGCGCTGATCGCGCTGATGCTCGCCACCGGACGCGCCCTGGAGGCCGTCGCCCGGCGGCGCGCCTCCCACGACCTGCGCGCCGTGCTGGAGCACGCGCCGCGCTCGGCACGACGTCGTACGCGGGAGGGAGTGGCGACCGTGTCGCTGGGGGAGGTCACCGTGGGCGACCTACTGGTCGTCGGCCCCGGAGAGGTCGTCCCCGTGGACGGGCGGGTGGAGGACACCGCCGCGGTCCTGGACGAGTCGGTGCTCACCGGGGAATCCCTCCACATCGAGCGCCCACGGGGCGATCCGGTGCGCAGCGGCGCAGTGAACGCCGGCGGTGCCTTCGAGCTGCGCGCTACCGCCACCGAGCAGGAGAGCACCTACGCGGGGATCGTGCGGCTGGCCCGTGAGGCGGGGGCCGAGTCCGCGCCGGTGGTGCGCCTGGCCGACCGGTACGCGGCCTGGTTCCTGCCCCTGTCGCTGGCCGTGGCGGGACTGGCGTGGCTGATCAGCGGCTCCGCGGTGCGCGCTGTCGCGGTGCTGGTGGTCGCCACGCCCTGCCCCCTGCTGCTGGCGGCTCCGGTCGCCATCGTCTCCGGCCTCTCCCGCGCCCTGCGCCTGGGCGTGGTCGTGCGCGACGGCGGCGCGCTGGAGAGCCTGGGCCGCGCCCGCACCCTCCTGCTGGACAAGACCGGCACCCTGACCCGGGGCCGTCCCCGCGTCCTGGACGTGATCTCCGCCGGGAATGTCACGGCCGCCGAAGTGCTGCGCCTGGCCGCCTCGTTGGACCAGTACTCGCCCCACGTTCTGGCGCAGGCGATCGTCGAGACCGCGCACGAGCGCAAGCTGGAGCTCTCCACCCCCACCGATGTCACCGAAGAACCTGGCCGGGGCGCCTCCGGCACCGTGGACGGATGCCAGGTCCGCATCGGTCGCGCCGAGGCCTCCCTCGCGCGGCCTGCCTGGGCCCGCTCGGCAGAGAACCGCGCGCTGCTCGACGGCGCGGCGATCGCCTGGCTCACACTCGATGGGCGCCTGTCGGGGGCCGTGCTGCTGCACGACCCGCTGCGTCCCGACGCCCCGCGCACCCTGCGCCACCTGCGTGCGGTGGGTTTCGAGCGGCTGCTGATGCTCACCGGCGACCGCGCGGCACCCGCCCGTGAGGTCGCCGCCGTCCTCGGCCTGGACGACGTACACACCGGACTCGACCCGGCGGGCAAGGTCGCCGCCGTGCGCGCCGAGCGCGAACGCGCCGTGACCGTCATGGTCGGCGACGGCGTCAACGACGCCCCGGCCCTCGCCGCCGCCGACGTGGGCGTGGCCATGGGAGCGCGCGGCTCCACCGCGGCCTCCGAGGCGGCCGGCATCGTGGTGACCGACGACCGCGTCGACCGCCTCGCCGACGCCGTCACCATCGCCCGCCGCGCCCGCCGTATCGCCGTGCAAAGCGCCCTCGGCGGCATGCTGTTGTCGCTGGCCGCCATGGTCGCCGCCGCCTTCGGGCTGCTGCCGCCCGCCGCCGGGGCGCTGCTTCAGGAGGGCATCGACGTGGCGGTCCTCCTCAACGCCCTGCGCGCCCTGCGCCTGAGCCGGGCTGCGCGTCCCGCCCTCAGTCCCGCTGCCGAGGCGCTCGTCCACCGTTTCGCCGCCGAGCACGACGACCTCCAGGACGTCCTGGACGCGGTGCGCGATTCCGCCGACCGCCTGTGCGGCGCCCCTGGCCCCGACGCTCTGTCGTCCGTCGAGGAGACGCACCGGCTGCTGACCGAGCGGCTGCTGCCCCACGAGTACGCGGAGGAGCACCAGCTGTATCCGGCCCTGGCTCCCTCGCTCGGCGGCCCCGAAGCTACTGCCACCATGAGCCGCGCCCACACTGAGATCGAGCGCCTCTCCCGTCGCATCGCCACCCACCTGCAACTGGCCCGCGCCGCGGGCGTCTTGGCTCCCGAACAGCTCGATGACCTGCGCTCCAGCCTCTACGGCCTGAACACCGTCCTGCGCCTGCACTTCACCCAGGAAGAAGAGAACTACTTCTCCCTCGCGCCTTAGCCCGGCCTGCCGCGCCGCCGCTACTTGCCGTTCCCGGGCCACCAGACCGTGGATCCGTGCATGTACTCCGCCCCAGCCGACAGGAACGTATCGATGGCAGTGAGGGAGGTCTGGTCTCTGGCCCACAGGTCATCTTCGTCCTGGGCCCAGTGGATGGCCCTGACGGTCTGGTACGCGCTCCGGGCAGACTGCACCAACTCGGGTGTGTTCACCAGCAGTTGCAGGCGGGTGAGTGCGGACCAGGCACCGGGGCGAACCTGGATCGACCTCTCCCGCGCCGCGACGGCCTCGGCTCCCTCGGGACTCTCCCGCTCGTGTCTCCACCGGTCGTGTTCCGCGCGGCGAACGCTGTGCAAGGCGTCCGCGACAGCGCAGAACGCTGCGAGTTGCTCTTGTCTGAGCACTTCCCTGCTGCGGCTTCGTTCAGCGTGCGCAGCGGAGCGCGCTTGGAGCAGGTGTGTGATCACTGAACCCATCAAGGTCCCGAACACCGCCACGGCGGCAGCCAGTACGACTTCCATCCACCCAGCGGACCACGGCAGACGGGCTGCCGGAATCGGGCGCTGCGCCCAGCTCGCCGGCATCCTGCTCGAAGACGCCGAGCGTCTGCGTGCACAGCCCCCGAAGCCCACCACCTACGGCGAGTTGGCCGCACGCGACAGCGAATGGAACGAGACCTACCTCGCCAACCGGGCTTCGCTGATCAGCGCGCCACCGTAACCGGCGTACTCATGGAGACGCTCGTCCTGCAGCGCCCTATTCACCGGGGAGCCGCGGTCGGCGGGGCGCAGGTGTCGAGCAGGCGGACCCGCGACGCCTGGAGCCGATGCCCGATGATCTGGGCGACGGACAGCGTCAGCGCATGGCCCAGCCGGTGGTCCTCATCGCACAGCACCCGCACCGTCTCGGCGTCGAACTCCAGCGCGCGCACGGGGCTGACCGTCTCGGCGCCCAGGCGGCACACGTACGGCGGGAACAGCCAGGACCAGCCCAGCAGCTGTCCCGGCCCGACGCTCTCGATGGCAATGGGGACCTGGGAGAGCAGCCGGTGTCCCGGCACCTTCATGTCGAGAGTGACCGCACCCGTGCGGATGACCCAGAAGCGGTCGGCCGGTTCACCCTCCTCGAAGATTCGGGTGCCGGAAGGGAAGCCGACGTCCTTGGCGACCGCCTTCAACCGTGCCTGATGGTCGTCCGGAAGTGCTCCCAGAAAACCAGTGCTTGTGCGCATGGCTACTCCCTCCCGTTCTCAACCTCTGGTGACGCGCTGTTGTGGTGCGCGAACGGCGTCATATGTGCCGCCGCCCCCACTGCGGCCCCACCACGGCCCACTCCTGCTCCCATGCCGCCAGCCGCGCGCGGTCCAGGGAACGGCGCAGCACCCAGCGGACGACGAACAGCGCGCCCATCGCCGCGACCCCGGTGGCCAGGCCACTGGTGACGGCGGCGTCCTGCACCTCTTGCCGCGTCAACGGCGCTTCTGCCGGGCGGCCTTCACGGTCGAGCCACACGGGGACGGAAGCCCCCTTGGGCTGGTCCGCCGTGACCCGGACGGTGGCCGTGTGCACCTGCCCGCGGGCGGTCCTCCACCGCACATGGGCCGTGGGATCGTCGACCGTTCCGTCGGCCTGTCGCAGCGGACTGCGGGGGACGGCCTCCAGGAGTACGCCGTCCACCCGGTGGCGCTCGTACAGCTGGACTTGCCGGGCGTCGCTCTTGGCCTCATACATGAACATGCCCGCGGCGGCGCCCGCCGCGGGAGCGCCGAGGAGCAGGGCCAACGCGGCCAGCAGCCCCAGCCAGGCATCGCGCACATCCCAACGGCGCCGCAGCGGACTGCGCCGCCACCGCCACCGCCATCCGGTACCGCGCACGAGGACGCTCCCTTCTCCTCACCACGCTGCTCTCGCGACGTGCCCGGCAGGAGGGGCCCAACGGCTGCTGCGCAGGGCGGTTCGGGGCAGGAACGGCAGGGCTGTTGAGCCCCCGCCGCCCCCGGTACGTCACCGCATCGAGGCGGGTGGACGGGGTTACCGCCTGGAGGTGGGCGGAGCCGTGGCCCGCAGCGTGGTCAGCCGCCGCTGGTACTCCTCCTCGTCGATCTCTCCCCGAGCGAACCGCTCGGCCAGCAGCTGCTCCGGCGACGGGGCGGGCCGCGTACCGGAGTCGTCCCCGCGGCTCCAGCCGGACGCGCGGGCCAACAGCACCACGACACCGATGATCACCACCAGCACCAGGACGGTGCTCAGGATCATGCCGAACCAGCCCCAGCCGTTCATGCCGTTGTCGTGCCAGTACATGGTGGGTCACTTCCTCGGTCGGCTCCGGCAGCGGCGGCCACCGCCGCGCTGGACGTTTCGTCTTCCGCACTATTGCTCATCGGTATGCGGACGCCCAGGGGATGGCCGGGGCCCGGCCCCGGGCCATACCGCCTCCGTACGAGTCCGAAGGGGGAAGTGCCCCGTGGGGCGAGCAGAGGCGTCCGGCACTTGTGCGGGGACCTGTCGGCCCGTGGGCCCGTGCCGCGGGGCGCAGCAGGATGAAGGGCGAAGGACCAGGAGGCTCCCACGAGGAGGTGCGTGATGACTGTCCCGCCCGGGCACGACTACCCGTCTGCGGACACGAGGCGGGCAGTGGTGCGCAAGAGGCTGGAGCGCAGGCGGCAGTTGATGGGTTCCGTATCGGGATACCTCTTCGTGAACGCGGTGCTGATCGTCATCTGGCTCGCAACCGGGTCCGGTTACTTCTGGCCCGGCTGGGTGCTGGCCGGCTGGGGCGTGCTGCTGATCATCCAGGCCCTGAGCGTCCACGGGCCGGTCACCGAGGAGGACGTGGACCGCGCGCTGCGCAAGAGCGGCTGACGACGCGTACCGCGCACAGCGGATGCACCCCGTGGCGGTGAAGGAGGGCCGGTGGCATGGAGATTCTGCTCGGGTACGCCAGTGAGCACGGCTCCACGAGGCAGATCGCCGAACGCCTCGCGGCCCGCCTTCAAGAGCGCGGCCACTCCGTGGACTTGAGGAGCCTGGAGACACGGCCCTCCGCCGAGGAGTATCCGGCGGTGGTGCTCGGCAGCGCGGTGCACAGCGGGGCGTGGCTGCCGCCCGCCGCGGAGTTCGTGCGGCGGTACCGGGACGCGCTCGGCTCCCGCCCGGTGTGGATGTTCAGCGTCGGAATGACCGCCGCGCTGCCCCGGCCCCTGCGTCGCCTCGCCTCCCGCAGCGAGCAGCCCGCGATCGCGCGCCTGCGGGAGACCCTGGACCCGAGGGACTACCACCGCTTCTCGGGCGCCATACGCCCCGCACACCTCAACCGCACCGGGCGCGTCATCTTCCGCCTGCTCGGCTGCCGTTACGGCGATTTCCGCGACGAGGGGGAGATCGACGCGTGGGGAGTGCGGATCGCGCGGCAGATGCAGTGAGCCTGAGCCCGCGCCTTCGCCGCAGGCGTGGCCCGCAGCCGCGAGCCTCGGCGGTCACACCGCCGCATGGCCCGGCGACCGCCGACCGTCCCGCACCCAGCCTCGGACGCCGGCCGCTCAACCTCGGAGCGCGCTGGGCAGGAGCGTGACCCACCAGCAGCCTCTGTATCCCCATGCGCAACCGCAGGCGGCGGAGTTGGCAAAAGCCCCAAAACATCGACGACTTTGACCTTGGCAGGTAGTAGCAAGCTCTGCCGGCGGCTCCGGGCACACAGCAAAAGATTGCCCCTTACGCTCGCTACCTCAGCGGATCAGACCCTCAATTTCATGTGGCACACCCCCTTCACAGAACAAGTGTTCGACATGAAGGATGTGAGGGATCACGCATCAGTTCGGCGCACCGCTCGTTATGCAGTAGAGCTTAAGCGTCGCGTGAGTAGCAGGTTTGCTCCCTTGTACGCGCATCTCAGGAGGGTATTCATGGGCGATCGCAGCACAATTGAGTGGACTGAGGCGACTTGGAACCCTACGACAGGATGTGACCGAGTTACCTCTGGTTGCGACAACTGTTACGCCTTGGCCTTATCGAGACGCCTGAAGGCCATGGGGGCTGAGAAGTACCAGGTGGATGGGGATCCCAGGACCTCCGGGCCGGGGTTCGGGCTGACCGTGCACCCGGACGCTCTCGATGTTCCGCATCAGTGGAAGGCTCCTCGAATGGTCTTCGTCAACTCCATGAGCGACCTTTTCCACGCGAAGGTCCCGTTGGACTTTGTGCAGCAAGTATTCCAAGTGATCGCCGATACGCCTCAGCATACGTATCAGTTGCTGACCAAGAGGGCGAGGAGGCTTCGACGGGTTGCGGGAGACCTTGACTGGCCTTCCAATCTGTGGATGGGAGTTTCAGTCGAAGACGCCGGTCAGCTCGATCGCGTTGATGACCTCCGCCGCGTCCCTGCAGCGGTGCGCTTTCTGTCCTGCGAACCGCTCCTGGGGCCGCTGACAAACTTGCGCCTTGAGGGCGTCAATTGGGTCATCGCAGGCGGGGAGTCCGGGCCGCGGCACCGCCCAGTGCGCGAAGAGTGGCTGCTCGAGCTCCGCGACGTATGCAACGAAGCTGACGTACCGTTCTTCTTCAAGCAATGGGGGGGACGTACCCCCAAGACCGGTGGGCGGGAGCTCGAAGGGGCCACGTGGGACGAGATGCCGCCCAGGCGGCCGGTGCCGGCGCTGTAGCCGAGACAACTTCCGGCGAGCCTTGTTCGCATACTGGTCATACGTGACCACCTTGTGTGATCCTCACCCTTGGCGGGTCGTGGAGGGATCAGGGGGAGCGGTCATGGCTGTGCCGAAGGAAGCCGTGTGGAAGCGTGATCCGCACACAGCGGCGAAACACGACTTACTCAAGCGGTACTTGGCTGCCTGGGCCCCGATTCTCCTGTCCCGGCACGAAGTGATCACCTACGCCGAGGGGTTCGCGGGAGCCGGTGTCTACAAGGGAGGCGAACCCGGCTCTCCCGTCATCGCCTACGACGTCTTCGCAGGGGCGCTCCACAAAACTCCGAAGCGCATACGCATGGTCCTCATGGAGGAAGACCCCAGGCGAGTCCGCGAGTTGGAGCATCAGATGGCGGGCGTGAGCTCCAAGCACGGACAGTACATCGCCGAGCGCATCTCGGTGGACACGGCGCTGGGGAGTTTCCATCCGGCCCTCTTTCAACGACTGCAGAGTGCCGGGGCTCTGGGGAAGCCTCTCTTCGTGCTCCTGGACAGCTTCGGTGGGCCTGACATTCCCTATTCGCTGTTGCTCGAGCTTGGACGGTGCCGCAGCACCGAAGTCATGGTGACCTTTGAGCCCAGCTTCCTCAGCCGGTTCGCCGAGAGCCATGACGGACACCGACAACGCGGTGACGAGGCATTTGGCAGCCAGGACTGGCAGTCGGTCTTCCAACAGCCTTCGTCAACGAAGTTCGCCTTCCTCCGCGAGCAGTACCGAGAGACCCTGCACCGCGCTGGCTTCACCCACACGCTCTACTTCGAGATGGTCGATGAGGGCGGCAGGATGCTCTACCTGATCTACGGGACCCAGCATGAACGCGGCCTGGAGAAGATGAAGGAAGCCATGTGGATGGTCGATCCCGCATACGGCATCCGATACCGAGACCCCAAAGACTCGCAGCAGCAGATGCTTGACCTGCAGCTCGAACCGGATACGGCACCACTGCGGCGGATCTTGCACGGCTGTATCACAGAGTCGCCCAAGGGCCTTTCCGTAGCGGAACTGAAGCGTTACACACTCCTGGAGACCGTATACCGCCCCACCCAAGTGATCAGGGTAATTCGCCGAATGAGGGACGCCGGAACGGTGTCGACGGAGCCCTGGGCAGTTGCCAATGGGACGCAGGTGAAGGTCGCCGACGAGTCGTCGGCGCCGCCCAGCACGGGCGAACAGGAAACCATCTGGTGAGTTCCGGAGTGGATCACCGCATAGTCGGGTGATCCGTGATTCCCGGGCTCCTACTGCTCCTTGAGGTACACCGTGCGGCCGCTGTCGTCCGCGAGCCACAGGCGCTTGTCGCCGCCCAGCAGGGGCACGTTGCCGTAACCGAGGTCGCCCGAACCGGGGTTGACGGCCACGGTGACGTTCTCCAGGCACCAGGTGTCCCGGGGGTCGCGCGGGCCGAAGCGTAGGTAGACCGGGAAGTGCGCCAGGTCGCCGGTGCTCAGCGGCGGCGTGCGGGGGTCGTTGCCCGCCGGGTTGAGCGCGTTGGAGCCCGCGCCGAGGACGAACGTGCGGGTCATCCCGCGCGCGAAGTCGTCCACCCCGCTCTCCAGCGTGAACTCGCGCCCGCAGATGCCCAGATGCACGCCGCCGTGCGTGTCGGCGCCCTCTCTGTCCGCCGTGGACACGGTGGCCGTGATGGTGGTGACGTGCACGGCACCCTCCTTGAGTGGAGTGCGGAAACCGTCGCACCGGCGATTCTCTCGCCGTAGTCGTGGGAGCCGCCAGCGTCGGGTCGTATCCGCAGAGCGGCAAGGGCGGCGCGCCGGCTGGCTGTCGCGCTTCCGGCAGGGGCCGGTGAGCCGTTGTCGGCCCGGCCGGTCTCCACCGGTGCGAGGGAGCGGCTAGGTGATGGTCTCGATGCCGGAGATGAGCTTGGTCTCCAGGTCGGACTGGACCAGCAGACGGCTGGTGCGGGTCCGGTGCTCGGCATCCTCCCAGGTGAGGGTGACGCGGCTCCACGTGTGGCCCGTGCCGCTGTCGTTGTAGACGACGGACCACCGCACGGGGACGCCCTCGCCGCGTACCACGCCGTCCTGGTGGTGGGTCGCCTCCCAGCGGGCCAGGTCACGGCGTAGGTCAGCCGTCAGATAGTGCCGACGCAGAGCGTGGGTGAGAGGGCTGCGGCCGGAGTCGTACAGGCCGTCGACGTAGGAGCCGTAGAAGTCGGCGACCCGGTCGAGTGTGGACTGGGGAGCGCCGCTGCGGGCCGGAGTGGCGGAGCGTGATGCGGCGTCCGCGACACGACTGCCGGTCGTGGTGACCGGCAGGGCGGCGAGGAGGGCGAGGGCGCCCAGTGCGGTGTATCGCAGGGTGCGAGAGGTGCCCATGGTCTTCTTCTCCTTTCGCTGTGAAGAAGCGCGGGAATGTGCCTCGTTCTCCCAGTACAGCGCATCGAGGGTGGAGGAGAGGTGGGTCAACTGGCCGTGCTGGAGGGCCGATCGGGGTCCTCCCGCGGCAGCGGTGATGCGCCACTTCCCCGTGTCACGCCCGGGTGAGCCTGCGGTGGAGCAGTACGGCAGCGAGCGACAGAAGGCCAGCGGCGAAGGCGGCCAGGACACCCAACTGGTGCGCGACGCCCGAGAGCCCGGCGCCGTGCGAGAGGATCTCGGTCCAGCCGTCGACGGCCCACGCGTGCGGGGCCGCGTGGCCGGCGGCGCGCAGCCAGCCGGGCACCACGGCCAGCGGCCACATGCAGCCGCCGAGCATCCCCAGGCCGATGCCGAGCGCGGGGCCGATCGCGCCGGCCTGTTCGGGGGTGCGGAAGGCGGCGCCGGAGAGCATCCCGGCACCGGTGCCCACCAGCGCCCACACCAGCAGGAGCGCGCCGGCGGCGAGCGGGTCGCCCCAGGAGATGCCGAAGACCAGGGTGCCGACGGCGACGATGAGCAGGGACTGGAGGAGGGCGAGGGCGGCGTAGGCCAGGGTCTCGCCGAGGACGATCGAGCGCGCGCCGAGCGGTGCGGCCAGGGCGCGTGCGTGGACGCCGAGTTGGCGGGTCTGTACGAGGGCCGAGCCGAAGGCGAGGGCGTTGATGAACACGAACAGCACCAGCATGGTGGGGGTGCTGTAGCTGTAGCCGAGGGGCAGGAACCTGCTGCTGCCACCCGCCGTGTGCGTGACCACCCGCACCGGGTCGGTGTGCCGCTGGGCTTGGTGTGCCGTCGCCAGCCGCTCCTGGAAGCTTCCGCCCGTCTCCCGTACGGCGAAGCGGGCGGCCTGCAGGCGCCCGGCGTGCTGGGCGATGGCGGCGGAGACCGAGGAGACGGCGGCCGGGCCCGCGCTGCCGTGCGGCTCGACCAGGACCGGGACGGTGACCTCGCGTCCGCCGCGTACCGCCGCGTCCAGGTGGCGCGGGACGACCACGACGGCGTCGAGTTCCACGCGGCGCAGGGCGGTGCGCGCCGCGCCGGTGTCGGCGTAGTGGCGGGTCTTGAGGCCCGGGGAGGCGTCGAGCGCCGCGGTGAGCTCGGCCGCCACGGGGCCGGAGGGAGCGGAGACGACGCCGACGCGGAAGCGGTCGAAGTCGCTGACGGTGGCGCCGATGACGAGGATGACGGCGACCGGGAGCAGCACCATGAAGAACAGCGCGGTGCGGTCGCGCAGCATCCGCGTCAGGCTGGCACGGGTGACCGCGAGCGCGGGAGGCGGCGCGGGCCGCCGTGGGATGTTCACGGCGCCCTCCTCAGGCCGCTGACCGCGAGCGTCACCGCGGTCACCCCCAGGCAGAAGATCCCGATGCCCATCAGCGGCGCTCCCACGGCCGCCAGCCCGCGTACGCCGGTGCCCAGGTCGGTGAAGCCGCGCAGGGCCCAGCCGTTGGGGGTGAAGAGTGCCAGCTTCCGCAGCAGGGGAGGGCCGGCTGCGGCGAAGATGAAGTTGCCGCCCATCAGCGCCAGTACGAAGGTGAGCAGCGAGCCGATGGCGTCCGCCTGCCGCTCGGTGCGGGCCAGGGTGATGACCAGCGCGGTCAGGCACACCACCGCCACGGCCATCGCGACGCACAGCGCGCCCACGGCCCAGAGGTCGGAGAAGTGGGCGCCGAAGGCGAGCCAGGAGATGGCCAGCACGGCAGAGAGGCAGGCCAGGCTGTAGGCGAAGGTGCTCAGGGACTTGCCGAGCAGCACCGTGCGGTGGCCCACCGGAGCCGCCGCGATCCGGTCCAGGGTGCCCTGGCGCTGCTCGGTGAAGTAGCCGCGGGCGCCGAAGCCGACCATGAACAGCACGAAGAACATCCCCATTCCCGGGGCGAAGTAGCTGATGGTCTCCAGCCGGTGGTCGCTCAGCCCGAGCGCCCGTACGCGCTCGGGCACCGCCAGCCTGCCCGTCGCCGCGGCGAGCCGGGCGGTGCGGTCGGCGGGCGCGCCTGCGGCGAGGGCGGTACGCACCGAGAGCCGGTCGGCGTTGACCTGGGCCACGTAGGACTGGCTCACGGCGCGCACGATCTGCGCGGCCAGCGGCTGGTCCACGTGGTCGAGGACGGTGAGTGGGGGCGGGCTGCCGCGGCCGCCCAGCGCGGAGGTGAATCCGGCGGGGATGACCACGGCGGCGTCCACCTTTTCGCCCTCGACGGCCCGTGCTGCTTCCGTACGGTCTGCGTAGGGGCGCACGTCCACCAGGTTCCGCAGCTCGCGCCCGTTCAGGACCCGCACCAGCCCGGTGGCCGCCGGTCCGTGGTCGAGGTTGACCACGCCCACGTCCGCGTGCAGGTCGGTACGGGAGAAGGCCATCGCCATCAGGCCGGACACGAGGACGGGGGCGAGCAGGAAGAGGATGAACGCGGAGCGGTCGCGCACCCGTTGGCGCAGGTCCTTCAGCGCGATGGCGAGGGCGGCGCGCAGGGCGGCGGGAACGGTGGAGCGCAGGGCCGCGTACATGGAGCTCACTCCCGCAGCGCGGTGCCGGTCAGGTGGAGGAAGACCGCCTCCAGGTCGGGCTCTTCGATGCGTACGCCGCGGATCTGCAGCCCGTCGCGGCGGGCCAGGTCGAGGAGGTCGGGCAGGAGGCTGCGCGCGTCACGCACAAGGGCCTGTACGGTGTCGTGCCGCTCGCCGCCCACGTCCGCCCTGTCCACGCGGGGCAGTTGACGGCATGCGGCCGCGTAGCCGCTCAGGTCTCCGGCGGCGGTCAGCAGCACCCGGTCGCGCTCGCCCACCAGTGCCACCAGCTCACGCGAGGTGCCCTCCGCGATCAGCTTTCCGTGGTCGATGATGCCGATGCGGTCGCACAGCCGCTCGGCCTCCTCCATGTAGTGCGTGGTGTAGAGCACGGCCATGCCCTCGGCGCCGAAGCGGCGCACGCTGCCCAGGATCGCGTGGCGGCTTTGCGGGTCGACGCCGACGGTGGGTTCGTCCAGCACCAGCAGCGCGGGCGAATGCACCAGCGCGGCGCCGATGTTGAGCCGCCTGCGCATGCCGCCGGACAGCGACTCGACCCGGTCTCCCGCCCGGTCGGCGAGCTCGATGAGGTCCAGTACCTCGTGCACGCGCTGTTCCAGGCGGCGGCGGGGGAGGGAGTGCAGGCGGCCGAAGAAGCGCAGGTTCTCACGCACCGTCAGGTCCGGGTAGAGGGCCACGTCCTGCGGCACGTAGCCGATCAGCCGCTTGGCCGGCCCGGCGCCCGTGCCGACGCGGTGCCCGGAGACGCGCACCTCCCCGCCGTCCGGGCGCAGCAGTCCGCACACCATGCGGATGGCGGTGGTCTTGCCCGCGCCGTTGGGGCCGAGCAGGCCGTAGGTCTCGCCCGGCGCGACGGTCAGGCTCACGCCGTCCACCGCCACCCGCTCGCCGAAGCGGCGCACCAAGCCGTCGCAGCGCAGGAGTTCCCCGTCAGAGTCCGCCCGCACCGCCGTGCGGTCCGCGGACCCGGGAGCGGTCACCGCCGGCGCCGCTCGCGCTCGGGGACGTTGCCGATGTAGTGCCGCTCCTCGACCACGGAGCCGGTCTCGCCGGGGCGGCCGTGCGCGCTCGTGGTGGCGACGAAGACCATCAGTCCCAGCAGGCCGCCGCCCAGCAGCATGACCCCGACGACGAAGCTGCTGGGGCCGAAGATGAGCACCGCCCCGATGACGGCGGCGGCGAGGAGAACCAGGGGGATCATCGGGCCCACCTCCCGCGGAGAGCATCCCGTGTCCTTGGGGGCATGCTGCCGCGCCCGCGCCCGGAGCGCTGCGGGCCGAGCGGGGCACAGTGGGGCCGAGGGTCCCGCGGCAGCAGCCGCTGCACATGGGAGGCCGCCTTCGCAACTCCATGCGGCTGCGGACAGGTTGCGGCGCCGGGTCAGAGGAAGCGCGCACAGCAACAAAAGGGCCTCCTGGCCAGCCTGGAGAGCGGTGCCCCGGTGCTCTCGTCATCCAGCGGAAGGGGTGGGAAGGAAGCCTCTCGTCCCCGTAGACGGGCATGCCGCAAAGCCGCGCTCGAGCTAGCGGTTCAGGGTGACTTGCGGACTGCCCCGGTGAAGCCGGCTACGAACAGGGTCGCGAACGCCCAGGACAGCCCTTGGAGCGCCAAGCCACTAGCGGCCAGAGCCTGCCCTGTACCACTGTCGGTGACGACGCAGCGTCGGATGCCTGCCTTCACCAGCGGCAGCCCGAGTTCCAGTCCGACCGATACCTGCTGCACCGTTGAACACTCCACCGTGCCTTTCCCGGGCCCGGCAGCCCGGACCAGTGCGCCGTGCGTGCCCAGGGACAGTGCCAGCGTCAGGGCTATGAGGGCCACGGCCAGCAGGAACAGCAGGGCCCGCCAGGGCTGGTAGCCGTAGCCGAGCGTAAGCCCGGTCAGCCGTCCCCACGCCCGATCCCATCTCCCCGACAGCGCCCGTCCGCGGGCCAGTTGGTCCTCACGCTGGGTCATCAGAATGCGCCGTACGTCGTGGTCGTGGCCGGCCGCCCGGTGGACTGCGGCCAACTGTTGATACGGCTGGGCGGCGTACTCGCCGGTGCCCCGCCGCAGCCAGTCCAGCCATCGGTGCAGGGGAGCGCTGAGGGGGAGACCTGTATAGGTCATTCCGTCGATATCGAGGAGGTGCCTGCTGGATGCAGTGTTCTCCAGGCGCGCAGGTGCGAACTCCAGACGGCCGGTGATGCATGCTCCCCGCAGAACCAGAGTCTCCCACGCTTCGCCGCTGCCGCGTGCCTCAAAATCGCCTGCCAGTATGAGGTCCTTACCGACGCACATGCTTATGGCGACCAGTGCCGGTCCCGATGAATTGCGCAATTGGACGCTGTTACAGGAAAGGCGGCCGGTGATGCTCGCGCCATTCAAATTCATGGTGCCGTCGTCGGCGCATGCTGCCGTGAATTTTCCTCTGAGGAAGAAGCTTTGAGTGACGTGAAGGTCTTGTCCCATCACTGCTGGTCCGGAGGAGCAGCGTAACCGTGCGTCGACGCACACCAGTTGACCGCCCAAGCGGGCTCCGGCCAGCCGGAGCGTTCCGTGCTCGCTCTTGCTGCTCGCTACGATGCTGTCGAAACTCGCTTTCCCTGTAACGCGCAGACCATCGGCGGTAAGGGCGGGGCCGGTGGAGGTGTTGTGCAGGCGAGCTCGGAAGAAGTGGAGCTGGTGACCGATACGGGCCCCTAGCAACCGCACCGTGCCGTACTCGCCTCTGCTGGTCGCTACTGAGCCGTTGAACAGGAAGTCCTGGCCGACTTCCAGTCCTTCCGCATTGAGTGCTGAGCCGGTGGTGTTGCGTAGTCGGGATTCGCGGCAGTCGAAGGTTTCCGCGATGCGGGCCATTTCTAAATCGGCAGAGTGTTTTCTGCCTTTGCTGGTCGCTCTGAGCCCTTGGGAGAAGGCGGTACCGCCGACATTGAGGTAGGGGGCGTCGAGAGCGGATCCGGCGGTGCTGTGGAACCTGGCGTTTTCGCAGCCGAATTGGCCACCGACCCGAGCGCTCCGCAGTCGGATGGTGCCCTCGCTGCTCTTACTCCATGCCTTGAGCCCCGTGAGCCACATGTTGTGTTCGATCTTTAGCCCGTCGGCCTGGAGGGCGGGCCCGTCGGCGTTGCGGAGCCTGGATTCCTGGCAGGAGAGTTGGCCGCCGACTTGAGTGCCTATTAGCCGGATTGTTCCCCGACTGCTCGCACTGGATGCCTTGAGCCTGCTCAGGTAGATGTTGTCAGTGATGCTGGCGCCGTCGGCCGCGAGGGCTGGGCCGGTGGATGTATTGCGCAGACGGGCTTCGCTGCAATCGAGTACGCCGCCGATGCAAACCCTGCACAGTAGGACCGTCCCCACACTGCTCTCGCTGGTGGCCTTGAGATCGTCGAGGTAGGCGTTGCCGGTGATGTGTGCGCCGTCTGCATCGAGGGCAGGTCCAGTGGTGTTGCGGAGCCGGGCCTTCTCAAGGCTCATCCGGGACATTTCGGCGTCTTCCAACCAGACCGCGCCGTCTTCACACGTGCCGATCACTGTTGTCCCGGACATGCTGAGCCTTGAGACGCATGCGCGCTGGCAGTTCACGGGCGCTGCCTGCGCCCGTTCGATGAGGCATTCGTCCAGGCTGATTTCCGGGAGCTTGACGCCTTGAGCGGTCAGGCCGTCCGTCAGCCAGCAAGCGTTCAGCTCCAAGCGGCGCTCACCCGTGAGACCGTCCAGGTCAATGCAGCCTGTGATGCGCGCGCCGCGGAGGCGCACCCCATGGGGGTCGAGGGAAAGCTCGTCACCCGAAACGGGGTGTCGACCCCGCAGGAGGTCTCTGATCGCCGAGGCTCGGAGCGTGCGGGAGCGGCGCCAGGTACGCATCGCAGCTTCGGTAACCACCTCATCGCCGGCCAAGTCCAACCACCGGCCACGCCGAGCGTGTTCTGTCAGCCGCAGGACCAAGTTCACCACGATGAGCCCCCTTCCTCCGCCGCTGTTCTGCGGTGCTGTGTCAGCAGTCGAGCACTCCGCCGGAGCCTGCCGGGCCAAGCCTCGGGTGGCGATGCCCCCTCATTTGATACTGGGTGCTGGACTGTCCCGCCCGCCGACCCAGGTGCAGCTGGTTCGCCTCCGAACAGGGGAACCAGCGGACCCAGAACTACTGCATCCAGCGCACGCCTGCAGGGCGCATAGTGCCAACCTGCTCGCTCCCGGGCGATGCGGGTGGCGTCGATGCGGTCCACGTAGATGTCTGCTGAGGCCGTACCAAAGTGGCGAAGTGCTTCGCGCCGGGGCAGTGCCGTGCTGGTCATATCGAGTGCACTCTTGATCAGCGCTGCCAGTCCGCACCTGAGGAGCTCCGCATCGTGCACCGGAAGTATCCGGATCACGATCAGCAGATGCGCGGGAGGAGCTCCCCGAGCGGCATGTCCAGGACACGGGTGGCGCCGATCGTGGTGCGCAGGGTGACCCGGCAGGGCCCTTCGGCGGGGAGCACCTCTCCGATGCGTACCGCGCCCGCCCCTTCGGGGAGAGCGCGCATCGCGGTCAGCGCGGTCCCGGCGTACTGCTCGGGTACGAAGGCGACGAGGCAGCCCTCGTTGGCCACGTGCAGCACATCCAGGCCCAAAAGTTCGCAGGCGGCGGCCACGGGGGCGGGGACGGGCAGGGCGCTCTCCTCGATGCGTACGGCCACACCGGCGTCGCGGGAGATTTCGTTGAGGGCCGCGGCGAGCCCGCCGCGAGTGGGGTCGCGCAGGGTGTGCAGGTCGCCGCCGAGGGGGGACATCGCCCGTACGAGGCGGTGCAGGGGGCGGCTGTCGGAGGCGATGTCGGTCTCGAAGCCGAGCCCCTCGCGGGTGCTGAGAACGGCGGTGCCGTGCAGGCCGAGGGGGCCGGAGAGCAGGACCGCGTCGCCCGGTTGTGCGCGGGCGGCTGAGGGGCGCAGGCCGTCGGTGCGGTGGCCGATCCCGGTGGTGTTGAGGAAGAGCCGGTCGGCTGCGCCGCGGCCCACCACCTTGGTGTCCCCGGTGATGACGGGGACGCCCACCTCGTGCGCGGCCTTGCCCGCCGAGTCCAGGACCGCGCGGAGCTCGGCCAGCGGCAGGCCCTCCTCGATGATCAGCGCCAGGGAGAGGGCGAGTGGCTGGGCGCCGCGCATGGCCAGGTCGTTCACGGTGCCGTGCACGGCGAGGGAGCCGATGTCCCCGCCGGGGTAGAAGAGGGGGCTGACCACGAAGCTGTCCGTGGAGACGACGAGTTGAGGGTGCCCCGGCAGTAACGCGGCGTCCTCCAGCGGTCCTTGCGGGCCGCCCAGGGCCGGCAGTACCAGTGCCTCCAGCAGCTCGGCGCCGAGGCGTCCCCCGGCGCCGTGACCGAGCAGGGTGCGCTCGCTCTCGGTGTGGGGGAGGGGGCAGTCGGTGGTCATGACGGGCTCCTGGGGTCAGTGGCGGGCCTCGTCCGCCCGGTGGGCTCGCACTTCGTGCGCCCGAGGGACCGGAGCGGCCGAGGGAGCGCGGCCCGCGCTGTGGAAGGCGGCGCAGGTGCCCTCGGCCGAGACCATGGGCGCGCCGAGCGGTGTGCGGGGCGTGCAGCGGGTGCCGTAGGCGGTGCAGTCGGTGGGCAGCCGGGCGCCGGTGAGGATGTCCCCGGCGATGCACTCCGGGTGCTCGGCGGGGTGCAGGCCGCCGATGTCGTAGCGGCGGGCGGCGTCGAACGCGGCGTATTCGGGGCGCAGTTGGAGCCCGCTGGCGGGGAGCGTGCCCAGGCCGCGCCAGGGCCGGTCGGTGACGGTGAAGACCCGTTCCACGACCGAGCGGGCCTGCCGGTTGCCGGTGCGGCGGACCGCGCGGGCGTACTGGTTCTCCACCTCGGCCCTGCCCTGCTCCAGCTGCCGGACGGCGAGGAGGATGCCCTCCAGCAGGTCCAGCGGCTCGAAGCCGGTGACCACGATGGGCACGCGGTAGCGGGCGGCCAGCGGCTCGTACTCGGTCCAGCCCATGACCGTGCACACGTGCCCCGCAGCCAGGAACGCCTGGACCGCGCACTCCGGGGACTCCAGCAGCGCGGTCATGGCGGGCGGCACCAGGACGTGGCTGACCAGCAGGCTGAAGTTGGGCAGGCCCAGGTGCTCGGCGTGCAGCACGGCCATGGCGTTGGCGGGTGCGGTGGTCTCGAAGCCCACCGCGAGGAACACCACGTCGCGCTCGGGATGTTCGGCGGCCAGGCGCACCGCCTCCATGGGGGAGTAGACGACCCGTACGTCGGCGCCCCTGGCCCGCAGGGCGAGCAGGTCGCAGTCCGAGCCGGGGACGCGCAGCATGTCGCCGAAGCTGGTGAGGGTGACTTCGGGGCGTGCGGCGAGGGCGAGGGCGCGGTCCAGGGTTTCCAGCGGGGTGACGCACACGGGGCAGCCGGGGCCGTGCACCATGCGGACGCCCGAGGGCAGCAGTTCGTCGATGCCCTGCTTGACCAGGGTGTGCGTCTGACCGCCGCACACCTCCATGATCTGCCAGGGGTGGGTGGCGGTGCGGCCCAGCTCCTCCAGGAGCGTGCGGGCGAGGGCGGGATCGCGGTATTCGTCGAGGTACTTCATCCGGTCACGTCCCCTTCGGCTCCTGCCCTTCGCCGGGGTCGGAGGCGGAAGCGGAGGTGGATTCGGCGACGGCGGCCCTGGCCGTGGCTGCAGCGGCAGCGTCATGGGCGCCGGCCAGCCGGCAGTGGACACCGACGACGCCCTCGACGCCGCGGATCAGGCGCCCGGCCACGGGGATGAAGGACGCATCGCGTACGACGCCGGTCACGGTGACGACACCTTCCTCGACGGTGACGTCGAGCGGGTCGAGGGGGCCGGGAAAGAGGCGGTGCAGATGCTCCCGCACCTCGTGGGCGAGTTCGTCGTCGCCGCGCAGGAAGACCTTCAGCAGGTCGCTGCGGCTCACGATGCCCTCCAGCGCCCCTTCGTCATTGACCACCGGCAGGCGTTTGACCTCCTGGAGCGCCATGATCCGGGCAGCCTCGGGCAGGGCGGCGTCGGCGTGCACGCACACGGCGGGCGCCGTCATCAGCTCCCAGGCCGTCATGCCGCCGGACTTGCCCAGGGCGGCGAGGCGGCGGTTGGTCTCTATCCGTTCCGGTTCGCGGTCGTGGAATTCCTCCTTGTGCAGCAGGTCGGCCTCGGAGACGACGCCGATGACCCGCCCGTCGCCGGCCAGGACGGGGAGAGCGCTGACCTTCCACTGCTCCATGGTCCGCACGATCTCCTTGAAGGCGGCGTGCCGGCCCACGGCGATGACGGTGTGCGTCATGACATCGTTGACGGTGTGCGGCGTGTGTTCCATCGGGGCCTCCTCGGGGCGGCCACTCCATGTATGCGGCTGCTCTCAGGTGCGCTCGACCGTCAGGTCGAGGAAGTGGGTGGAGCAGGAGATGCACGGGTCGTAGTTGCGGATCGCCCGCTCGCACAGGGCGGACAACTCCGCGTCGGTGGCAGGGGAGTGGGCGTCCAGCGCCGCCTGCACGTGTTGGCGCAGGTCCTCCTCGATGGCGGCCTGGTTCTGCGCGGTGGGCGGGACGATGACGGCGTCGGCCACGGTGCCCTCGGCCGTCAGCGCGTAGCGGTGGTAGAGCAGCCCGCGCGGTGCCTCGGTGGCGCCGTGCCCTGTGGCGGCACGCGGCGGTACCTCCAGCCGGGCGGGGGAGGGCCGCTCGTAGGCCTCGATGAGGCGCCGCGCCTCGCCGACGGCGTAGAAGACCTCGACCGCGCGGATGGCCGCGCTGCGGTAGGGGTTGCGGCACACCGCGCCCTCGCGGGGATCGCCGATGCCGGCGGCGCGGGCGGCCTCCCGCGCGGTGTCGGGCAGGAGGTGGCCGCTGAGGGCGAAGCGGGCCAGCGGCCCCGTCAGATGCAGCCGTCCGTCCAGACGTGATTGCAGCGCGGTGGAGTGCGGCACCTGCTCCTCCACCACGTGCTGGGAGAACTCGGCGGTGGGGAAGGTGCGCCGGGGCCCGTCGTCCGCGGGCAGCACGGTCGGGGTGCCCGCCTCGATCGCGTACGTATCCGGGCAGGTCAGCGCCAGCAGATCGGCATCGCAGCGCGCGTACGGGACCTCGAAACCGGCGACCCAGCGCACCGTCTCCCAGGCGTCCTCTTCCGCGCGGCGCAACTGCTCGGCCAGCGGGCGCAGTTCATCGGGGGCGGGTACGCGGTGGAAGCCGCCCAAGCACACGTTCACGGGGTGGATGGCGCGGCCACCCAGCAGCTCCATGAGGGCGTTGCCGGCCTGCTTGAGGCGCAGGCCGCGTTCGACCTCGGCGCGGTGGGTGCGGGCCAGCTCGACGGCGCTGTCGCGGCCGAGGAAGTCGGGGGCGTGTAGCAGGTACAGGTGCAGGGCGTGGCTTTCGATCCACTCGCCGCAGTACAGCAGGCGGCGCAGCGCCGCCAGTTGCCCGCCGACCTCGACGCCGCAGGCGTCCTCGACCGCGGCGCAGGCGCTCATCTGGTAGGCGACGGGGCAGATGCCGCAGATGCGGGCGGTGATGTCGGGCGGCTCGGTGTGGGCGCGGCCGCGCAGGAGCGCCTCGAAGAAGCGGGGCGGTTCGTAGATCGCCAACTGCGCCTCGGTGACGGTGCCGTCGTGGACGCGCAGGTTCAGCGACCCCTCGCCCTCGACGCGGGCGAGGGAGCCGACGTGCAGCACGCGTGAGCCTCGGTGGGTCATGGCCGCTCCTCCCGCACCCCGTCGCCGGTGTCGTAGCGGGCGAAGGCGGCGGCGTTGAAGGTGTGCAGGAAGCGCTCCACGTCCCGCTCCGACATGCCGTCGCGGCGCAAGAGGGGGATCTGTGCGGGGAGGTTGACCGACCCGGAGGGGCCGAAGCAGCCGTAGCAGCCGCGTCCATAGGCGGGGCAGATCGCGCCGCACCCGGCGTGGGTGACCGGGCCCAGGCAGGGCGTGCCGTGGGCGACGGTGACGCACACGGTGCCGCGCCGCTTGCAGGCGAAGCAGACGCTGTGGTCGGGGATGCCGGGCCTGCGGCCCGCCAGGAACGCGGTGATCACCTCCAGGAGCTGGCCGCGGTCGATGGGGCATCCGCGCAGCTCGAAGTCCACCTCGACGTGGGCGGAGACGGGAGTGGAGGTGGCGAGGCTGTCGATGTAGTCAGGGCGTGCGTATACGACGTTGCGGAACTCCTCGATGTCGGCGAAGTCGCGCAGGGCCTGGATGCCGCCGGCGGTGGCGCAGGCGCCGATGGTCACCAGATGCCGGGCCTGCTCCCGTACGACGCGGATGCGCTCGGCGTCGGCCGCGGTGGTCACCGAGCCCTCGACCAGGGCCAGGTCGTACGGGCCAGGGCGGCTGGCGCTGGTGGCCTCGGTGAAGTGCGCGATGTCGATCTGCTCGGCTAGGGGGAGGAGTTCGTCCTCGCAGTCCAGGAGGGTGAGCTGGCAGCCGTCGCAGGAGGCGAACTTGAAGACGGCCAAGGTGGGTCGTGCGTGCTCGCTCATCTACAGCTCCCGTACGGTCAGCAGGGGTTGCGCGCGGTCCCAGCCGATGACCGGGCCGTCGCGGCACAGCAGGAGCGGGCCGAGCTGGCAGTGGCCGCAATGGCCGGTGGCGCAGCGCATGTTGCGCTCCAGGGAGACGCGGACGCGGTGTGCGGGCACCCCGCCCTGGATCAGCGCGTTCGCGCTGGCGCGGATCATGGCCTCGGGGCCGCAGACGAAAGCGGTGGTGTTGTGCGGGGCGAAGTCGGCGAGGGCGAGGAGACCGGTGACCACCCCGACATGCCCGCTCCAGTGCGCGTCGGGCCGGTCGACGGTGACCCGGGGGTGTGCGGTGCGCCAGCGGTGCAGCTCTTCGCGGTAGAGCAGATCGGCTGGTGTGCGGGCGCCGATGAGGAGGTGCGCGCGGCCGTAGCGGCGGGGGCTGTCGAGCACGGCCTGTACCAGGGGGCGCAGCGGGGCCAGGCCGATTCCTCCGGCGAGGATCAGCAGGTCGTGTCCCGCGGCCCTATCCAGTCCCCAGTCGGTACCGAAAGGACCGCGCAGCCCCACGACGTCCCCCGCCCGCAGCCGGCACAGTGCTTCCGAGACGGCGCCCACGCCCCGCACCGTGTGGATCACGCCGGGGCCCGCGATGCCGGACACGGACACCGGGATCTCGCCGACGCCGAACGCGTACACCATCGCGAACTGCCCCGGCGCGAAGGCCGGAAGCGTCTCGGCCACGGGCTCCAGCCGGAAGGAGACGGTGTCCGCGCTCTCCTGCCGCGACCACAGGACACGGTGCGGCAGGGGGAGGGCGGCTCCGGCCTCCGAGCGTGGGGCGGCGGAGCCCGTGGCTGGGCCTGCGACGCCGGTCATATCGCGGTTCCGCTGCCGTGCGGTCCGCTGCCGTGCGGCCCGTACAGGTCGAGCAGCCGCATCCGGGTGGCCTTCAGCCGCTCCGCGACGACCTCGGCCACGTAGCGCGTGACCGCGGCGTCCAGCCCCGGATCGTCCCGCATCAGCACCCGTACGGCCCCTGCGTCGAACTCGTACGCGCGCACCTCCGTGACCGCTCTGGCGCCCAGGTGCCAGGTGTAGGGCGGGAAGAGCCAGGACCAGCCGAGCAGGTCGCCGTGGCTCAGTGTCTCGACGACGGGGGCGCGGCGGCCGGGCACGTGTGAGTCGAGGGCGACCGTGCCGCTGCGCAGCACCCAGAAGCGCTGGGCACGGTGGCCCTCGGCGAAGATGCGGGTGCCCGCGGGGAAGGTCACCTCGCGGGCGGCCCGCATCAACTGCTCGGCCCGGTGGGGCGGCAGTTCGGCGAGCAACGCCGAGGTGTGGCTCATCGGGGTCCCTCGCTGTGTGGGTTCTCCGCGTTCTGTGGGTTCTCCGCGTGCAGGGCCCACGCCTCCTCGGTGATGTCGATGCCGACCGGGCACCACACGATGCAGCGACCGCAGCCCACGCAGCCCGAGCTGCCGAACTGCTCGTGCCAGGTGCCGAGTTTGTGGGTGAGCCACTGGCGGTAGCGGCTGCGTCCCGAGGCGCGTACGGGCCCGCCGTGCAGATAGGAGAAGTCCAGGTCGAAGCAGGAGTCCCAGCGCCGCCAGCGCTCGGCGTGGTCGCCGGTCAGGTCGGTGACGTCCTCGGTGGTGGTGCAGAAGCAGGTGGGGCACACCATGGTGCAGTTGCCGCAGGTCAGGCAGCGCGCGGCCACGTCGTTCCAGCGCTCGGCCTCCAGGCTTTCGCCCATCAGCGCGCGCAGGCTCACCGGCGGCATGGAGCGGCCCATGCGCTCGGCGGCGGCAGCCACCGCGGCCTGCGCGCCGTCGCGGGTGGCCGCGTCGGCCTGCCGTTGCGGGAGGGCGGCGAGTACGTCGGCGCCCTCCGCGCTGCCGGCGCGTACCAGGAAGCGGTGCCCGTCCGCGTCGATCACCTCGGTCAGGGCGAGGTCGAAACCGGCGTCCGTACCCGGTCCCGTGCCCATGGAGACGCAGAAGCAGGTGGCCCCGGACTCGGTGCATTCGACGGCTACCAGGAACGCCCCCCTCCTGCGCTCCCGGTAGCCGTCATCCGCGTACCGGCCCCCTGCCAGCACGCGGTCCTGGATGGCGATGGCCCGCAGGTCGCAGGGCCGTACGCCGAGGAAGGCGTAGCGGGGCTGCTCGGCGCGCTCGGGGGTCACCGTCATGGCGCCGTCCGCGTCCCGCTCCGCGCTCCACTGGCGCACCCGCTCGGGGTGCAGGAAGGTCTTCCACGACTGCGGGCCCGCGCTGTGCGCGAAGGCCGCGCCGTCCTCGCGCCGCCGCAGCCGGTAGTGCCCGGCCTCCAGCTCCACGCCCCAGCCGTAGGGCAATTGGGCCGCCGACTCCAGCTCCGCGAGCACGATGGCGCCGTCGCGCACGGTCGGCCCGACCACGGTACGGCCGCGCGCCGCGAGTTCCCGCACCAGCGTTTCCAGCCCTGCCGTGTCGAGCACGGCCTCATGGGGCGCGGAGTCCGTCATCGCTGTCCCTCCCGGGCGGGTGGCGCTTCGTACCCGTTTCATCCTCAGTGCGCGCCGCGGCGGGGGAGCGGGGCCGTCCGGCCCTTTCGGCGGAGCCGCCCGGGGCACATCTCCGGTACGCGGCAGGGCCGTTGAGGCCGGGGCTCCCCTTCTCACAGCTTGCGCAGCCAGTCGTCGGCGATGCCTTGCAGCGCCTGTTCGGTGGGCTGGGTGTGGCTGTCGTCGAGGCGGTAGGTGAGCTTGTCGACCACGGAGACGACGCCGTCGATGCGGGCGGTCATGCGCAGGGCGATGGGGATCTCGCTGCTGCGCTCCAGCTGCCCCTCCAGGGTGACCACGCCTTTGTGGACGGTGACCTCCAGCGACCTGCTGGTCAGCCAGAGAGTGCGGATGAGCACCTCGTTGACGACTTCGGCGCGGATCTCCTCGTCCCGGCGCAGGAAGACCCGCAGCAGGTCGTGCCGGGTGACGATGCCCAGGAGGCGGCCGTCGTCGTCGATCACGGGGAGACGCTCTACGCCGTGTTCGGACATGATGCGTGCCGCCTCCGTCACGGTCTGGGAGGGGCGCACGGTCACCGGCGGTGCGGACATGAGCTGGTTGGCGGTGATCGCGTGGGCCTTGGCGTTGGCGCGCTGGGGCAGGTGGCGGCGCAGGGGGCGGCCGAGCCAGGAGGAGCGGACGTGCTTGCGGTCGCGCTCCTCGCGGTTGCTCTGCGCGGCCTGTCGCTCCATCAGGTCGGTTTCGGAGACGACGCCGACGACTCGCTTGTTCTCGTTGATGACGGGCAGTCCGCTGATGCGGTTGACGGCGAGCAGTTCCGCGACCTCCTTGAAGGGGGTGCCGGGAGTGGCGTGTACGACGTCGGAGGTCATGACGTTCTGGATCGTGCGGTGCTTCATGGCGGGGTCTCCTCGGCGGAATCTCCTCGGTGGGGCTGCGCGTTCAGCGGGGCTTGGGCGCGGAGCGGAGCTTGCGCAGGTGCGGGTCGCGGTGGGCGCGCGGCATCAGGCGGACGCGGGCGTCGAGGGCGAGT